>JACPWY010000015.1 GCA_016196825.1 Deltaproteobacteria bacterium | reverse complement strand
GGAGACACGAGCGGCATCACGATTGCGCGGTTCGATTCAAAAGGCCATTCCGATCCTTCGTTCGCAAACCAAGGCACCGTCAGCTTGACCCAAGAGCATTTTGGGGTTCGCTACATCTGGTATCGTTCGAGTGTGGTTCTCAAGGACTCACTTCTTTTCGAAGTGTCTACTTCTGCCCACGAGGGCCGTTTCGCACGTCTTGATGAGTTTGGTCGGCTCGATGAATCCTTCGGCACCCATGGGATCCTGACAAGCCCCGGCTCAACCGTTCTTCAGGCCCACGGCTCTTCACTCTTCAACTATTCTTACCACCAGAACGGGATGGGGCGGATGTTCAAGCTCGATTCGAAAGGCAACATCGATCCCGCTTACGGAAAAAAGGGCGAGATCACGTTCCACTGGGCTGACTATGACGCCGCCCCATCATTCGGCGTATGCCAAGACTCTTCCCAGATCGTTCCGCTCAACATGGGCCCCTACTTCAACCCCGATCACGATATTGCGCTGGTAAAGATCACACCCAACGGCCAAATCGACACCGCCTTCGGCACCGAGGGCTGGGTCAAGCTGAAGTACGACAACATCAACTAAACGCCCAACGTCTCGTAAAGCTGATTGAGCATGGCTTTTCGATTCTCGGCCGACATTTTTCTCACCGGCTCTCCCATCTGGTAGAGCGTTCTTGGAATCTCGATCAAGAACCGTGAAGGCACGACGTCGACCTCGCCTCCGAACCGGTTGCGCTTTCTGTTGTGGGTGAGATAGAGCATCCGCTTCGCCCGCGTCACCCCCACGTAAAAAAGCCTTCGCTCCTCCGCCACATCAAGCCCCAGCGTCCGGTGCGGCAGGATCTCCTCTTCAACCCCAACCAGGATCACACACTGAAACTCAAGCCCCTTCGAAGCATGCAATGTCATGAGATTGATTTTAGACTGCTCCTCCTCGTCATCCGCGTGGTCCCTCAATTCCATCGCATCGATGAAATCCTTGGGATCGCGAGTCTTGAGCATCATCCGCTCAAAGACATCCGCAAAGATCTCAATCATCCTCCAGCGCTTGGCCCCCTGAAGAGCATCGCTGCTCCTCTTTTCCAAGTGCTTGCGATACCCCGATTGTTCGAGAAGGCCGAGAAGCGAAGTTTTCGGTGAGTTCACGCAGGCGGGAGCAAAGCTCTCAAGCGAAGTAAACACGTCATCGAGCGCGCGACCCGCCCGCTCCTCCACCCCGGCCTCCCTCCATCGCCGAGCCGCCCTCACCAAGTTCGTACGATGGTCGTGAGCATAGACCTCAAGAAGCTCCAAGCTCTTCCCCCCCACGCCCCGGGGCGGAGATGTAAGCATCCTACGCAACGACAACGCCGATGGCCGAAAAGCCATCCTTAAGTAGGCCAAAGCGTCGCGCGTCTCCTTTCGGTCGAAGAAGGCCGTGCCACCGGTGATGGCGTAGGGAATCGAATTCTTCCGAAGCTCAGCCTCCAGGCTCGCGCCAATGCTATTGGAACGATAGAGAACAGCAATCTCCTTAGGTGACACCCCGCTCTCAAGCCAACCCCGGATCTCGCCGCACACGCCCTCCGCCTCCTCGGTCTCATTTTGATAGACGAAAAGTTTCGGCGCGGGCGCCTCTCCCACGAGATGGGGTTTGAGCACTTTGACATGACGCTCGACATTCCGTGAGATCGCGGCATTCGCAAACTTTAAGATCGGTTCGGTCGATCGGTAGTTTCGCTCGAGCCTCACCACCTTGCATCGCTTAAAATTCTTGGGGAAATCCAAAATATTCTTGATGCACGCCCCCCGCCAACCGTAAATGGATTGATCGTCATCCCCCACCACGGACAGATTGTTGTGAGACTCACTCAATAGCCGCACCAACTTCATCTGGGTCGCATTGGTGTCTTGAAACTCATCCACCATCACCTGGTCGTACATCTGCTGAATCTCGCGCCGGATCTCCGGATCGCGCTTTATCAGATCGATGGGCCGCTGCAAGAGCCCATCGAAATCGACAACGCCCAAACGATCTAGCTGATTAAAATACCGCGGCATCAACCACTCGACCGCCGCTTCGTATTCGTCTTCCCCCCGGGCGGTCAAACGCCCTTCATGCCGCCACTGAGAAATCATCTCGATGAGACGACGGGAGTCGTAAGCGGTTTTTCCCGCATTGTGAAAATCCCCCATGAGCTCCTTGGCAATGGCGGCCGAATCGGTCGCATCGACCACGCCAAACTCCTGCTTAAACCCCGAGGCTTTAGAAAATTTTCTGAGCAAAGAGAGTCCAAAGGAATGAAAGGTGCCAGCCCAGATCTGTCCGCCAGGTTCGCCCAACCGGGCCGCGACGCGCGCTTTCAGTTCCCGCGCCGCCTTATTGGTGAAGGTGAGCACACAAAGCCTCTTCGCCGGGCAGATGCCTTCGTCGATCAACCGGCCGGCTCGGGACACGAGCACAGTCGTCTTCCCCGACCCGGCCCCCGCCAAGATCAGAAGGGGGCCCTCGTTGTGCAGGGCCGCCTCGCGCTGCTCTTCATTCAGGTTTTTGAGCCATGGAGACATGAGACGGAAAGGACCTCCAGAAGTCTAATAGATCTTGAGCCTCCCGTGCTTCGGCATAGGTGTCTAGCACAAAACGGCGAGCCCTGCCGGCCATTGCCGTTCCCTCGCCGGAATCCCACAGAGCGATGGCCCGCTCCACAGTTTCGCAATAGGACCTGAGCGCGCCCGGCTCAACGGGCAGACAAAAATCGGGTTGGAAGTATTCCCGGCCACCTTGGCCATGGTATCCGACCACCAGACATCCCGAGACCATGGCCTCAATGGGCGGAAGCGGAAATCCCTCAGCTTGGCTAAAACTCAAGAAAATGGCGGCGCGCCCCAACGCTTCGGCCACACCGCTCAGCGGTAGACCATCGAGGGGTTTCACCGAAAAACCAGACAATCCGCGACTCTCCAGCAGCAAGAGGATCTGGCTCGCGTCCTCTCCGCCCTTTCGCGGCATGTAGACAATCGTTCGGGCCTTCTCTTGAGGGCAAAAGAGTTTGGAATCGATCGATAGGTGGAGACGAGTGACCGACACTTCCGGGAAGGCAAAACGCAAGTACTCTGCACTGTCTTCGGAGACGCACAGCACGCCCGCCGCCTCTCGGTAGAACCGCTCCACGGATCCACTCCCAAAGGAGTTGTGAAATGTGAGGTACGCATTTTGGTTGAAGATCACGCGCCGGCAGTCTCGATGGATGCCCAGCCCCGCCGGTCCCACATTCTCTGGAAGCACCAAAACGTCGGCCCCAATCGGAGCGATCACCTTCAGAGTAGTGACCGCGGTTTCATTGTTGAACCAAGAGTACCGAAAGCCCGATTCCTGGTGAACTGCCCAGGCGTCAAACCCGTGGGCCCGCAAGATATCGACGTGTCGGTAGATCACATAGTTGCCGCCATGAGGAATCTGAGCGTCCGGACAAAGATAAAGAATTCGAGCCACGACTCAATTTGCCTCGATCAAAGGAGCTTCACAAGCCTTAACAAGCCCCACTAAACAGGGACGCATCGAGAAAGAGCCAATTGTCGGCGAGCGAAAGGCCCGCTGGCGAGGACGCACAAAGGAGCCCCCGCAGGCGGGCCTGTAGGCCCGTCGAGGACGGCGACTGCGGAGGACGAAGTCCAGCGGGCCTTTCAGCCGCCAGGAATGGCTCTTTCTCGATGCGTCCCTGTTTAGTCATTAAAGGCACTGGCCACGAGCGTCGCATAAAATTGATTATGAGTGCAATCAATCGTGATGGGCGTGATAGTGACGTAGCCGTCGTTCAAAACGTGGCAGTCGGTGTCCTCTCCCCCTTCGAAACGCAGGTAGTGGCCGCCGAGCCAGTAGTAGTCCTTTCCACGGGGGTCGCTCCGGCGACTCACCTCATTGGAATAGAAACGAAACCCCTGGCGCGTGATCTTCATCCCCTTGATTTCAGAACGGTCCATATTGGGAATATTAATGTTCAAGAGGGTGTGAGCGGGGAACTTGATATCGATGGTCTTCTGCAGCACCTCAAGCGCAATCTCCCCCGCCATCTCGAAACGAAATGTTTCATGGGGATAGTTGGGCAAGGTCTGAGAAAGATCCACGAGCGAAAAAGCATAGCTTGGAATGTTCATGAGCGCCCCCTCGCGCGCCGCCGCAACGGTGCCCGAGTAGTGGATGTCGGTGCCAAGATTGGCTCCGCGGTTCACACCCGACACGATCACATCGGGCAAAGACTTCATCACCTCGCGCATCCCGAGGTAGATGCAATCGGCGGGCGTACCAGAGGTTGCATACTTTCCGTCACCCAGATTGGTGATCCTCAAGGGCTTGTGGAGTGTAAGGCTGTGACCAGCGGTGCTGCGCTCGCGGTGGGGGGCGACGACCGTCACCTCGCCTAATTTTTTTAAGTTTTTCGCCAGTGAGTGAATCCCATGGGACTCCATTCCATCATCGTTGCTGATGAGGATTTTCATTTTTGTCCTTTCGACATCAGATACTTCTCGATAAAGCCCTGCAGTCGGCCATCGAGGACCGCATTCACATCGCCGACCTCCATGTCGGTGCGGTGATCCTTGATGAGCCGATAGGGGTGCAAGACGTACGACCGGATCTGGCTCCCCCATGCGATGTCCATTTTGGAATCCTCAACCACCTTCTGCTCGGCCCGCTTGGTCTCAAGCTCCCGTTCGTAGAGCCTGGCCTTCAAGATCTTCATCGCCATTGCGCGGTTTTGGTGTTGAGAACGTTCATTTTGGCAAGCCACCACAATCCCAGTGGGAAGGTGGGTCAGTCGCACCGCTGAATCGGTTTTGTTCACCTTCTGGCCGCCGGCACCACCCGACCGGTAGGTGTCAACTCGCAAATCCTTCTCCAGCACCTCGATCTCTATTTCCTCTTCAATGTCAGGATAGACATAGACCGAAGCAAACGACGTGTGCCGACGATTATTGGAATCAAACGGCGACACCCGCACCAAACGGTGCACGCCGACCTCCGCTGAGAGATAGCCAAACGCGAAATCGCCCTGCACGGTAAAAGTGGCGGACTTCATGCCCGCCTCTTCGCCCACCTGCGTGTCGACAATGTTGGTCTTAAATCCCGCATCTTCGCAGTAGCGCAGATACATCCGCATCAACATCTGTGCCCAATCCTGCGCCTCTGTGCCACCCGCGCCGGCGTTGATCGAGACGATGGCGTTGGCGCGATCATTCGTTCCCCCCAACATCTCACGGATCTCAAGCTCCCTCACCCCCTTCTCGGCCACCGCCCGCTCGCGGGCGGCTTCGGAAAGGTTCTCAGGAGTTGGGTCCTCGAGTGCGAATTGGGCCAAGACCTGAAAATCGGAGACCGATCGTTCGGCCACGGTCCACTTTTCGAGAAGCCCCGTAGTATTTGCTTTTTCTTTGAGCAGGCTCTTAGCCATTTTGGAATCGTTCCAAAAACCGTCAGCTACTTCGAGCTGTTCGATCTCCCCTAGGCGTTTCTGCTTCTTGACGGGTTCAAAGCCGCCCCCTCAGGGCGTCGAGGCGGCTCGCAAGACTCACTGACTCTCTGCGAATTTCCTCTAGCGTGACGTCGCTCATAAAAAAACACCCTCTCCTTTTAGGAGAGGGTGAATCTAACACTCCAAGCTTCTATTGAACAGCCGCTTAGTGAGCGGTGGCGAAACCCAAGTTCAAGTAGTTGCCATAGGGGCTTGAGCCGAACCCAACATTCCACATTCCGTTGGGGCCAGCACCACCGAAGTTCATTCCATATCCATAGGGGCTAAAGCCGCCAGAAACATACCCAGTGTACGGCCTGGAGTAGCGGCCGCAGCAACGGCCGACGTGGCCGCAACGGTAGCCGTGGCCATGACGATGGCCGCAACTGAATCCGCCATAATATTGGGGGGGGTAGTAACCACCGCAGTTCCCCGTCATGCAGGGCTGTGGATAGTACTGAACCGGCCGGGCACAAACATTGCCACCGCAGGCACTGCCGCAGTTACTGATACCGCAGGAGCTGCCACAACTTCCAGTGACACAGCCACCGGACGAGTGAAGCGAAATCACATTTACCGTTGTGGTCGTCACCGCTTGCGGTGCCGGGCGATACATCGGCTGCATCTGCGATTGGTACGGATATTCAGCGTGCGCAGCAACTGATCCTAGGACCAACACGGTCAAAACAAATAAGCTCTTCATACAGTCTCCATGAACTGGCGACGGATTACCCGTCGCATTCAACCTCAATGAATTGATTGAGCAAGGCGCATGCCAAGGGCCTCTCTAGCCCCACCACGCACCGACCAGTCCCAAGCGACAAAAAATGTCAGGACACTCGTAAAGGTCGTAGGCAATTAGACCGGCTGAATACACCAAACTTTCACTTCAAAAAGCCCAGGATCGAGGACGCACAAGCGAGGCCGCGGAGGCGTGCCCTCTGGGCACGTCGAGCAGCCGAGCGCGGAGGACGAAGAGCCTGGGCTTTTTGACCAGCCGAGTAGAAACTATTTATGAGATAGGTTCTAATTATTTTTCGACTGGAATGCGTAAAGTCCCGGCGACTCTTGCAAGGGCGCGGTCAAGGGTCCAGAGCGAACACTCGGACAGGCGTGCCGACGCCAGTAAGTGGGCGTCTACCCAGCCAATTCCCTGAGAGTAGAGTCGACTCCCTTCGATCAAAGCGAAGACCTCTTCGTCGCCTGCCCTTTGAGCTTTCGGGAGATCCGCCAGGAGCAGTAATGTCTCTGAGCGACGAACCAAAGCACCCAATGACAGCTCACCAAAAATGAAGGGATGAGTGAAAACCTCATTCCCCTCTAATCGCCGAGCCAAGTCGGTGGCACCACGGGATAGATGTGCGACCCACACGGATGTATCAACCAAAACCATTCAGGCCCGCCGACGGGGAGGTATTTTGAGCTTGGGCTGCGAGCCACCCAGCGCGGCCAGTCTCTTTGCGGATGCCTTTTCGATGAGGGCTCTCAATCCTTCATGAATGAGAGCCGTTTTTTCCTGAATTTGAGTGAGCTCCCTGGCTTTTTCTATCAAGTCATCCTTAAGGATTATGGTCGTTTTCATACATATATGTAATCATATTTTATACATATCGTCAAGACCGACCGGTTTGGAATTCCGTGGATGATCAATTGTCAGACAGCAGCCGGATTCCCTGCAACGTGAGGTCGGGCTCATAGCGGCATTTGTGCCGGAGCTTGTCCTGAAAGAGAGCACCGAGGCCACCCGTCAACACGACTTCGCAGGGCGTGCGGACATTTTCGTTGAACCGATCGATTAGCCCATCGATCTGGTCTACGTATCCATAGAGCAGCCCGCTCTGAATGCAGTCGGTGGTGTTTCGGCCCACCACGGAGGCAGGGAATTTCAGATCAACGGACGACAATTTCGAAGTGCGCGAGCTCAGCGCCTCAAGCGCAATGCGCACGCCCGGGAGAATCACACCGCCTTCATAAGAAGGGCGACCCGAGCGCTCGACAACAAGGTCAAAGGTCGTCGCCGTTCCAAAATCCACGACGATCACCGGGAGCTTCATCTTCTCAATGGCGTACTGGACATTCGCAAGACGGTCGGCCCCGACCTCACCGGGCGTGTCGACATTCAGCTCAAAACCGAGCTTCGAGCGATGATTGATAGTCTTGAGAGGAAGCTTCAGGTGCCTTTCAGCAAACTCCTGATAGATCCGGTCCACCGACGGCACAACGGAGCAGATCACTAAACTCGTCACGTCTTTCAGGCTCAAACCCGCGTAGGAAAAGAGCGGATGCAGAAAGGACAACAAAGAATCGATCGTAGAAGCAGCGCGCGTATCCAAGCGCCAGTGGTGCTTCAGCGACTCCCTCTCGAAAAGTCCGAAGGATGTCTGGGAGTTACCTATATCTACGGCCAAAAGCATGTCATTTCGCCGGAGTAATAAACGGCGCGTTCACCTTTGGCGTTGGATAACACAAGCCCACCCGTCTCATCAATTCCCAGGCAGGTCCCCACCGTGCTCGGGGCATTGGGGGCGGACCGTTCGTCGGGCTCAGCCGACTCCTTGAGCTCGACCTTCTTCCCCACGAAGCGGCAATTCTTTTCCCACAGATATTGGACCGGACCGAACCCCTCTTCCGCATACACATTATATAGGTTGAAAAGCTTTCTCAGACACACGATGAGGCAGTCCTCCATCTCATAACGCGAGTCTGCGCTCTCCACCGAGAATGAGGTCGCCTTGAAGGGATTATTCATGAACGGGGCAAGCTCAGCCTGGGAGAGATTCACATTGATCCCAA
Source organism: Deltaproteobacteria bacterium (assembly GCA_016196825.1). GTDB lineage: Bacteria > Bdellovibrionota > FAC87 > UBA2466 > UBA2466 > JACPWY01. The sequence continues at coordinate 82,705 of JACPWY010000015.1, read as the reverse complement.
TCCCCACCACGCAGGTGTTCATCTTCCCTTCCGACACGGCCTCGCACAGGATCCCAGCCACCTTTTTCCAATTCACCAAGACATCATTCGGCCATTTCAAGGAGACATCCGTGGCCTTAGGCAAGATCTCCTTGATCGCCTGCGCGATGGCTACCCCCGCCAGAATGGGGAGATCGGTGGGACGGCGCCCCTGGCGAGGGGCGAGAAGCACAGAAAAATAGAGCCCGCCCTCAGGCGAGTGCCATGTGCGACGGCCACGCCCCCGACCACCGGTCTGGGATTTCGCCACCACGACAGTGCCCAGCTCCCCACCTTCAGCAGCAACAGCCTTTGCTTTTGTGTTCGTGGAATCGAGTGAGTCGAATGTGAGGACCTTACCGACGCCCTTGATCACCGGCTCTCGTCCTTCTCCTTGAGAAGTTTGTCGAGGCGCTCCTGCACGAGACGCTCAACAATGCCGGGGAGCACCTCATCGAGTTTGCGCGCGACGCGATCCTCGAGCTCATTCATCTCGGGCATCGCAGTGCCAGGCCCTGGCCGCTTGGCGGTTTGAGTCGGTTGACTCTTTTCTCCGATGGGTCTCATGCTGCTCTCCGCTGGGTTGTCCCACAAGGGGGCCGGAACATCGCCGGTGTTCAGTTCCTGTGGCGCCTCCCAACTCTGGGCCTGAGCCTGGGACTCAGCCACACGCAAAGTCTCCTGCGCCAGAGCCGATTCATCGGGGAAGGCATTGTTGAAAGCCTGTTGAAGCCGCTGCTCGGACGTCTCTTCGCCCAGCTCTCCGAAGGTTCCGGTCTGAGTCGGCTGGACACCTTGAGGCACCACCGTTTCGAGCGCGGCCGCCAAAGTCTGTGGGGTGAATGGTTTGAGCAAATGAGCGGCGTAATTCTTGGCGTTCACGTCGCTCTTCGCTGAGATGAGAATCATGGGAGGGGCGACCCGCTCTTTACCCAATCGCAGCTCCACCTCTTTGGGAAAGCTCGCCGCCGCAAGACCCGCGACACCATCAGAGACAAGGACGGCACTGAGATCATTTTCTGAAATGATGCGAACCGCTTCAGCGGTGGTCTTAGCGAAAAGGATTTGGTATCGGGATCGATCGAGTGAGAGTGCGACCACCTTCTGCACGGTCAGGCTGTCGTCGATGAGCAGAACTTTGACTTTCATTTTGTACAGTCAGTATACCGCCAAAGAGAAAAGAGAGCCTTGAAGAATTTCTCATCTTCCCCACTCCGCGGGACTTTCGTTCGCTTCCGAAAAAACTAATGCCCAGCGTCTTCTAGTTGAGAATTATGATCTTTAATGCATGACATCACAGCTGAGCTAATTCTGCGCCCATCACCCCCCAAAAAAAAATGAAGAATCCATCACTTTTCCCTCAACCTTCCCAAACAATTTGACGAAGAAGCTCATGGACGGTCACTAGGGTGCAATGAAAGTACCCTTGATCGGCCAGATAAAGTCTTAGCTCGGGCGGTTTCGTCCGGCACCGGAAAGGAAACCGGTGCTCACCTGGAAGGGTGGAGGCATCAAGGGAGGATGTATGGGACTTCGGATTAACACAAACGTACAGTCGCTTACAGCGCAGCATCGCTTAGAAGTCAACAAGGGCGCGCTCGAGCACTCGCAAGCAAAAATCTCATCCGGGTCCAGAATCGTTAAGACGATGGATGACGCCGCAGGCTTAGCGCTATCGGAAACGATACGCGCAACCTTCCGGGCTACCCAGCAAAACGTCATCAACGCCCAGAACGGATTCTTTCAGCTGCAGACGGCAGACAGCGCTCTGAATGAAATCACGAATATCATCGTGAGAATGAAAGAGCTCTCGACAGCATCCGCTTCTGACACCAACGGTGATAAGGAAAGAGCCCATCTGGACGCCGAGTTTCAGGCGCTCAAGGCCGAGATGAATCGTATTTCGGCGGCCACGGTCTTCAACGGGCGCCCTCTCCTCAACGGTGGTGGAGATGTGGACATCCAGGTCGGCCCGAGCAACAACAGTGATGTCGACCGAATCCGGATCACGAACAACTTCGTCGTGACCAGCGATGGTCTCGGCATCGATGGAATGCATGTGCGGTCGAATGAAGCGGCCCGGGATGCGCTGGATCCGCTGGTTGAGGCTTTGGATCAGGTGGCGGTTGTCCGCGGAGTTATCGGCGCAGGGGAATCACGCCTAAACTCCACGGTAAAACATCTGACTCAATACGACGAGAATCTCGAGGCCTCGTTCTCCCAGATTCGAGATGCTGATCTGGCCAAGGAGACCGCGGATGCGACAAAATTTGGGATTCTGTCTCAAGCCGGAATCTCCATTCTCGCTCAGGCGAATGCTTCGCCGAGAATGGCCCTGAAGCTTCTGGAATAACGAGGCTTCCCCTTAAGGAACGATGACGCTAGTCGAAACTAGCGACGTCGTTTCTTAGTCGCCTTCTTCTTACCTTTTCTTTTCGTCGCCTTTTTCTTCGTTGTCTTCTTCTTGGCTTTTTTCTTCGCCATGGTCACCCACCCCTTGTTTTGGATTAATTAGAGCAAACTCCCAGCTGACAAATTTTAGTTTGACGCAAAAGTGAACTGGGATCAACAGCAAATCACTAGCATTTACAACTCTTTCTCAGATTGCTAACGTTGGCTCTTCAAAACGGCGGGAGGATTTTAGTGACCGACAGCGTGGTCATGACGAGTGTCGATGAAGTTCTGAAGTGGGGGCGAACCAATTCGCTCTGGCCGCTCACCTTCGGACTCGCCTGCTGCGCAATTGAAATGATGGCAACAGGAGCCGCCGACTACGATCTCGAGAGATTTGGTTGCGGCGTTTTTCGAGCCACTCCTCGCCAAGCCGATCTCATGATCGTCGCCGGAACGGTGACACTCAAGATGGCAAGCCGAATCCGCCGCCTTTATGATCAAATGCCCGATCCCAAGTGGGTAATCTCCATGGGAAGCTGCGCGAACAAGGGCGGCCCCTATTGGAAGGAGGGCTACCACGTCTTGAAAGGCGTGGATCGTGTGGTTCCCGTCGATATTTATGTCCCCGGTTGCCCACCTCGACCCGAGACTTTGATCGAGGCCGTCATGAACTTGCAGCGCAAGATTCGCGTACAGAACAATTCCATTGGAATCTTCGGCAGCCCTGGGCAGGCGCAGGCGACTCCATGAAGACCGCAGACATTTTTCCGCAGCTGAAGGCACTTCTCCCGACCTCGGTCCTGGAGTTGAGCGAAACTAAACCAGACTCGTTCATCAAGATCGAGGGGACGGCGATTCGTGAAATTGCGACTCTGTTGAGAGATCGTTTTGGATTTGAAACATTGAGCTGTATCAGCGGTACCGATCACCCCACTCTGCCCGCACTCTCAGTGACCTATCACTTTGCCTCGTACCAGCACAAATCGATCGTGGCGCTCAAGGCTTTTGTTCCTCGGCAGGATAATGTTTATTTGCCATCGCTTGTGAGCCTATTCACCGGAGCCGATTGGCTCGAGCGCGAGACCTACGACATGTTGGGGATTGTGTTTACGGATCACCCCGACCACCGGCGCATTTTAATGCCCGAAGATTGGACTGGGTTCCCCTTGCGCAAAGATTTCGAAACACCGGACTACTACAATGGCATGCCGGTTCCGTTAAGTTTTGAGCCAGGTGGAAACGCATGAACACCACCCCTCACACGCCCGACCACCTTTCCCGCATCACTGATGACCTGCGAACCGATGAGCTTTTGATCAATATGGGGCCCCAGCACCCCAGCACCCACGGCGTTTTGCGCGTCGTGATAAAAACCGACGGCGAGATCGTCAAATCAGCGCGCCCTGAGATCGGTTACCTCCACCGGTGCATGGAAAAACACTCTGAAAATGTCGATTGGACGGGGGTTACCCCATATGTCGACCGCATGGATTATCTGGCCTCAATGAATAATGCTATGGGCTATGCCATTGCAGTTGAGAGCCTGATGGGGATCGAGATCCCCCGGCGGGCGGAATACATTCGCGTGATCACCGCTGAGCTGCAGCGCATCGCAAGCCACCTCATGTCTTTTGGCACCTACGGCCTCGACATGGGCGCATTCACCACCTTTATGTACGGATTTCGGGATCGCGAGATGATCCTGGATATCTTTGAAATGCAAAGCGGGGCACGGCTGCTCTACAACTATCTCGTGGTCGGCGGCTCGTTCCGCGATGTGACCCCCGAGATGGTCGACAAGATCAAGGCCTTCCTCAAGTACTTCAAGCCGAAGGTGAAGGAGTACAACAACCTACTGAGCTACAACCAGATCTTCATCGAACGCACAAAGCATGTTGGGATTATTGATTTGCAGACCTGTTACCGCTATGGCCTCACGGGCGTCATGCTCCGGGGCGCAGGATTAAGGTGGGACCTTCGTAAGGATCTCCCCTACTCCATCTACAACGAGGTGGAATTCGATGTGCCGGTCGGCAGCGGGGAGATGGGAGCTCTCGGAGATTGCTGGGATCGCCACATCGTGCGAATGCGCGAGATGAACGAAAGTATCCGCATTATTGAGCAGCTCATCGACGGCATTCCTTCGGGCCCGTTCCGCGGGAAGGTGGCCAAGGTAATCAAGGTTCCGGCTGGCGAAATCTATTCGCGCACCGAGTGTCCGCGCGGAGAACTGGCCTACTACATTATTTCCGATGGCGGCACCAAGCCGTACCGGGTGAAAGTGAAGAGCCCTTGCTTCCTCAACATTGCGACGATCGATGAGATAAGCCGTGGGGCCATGGTAGCTGATCTCGTGGCAACGATCGGAAGCCTTGATATTGTATTGGGAGAGGTGGATCGATGACGTTCCTGCAATACATGCGACTCATCAAGACCACGATGCTCTCGACGTTCATGGGGATGTTCATCACGATTAAGATCTTCAGCAAGGCGATCACCCGGGGTACGGTGACCATTCAATACCCCGAGATGCGCGACAACATTCCACCGGATTCTCGCGGGCTCCTCTTTAACGATGTCGAGGACTGCATCTCCTGCCGCGCATGCGCCAACATCTGCCCGGTCGACTGCATCCACATCGAGGCCGACAAGAAGGTCGCCACCGCCACGCCTGAGTTCACAAAGGGTGGCGTGAAAAAGACTTTGGATCTGAAGCGATTCGATATCGACGTTTCGCTCTGCTGCTACTGCGGCCTCTGCAGCTCCGTTTGCCCCACGGACTGCCTGTATCATACGAAGGACTATGAGTACTCCACATATGATCGAGACCACCACAACGTGGACTACCTGAACTACACTCGATAGTTCTTTGGCTTTCTCTAAGAATTGATCTCCTGTACCGCTGTGGACTTCTCCGGGGTGCGGGTCCTGTCAGCTGCGGGCTTTTGGCTGTCCCTTATCGGGCCACCAAAACCCCTCCGCTGCCACCCCCACCCCGGAGAAGTCCACAGCGGTACGGAAGGCCTAGCCTCCGAGAAGGCCAAAGACCATTGGGAGGTTTTGGAAGTCCGCGCAGGGACGGTCATGAATGGTGGGGAGTTGGAGAGTTGGGGGCGAGAACAAACCTCGTTGGTGGAAAAAGAGTCTGTCTTAAGACAGACCCGCGTTGCATAATTTTTGCTTCTCCCGAGAAAGTCTCCACCTACGGCGCCGTACACGAGCGCTTGCAACCCAGTTGCAAGAGAAAGCCGTTAGATTTTCTAGAAGCGGTCTTCGCCAGCGCGAGGAAATTCTGCCACGCGAAGAGTTACCGCGCGAATTCGTACAGGCAATAGCGGGAAACCTTGTTGGACTGTTCGTCAAATTTATGCCAATTCCCGATTAAGCCCGCAGCAACCAGAGCGCGCCAAAAACCGTCCTCCACCCGCGAGTTCCTTAACACTCAACCAGACGCCTTTGTTCGTATTCGTCGAGTGCCCACTCCACTATTTTTGCCGATACTGTGGTATCTATTTTGCATATTGGATATACGTTTCGTCCCCATCTTGGGGCATTTGGAGGCCCTTTGCGCACGATAGTCTTTCTGCTTCTGATCTCACCTTTTGTATTCACCGAGATCGTCCGTGCGGACGACCGGGCGGTTCAAGGGCATCAGCCGACTGGAGAAGTCCGTCAGGTTGTGACGGTGAATTCGTCTCTCAAGACGGCATCGGCGACGGAACTGGTAACCCTGGTAGAAATGTCACTCGGAATTCGATTAGCCACCAATCAGGATCTTCCAGACCTGAAAATTGAAGAAATCGAGAGACGTTTTTTGGAACTCCCGCGCGATCTGCCGAATGCTGAGGTGCGTGAACTCAAGTACGCCCTAATCCATTGGCGAAAGAAGATGGTGGAGAAGCTGGTGCGTTTCTCGGAAGAAGGGTCTGACAGCGAGTTTGGCGACGCGATGGCCACCTTGAATACGCTGGCTATTGAACTCAACCCGACTCAGCATGTTTATCTGCAGGCTCGTCTGGAAAAGACCGTTGATCGGACTGAGCGGGCTCGGATTTACGAGTCTTTTCGACATCAGGAACCCTTACGCCCCCAACACATGAAGCCGACTCTGGTTTCCGGAGATCCTCAGTATCGCATTGTGCCGGTTCGCCACGTGGAAAAACAGGACTTGGGAAATCCAGCAAACGGCGTAGTGGATCAGGGGGATGTGAAACGGTGGGCTCCATTGACCAAATTGCAACTCGGTGAAAAAAATATCATCGAAAGTGCTCCCGATCAGGGTGAGGGTGCCTACCGATTCCGAGGTCGAATGATTATTAAGCCCGGCGATATTATTCTGCTGGAACAAAACACCGATTATTGTACCGACCTCAACACCTCTGTCAGTACACCGCTCTCGCTGTTCAGCCACTCGGCCATTTTTGTGGAGATTGAATATGGCAACCCGAAAGAAAAACTTCCGGCCGTCTTAGAAGTTTATACTCACGGGTTGCGATTGGTGCCAGTGGAGCTTTACTTAGGCCGGCGCTTTTCCCACTACACGGAAATTCACCGAAGCAAACAGGCCCAGCCCGATTGGGCAGCCAAGCTTAGAAAAATCACGACACGGTATTCTCAGGAGCTCGATCAATGGCGCTATGATTTTTACGCAAAGGAATTCCAGCGGAGAGACAGTAATCGAGAGAAAACTGCGAACTGTGCAAGTCTTCCCTCCCATGTGTTCATCGAGTTGGGTATTGCGCCTATCTCCGCTCGCTGTGATGTCGACAAATCAATACTGCCTTTGACCACAGCAGTGGGGCTACCATTCACGAAGTGTCTCACTTGCACAGACTATCGTCGGGACAATTCACTGGAATTGGTCGGGGTTGTCGATTCGGGGGATCTTGAGGCCGTCCTGTCTCAAGAATTGGTGGTGAGGAACCACTCACTTTCCCATACAGCCTCGGGCCACTTTGCTAGCCGCGATTGGGATGAATCGAAAATGCCGGCGGCGTATTTTGCCTCAGAGAAACTGCTTTCCAATTTCTACGGCGGAACATGGGGTGCGGAGTGGGCCGTGAACAGGAGCACTGAGTGGCCCTGGACCAAGAAAAACTTTCCCAACGCTCCTCCCAAGACGCTCGCCTTCATCACCACCGTGGAGCCAGAGATCCGTAAGGCGATGCACGGCCTTCGCAATGACATTCTGACCGATACCTTTTTCCCGGAACTCCGTCCCGCCGTCACTGCGCGACCCAGACTCTCTCAGGAGCGAAGTCGTGGGGCAAAGTCGATTGTGGAAGCCATTGAACGGGGAAAGAACGGGCACCGCTACCTTTCGCTCCAAGAATTAGAGAAGGACTCCAACATTCAACGGGATATTGCGGACCGACTCCAAGCTTTGCGACAATGGTTTAATGAACGCAAATCTCCCTAACGCGCGGCTTACCCATTCCCACCTTCTCCATCCACGCCGAAGAAAAAATGGCGCAGAGTGCCAGTTCCACTTTTACTCTCCGGATCTTGCTCTCAGAGAAAACCGCCCCTAGCATCGACGAGTCTTTTAAACACGGAGAGAACATGACGAGATTTCTTGGCAGTCTAATTGGCTTTTGCTTCCTGACAGTCCTATTGGCTTGCGGATCCGCCCCCGAGGCTCCTTCCGCATTCAGAAATTCCTCCTTCTCTGACGAGCCACCCGCGGCTCGCTCCTCTCGAAAGAGTTTCGCTGAGTGGTGCCGAACGCCCAATTTGGCCGAGGCCTCGAACCTGATGGTCCGCAGCGTGCTGAAAACCGTGCAGACAAACGATTGTGATCTCGCAGATTCGCGGGCGAGATCGCTCAGTGATCTTCGCGTCTCGTTCACTTTCCAACCGCTCGACCTAGCCCCTATCGAATCTCTGACACAGTTGAAAAAACTCGACGCTTCCTCGGCCGGCTCGCTCATGAAGCTGGAAGTTCTGGCCGCTTTTACATCCCTTGAGGACCTTGATTTGAGCACTTCCCATCTTCAAAGCGTGGAAGCCATTTCGAAGATCTCCAGTCTGAGGCGGCTCGATCTGGGCTACAACCAAATCACTACGGTGGCGCCTCTGTCGGAGCTGAAAAAATTGTACTGCCTCGGCTTGAAGGGAAACCGCCTCCCTCATCCGCAGGCCTGTCCAGTGTCACCCAACGTTTGCGAGTTTTGAGCGGTGGAAAAGGAAGCGGCGGGTGACGGCTCGGGGGCGCTCCCAGGCTACAATAGTTCCATGGGACTATTTGGAAAGCTCACGCGGAGTCAGAATCGGGCGATCACCGGGGCGTCTACGTTGAAGGAGATTGAGACGGCCTACCCAGGCTTTGCTGACTACTGTCAGCGTCGTTATCGTCTCAACAGTCTCTCGCCGGGTGAGACGCTCGAGGATTTTGCGCGGGGCCATCGGCTTCCCTCGGCCCAAATCCTACTTGCCGAATTTCAGGTGTCTGGGCGTGTGGGTGATGTCCATATGATCACCGCCGAGGAGCTGAAGGCGCGACCAGGTCACTTTCAGATCCTCGATGTGCGAGAGAATTGGGAAAAGGGCTATGGCTCGATCCCCAATTCGCGGCCCCTGGATGCGATTCTTCTCAAGGAGATTCGGACCCAGTGGCCAAAAACTACGCCGATCGTCGTCTATTGCCACTTCGGCGTGAGAAGCCTCGACGCCGCCGTCACCCTCACCGAGCTTGGCTTAAAAAATGTATCAGTGCTTCAAGGCGGCGTAGACGCCTGGGCGCAGGTGGATTCAACAGTCACGCGCTACGAACACGCTTGGTGCTAGATCTCTTCGACCACAGTCGCCCGCGATCCGAAGGGATTTTTGAGACGTGCTCTAAAACAAATCTGTCTTAGGACAGAATCAAGAAAGCGCTTTGTGAACGCGAGAACTGAGACGCGAAACATAACGGCTCGCCGTCTTCTTCTTGATGAGATTCTTCGAGGCCGCCTTCATCAAAACGCTCTGGAGATTGTTCATCATAGGAATGAGAAGCTTCTTGGCGCCTTCTTTGTCGGCACCGGCCGCGGCTAGCCCTTCGCGGAGACTGCGGATGAAGGTCTTGTAGCGCGAACGAGAGGCCGTGTTGCGAACCCGTTTCTTCGAGGCCTGGCGGGCCGCCTTCAGTGCTGATTTGTGCCGTTCCATTCTTAAGCTTCCTTTCGGTTCAAAACGTTTCGAGAAAGTATGGGGAAGTAATGGAAAAGTCAAAGGAATTTGACCCACCAATCGTCTCAAAAACCCTGCCTGTGTCCACTCGGTATACACCGCCCCCTCCCCCCATTGATTTCGGCCACTTAGAGGGTCCGTGCACCCTGGGCGCTCCGCCACTGCCCCGAACTCGCACAATTTCCCGCGCCCGCGCCCGCGCCCCCCAAGCCCACACCCACCCTGGCCCACCCCTTGCACTCGATCCCTGTAGGAGTGTCACGTGCGGCATCTGGGTTACTTCATCTTGGTCGTCTCTTTAGCCTTCACTTCGGTATTGGCTGAGCCCACACCCTCCGCCTCCGCTTCCACGGATCCCAGTTTTACACTACCGCCGATGCCCACTCCACCGCCCGCTGTCGACCCCAGCACACAGGATCGCAAAGACAATTCCGGCGATTCAGGAAAGGCCGGTGCCATGGGGGCTGCCGTAGCCGGGGCCATGTGCGCGATGCTCATGCAGCAGGCGATGAAGGAAGAGGATCCGCAGATGAAACAGATGCTCATGATGATGGCCATGCAGGAGTGCGCCCAGGCCGCGCAGAGCGCTCAATCCGCCGACAAGAACAACAACTCAAAGAATAAACTCTCTCAAGCCGACACGCCCAAAATGCCGCCCTCCCCTGCGTTTAAGGCTCCTTCAACCCCGCAGGAGAGTCCGATGGCTAACTCGATCGCCAAAGATGATGGCCCGGCTTTCGATCCCGGGCCCGGTCTTTCGATGGAAGGCCCGTCTGCTTCAGCGGCAAAAGGCGGCTCGTCGGGTGAAGACGAAAAACAAAGCGGCTATTACATCGAATCGTTGAGCCAGTTAAAGCCCATTGAGAACCCCAACCTCACCTATCAAGAGAATTCCAAAGGCGGCGGCACCACGCCGTCAGGCAACGGTCCGGTCCTGATGAGCTCGGCTTCAGCCCGGGGTTTGAGTACTGATGAAATTAAGGCTTTGATCGAGGAAAAAATGAACGGCGCTACTCGTGAGAAGGGCCGCATTAATGTCGCCAACGCCGAGGCCGGAGAGGCTTCAGTTGCTGGAACGAGTACAAGTGGAAGTGGCGGGTCCGATTCGAAAGACTTTGATTCCATGCTGGCCTCTCTCATGGGGGCGCAAGGCGGTGAGGGGCTTATGGGCGGCGCCATCAACGACGTATTGGCGTTCGGACCCGCGCAATCCGCTACAAAAGTAAATATCTTCAAATACGCGAGTTACCGTTATCACCGCGCCTCCAGTGAGGAGAGTCGCATCCAGGCGTCGCGCCCTCGTACAATCGCCTCTCAAGTCGCTCAGTGAGCAGCCCTTAATGGTCGTGGTTTTCGAGGATTTGGGCCATCGCTCGCCGGTGGTGGCCTGTCGAATCGATCCAGCTGGTCTCGAAGGAATTGTCGCCAATCGCTAGGTGAAGCGGCGCCGTCACGAAAGCGCGCTGTTTGAGGTTGAGGAAAACCGGCAGGTTGCTCCCCGATTCCAGGTGAACCACCTGGATTTCAGGCGCCCCATTTCGACGCCAGCTCTGACAAAAGCGGCCACGAAGCTTGATGCTCGCCAGGCCTTCGCTGGAGCGCAAGGTCCGCGGCTTTTGCCCGACCTCGTCGACGCAACCCAGGTCGAGAATCGGCTCCACGGGAAGGGCCGCAACGGGCACCACCGATGAGGGCACCCGATCACTGTCGACCTGCCGCCCGATCCATTGTTCCAAACCCATAATGAGACCTGCAAAAAGAACACAGACCAATATCAGCAGATCCCAGGAGCGATTGTTTTTGGGCTGACCCGGAAACTCCATCGCCAAAGTATAAGGCGCGCAGAAACCAAATCACCGCATTGTGCCAAACTCTCCACAATCCTCAAAAGGAAGTCCGTACCTTTTAGGGAATTAGTGCCAGTGGGCGAGGATCTGGCCGATGATTTGGAGGTTGATGAAATCGTGACCGGCGTTGATGACGAAGAGCTTCCAGGGGCGGCCCTCCCAGGAGACCTTTCCAAATTGCATCGGCACGAAAAAACCGAGCCAGGTGAAGAAGCCATTGAAGAAGCCGTAGATGTGGTCGGCCTGATCCGCACCAGCACCCCAGACCGATGCTCTCCACACCTGGCCCGAGTGGGCCATGACGTACGTCATAAGAAAAAGCCCCAGCACCTGAAGCGCGAAGGATTTTCTCATTGCCGCGGGCTCGGGCTTCTTGCTCACATCGCAATTCATGAGTTTCGCCCAGGTGTTCCCAAAGAGAGTCATGTACCAAAGCCCCCCGAAGGCGAACGACACGATGGTTGTCACAATGATGGCCGGCCAATGGATAATTATGTTTGGGTGCATTGAAATGATTATACCCGCTCCACAAAAGTCTGCTAAGTGAAGCGCATGGATGATTTCTTCCAAAAAGAGACGAAATGCCGAGGCATCGAGGCCCTCCCACTTGTGGAAACCTTTGAGAACCCCGAGAAGGGGCGGCGCTACGACGTCGAGTTCACCTGCCCTGAGTGGACGGCCGTTTGCCCGCGCAGCGGCTTTCCGGATTTCGGCACGATCCGCATCCGGTATCAGCCCAAAGGCTCCTGTGTGGAGCTCAAATCGCTCAAGCTCTATATCAACGCCTACAGAGATGTCGGCATTTTCCATGAGGCCGCGGTCAACCAGATCCTCACCGATCTCGTGAAGGCATGCTCGCCGTGGCAGATGGAGGTCCAGGGGGATTTCAACGTCCGCGGAAATATCAAGACGATCATCCGCGCCACCTACGAAGCGTCCTAAGAGCCTATCCCAAAATCCCTTCTACTCGACGCGGCCAAAATGGCCGGGCTCTTCGTCCTCCGCGGTCGGCGTCCTCGATCCCGACCATTTTGCCTCGCGCCTCCCTACGAAGGGGTTTTGGGATAGGCTCTAAGCGGGCGGACCGATGTCCTTAAAGAGAATGAGGTAATAGGCATCGGGATCGACCCCACCGTCTTGGGTGGTGGGAACAGTCGAGCAGATTGCCCCCAGGATTCCCTTCTCCGTCGCCTGATAGGTCTTTACCAGAGAGTCTCGGTGGAAGAGACACTCGTCATACGTGTGGAACTTCTCGATCGAGTTACGCCACCGCAAATATAAAGCTCCCGCCGTCACCATGTTCATCTCCCAGGTGCCGGTCATCCCCAGGTAGCCGCAGTAAAAAGAAAAGGGAGCGTTAGTAACACCCGAAAGAAGCTTCCGGGTGTACTCGGCCTGCGCCTCGCACTGCGCTGGGCTTTTCTTATCTGCGTGGGTACGCCCCACCACATACAGCGCGAAGTGCAGTGGCTCGGGTGCAAAATAATGAATCGAAACAAAGTCCCAGGCGAGATTGGGATGGATGATCACTTCAGCCAAAACACCATCATGGCGCGCGAGCGCCGCTCGCAAACCTGTCAGATACTCGGTCGGCGACATATACGACGACGCTGTGTAGAGGTGATATCCGCCCGAAAAGGGGAAACGCTGGGGTTTGCCAAGAGCGTAGATACCGGGGGACCATTCCGGTCTCTCAAAATACGAGCGGGGACTGCAGTAATGGAGAAACGATTTGAGGCCCGTGGCTGATTCGAAAATTTCTGTCTGCTTTGGCAGACTCTTCTGGCACGTTTCAAGGTCGGCATATCGGTCGGGTTGAAGCGCGCCGGGCAGACGAATGGTGTCCACAATGGGAAGCTCCTCGGGGGCGGAGTAGACGAGCTGGATGTCGTACGACAGCGCCGTACTATTCAGACAAATGGCTTGAGTCACCGAAACTTCGCTGATCGTTTGAAAGAGATCCTTGAGCGCTTTTGCCTGCACGTGGCAGTCACGCTCCGCCTTCGGCAGGCGGTAGAAGTAGGCGGAGAAGCTCGGCAGCGCCGCCTCCACTGATGAGAAGCTCCCCAAAACAATCAGCGCCACAAACCATGGAATTGTCTTCATGGCTTTAGTTATACCCAGCCTCAACCGTTTTTTCGAGAAAACCAGATAGCACAATGAGTCATGCGTTTCGCTCTGCATCGGATAATCTCTCAGTCACGCTCTTGTAGGAGGCAGAATGAAGTATTTGACGTGGGTCCTCGCAGTTTTGGCGTTTCTCTCCCCCAATCTTTCCAAGGCCTCGGCCAAGATTGGTGAAAGCGCCCCGGTTTTCGTCGGCAAGACTGAATCAGGCGAATCGTTTTCTCTTGAGAGCCGAAAAGGGAAGGGGTGGACTGTTCTGTTCTTCTACCCCAAGGCCGGCACCCCGGGATGCACGGCGCAGGCCTGCGCCTTCCGCGATTCGGTGAAGGCGATCCGAAGCCGGAACGCCGAGGTGTATGGAATCAGCGCCGACTCGGTCGAAGCGCAGAAGAAATTCCACGACGAGCACAAGCTCATCTTTTCGCTGATTGCCGATCCCGACATGCACATCATCCGCAAATACGACGCCGCCATGGAAGATCAAACCCGCTCCAGGCGCTGGACCTTCATCCTCGACCCCACACTCACCATCCGCGCGTTCGACGATCAGGTCGACCCGGTGATGGACGCGAAGAAGGTGGCGGCGAAGCTCACCGAACTCCAAAAAAAGACGCCCTAAAGCAGATCAGATGATTGATTTCTTGAGGCCGATCCAATCGATTGCTTAGGCTCACTCCTAAATATGTTCGAAGAGCGACGTGTCATTATGTTAGCTTGCCGGCCATGGGGAGTTATTACACACCAGGACGAAACAGCAGATGCTTCTCGCCCACCGCCACCGAGCCCTTCGCCCTCTCGCGATCGAAAATTGATCTCTTTTTGAAATGTGCCCGGTGTTTCTATCTCGATAGGCGACTCGGCATTGGTCAACCGCCAGGATTTCCGTTCACTCTTAACAACGCAGTCGACACTCTTCTCAAGAAGGAGTTCGATGCTCATCGCGCCAAGGGCGAGCCGCACCCGATGATGGTGGCCAGTGGCATCGACGCCATTCCCTTTCAACATGCAAAGCTCGAAGAGTGGCGAGACGCCAGACGCGCTGGAATTCGTTGTCTCCATGAAGCCTCCAACCTTGTGCTCCACGGAGGAATCGATGATGTGTGGGTCAACCCCCAAGGCGAACTCATCTTGGTGGATTATAAGGCCACGTCGAAAACGAGCCCAGTGACTCTCGATGCCGATTGGCAGATTTCCTACAAACGCCAGATTGAGATGTACCAATGGCTCTTTCGCCGCAATGGATTCATCGTCTCCAATACCGGAGTCTTTGTGTACTGCAATGGCGACACCTCAAAAGAAGGACTCTTTGGGCGCCTGGAGTTCGACATCAAGATTCTCACTTATGAAGGAAATGATAGCTGGATCGAGCGGGCTCTCCTCGACGCCCGCGAGTGCTTGATGAAAAACACCTGGCCGAAAATGGCCGAGGACTGCGACTACTGCCGTTACCGCAAGGCGATTAAGGTCATCACACCCTCAACTTGAATTCACTCTCGAATTGTTAGAGTTTCACCCCCATGCTTTCCCGAGTGACCCTCAATCGACGAGCTTCTTTGGGAGACTTCGTTGTCATCGGATTACTCATCGGTATTATCTATTCGCTCGTCGTCTTCGGCCGCGAGTGGCGGGCGGAATTCAGACCCACGTTTGAGATCAGTCTTTCCTTTTCGACTCTTCCCTATTACTCGCTTTTGTCGGCAATGCGAGGACTCTTTGCCTACGTCCTCTCGCTCCTATTCACACTTATCGTCGGCTACTGGGCCGCCAAGTCGCCAACGGCAGAGAAACTGATCATTCCCATTTTGGATGTGCTCCAGAGCATTCCCGTCTTGGGGTTTCTCCCAGGGCTCGTGTTGGCTCTGATTGCGATCTTCCCCAAAACCTCGGTAGGCCTTGAGCTCGCATGTGTTCTCATGATCTTCACGGGCCAGGTCTGGAATATGACCTTCAGTTTCTATTCTTCGCTCAAGGCCGTTCCCACCGAATACAAAGAGGCCGTTCGGGTGATTCGCCTCAACTTTTTCGATACCTTCATTCATCTCGAGCTGCCCTTTTCGGCGATGAACCTCGCCTGGAACAGTCTCATGTCTATGTCGGGGGGCTGGTTCTTTTTGAGCGTGTGCGAGGCGTTTACGCTGGGTGACCAAGAATACCGACTGCCCGGCCTAGGAGCCTATATGGCCACCGCCATCGCCCGCGGCGATCGGGGCGCGATGATCGGCGGAGTGATCGCAATGACTGGGATCATTCTGCTGCTCGATTTTTTGATTTGGAGACCCATTTTGGCTTGGGTGCAAACCTACCGGCTGGAAGCGGCCCCGGGGATTGCGCCGCGAGAACCGGCCATGACCCACGCGGTGAAGACTTCGCGCATTCTGCGTTGGGTGCTCCTCCTCATGCGCACCCGCGAGCTCCACAAGAGGCTGCGGAACACGGGAGGGGCGAAACACCGCTGGGCCGATCGCATCGAAGAGTTCGTGGAGCGGTACCGAGGGCGGTACCATGAGAGTCGCCTCCTTCCTCACCTTCTCGTCGCGCTCTCGCTCGGCGCTTTGGTTTTCGCGGTCTATCGACTCACTCACGTCCTTTTTACGGTCCCTTTGGAGGGCTGGCGCCAGGTGGGGTGGGGGGCCGTGTGGAGCCTTCTGCGTGTACTCACGTGCCTTGCACTCGGATCGCTGTGGACCGTGCCAGCCGGCATCTGGATTGGGACCTCGCCTGAGCGCATGCGCATCGCTCAACCTATCATTCAGCTTTTCGCTTCCTTCCCTGCGCCGATGCTTTACCCCATCGCGCTCACACTTTTTCTTGGGCTCGGCCTGCCATTTCGCATCAGTGCGGCCCTTCTGATGCTGCTCGGTGTGCAGTGGTACATCCTCTTTAATGTGTTGGCCGGCGCTATGCGAGTGCCGAAAGAGCTCGGCTATGCCCTGGAACTAATGGGGGCGTCGCGCCGAGATTGGTGGCAGAAACTTTACCTTCCGAGTGTTTTTCCCTCGCTTGTCACCGGATGGGTGACGGCTGCGGGCGGCGCATGGAACGCGAGCATCGTCGCGGAATACGTTTCCTATCGCGGAAACGTTCTCACCACTCCGGGACTCGGTGCTGTGATAAGCGTGGCGGCCTCCGAAGCCAATTTTCCGCTCCTGGCGGCGAGCCTCACCGTAATGGTGGCGGTAGTCATCGCGCTGAACCGCCTCCTTTGGGCCCCGATTTACCATCTTTCCCAAAACCGTTTTCGATTGGATCTCTAAAGGCACAGACTATGACACCCCTCATCGAACTGAAACACGTTGATAAGAGCTTCGTCCTTGAATCGGGCAACACGCTCAATGTCCTTGAGGGAATCGACATCTCACTCAATGAGGGCGAGGTCTTGGCGCTGCTCGGCCCCTCGGGATCCGGCAAGTCGACGTGCCTTCGGATCATGTCAGGGCTCGTCGCTCAAACTGACGGTGATGTGTTTGCCGAAGGCCACCCACTCGATGGTATCAATGAAAATGTGGCGATGGTGTTTCAATCCTTCGCGCTCTTTCCGTGGGAAACGGTTTATGACAACATCGCACTTGCGCTCAAGCCCATGGGCCTGAGTCCCTCCGAGGTGAAGGCCCGATCACTCAAGGCCATCGACCTCGTGGGCCTTGAGGGGTTTGAAGAAGCCTACCCGCGTGAGCTCTCGGGCGGAATGAAACAACGCGTGGGGATTGCACGCGCGATCGTGATGGATAGACCAGTCATCTTTCTGGATGAGCCCTTCAGTGCCCTGGATGTCCTGACGGCCGATACGCTCCGCTCAGAGATGGTGAAGATTTTTTTGAGCGGGAAAACGGCCTCGAAATCGATGCTACTGGTGACCCACAACATCCAGGAGGCCGTCGTCATGGCCAAGAGGATTCTCATCATGGGAGTTAACCCAGGCCACATCCGCCACGAGATCAAAAATGATCTCCCCTACCCGCGCGATGCGAGTTCACCAGCCTTCGCAATGATTGTGAACCAGCTCCACGGGCTCGTTACCGAGACGCTCATCCCCGACATCGCCGAAATCCCAACGACCGCCACCCCCGGCGGTGCCAGCACCACACACATGGAAATGCTCCCCAATGTCCAGGTGTCGGAGATGATCGGTTTTCTCGAGGCTCTCCACGCCAAGGGCGGCACTGCCGATATCTTCGAGCTCTCTCGATCCACCGGGCGAGAATTCGCCCAAACACTCTTCTTGGTGAAGGCGGCGGAGTTTCTCGAACTCGTCGACTCGCCGAAGCAGACCGTGGTGCTTATGGAAAGCGGAAAGAGCTTCGTACTCGGCGACATCAACACCCGCAAAAAGATTCTGCACGAACTCTTCGGCAACCTCGACATCGTGAGGCGAATCACCGAACTCCTCAAACAGAGCGAAACTCTTCGACTCCCGGCCACCATCATCACCGAGAAACTGCAGGAGTGGCTGCCGCAGGAAAACGCGGACGCGCAGATGAGTGTGCTCATCGGGTGGGGGCGTTTCGCGGAGTACTTCGGCTACAACGATGACCTGAAGGAGGTCTACCTCGACGTCGGGCAAGAGGCCTCCTAGGAGGGGGAAGGGTCGTGAGTAAGGTGATGCATGACTTTTGGGGGGACCATTTCGTCGAAAGGCAGAAACGCCAAAATGGTCCCCCCAAAAGTCTTCCATCATCCCAGCCATGACCCGTCCCTTATCAGAAGGCCTCTTGCCCAACGCCCAGCCAAAGCTCATTCAAGAAATCGTTGGAGCCGCGTACTCTGGAAATTGGGAACAGTCTTGGTGGAGGCGTCATTGTTCGGTGAAGGGAAGCTGGGTGGGTAGGGGGAGTTCTGTGGAAGAATTGTGGAGTGGGTGGCAGCGGAGGGGTTTTGGTGGCCCCCAGGGACAGCCAAAAACCCGCAGCTGACAGGACCCGCCCACAATTCCCCACAGAACTCCCCAGCCCCACATAGTTTCGCGGCCCGTCCAATCCTCCCCGACTACTTGAATCGAATCGGGCTCTGCCCAGGCTTTAGCACGATAAGGATTTGAACTCCGCGGTCAGTAACTTCGTAAATCACTCGGTAACTTGTCACAACAACATGGCGACAAGACCTATCTTCTCTACAGAGGGAGCCACTCATCGGAAAAGTTTCAAGGTGAGACGTGGAATCAAGCAGGCGCCTGACAAACTCAATCGCTCTTTCTGGATCAGCCTTGGCGATGTAGTCACCGATGGCTTCAACTCCCTTGAGCGCTGTCTTTGACCAGTAGACTTTTACTTTTGCCATTTAGCTTGCATCTTCTTAATTCGCATCGTGGCCTCCCCGTTTGAAACGGTTCTTCCGGCAGCAACATCAGCACGGCCTAGAGCTATCGCCTTAAGGGTATCATTCTCTTCCAGGAGGGCGTTCAGCTTAGCTTGGGATATCAGAATTACCCCGTCTGAACCCTTTGTATGTGTGACAAGTTGTGGCTCCCCCTCCTGAACTTCTCGAAGTGTTTCGAATAGACTCGCTCTCAACTCCGTCGCCGATTTAGTCTTTGGCACCTTCACCTCCATAATGTACGTTATTATGTACATTAAGTCAATCTCCCGCTAGTAATACCAAGCCACTGATCGAAACGAAAGAAGTTGTGGGTTGCATTGACCTGTCAGGCGTTGCTGTCGTGGGAATCTTCAACGGAGTTTCACGCTGTGCGTACACGCAGAAAGGAAACGGCTACTGCTGGGGCAATATTGAATTCTTAGGATATGAAAATGACTCCCGAATCGGCGGTGGAGCTAGAGCTGCCACCGTCAATGAATCCGCTGTCAAAGAGAGCCGCCGAACGCTGGCCTACGACAGTCTGCTTCGCACAAGACAGCAGCAAGATCGAGAAGCTCGCCAGAAAAGCCTGATTGTGGGCGATACGCATAAAGTCTCCTTCCGTGGATCTTTCAAGCTCCAGGTTCGGCCCTAAGAATTGTGGCAAGTTGAACCACAAAAGATAACCCTTACGATCGGTCAATTGACGGGACGACGGGACAGCGTCATGCTCGGCCCACCATTGGGAGGGGATATGAATCTGAAGCACACCTTATTGTTTTTCTGTTTGAGTTTTATGAGTGTTGGCGGATTTGCCGGCGACGATTGGTCGCAAAACTTTTACCAGTGGGCCTGCGGCATGTCGGAAGGGCTTGCGTTGAAAAGCGCGGCCGGGAAGGCGGCGACTGTGGCCGGTCAGTACCAAGCGCAGTGCGAGAAATCGGGTGGAGAGTTTAGCTGGACTTACCGGAATGGCTTTTGCACCCCTTATGATCCCAATTCGATTGGGTGCCCGACTGAGTGTCCGGTCTTTGCGCGGGTCTATTGTCGGATGCCGGCGCTTGAGATGGGCTGGGAGGCGATTTTGCCCCATAAGCCGGTGATTCTGCCGGGTGATCTTGCTCAGTTCGTTATCGATCTCAAGAATGTGAAGGATACGACGCTGACGGGTGTCTCGGGCGAGACGTCGATTTCCCAAACCGGAAACGCCTTTGCGCTCTCCTCACAATACCTGGCGTGGGATGACATTGTCCCCGGCGCGACGGTGCGGAGCACTTCGCCCATTGAAGTGAAGGTGGCCCCCAATGCGGTTTGTGGAAGCTCATTCGGTCTGAAGGTGGATGTGAAGTCTGCGACTGTGGCGTTCAGCCGGCAGGCCAACTTCACGGTCGGAAAATTCAATGGGGCACCGGTTGTTGTGGAAAATGCGGCCGCGAGCCTCGCCGTTGATCAGATGGGCAAAACGGTTACTCTGCCCATCACATTTCCCGCGGCTTCGAACACTCCGAACGTGAGAAAGGTGCAGCTGGTGTTTCGGGCTAAGCTGAATGCGAACCAGTATGTCAGATTTACACTCACCTCACCGGATGCAACGAAGAGCCTTGTTGTCTCGGAGGGCTATGCGGGTGGCTCATTCACCTACAATCAGGATCTTACGGCGGCTTTCAAAGAGTTCGGGGCTCTGGGTGATTGGAAGCTCTTGGCTCAGGTGTGGGGCGGAGGAACTCTCGAATCCTACAAGCTTCTCATTGTGCCCGATTCCTATAACTGCGGGTCGTAAGACGGATCGCATGAGAAGTATTACGGTAAGCCGACCGCCCCTCAGGGATTGAGCGCAGAACTGGCCGCCGCTAGAGTCGAGATCTCGGTGTCGGTCAGGGCGCGGGTCCAGACTCCGATCTCATCGATAGTACCGACGAGAGGTTGTGAGGTGCACGGCAAATTTCCAATTTCAAAATCGACTGTGCTCGAGATATTGGCCGTTCCTGAAGCCGAGCCGGTTTTTACCGAAGTGCCATCGACATAAATGGTGGCGTTTTTGGTGCTTCTGACCATCGCGACATGGTGCCAATTGCCATCGTTATAAGTGAGCGTGGTGGTGATACCAATATAGTTCGTGCCGCTGGTGTTTTGGTCGACCTCGAAAGTGAATTTGCCGCTGTTCATCGCGATGTTGAACATGCTTTGGTGTCCGCAGATGGTTCGCTTGTTGATAAACTGCTGAATGCCGCTGGCCGAAGTCTTGATCCAGAACGCAATCGTGAAGTCGGATGTCCCGAAATTTCCAAAGGATGTGCCAAAGCTGACTTTGGCGGTGGAGCTCGCCTCGACGACGCCCGTGCCGAATTTCCCCGTGGCGTAACTCAAGTTAGACCCAGAGGTAACGGTCGTCCCGGTGTAAGTGCCCCATGAGTCGCTGAGGGTCGAACCATTAGCAATACTTCCGGCCGTCCCGTCGAGATGCCACAGAGCCAAAAGATTGGTCGCGAGCGAGTCGTTAGTAGATGAAAAGCTGACACCGCAATCAGAGATAATGATCCCGGTCGTGTAAGTAGAACCCGAAAAACTGCCATTGGGGCAAGTCCCCGTCGCAAAGGGTCTGAGCCCATAGCCCGAGTCCGGCGTGAGCGAGAAGCTTTGGGTCGCCCCATAGTTCACCGTTTGCGCGGCACTGGGGCTCACCGTCGTGTGGCCATCGCCCGACGGTGTGACGGTGAGCGTAATTAGGTTCGAAGAGAAGATGACGGTGCAGTCGCCCGCAATGGCACCCGTAGTGTAAGTACTCCCCGACAAACTCCCTCCGGGGCAGGTGCCGCCCACCGCTGAGCTAAGCGTGTAGCCGGTGTCCGCCGTCAGTGTAAAAGTCGCCGTGCCTCCGTAGTTGATCGCTTGAGCCGAACTGGGGCTCACCGTCGTGTGAGAATCCGCCGATGGAGTCGCGGTATAGGTTTGTATCGAGGCGGAAAAGGAAACCGTGCAATCGGCGGCAATGACTCCGGTCGTGTAGGAATTGGCGTTCCAAGACCCGCTGGCGCAGGTCCCCCCCACACTGGTCGACGTCGAGTAACCCGTGTCGGGGGTCACGGTGTAGGTCAGCGTTGATCCAATGGCGACGCTCTGTTCAACGCTCGGCGAGAAAGTAACCTGGGTCCCTGAACCGCTCACGGTGTAGTTTGCGGTTGTTGAAAGAACATCTGTGCTGCAGCCATTCGAGAAAAATGCATGGAGCGCCAACAGGGTGCCCGCAAAAAAATGTCGTCCCCCATGCTCCAAGATCAAAATTATAGAACTCTCATCTTCCAGAGTCCAACAATGCCTTTTCGAGGCATAGAGCCCACCCACTTTGAAGTATTTGCCCTAGAATTGGATTCGCGCCCCGGCGCCCACACTGGACTCCGTGACCATGAGGCCGGCGGCCCACCACCAGACGGGGCCGTAGAGGAGCGACACCTCGAATTCCGATTCGAGCGTTTGTCGGAGCGTCACATCGACCTCAGTGAATATCGTCGAGGTCCATTGGAACTTTCTCGCGAGGTCGAGCCGAAATTCCCCTTGAGTATCGATAGACAGTTGGGTCTTCAGAAGAAACGGCAACAGATAGGACACGCCTAAAAGGCCGCGGAAGGTTCTGTCGACCGTTGTCGCGCCCGCGAAAAAGCTCAAATAGTTTCCTATCCAACGCCTGAGAAACAGATCACCTTCACCGTCCCAGCCGGAACGTTCGCGGGCTTCGAGCCGAAGCTCCATTTCGTTCCATGTCGATGAAATTCGGTAGTGGAGCTGGGCGTGGTTGCTAGCCCCTTCAAGTGAACCCATCGTGTAGAGGTGATCGTGGTTGTGGGGATCGTGAGCCGCGTGCTGAAGCACCTCGGTCCGCGGCTCATAGCTCATGTATTTCACCACTCGGGCCATACCACTGTGCATGTGGTACAGATTGTGGCAGTGAAGCATCCACAGGCCCGGCTCGTTGGCTCGAAATTCGATCACGCGAGTTCCGTGCGGTGGGACATCGACGGTGTGTTTGATCGGGGACGTGGGCCCGGCTTCAGTGACCACTCGGAAAAAATGGCCATGCAGATGCATCGGGTGATGCATCATCGATTGGTTCTCGAAGATGAAACGAACAACGTCTCCCTCTTTCACCTCGATATTGCGCTCTTCAAAAATGGCGCGGCCGTTGATATGCCAGATGTACCGAAACATATCACCGTTGAGAACGAGCTTGAGCTCGGTGAAATGGCTATCGGCGGGGAACTGAGATGGCGCCGGGTTCTCTAAACGATCCACAGTGACCGGCCCCATCGCGGAATCGGGGCCATGCCCCATGTGTTGGGCGTGAGAAGCATGCTCAGCATGAGTCGTGTGTTCACCATGGCTGGGGACGCCGCCATGAGCACCATACTCACCCTTAGAGCCGCCACCATGACCGCCGTGATGACCGTGCTCCATCTTTTCATAAAGAGACGGCGGGGCACGATCGGGAGCCGGGCGTTTTTCTCCATCACCGATCCACGCGCTCGCAAATCCGGTGCCGTCCTGGGCCGTCGCCCTAAGCTCGTAACTCAATTGATCGGGGAGCTGAAACACAAGATCATAGGTCTCCGCCATCCCCATGAGAATTTCGCGCGCGTCGATAGGCACAACAGGAAGACCGTCAGCGGCGATCACCCGAAACGGCAGGCCCGCAAGACCCACATGGAAATAGCTCGAGGCCCCCGCGTTGATCAGGCGAACGCGCACCGTCTCCCCTTTTTTGGCGGCGACCAGCTGACTCTCCCGCCGACCATTGATCAAAAAGGCGTCGTAACCTACGTCGGACAGATCCATCCCGCCCATCCGTATCCATTCATTGGAGAGAAAATTTCCCAGCGAATTCTCCTTAAGAGCGCCCCAATAAGACCGCATGGTTCCCTTCTTATAGAGGTAGTAGTCGCCATCCTTTCTCAAATTCCTTATGATCGTAGCACCCGGTTCATCGGACCAGTCGCTGATCACGGCCACCACATCCTTCGCCGCCGCGAACACCTCCTTCTTCGGCTTGATGACGATGGCGCCATACACCCCCTGCTGCTCCTGATATTCGGTGTGGGAATGATACCAATAGGTTCCGCTCTGCCTCAGCGGGAATCGATAGGTGAGGCTTTCGCCGCTGTGGATGCTGGGAGTGGTCACATAGGGGACTCCATCCATCGGGTTCGGGAGAAGAAGGCCGTGCCAGTGCACGGAGAGCTCCTCATCGGGGAGATCGTTCTTCACCACAATCTCGGCCTGATCACCCTCCGTAAATTCCAATGTGGGCGCCGGCACCGAACCGTTGATCGCTATCGGAAAATCGACTGGGCCCCGCCCGCTCATATCCAGGCGTTGACGACGAGCCGTGAGGTCGTAGTGGACGGTCTGGCTCCACGCGAGGAGTGGCCAAATCGAAGCAAAAATCGCGAACGATTTCATCGGCCCTATCCTACTCCAGATTCAACAGACTAGGGAGCTTTCGTGCCTACTCACTTCTTATACACGAGCGAAACCACGACACCACAGAGGATTCCCTGTGCAATGCCGCCGCCGACCCACGAGGCAATCATCTGACCCGAGATCGGAGAGACGGCGTACTGAATTAAGCACCCGGCAGCATTCAAGGCCCCCATCACGAAGCCATAGCGAACTCCTTCGCCGAGACCGCGCCCTTCATAGCCCTTCGCGAAGATGTACGTGAAGTATTTGGCGAACACGAGATGCCCCAGGATTAACCACAGCATGTGCTGTTGCATGTCGGCATCGGTGCGCCACAGACTCGGAGCTGCTTTGTACATCGGCTCGAGCCAAACGCCGTGGATGAGAATACTCGTGACCCAGTAGGTGAAAAAGACGGCCACCATCGCCATCACCATCCGTTTCATATTCACGCCGTGCATGAAGTCAGCCATCATGATGTTCTCCTGAGATGAAGTTGGATTGCAGGACAATGATAGCACACCCAGCCGGGAGCCCGTCGTCGGGCTATCCGACTCGTGATAGACTGACCCATTATGGCCCGCAATGTGCTGCCCAGCGACACTCCTCGCGAGAATGAGGTCTTGGGGCTCATCTACTGGAGCATCAACTTCATTAAAGTGGTGGCAGGGTGCACCTGCGCGATCGGCGTTTGGCAAATCATCCATGCCTTTGCACTATTCGGCGCCCACAACTCCGTGCCCCCTTTCTCCAATCTCGCGGCCGCCCTCGGATTTCTCTTTCTGGGAATCCAGACCTTTCAGATCTTTCGTTTCGACAAGGCCTATGTGGTGTCGGAAAAGGACGAGAGTCTCATCCACGCTCTCTTTCGGCTCGGCGATTTCTGGCTGATCTACGCCGCTACCGTCGGTGCCTCATTGCTTCCGGTCACCCCGTATCTCATTCAGCGCGCCACCGGGTACATCGTTCCGTCGACTATTCTCATCGTTGTTTACGTGCTCTCCGCTGCAGCCTTTATCACCCTTTTCACGATCAATTTACTGGCGACGAAGCGCTTCGCGCCGCCGACACATCCGATCATTAAAGAGGTGCAGACCTTTGCCCGACGCAACGTGGACCGAGTGCGGCTGATCGGATTTTTCTCGATGGGAGTCGGAGCACTTCTCGTTCTACTTTATAGTTTTGATCTCCTCCCATTCGCTCCGGCCGAACCCGTAGAGCACCTTATGACGGGGACGGCGTTTCTCGTCGTGGGAGCCGCCATCACTTTCTATTGGCGCGGAGTCCGCGAGATCCACCGAAACCCCTCACTGATCTATTTCGAACGCACGCTCGAACGTCTCAATCTCTTTTGGCTACTCGCTTCCATTGCATTCCTCACGACCCTCGTCACGATCCTCGTGGCCTAGCGCATCAACCGTTTCAAATCACATCACGCCCGAGCCGCCCTGTGCGAAAAAAACCTGGCCCAGCGAATGCAATTGAACTTGGGGGGAGGACGTATGAAGACAAGAAAAACCAAACCTCGGCGCAAAGCGCGTAAGGCCGTTCATGCGAAGGCGTCGAAACGCGTGGACGTTGCCTCACGCGCAGGACAGGGTGAGATGGAGCCCGACGAATGGGCCCTTCCCATCGACGATGGCTACACCATTCACCGTCTGTGGTTTGTGGGGTAGTTTACCAGATTGCGCAGTGTTTCCCAGGGGCCATGGGCTGGCCGGATTGACACGAGAACGCCGTCTGAAATTGCGGCATGTTGGGCACCACGCCATTCACTCGGAAACGAGGGTTGGCGTGGGGATCCACTGCGGCTCGCATCCGCTCATCTTCCGGCGTCGATTTCGTACACCAACCCTGGGCAAAGGAGACGAAGAACTGCTGTTCTTCCGTCAAGCCCGAAACGGTCCCGGCAGGCTTTGTTCCCTTTCGAGCTAAGAGATAGGCGGCGTGGGCGAGCTTGAGACCACCCAGATCGGCGATATTTTCACCCAATGTGAAGGCGCCGCTCAGGTGAACATCGCCCGCGACTGTAAAACCATCATACTGTTTCACGAGGCACGCCTTCTTTTCATCGAAGGCCTGGCTGGATTGCGGGGTCCACCAGTCTTTCAGATTCCCTTCAGCGTCATATTGCCGCCCCTGATCGTCGAAGCCATGGGTGATCTCGTGGCCAATCACCATCCCGATGCCACCATAGTTACTCGCAAGGGGCGCCGCGAAATGGAAGAATGGGGTCTGCAAAATCCCCGCGGGAAACACGATCTCGTTGAGATTTGGATTGTAATACGCATTCACCATGTGAGGAGGCATGAACCACTCAGCCCTATCGACCGGCTTGCCAATCTTCTTGAGACCTCTTTCCCATTCAAAGGCGCGCGCGCTGAGTTCATTTTTCACAAAAAGTGCGCGATCGATCACCACTTTGGAGTAATCGCGGAACTGATCCGGGTAGCCCATCTTCGAAACAATCGTTGCGAGCTTTTCTTTTGCCTTCTTTCGTGTGGCATCGTCCATCCACGAAAGTTGATCGAAATCGGTTTCCAAGGCCGCTCGAATGTTTCCGATCAGACGCTGAGCCTCCGCCTTACTATCTCCGGCGAATTTCAGCTGAACAAAGGCCGCGCCCAGCGCCTCGCCCAAAGCCGCAGTCGTGGCCTCCACGCAGGTCTTCCACCGAGGGAGCTGCTCTTTCTTGCCTTTGAGGGCCTTGCCATAAAAATTGAAATCCTCATCGACAAACCGCTTTCCGAGGTAGGCCCCAACCGAATGGATGATATGCCATCGCATGTAGGTCTTGAGAGCGGCCAGGTCCGTCTCGTTGATGAGCGTGCCCAGCGCCCTAAAGAATTCCGGCTCACTCACATTGAGGCCCTTGAGATTGTCCTGGCCGATGGCGGCGAAGAAGCGATCCCACGGGACCGGGGCTGAGAGCTCTTTGAGCCCCGAAACGCCAATCAGATGGTAAACCTTATTGGGATCGCGCCGGTCTTCTTTTTTGAGTGCATGGGTAGCAAGCGCGGTTTCGATCTTCATGATGATTGCAGCCTGCTCACTGGCCGGCTTCTCAGGCGTACCGGCGAGCGTAAGCATTTTGGCCACATGAGCAACATACAGGCCACGAAGCTTTTCCTTTTCCGCTGAGGGGTCGAGATAGTATTCCCGCTCCGGCAGCCCCATCCCGCCTCGATCAATCACGCCGATCATCATCGTCGAGTTCTTGGCGTCTTGTTCTGATCCGAAACCAAAGAAGCCGCCCACTCCCTGTTTCTGCCAGCTTCCCAAACTCGTAAAAAGTTCGTCTTTGCTTTGAATCTTTTCGACCTCCGCCAGCAGACCAGGCAAGACCTGCTTATCGCCCTTCTCCGCCTGTTCGAGCTTGGAACACGAGGCGTAGTAGCCCCCCAGTTTCTCAGCGTCCTTCACCTTGGGTTCCAGCTTACCCTCGCCATATTTTTCAAGAACCGCTCGCAGAGTGGCCAGATTGTTATCGTTGAGAACGTTAAAGCTCCTCGTCCAACGCGAATAGCCAGCGGGAATTTCGGTCTTCCTAATCCATTCGCCGCAGGCAAACTGATAAAAATCGTCGCAAGCCTTGACCGTTCGATCCATCGCCGCAACATCAACCCCCAGATTGTTTGCCGGTTTCGGGGCCTTGGCCTTCCTATGCCTGGCCAACGCGAAGGGACTCATGACGATCAACGAAAGAATCAGGATGAAACGCATGGTGACCTCCTAGGGGAAAGGAAAGGTTAACGAAATCTTTCGATTTCGTCGAGTGCGGCGTCGACTTCCTGGAGATGCGTCCGAAAGCTCAAAATGCAAAGTCGTAGGAAGAGTTTCCCACCTAGACGCGTGGAGCTGTTGTCGGAGACTTTTTGACGATTGATATGGTCTAGAAGGTTCCTTGTACGCGGGTCACCGCCCTCCACCCGAAACGTCGTGCACGACAATTGCGGGTAAGGCCCCATGGCGATCAGAGGCATTCTGGAAAGACGGTCGTATGCGTGACGCGCCAGCAGAATCTTTTCTTCAAGAGCATTGCGAAAACGCTCAGTGCCATGAACTTTCAAAGACAACCAAAGCCTCAACGCCCGAAAGTGCCGAGTGGCCTCGATTGAAAAGTCAGAGGGCGAAAGCTCTGCCTCACCCGCTAGGTCATGGAGATATACCGCATTGAACGCAAAAGAGTTTTTTAGATGTGCGCCATCCCGGACAAGAACGGCCCCAATGCCGTACGGCAAGAACAGGCCTTTGTGAGGATCAAGAACAATGGAATCGGCAAGGCCCAACGGCTTGAGAAGATCTCCGGTCTGATCGGCCATCAGAAAAAACCCGCCATAAGCCGCATCGATGTGGAACCAAAGCCCCTCACGCTTCGCAACTTGAGACAACTCCTGCAATGGATCGACTGCGCCGGTGTTGGTCGTCCCGGCCGTTGCGCACAGGATCCACGGACTGAGGCCCTCTTGGCGATCGGCCGTGATCTGATCTTCCAAAGCCGACACGAGCATCCTGAATTCAGAATCCACCGCCACCACCCGCACCGGCGTTTCCACCAGACCAATTGTCTTCAAAACTTTCGCAATCGAATGGTGCGCCTGATCAGTCACATAGACCACGCCCCGTCGCCACTCCTCGGCCGCACGCGTATCCCTCGCCGCCACAAGCGCAGTCAGGGCCGCCAAGGTCCCACCACTCGTTAACACTCCCCAAGCCATCAAAGGCATCCCCACCAAATCCCGCAGCCAACCCACACACTGATTCTCAATCTCTACGCCCGGAATACACGCGCCATAATTCGCCGTGTACCGATTGGTCAAAGCCGCCAAAAAATCCCCCAACGCCGCCGTCGGCAAACCACCGCCAGGGACATACGACATGAACCGGCCGCTGACTGAATTCATGCCCTTGGTCAGAACATTGGATTCAAGCTCGGAAAGCAGAGTGGCGAACGGCGTGGGGGCTTGGGCAAAAGGCGCTGTCACACGACCCAACGAATACTCTCGATCATGGGCAGGAAGATCGTTCAAAGATTTCAAAAAACGATCCGAAAAGGCCGAAATCTCCGCCATCCACTCGGCGAATTCCGCAGGAGCCGTGTCCAATTGAAGGGACACAGCTTCACGGACTTTCAAATCTTTATGGGAAGAGGAAAGGTCCGAGCCTTTGGATTCAGCATGGCGAGCCTTAGCACCGTCCAGCTCAGCCTCAAGCGCAACCTCCGCCAAAATACTCCGCCGATGCTCAGGTTTTTGCTCGCTCGGTCCCATAAATCCACCCTATACCACCCGACATCACTGTCCATATCCCTCCATCATAAATGATTCTTATGATCACCAAACCTCACCCGGTCGCTCCAAGCCCCACGCCGATGCAAATAACCGTGGTGCGAACTACACAAAGTCACCAGATTCCCAACAGTGTCTGACCCCCCATAGGCCCTCAACATCACATGATGCCGCTCCGTGAATCGCCGGCTCAAACAACGAACACCCTTTTCATCGCGAAATACACACTGCATGTCATCTCGCAAAGCCACCTTATGAATCACCCTCGCCACAGGCTTGGATCGTCGGCGTGGCGCGGCACCAACCCAAGTCTGTCTTGAGACAGACCCGCCATTCAGGCCTTTCTGCTCTTTCTCGTCAGAGCCGGATCTTTGAGAATAACCTTTCTCGATATCCATGACTTGTCTCGATATAGAGTCTCCAGACCCCTGTCCTGAGACCGACTTTCCACCGCCTTGTCTTGAGACAACAATCTCCGCGCTTTGCCTTGGGCTAAACTCTCCCGAGGTTTCTCTCGAGACAGATTTCCACACTTCATGTCTCGAAATGGATTTCCCCACCTCATGTGTCGAGACACCTTCCCCCCCATCAAGTCCCGCGCCCACCCCCGCCCCACCAACCTTCTTCGCCCTTTCTTCCGCCCGCCTCGCCCGCCGCAACGGATCGTTCTTCTCCAGGTAAACTTCCAAACTCACCTCCAGCACCTGCGCCAAATCCGCACCCCGTCTCAGACGCTTCGACTCCAAGTCCTGCACTCGCTCGATCAATTCCCGCACCCGCACGGGAACACTGCAGTGGACCTCATAAAGCTCACCGGTCAACGGCTTCAATTTATCTTTCACCAATTCTTTAGGATTCGCCCGCGCCACTTCGCGTTCGAGTCTCGCCTGCGACAACGTCTTCACTCTCTGAATCCAAATCGCCTGGTTTCCCGGCGTAATCACCGACATCACCCGCCGGATCTTGGAAACAGACACACCCCCTCTCACAGCGGCCAGGATCTCCGGAATCTCCAACGCCTTCAAAGCCACTCGCTTGAAGTGGTAAGCCTGATCCTCCGACAACCCCAACACATTCACCGCATACAAATGCAAGGACGGCTGCTCGTACTTCAGATACACGCAAGCCCGTTGCACCAACTGAAAACACACAATCATCTCCGCCTCGCACCGCTTAAGCTGCTTGGCACAACGAACCGCCCTCTCATGAATCTCAGTCGCAGTCAGAAACACACAACCTCCTACCCAAAGACGTCTTTATCGTCGATTTCACAGAACTCATCATAACTGTACATAATATACAGTCAACTAGGAAATAGTATTTACAGACGATAATTCCATTTTTTTTATTCGGAGATTTTGGCCCACCGAGCAGCCGGCTAGGCGGTCTGTCTCAAGACAGTCCGCACTCCCCGTAAAGTCCTTCACGAACCCCTATGACAATTTCCGTCACCGCAAAGCCTCCCTTCCCAAGGACAATTTTTCCCCACCTAATTGCAACGACACCTCCACAACTGATACAAGTCCCGAAATCTGGAAAGGAAGTCACATGCGCAATAAATTCATGATCGGATCTCTGTTACTCCTCAACGGAACCTTGCTGGCCAATGTCGAGGCCCTCATCGACTTTGACGCCTTCGAGAAAGATGGGGAAGCCGTTTCCACCTACGCTCTTCAAGGACCCATTAACGACAAGTCTCCGCTGGAAAACTGCGCGGCAAAGGCAGCCAACGATGTGAAGCGGTTTGAAGCCAAGGGCTATAAGCTTGGTAAGGTAGAGTGTGTCCCAGCCGGATTTGAAAGATCCTCTGGCAAGCTCGCCGGCTACCGCGTGATTATTCACAAGGCCCAAGAGTAGACTGGCCTGCATGGCTGCAGCAAGTGACGATAGGGGAATTGTTTTAGAAGATCATCTATCAACGAAGGGGGCGCGCTGCTCCCTCGCCTTCCCGATCGACCGAGGTTAATTGCCTCCACACATCAAAGAGGCGCTTTCTGTCTCAAGACAGACTTACGGCCCTCTCCGCGCCGCGACTTGGCGGGGTAGAGCCAGACGTCTAGATTTCACCATAATGAAAACTCTGTTTTTGATTTTGACATTATTGACCATCGATTCTTTCGCCTGCGTCGACTTAAGTCATATCGAGAGAATCTCCGGCGAAGTTGATCTTCAGGTTAAGCAGACAAGTTGCGATGAATGGGTGCGCCAACAATTTGTGGCGGGCAATCCAATTGGCGATCCCGTGCCACTCAAGCTCGGACCCGACTGGGGATTAGTCGAAGTTGACGATGATTACGAAAAATACACAATGCACCAAAAGTGGGCATGGACGTCGGATCAAACCAAGGTCATCCACGAAGTCACTTGGGATTCTTTTGACAAAGGAACCGAGGAACTCTCTTTTCTTGCTCAGAGCACCTACTACGCAATCGATGGGCGTTTCGTTACCGAGAAAGGAACGAAGGTGAAACGCACTCTCCACCCAAACGGTGAGATTGAGTACAAGACCGACAGAATTGATGCCCGTTACCCGCGCCTGGAATAGTTCGATTCAGGGAACCTACCCAACGCCCCCCTCAAAATCTGCCCTAAGACAGATTCCAAGCTGGTTCTCTTACCCAATTTTTGGTCCGTAAGTTCTTTGGTTGGGCAATCGACTTCCCCAACGCCCAGCAGCTTCGGCTCCCGCCCCAGAGGCCTTACAATGAACTACCCCATGACCCTCGCGCTCCTTCTTCTTTGCCTCCTCTTCACGGCTATCGGCCAGGTCTTCCCCACGTCTCTGGACCACTTCGCCCTCTTCACGGGCGCACCACTCCGCCACGCTGGCCTTACGCTCATCACGTCGCTTTTTCTTCACGGCGGCTGGAACCATCTCTTCGGCAATGCCATTCTTCTTCTCCTCTTTGGTCGCGCTTTCGAACACGCCTCAGGCCCCAAATCCCTCGCCCTACTCTTCCTCCTTGGCGGCATCACAGGCTCCCTCGCCCACACCTTCACCGACGCCACTCACAATAGCCTCCTCATGGGCTCAAGCGCTGGGGTCCTCGCCACTCTTGTCTTCGTCGTCATCGCCCTGCCCCAAGCGCGGGTCGGCGGCATCGGCCCCCTCAGCGCCACATTCCCCGCGCGCTCCTTCGCACTTATCTACGGCACCATTTCGCTCCTCGGCCTCGCCACCCAGCACTTCGTCCTCCCCCATCTCACGCCGCTTCTCGCTCGTTCTCCCGCCACCCTCACCACTCTCCTCGACTCGCTCCTCCGGTCTCAAGAACACGTCGCGATTGCGTCGCACGTGGGCGGCGCTACAATAGGAATCGTCGCGGGGTTTTTTGCGCGCATGAGGAGCCCCTAAGGACAAGCCATGATCAACAAGATTCTCTACGTCCTCGCGGTTTTCGTCGGAGTATTTCTCATCACGGGGCTACTCGCGCCGACGGAATTCTCGGTGGAACGCGAGATCACCATCGCCAAACCTCGCGAGCAGGTCTTCGCCTTCCTGACGAGTCTCAAAAACGGGCAGAGCTGGAGCCCTTGGAAGAAACTCGATCCCAACATGAAGGCCGAATATAAAGGCACTGACGGGACTGTCGGTTCCGTCTCCTCCTGGGATGGAAACACAGCGATCGGCGCTGGGGAGCAGGAGATCAAGAGCATCGTGCCCAATGAGCGCATCGATCTCGAGCTTCGCTTCTCCCGCCCGATGCAGGGAGCGAGCCAGGTCTCCTTCCGCACCGAGAACTCCCCCGTCCCCCACCATACAAAGGTTATTTGGGGCATGAAGAGCCCGTCCCCGTTCCCCTCCAACGTCTTTTGCCTTCTTTTCAACATGCCCAAGAAACTAGGGAACGACTTCGAACAGGGCCTCGCTAACCTCAAGGTTCTTTTAGAGAAGTAGGGCGCGTCTCAAGAATACCTTCTGCTGCGACCGCCCTCGCGGAAATACTGGAAACCTGGACACTTTTTGTGCTATTGACCCCGCATGGCACAGCCCCCGATCAACGTCGATTCCCTCGGCCCCAAGGGAGACGGAATCTATAGAAGTGCGCGTGGTTCGATCTACATCGACCGCGGCCTCCCCGGTGACCGACTCAAGGCCCGGTTTTTCCGAGACGCCATGGGCGTGAGCCGAGGAGAGATCCAGACGATTCTCACCGCCTCACCCCACCGTCAGGGACCCCAATGCGAGCACTATGATCACTGCGGGGGCTGCACCGTTCAGCACTTAACCCCGCTTTATTATCAGGATTGGAAATCAGGCATTATTCTCAACGCACTCCACCGCTTCGGCGTCCCCGTTCAAAAAATTCTCCCGCCAGTTTTTCTTGGTGGCGGCACCCGCCGACGCGCCACCTTCACAGCGGTTGAGACACGCGGAAAAATCACGATGGGCTACTACCGACGCCGCTCCCGCGCGATAGCCAACATTG
The DNA here is from genome assembly GCA_016196825.1 of Deltaproteobacteria bacterium. Lineage (GTDB taxonomy): Bacteria > Bdellovibrionota > FAC87 > UBA2466 > UBA2466 > JACPWY01. The sequence continues at coordinate 48,688 of JACPWY010000015.1, read as the reverse complement.
AGAATTGCCCCATCGCTGATCCGCGCCTCCTCGAGCTGCGCGCTACGATGCTCCCCATTCTCCCCAGTCTCCTTGTGCCAGAAAAACCGCTCGACATCTTTTTCCAAATCGTCGGCCAAGGCGTGGATCTGATGTTCACGGGGCCCATCGGCCGCAGAGGGCAGCCCGACCCCGACGTCCTCGAAGCGATCGCGCCGATCGTCCCAGAGGCCGGGATCTCGCGCATCGGTTGGCGCGCCACCCCTCGGCACCCCATCAGGACTCTTCTCGAGTTTTCTCCTCTTCAGATCAATTTTGGCCCACTCAGAGTCACGCTCCCACCAGCCGCGTTTCTCCAGCCCACTCCCGACGGAGAGGCCGCTCTTGTGAACGCCATAATGGAGGGACTGCCCGGAGCGGGTGACTTTGCCGATCTCTTCTCGGGCTGCGGCACCTTTGCCGGCCACCTTCTCAACCGAGGCCGCGTCGACGCGTACGAGCTCGATCCTCTCGCCGTGCGCGCGATGAAGAAGGCCACTGGCGGCCAGGGCCTTGCCGTCCACGAGCGCGATCTTTTCCAAGAGCCCCTGCGACGAGAAGAGCTCAACCGCTACGACGCTGTCATTTTCGATCCGCCCCGCGCCGGCTGTCCGGAACAGGCCGAGGCGATGTCCTCGTCTCGCGTGCAGGAGGTGATCGGTGTCTCCTGCAACCCAGCGACCTTCTCCCGGGACGCCCGCATTCTGTGCGACGGCGGCTACCGCCTAGAAAGCATTCAGGTGATCGATCAGTTTCTGTGGTCCCACCATGTCGAAATCGTCGGCCGTTTTTCCAAGAGTAACCGGCGGGGTTCATGACCTCCCGCTTTCCGATCCATGTCCGCACCCTCACCGGGCTCGAGGACATTCTCTCGAGTGAGCTGAAAGCGTTGGGGGCCGATCCCGTCGCCGCAAGCCCAAGACTTGTCACCTGCGTAGGAAATCAGTCTCTTCTTTACAAGGCAAACCTCTGGTGCCGGACCGCTATTCGAGTCCTCGTCCCCATCCACACTTTTTCCGCAGCCGACGAAAAGGCTTATTACCAAGGCATCCGAACGATCGATTGGTCGCGGTGGCTGTCTGCCAAAAGCTCGCTCACCGTCGACGCCCACGTCCATTCCTCCTTCTCGCAGCACTCACTCTTTGTCGCCCAGCTCACCAAGGACGCGGTCGTCGACACGATCCGCGACCGTTACAACGACCGCCCATCAGTCGAGAGAGTTGACCCCGATCTGCGAATCAACATCAGCCTCTTTCAAAACACGGTGACCGTATTCTTGGATTCCTCGGGAGAGTCGCTCCACAAGCGAGGCTATCGCAAGCAAACCGGCGAGGCACCGCTCAGTGAGGCACTCGCCGCCGGCCTTGTTCGCCTCTCACGGTGGGATCCGGCGATCCCCTTTCTCGATCCCATGACAGGCTCTGGCACTCTCTGCATAGAGGCCGGGCTAATAGCGACAAACCAAGCTCCCGGCCTCAAACGAGCGTTTGGTTTTGAACGCTGGCCCGATTTCAACCGATCGCTTTGGAACTCATTGCGCACTGATGCCGAGTCCGCTATTCGACCGGCGCCCCAAACCCAGATCATCGGCCTGGAAAAAGATGAGCGAGTCGCGGCCATCGCTCGCGACAACGCTGAGAGGGCCGGTCTCACAAATATCATTCGCATTGAAACGGCCGACTTCTTTGAGTGGAAGAAAGAGTTCTCAATGCCCGGGGTCGTCGTCGTCAATCCACCCTATGATGACCGCCTCCCCGTCGACAATACGGCCCAGCTCTATCAAGATTTCGGTGACCAGCTGAAGCGCGCCTACCCAGGTTGGCGGGCCTCGGTCCTCACCGGCAACCTTGAGGCGGCGAAATTCTTTGGCCTCCGCACGTCCTCGCGCACCACGCTCTTCAATGGCCCGATCGAGTGCCGACTTCTCGAGTACGAACTCCGGTCGGAGCCCTTTCTCGAGAGGCCGCGCGCTACGCCGGAGGGCGTTTTGCCACTCTGGTCTCAACGGGCTGAGATGCTCAAGAATCGCCTCACAAAGGTCCTCAAGCGCCACTCGCGTTGGACCGAGAGAGAGAGAGTCACCTGTTGGCGTGTCTACAATTGGGACATCCCGGAACTTCCCTACCTGATCGACCTCTATGGTGATCGTCTCCACTTCGCCGAAATCGAGCGAAACCATGACCACTCACCGCTGGAACACACGCGCTATACTCAGCTCATGCGCGAAACAGCAGCCAGCACTCTCGGCGTTGCCCCCGAAAAGGTCTATTTCAAGAAACGGAAACCCCAGAAAAGCGGCGGCTTCCAGTATTCAGCGCATGACACGACCAATGAATTTCTTACCGTTTTGGAGGGCGGCCACCAGTTCCTGGTCAATCTCGCCGACTACCTCGACGTGGGGCTCTTCCTCGATCACCGGGTGACCCGAAGACTCGTCGAAAAGGCGGCCACAGGGAAAGACGTCCTCAATCTCTTTGCCTATACGGGTTCCTTCTCGGTCTATGCGGCCAAAGGCGGGGCCCGCTCCACCACCACCGTCGATACATCCCGCGCGTACCTCGATTGGGCCGAGCGCAACATGACGCTCAACGGATTCTCGGACGGAAACCACCGATTTATCCGCAGTGATGTCTTGGAGTTTCTCGAACGCACAACATTGCAATTCGATCTCTCAGTCGTGGATCCCCCCACCCGGTCGGTCAACCGCTCTTCGGGTCGCACCTTCGACGTCCAGAGCGACCACACCCAACTTTTGAGCCTGGTCCTCGACCGCATGCGCCCAGGCGGCCAGGTCTTTTTCTCGACCAACTATCGCACCTTCGCAATCGATGAGGCGGGCCTCAAGGCCAAGCGCGCCGTCACGCTGCGTGAAATCTCCCAACAAACTATCCCGCCCGATTTCCAAGGCAAACCCAGCCACCGCTGCTGGAAAATCGACGTTCCCGCCTAACACCGGTAAACTATCCTAGTGCTAGTGCTCGCACTCACTTTGCTCGGGGCTCTCGTCGCGTACGCTCGTATGCCCGCCTATCTCTCCCATCCGAATTTTTACGCAGAGGATGGAACGTTCACGCTTCTCGCCCTCAGTCACCCACTGGCCATGCTTCGTTTTCGGCAAAACGGTTGGTACACGCTAGGTTCCTCGATTCTCTACGACTTAGCGACCTTGCTCAATCAAGCGCTCTTTCACGGCAGGCTTACCCAATTGAGTGTTTCGGTCGCCCTCGTCTCCTATCTTTTTTGGGGCTTTATAGCCGCATTTCCTCTCTGGCTTTTTTCCCGGCGGGCTCCTCTTCGCTGGGGCCTTCTCCTTTGGCTGACGACCGTGCTTTTTCCGATGCCTTGGGCGCCAGCAATGTTCTTGGGGAGCCTTTGCAACGCCAAATTTGCGTTCGGTTATCTCGCGGCCCTCATCTGCTTCTACGGTCTCCTTCACTCGCCCACCGACCGTCGACAAATTCCAGTGGCACTAGGGACCGTTTTCTGTGCCTTGAGCTGTCCGTACGCCTACCTCTTTGCGTTTGCCCTGATCATTCGTCTCGGGGTCCGACGCATCTCGCTCCTCATTCTGCTTTCGAGTGTTCCGCAAGCGCTGGCTCTTCGTGAAGCCCTTCGCCCCATGCCCGGAATCACCGAAGGCCTGCCGACCCTTTCAGCTCTGGCCGAGAACCTCACGGCGCGCCTCTTCGGCTTTCCGTTTCTTTATCCGATCTACTCGTCGCTCAATCTTTGGTTGGCTGTCCTCTTCTCGGTCCTCATAACCTCGTTTATTCTCTGGGCCTCCCCAGCCACACTGCGAAAGCCAGTCGCCACTCTTCTTGCCATTCTTTGTGCTGAGGTGCTCCTATTTGCTTATCAACGCCCGCAGTACGTCAACGTCGCGCAGAACTTTGCTTGGGTGGGGTACAACACCCAGTATTTTCTGCCGCTCAATCTCACCATTTTTGCGATCTTCACCTTCGTTCTCTTCCAACACACCCGTCCCGCTGTTCGCCTGGGGCTCGTCCCCATCACGATCATCACTCTCAGCATTCTGCTTATCTTTCTCCTCCAAGATGGCCTCCCCAATCGCGCGACATGGTTCGATGCCACTCCGACCCTGGAGCGAGCCCTGAGCGACGCCTGCGAGGCGCGTACCCCCGATCAGACCTCCGTTCTCTTCCGCGCGCTCCCCGAGCCGCGAAGCAGAGTGAGAGTCCCCACGAACCTTGCCTGCTTGTCCAAATAACGCAGCGGAAGGCCAACGAAAAAAAAGGGCCGGAGACGTGAAGCCTCCGGCCCCAGGAAGTTTTCACTCCTAGTATTTGATGTAGAGATCAACGGGGCAGATATCAACGAGGAACGGGCCGAAGTGCCGACGCGCCACGCTCGCATTGATCTGGGAGACTAAAGCCCCCATCCCGTTGTTCACCGAGTACTCATACCCAATCGAATAGGAGCCGATGCGGCGACTGCCCAAGAGACGAGTCGGAGCGATGGGCTGCTGAACGGCAACGACACCGGCCTGACCCATCCCACACTTCTCCTCCATCGCCACCATGAAGCCCGTGATCGCGGGGGTGCCATTGAGCACGTAGAAGATCCCGGTGTTCCCCTCCTCGACACTTTGGCGACCGAGAAAGACGTATTGAAACGTGGGCACCGTGCTGCCACCATCCTCGAAGCGGATATAGCCCACGCCACCGGCGCCGGCAAAACCGTCACCCGACCCGAGCATCTTGCGCCAGATTTCTCGCGCCACGTTCCGGCGCGCCACGAAAACTCGCAGCTCGCCTCTTACGCCTACGCCTGTTCCGAGCATGCCATTCTCAGCGCCATACTTGGCGAGGAAGGTCTCGTTCGCCAGTTCCACCGAAGTACCCGGAGCGGCGTCAAATGGAGCCACTTCACCGGTCCAAACCTGGAAACCAATTGGGTGCTGGGCCGCGGAAGCAACCACACCCGACACCAGCGCTAGCGACAGCGCGATTGTTTGAAAAGTATTTTTCATTTGAGTCCCCCTACAAAGTGTTGGTTCTGAGCCAACTTGGTTTGGGGGAAGAAAGAGCAAGAAGGGTGCCAAGCCATTTGTGGCGGGTGTAACCGATCCACTCTGGTGCCATTCCAAACGCTCTCCCATTTTGGCACCTTTTAATCCCTCAGCTCGGTTGGGTTTACTCACTGGGCGGGTGCTTTTGGCCGTCCACTTCGTCCTCCGCGCTCGGCTCGGAGATGCCGGAACATGCCCGGTGGCATGTTCCGGTTCTAATAAACACGCCTCCGGGGCCTCTCTTGTGCGTCCTCGCGGACAGCCAAAATCCCCCCGCCGATTGAACAAACCCAACCGAGCTGAGGGATTATTTTACAAACTTGTAAAGTCCCGACTCGTCTTTCGGGCCACTGCAGTGATCCTCAACAACGACCCCCTTCTCTTCGCGCTTGAATTCAATCCAACACCGCTTGGGTTCCTGAATGTCGCTGTGCTTCGCCGTTCGCCCATCCGCAAACGCCATGAATTTATCGACCCACCGTTTATCACTTTTCTTTGTGATATTGATCTTGAGCTGGACGCTGTCGAATGCGTCGATATCCATCTGGTACATCCCGTTCTCGTGCTCGTAGTGTCCCGACCACATCTCGGCCCGGCGAGCGTGAGTGGCAGAGCAATGAGCGCCAACCCACACGATGAATATCTGCAACCAGAATTTCACAGCCCCAAACCTCCTAGAGTGGATTTTATCTATTCATTGGCGAAGCAATTGTGTCGACTCAGGATAGCTTCACAATCTCTCCACAATCACTATCTCTTATGTTTTTTGGGTTTCTTGGGAACGTGAGCAATTCGCTTTGCGGTGTTTTTGGCTGCGTGCACGGGCGCAAAGCCCATGTTGGCCATGGAGGTACCCGACCGAGGCTGCCCCCGGCGAAACGTATTGCTGTTGAAGTAAAGAACTGTCCCCATGATCAGGACAAGCACCCACGGCGCCACATTAGTGGTGCTCGAAAGCCAGATTCCGCACCTCTTGAGAAATGACTTCGCCGTAGACATACAGCCTTGATCGTAACCAGCGATTGTGCCGCCCGAGACAGGAAACGGGTGCGGTTCCCATCACAAACAACGCCTCAAATATGAAAAGGGGATCTTCTTTGGTCGGTCAGGTGGCCGGCGCTGGCTCAAGATCACGGGCTGAGGTCTTGGCCTTAAGGAGCTTTTCGATAGCGCCCGCAATCTCCTCAGGCTTCGTGTTCGGGGCGTATCGTTTCACGACCTCACCACTCGGGGACACGAGAAACTTTGTGAAATTCCACTTAATTGCCTCGGTGCCCAGCAACCCCGCCTTTTCGCTCTTGAGAAACTCATAGAGCGGGTGGGCGTTCGAACCGTTTACATCAATCTTGGCAAAAAGGGGAAAGGTGACACCATAGTTGAGGGAGCAGAAACGCTTGATCTCTTCCGCGTCCCCAGGCTCCTGCGCCCCAAACTGGTTGCACGGAAATCCCAGGACCGAGAAGCCCTGATTTCCGTATTCCTTCTGAAGGGCTTCCAATCCCTCGTATTGGGGAGTGAACCCACACTGGCTCGCGACATTGACGACTAAAGCCACCTTTCCACGATAGGTGGAAAGGGGGATCTCTTTGCCATCAATGCCGGTCGCCGAATAGTCGTAAAGCGTCTTACTCATAGAGGCTCCTTTCGTTTAAACCGACCGGCAAGGTACCAAAATTTCACGGGCCTTACCAACACTTAACCGCACCGCACAAAAAATCGCTTGTCCCCCTCCCATTTCCTGTTATCTCTCAACTTCTTACAAGGAGAACCAAAAATGAAGAATTCAATGTTGTTGTTGGCTCTATTTTTGTGCGTTGGCGCCTCCGCGCGCGAGACCACCGTGGAATTCAACCTGACGGGCGTCACCTTTGTTCGCAAGAACCGCGAGTTGCCACTCAAGATGGTGAACGTGAACAAGAAGCTCAAGAAGAAGGGGCTCGATGGCCTTCCCTCCTGGCTAGCCGTGAATAAAAATGCCATCGCCTACTGGAAGATCCTGATGAAACGCGTCGAGGATGCAAACAAGGCCGGTATCTACAAAAGCGAACTGCTGTTCACAATTGATCATGGCTACTTCTACCAATATCCACCGATGTGCTATCGCGGAAAAATTGAAGAGGTCGTCCCTGTGATCGATGGGATGATGAAGGACAACTTCCTCACCTCCGAACAGGGCATCTTCGCCATCCGTTGGGGCAGTCAAACCGACATCCGCGATGACAGTTTCAAATCAGAAAAAGCCATAAACGAATATTTCGACGGCATGAATGAAGAGGAAATTGCCGAGTGGGTGAACTTCGACAAGAGGTCGAAGAACGTCCTCGTCATGTCAAACCTCGGACCGCAGGGAGATGGCACCGACCTCTACGCCACGACCATCAAGCCGTGCCGCTAAGGTGAGGAGAAGATCTGGTAATCGGTCCCACCGCGCCCGTCGCTGAGCACTGTCACTAGTGTCGCGGGCGCGGTGGGGCTCTGCCAGTCGGTCGTCCCTTCCGTCCCCGTCGTCGCGCTCGTGAGCGTGCCGCTCGTAATAAACCACCTCACCGCCAACGATTCGTCCTGCGATTTGGTCGAGCCATCCGAAAAGGTGAGCGTGTAGCTCTGCTTCGAAGCCGCCGGCACCGATGCCGACAGCGTGGTCCTGTCCGTGGGAAGCGTTGCGAGCGCCGCGCCATCTGCGATAACAGACGTGAGCGTCGGGTTCGTGTTCACAGTTCCCCGGTTCGACACAAGAATACGCTTCACCGCTGTCACCGTCGCCCCGTCACTCGCCGTCAGGGCAAATTGAACCAGATACCACCACCCATTCGCCTTCTGCACCCCACTCGCCAGGGTCAGCACCGCTGGGGGCACGGTCACCGAGAAGGTGTTGATGGCTCCTGTGTAGTGCGGAGAAGAAAGACCCGTCACGCCAGTTGAGGCTGCGATCTCAACGCGGTCAGCGCGGCTATCACACCGTTCCGCCTGCTCGCCAATCGAAGCTGGGTCCAAGCAACCCGATACCGAATAGGTGAGCGCACGCCCGCCCCCCTTGAAATCACTCACCACCGGCGTGATGGTCACGGTGGTCCCGGCTGCCACCTCCGGCTGATCGGCCTTCAGCGCGACTACACGCAACTCCGACAGAAGCTCAACGAGTCCGAGATCCAATCGCGAACACCCAAATAGAAGCAAAAGCGCAACGAGCGGCATCAGAACTCTCCCTTCAGACCAATCGTCGGTAGAATCGGCAGTCCAGCCAAAAAATCGCTCGTTTTGTAGTTGTAACCGTAGCGAATGGCCTCGACATTCTTGTTATTGGTCGCATTTTGCACATCAACATAAAGAGAAAGAATCCAGCTATTGAAGATCCACTGCTTATCAAAGCGCAGGTCCACGCTGAAAAAATCGGGGAGACGCTGAGAATTGTAGAGTCCGTAAATAGGTGTGTAGAACCCGGCATCGGTGTCATAGACCGAGTCGATCACCGGGGTATAGGGGTTTCCGGTCACGTATCTCACGCGGGCTGAAAGAGTCCAGTGATCCTGTCCCTCCAATTGAAGGCCGAGCGTCGCAACATGGGTCTGGTCGTATTGAAACAAGTATTCGCCGTGCGAAGGATCGTGTCGAGTGCTTTGCGAGAGCGTGTAGGAAAGAAACCCGGAAAGCATTCGCCCGTGGAGCTTCAGCTCACTTGCAAGCCCCACTGCATGGCCCGACCCTGCGTTGTTGTAGTTCTCCGTCACCAGTTGACCATCGCGCACAACGTAGGTTGACGATGGAACAACTATCCGATCCATCACCTTGTAAAAGGCATCGCTTGAGATCGAAAACCCCTCCTTCGCCCCTTCCCGAAAATCCTTTTCAAACCCAGTCGTAAAATGAACAGCGCGTGACGCGCTGAGAGACGGATTGCCGATTGTTTTTTCGATCTCCTGTGGCTGCGGTGGCTGGTAGTAGAGGCCAGTCGCTCCCCGCAGAGTCAGATTCTCGCTCCACTGATACCGGGCTGCAAAACGAGGACCGAGAAGCGTCTCGTGCGTGGAGCTAAAGTAGTCGGTACGAAGGCCCGGCGAAAGGGTCCAATTCGTCTCGGGCGGTGCAATTTCATTGCGCAGGTAAAGCCCCGCCATCTGAATGCGCGGAGTCTCAAGCGTTACAGTCTTTGGAGTTGGCGAAGAGCCGGAGCCCGAAGCGGGGAGTTGAAAGCTGTAGGTCGGCCAGTTGAATAGGGAATCGATCCCCCAGATGCTTTTCCAGGAGGCCAGAATCTTGTGTTCGATCTCGGCGCGCGGAGTGACGGCCCAATTGCTCGTCTCGAAGGAGAAGCTCTGGTCATTCGATGTGGCGTCCACATGAACAAAATCCTTCCCCACGCCCAAGAAAACGCGGGAGCTCGTGTCATCGCTGAATTTGTGGATCCATTCAGGGATGAATCGATAAAAAGAGGTCTCATAGTTGAATGAGCCACGAGCCGTGGCGTCTTTATTGACCGGGGAGCTGAAGAGAAACCCAAGCCGATCGTCGGAAGCTGCGGTCGCAAAACGGAACCGATCGTGGTCGGTGAACTTGGTTTCATAAACCGCAATCCCATCGGTGTAGGCCGGCACCACCTGGAGATCGAAGTTGGCATTCCCTTGAAAGAGCAATCCAAGCAGCAGGCCAAAATAGCTCTGTCTTACGCCAACAAGGTAGCTTCCATTCCCCACGGGCCCCTCGGCCAGAGCGCCCGCCTGAAAGAAATCCACAAACGTGAGGCCTCGGGCCGCATCGGTCCTCCCACTCTTCGTCCACACGCCAATTTGCCCACCCATCGCTCGCCCATATTCGGGCCCATAGCCGCTTGGCAGATAGTCGAGCCGTTCAATGGCCTCGGGAAAAAAAACCGAAGTCAGGCCGCCGAAGTGAAAAACAATCGGAATCTCAATTCCGTCGAGTGTGTAGTGGGTGTCTTTAGGCGCCGATCCTTCGATGATGATATTCGATGAAAATCCCGAGGCGCGGGCGATGCCGGGGAGATTCTGCACCGCCTTCAGCGGATCGCCACCACTCCCCGGCATCTTGAGAAATTGCTTTTGCGTGAGGGTGTGGGATCGATCATCACGCTTCTCCTCTTTGCCGTAAATCGTCGTCTCGTAAACGTCGTAAAGGCGCCGCTCAAGATAAAGAATCGTGGAGGTCACAGGCTCTGGCCCCTGGTGCTCCTCACGCTCGTACCGGATGTAGTCCGAGACATTTACAACCCAAGTGAAATCGCCCTCCGGGATATCGATAGAAAATGCGCCTTCATTGTCGGTCCTGACTTTCAGCTGGAGCGGCAACACGAAAACATTGGCCCCTTTTAAGGGCAGCCGGGTGCCCTTCTCGAGGACTTTGCCTGAATGCGTGACGCCAAAGGCCGCAAACGCAAAGAGGCTAACGCTCCAAAACAAAACGATACGCATACCGAATTCTCACCGCCACTGGTGAATCGCCCACATGGGCGGGCTGAAATCGAAAACCCATAACCGCTGAAAGCGCCGCCTCATTCAGACCGAATCCCGGCCCCTCGATCAACTTCGCATCACGAACGGCTCCACTTTGATCAATGAGAATATCCATCACCACGGCCCCCTGAATTCCCTTCGCCCGAGCCTCGGGAGGATAGGAGATCCTCACTTCACTGATAAGCGAAGGCATCTCCGTCACGAGAAACTCCTCCGCCGGATTGGGAAGATGCGAGGGATCATCATCCTTCAGCTTTTCACTGTCGTTTTCTTTGGCGACCGTATTGCCGAGCTTCTCCGGCATGGAGTCCATCAAATCACCGGTGATGGCCTCTCGCGATAGACCAAAAACCGCATGTACCTCCTTTTTCTTCTTCACCTCGGCTTTGGGTTTGGTCACAGCGTAAGGAGTCGAGCTCACTGCCTTAGGCGCCTCGAGAATCTGGAAATGGATCCGTTTGGGCCGACCCAACCCGCCGTCTATCAGATAACCGAGGAGAAAAGTGATGACGATGGCAGAGTGAACTAAGGCGGAAAGGACCCAAGGATTATTCGCGCTCAATCTGAAGGGCAAAGTTTTCCACTCCCGCCGATTTGAGCCAATCGATCGCCCGCACAACATCCCCGTGCTTGGCCTCCGTGTCGGCCGCAATGATGGCAGACGCTTCGGGATTCTTGGCACGCGCCTCCTCAACCGCTACAGTCAGCCCCTCTTTCAAGACGGGTTTTCCAGACAGGAGGATCTGTCCATCCTTGGTCACCGTGATGCCAATGGATTGAGCGCTTTTCCCATCAATGCTCGCCGACTTCGGCAACTTCACACTGAGTGTGTCTTTGAGGATCATCGGCGCGGTCACCATGAAGATGACTAGAAGCACCAGGACCACATCCACAAACGGAGTGATATTGATCGAGCCTATTGAGGTAATTTCATCCGATGGATTGGGAAACTCGGTTGCCACCGCCTAACCCTCCTCCGCGAAGCGGACCGACACTAGGTGGTCGCGCATCGACTCACACTCGTTCACCACCCCGCGAATTCTTTTGGCAAAAACATTGTGGGCCACCACTGCGGGAATCGCGACGAAGAGCCCCACTGCCGTCGCCACGAGGGCTTCGGCGAGGGAAAACATGATGGCGGAGGATTCCGAAGGGTTTGAAGCGAGCACTCCGAAGGCCTGAATAATCCCCAGCACCGTCCCAAAAAGACCAATGAAGGGGGCGTTTGAACCGAGCGTCGCCAAGACGGTCATCCCCTTCTCAAGCGATGCTCGTTGTTCGGTGAGGTATCGCCTCACGGAGCGATCCACCAAAGTTCCTTGCGCGGCGCTGAGTGCGGCCGCGACCGCCCCCTGCAACACCGTCTGAGAATCCTGGCCCCTCTTCTGAAGCCCCTTCCAATCCCTTTCCGAGATAAGCCGCTGCACCTGGGACAGTTCGCCCTCAAGCGAAAGCCTTTCAAACGCCCGCCTTCTCTCAATCATGATGGCAATGGACCACACCGAAAGTCCGATGAGAATTGCCATCACCGCCTTGGTCATCCAACCGGTTACAAGAATCAGGAATGTCATGGAAGGATGAGTCTAATCACCCGAAATTCCGCTGGCATGACACTCCGCGAAGAGACGGACCTCCTTTTTGTGGATCATTCTTTGTTACGCACGGCCTTCCTTTTAAGGAAGGGCTGACGTGGTGGAGAGGCTGGCGGCAACCCGTTCGGCGACCCAGGCGTTGCCCGCCGCCGTGAGGTGGCCGCGAAAGAGGCCCTCGTACTGCTTCCAATCCCGGGTTCTGAGCGACTCCAATTCCGGGATGACATCGACGATTGAGAAGCCGGAGCCGCGGGTGCAAGCAGCAAGTTTTTCCATCGTGTCGCGCCCCCGTGCCAGATCGTGGCTCGATTGAATGAGCAGCGTCACAGGGCGGCCCCCCACCGACAACTCAATTCGCTTCAGCAAAGCACAGTAGACCTTCTCTTCATCGACCTCATCCTGCACAACTGGCGTCGCAAATTGACTCCTCAAAACGCTCCCCTCGGGCAAGATTCGCCTCACCCCAAAATTCACCAGAGCGGAATTGAAGAGAAACTGCGGGATACCCTTGACGAGCGCAGACGGAAACGGACTTTGCGGCACCGGCGTATTGCCGACCAAAAGCTCATCCCCTTTCAGGCTGAAAAAGGGTTTCTGCAAACCAAAAAGAAAGGAAAATCGCATCCGGTGAATGTCCTCGGGGATGAGAGAGACGATCACCTGTTGGATCTCATTCCGAAGGAGCCTCGGAATTCGGAGCACAGTCTGGTCCAAGCCGTAGCCGAAAACACCACCATTGATCACCTGCACGCCAACCCTTCTCTCAAGCTGGGCCGGCCAGGTCTCCCCATCACCGACCCCTTGTCCGAACGTGAAGGAATCGCCAACAGCAAGGATGGGCCGCACTGAGCGGATTGATCCCGGGCCGTTGGAACGGGTGGCATCACCCACGATCGTGTACTTCGGATGTTCACGAGTCGCCTCGGAGGTGGTCGAGCGCTTCGGGATCCACCCGAGCGCCTCATCATGGACCCAAAGCCCCGCAAGCTCGCCACCGAGCCTTGAGAAGGGCACGGTCCGCCACATGTCGGGTGTTCTCCCCTGGAAAAGATAGACCCATCTCAGCCCCAGTTCCGCGCCCGCTAGTCCGACCACAATCCAAAGTAAAATTCTCATCTTCCTAGCCTGTCATTTTTCTCCCCAAAAGGCACAGCTCGTCGCTTCCCGGGTCTGGTATAATGCGGACGTGGCAAACGTCTGGAGAAAGTGCAGCAGCTGCAAGAAAGAGATTGAAGGTGGACAGAAATACTATGTGTGCTCGGTCTCGACGTGCCAAGGCAAGATCACAAACTATGTCTTTTGCTCAGTCGAATGCTGGGACTCCCACCTGCCGATTGAGCGCCACCGCGCCGATTCAGCTGGTGCCATTGAACGTATTGCCCCGCGCGATTTCGCGGCCACAATCGCCGCCTCCTCCAGCGGCCCTCAGAAAATTATTCCGAAATCAACGACCCAGGCCATCAGCAAGTCTCCGGTTGATGACGAGATTCTAGTCGTCGTGTCCAAGGTCAGAAAATACATAGCCGACCGATCGGGGCTCAACACAAGTGCCGAGGTCTACGAGACCCTCACCGAAAGGATCAAACGCCTCTGCGACCGCGCGATCGAACACGCCCAAGGCCAAGGGCGCAAAACGGTCATGGACCGCGATTTCAGCCAGTAAAAACGGACTCCGATCGCCAGGTTTCAGCCAATAGCTTCAAGGACAGCACCGGCGTGCCCCTTCACCTTCACCTTGGAAAAGATGGACTGGATCTTCCCCTGCGGATCGATCACCACCGTCGTTCGCTCGATCCCCATGAATTTGCGCCCATAGAGCGACTTCTCTTTCCAGACCCCATAGGCCTTACAGACCGTGCCATCTTCGTCGGCCAAGAGCGGAAAGTTGAGATCGTACTTCTCACGGAATTTTCCGTGCCGCTCAGTCGAATCCCGGCTTACCCCGAGAATCACGGCCTTCTTTTTTTTAAAGCGAGCCAGACTATCGCGAAAATCACACGCCTCAATCGTACAACCCGGCGTCATGTCCTTCGGATAAAAATAAAGAACCACGGTCTGCCCTTTGAAATCCTTGAGCGACACCGTCTCGCCAGAATCAGTTGGAAGAGAAAACGCCGGAGCCTTGTCACCTTCTTTAAGCATGCGAAGGAATTTACCAAAGAATCACCCGACCGGTAATCCCAAAACTGGGTTCTCCCTCAATAACGTGGGCGGACGAAGGGAATATTCGCCACACCGATGATATATCATCGCGCGTCCATGGCGGCGACTGACGCGCCAAAGAGAGATGATTGCTCATTCCCCGTGCTTGAGTGGCTTGTCCCCCAGGCTTCGTCTTCGACTACGCCTGGCAAGCCTCTTTGTTGCAAAGTCCGGGCTTGCCCGGCGTAGCCAGAGGCGAAGCCGGGTGCCAGTTAGGAAAATCCAGCCGTGCTTTGGCTAGATTGTGCGCTCTGCAGAGGAGCCTGAGGTTTGTCAGATCGCGACTGCTTCCGCCCATCGCATATGGCCGGACATGATCGATCTGGAGATGTGGGGAGCGAGAAAAAACTTGGCCGAAAAAAACGATAAAGAGTCCTTTGTCATCAGCCGCACCTTCAACGACAAGGTCCGCGGCGAAGGACGGCAAAACAATTAAAAAAATCAAAATGATCAGTGGCATGGCTGCGGCTTATAGCACGCCGGACCTCCTCGTCTGAATCCCCAATGCGGTAAAGTGTCAGAATGAAAAAGAAAACCAAGAAACCCATTAGCTCTCATCCGCCCCTCCGGAATTAGGCTGGCCAAAGGGGTTGAAGTTTTGCATCATCAAAAGACTATATGCATCAAAAGGGGGCAGATGGGAGGGGGTGTGCACTGGTCGTAGGCGCCGTCTTGTGCCTGGCATCTCTGGCCAAAGACCTCCCCACTCGCTTCGACTTCCATGACGAGAGTCTTATCCAGAAATATGACGCCCGGGACATCACCTCCGGGGCCTTTGAGAATCTCTTCCTCACCTTCTCAGGTCTCAGCGCTGCCGAACGCGATTCCCAGGCCTTTGCCGATTACCTGGAGCATGCCTACCGACTCGCGGAAAAAAAGCACCTTCTCACCGACCGACTCATTCGTCGTTTCGGCTCGCTCATCGCGGGAGACAGCTTCGACCCCAACGCCAAAGGCTTTGGCCGTTACAGCCGCTACACGCTAGAAAATATTCGCGACACCGCCACAAAGAAACAGCAGCACGCGCTCGATGAAGGGGTGCGCGAACAGATGATGCGGCAACTCGCCAGGAGCCCGCACCGCACACCTCGCGAAGCAATCCAAAAGCTCGTCGCCTCCATGCCCGATTGGTCTAATGAAAAATTCACCCGCAGGGCCGATTACTTTTTCGGCACTCCGTACATCGATTCCTGGGAGCTCGCGATGGATTCTCTCGCCGTGCTCTTTCTGCTGAAAGCGCGCGAGGTCTCCCCGGAAGCACGGTCCATTTCCGATCACTTTGTCGGCCGCTGGCTCGAAACACTCAATCACCCCGAGCTCGCCAAGCCTATTCACGGTGGACTCACCGATGAGGAACGCGAATACCTCAAGGCGGGCCTTGCCAAGGCGAACGCGCCCGATATCCTCGACAAGATCGATCAGGGCGCTGACCGCACCGAGAATCGCCACCACGACGGCGTCATCGATAGCTCCCCTATTATCTATGTCCATCAGTATCGAAATCTGATCCTGAAGGAGATTCTCCGCAGCTTTGACCTCTCCCCACACGAGAGCGCCGTGGTGAAGGACCGCCTCGAGAAAAATGAAACGGAATTAACCGATATGCTCGCTCGATTCAAAAAGGGCGAGGAGACGACCGATGAGATCACAGGCTTCAATCTGTACGCGCTCGAAACGACCGTACTCGCCGCGCGCGATGGCAGCCAAGGCCTTGCAGCGATGAGGCATTACTCCAATCGCCACCCTCGCTATCATGTCGACAGCGAGTTCCCAGCGGACGCCCGCGCGGCTGCTCCACGCGCGCCCGGCTATCGGCTCGCCGAGCTCGCCCATTCTTTGACCCCCGAAGAACGCGCGGTCGCAGTTCAAAAACTCAAGAGGGCGAGCACCGACTTTATGGAGCACCTCCCCTCGCTTCTCGTTCACGCGCGCGGTTGGGGAATGCACTGGGGGAAATCACAGTGGGCACCCTATTTTGCTTCTCCCAACGAGCCGTTCGCGGCGGTCGCGCAAAGACTTCTCATGCAGGAGAAATCCCTCACCCCTGAAGAGCGCCACCACTTCCGAAAAGAGCGGGCCTTCTTCGCCCGCGTGATGACAATGCTTCAAAAAGATGATGGCACCTTCGCGCTCCTCGCTGTCAGCGGCAACGATGAAGGAGGAAAGGCGTACCCATCCTGCGCCGCCTGGGTCAACACCCTCAAGGGCCTCACGCTCCTGTCTCTCATCGACGACGCTGAGTCACCGTCCACGCAATTCGGCATCGTCGATCCCGACAGGCTTCGGTAAAAAAGATTCGGGCCCGGCCGCCCTTGGGGGGTGCGACCGAGCCCGATTTGTCATTGTACCAACAGACTTCTTAACGACAGCTCTGGATGCGGCAGCGGCCATGAGTCCGCTGACACTGCATGAGCGCGTTCCGTTGGGCTTCATACACGTTGCGGCCATAGCCGACGTGCCCACCAAAATGCTCCTCCCAGCCATTGTCGACGGCAACACACGAAACCGTAGTCGGATTCACGATCGGGCCAGGACCGGGGCCGGGTCCAGGGCCAACCATGCCGAGAGAATTTACAGCCTGGCGTACGTTCAGGTACTGCTGAAAGATTTGAGGAAAGTCGCGTTGGGTGTCGTAGAGAAACCGCTCCACCTGCCGGAACGAGTTCTGCACGTTCTGAAGCTGGAAGCGACACTCAGCGGGACAACCCTCACCCGAGTGGTCATCCACAAACTCGCCCCCCACGTGATCCATCAGGCGAATCAGTCCCGCGTTGAGGCCACGGCCCCTGTACTGCGCGCACTGCTGAAGCTCGCGCGTCCGATAGTCAAAATCATTCACCACGCTCTTCACCTGATAATTCAGATAAGAGTACTGAACCATCTGGTTGAGCTCAGCCGATTCCCCGACGAGATACCCGATAGACCCGGGCGTCCCCTCGTGGGCAGCCATGGCCACGAGGCCCATTCCCATCGCGATTACTGTTGCAAGGTTTTTCATTTTTCCTCCGTGAGAGTATTTGTTCTGACCCAAGAGATTGCACGGCCCATGCCAATGCCCCTGAGCCTGGATCCGATTCTATTCGGTGCCAAATTGGCTCTACGATATGGGGGCGCGGTGTCGCGCGGTTCCCAAATGGGGCCCATAACACCCTGCCTCAACACTGCGGCTGGACTCTCAGTATAATGGCCGGATGAAAACGCTGACTCTGTTCTCCCTCACCACGCTGTCATCACTCACCCTCGCGAGTCACCCCGTCGAGTTGCCGATCTCTCATGTGAGAATCGGTTATGGACTCAGCACCAAGATCAAAAGCCAGGGTGACCTTCATTGCGAACGGGTGACACTCAACCAAGCGCCGATCAAGCAAAGACAGGTCGAAAAAAAGGAGCTCCCCCTCATGCTCCTCGGTTGGGACTGTAAGAAAGCTGAAAAAGATGAAACCCAGATCTGGGAGGGCAATCTCAATGGTGTGCTCTACGACTTCGTGAAGAATTCCCAATCCACCTGGACGCTCAAGTTCGCGAAAAGCAACATCTCCAAATCAGTCACCTTCCGCTAAGCGCCGATTCGTACTCTAGTCTATCAACGGCCAGGGACCCGAGAGGATCATACTCACTCCTCCCCATAGGCACAGTGATAAAGACTAATCGGCTCTACCCAGCTTGACTTGCTCCCAAGGATGAATCCCCACCGCACGCGGGACGTCTGACCCTCAGGCTCCACCTCGGTGATGATTCCATCGAGCGTCACCTGCTTCACACTCTGGTGAGTGACTCCCTCGTTGTCGGTTCGCACAACGTGAAGATCGATCTGCGTCCGATTGTCTTGGCAGGCGACGCGTTCCAACGCCCCCGTCACCTCGCAGCTCTTCACCTTTCCGCCATAGGAAAGTCCGCTCACGCGATCCAGCTTTCCGATCACACCCAGCTCAGAAAAGGCTCGTGTCAGGGCCAGATCCAGATGGCCCGCTCCGTTCTCCTTTACCTGTGTGTACTCCATGTCGCTATAGAACCTCATCATGAGATCGTCGCCTCCTTGCTTTCCATCGAGCGAGCAGCTCTTGATCTGGGACTGCGCGCTCTCTTTGTGAAACGCCTCACCGCTCACACGGCATTGATAAAGCGGCGCCGACTGAAACTCGCGTGTGTAATTGCCATCCGAGACAACCATGCTGAATTCCGGAAATCCACTCACCCCGCGCTGTTTGCGCACCTCGAGTTTCCACGGTTTCCCCTCAACTGGTGTGATCACCTTCCATGTGAAGTCATGCCCACCTGCTCCCTGGAGATATCGCTCATTTTCACGGACTCGAACAACCACATATTGGGCTTCCCCCGCGCAAACCACTTCGCCGATGGACCGACCTTCTGCACAATCTTTGCGCCCCATCTGGAAACTCCAGTTGTCTACTCGATCGAAAGCGCCGATACGGCGTGACTCCCGCAGAAAGTGGCTCATATGGTTCAGAAGGGGATTCGCGAGGTAGAACTTCTCTGAGATCTCAAAGTCCCACTCGCCACTCCGGTGGGTTATCTTCACTTCCCCATCCGTACACCCCAATACCGTGCATTGCATGATCTCGGGCCCATTCGCAGCCCAGCCCGTTGCCCCCACCAACCACGCCATCCCTAGCATCAATGTTTTCATCTTTCCCTCCGTTGTCTTCAGTGTCGGCCGCAGTGTTGCGTTTTGGGACGCAGGAAAGGAGAATGGGATCCATAGAAAAACCCTATGACAGATACGCGTCATGTCTGAGCTAGCCCTCACCAACCATCTCGAAAAGCTCCGCTATTTCGTCGAAATTGCGACCTCCGGCTCATTCGGCAAGGCGGCCCGATCGCTGCGCATCGCTCAACCCACTCTCTCTCACGCCATGAAGATTTTGGAAGACGCGCTCTCAGCCGATCTCCTCGTGCGCACCAGTCGCGGTATCCAACTCACCGCCGCCGGACGGCGCCTCCTCGAATTCAGCGAGCGCCTCTTTCGCGACACCTCCGCCTTCCACCACGCCCTCAGCCAGGAAAAGGCAGACGTCTGGCGCTGCACCGTAGGCACCAAAGAGCCCTACGCCGTCGGATTGTGGCCAGGTTACCTGCGCACAATCCGAGAAAAGGCGGCCCCGATCGAGATCTCCTTAAGCATCGAGCGCTCCAATCAAGGCATTCTGGAAAAGCTCGTTAGACAAAACATCGACGCAGCTCTGATCCCCGACCCACCCGAAAATGAATTCATCCACGCCTATGAAGTGATCACCGAACGCTTTTGCCTCTTCCGCGCCCCCAAAGCGCCCCACGCCCCCCTCTTTGTCTTTGGCAGCTCATTTTGCGGCGCCAACCGACGAGTCCGGGAGGTCCTCAGCGATCTCAGCCGCCCAACTGAACGCATCGTGGATGTCGACAGCTTCCCCGCCGCCAAAGCGATGGCACTCGCGGGACTCGGCACGGCGCTCCTCCCCCATTTCTTCTCCCAGGCCGAAACCGCAGCGGGACTTCTGGAAGAGGTCACTGCAGTCGACACCCCCTCCTCCGCCTTTGGTACGGTGAAGATCTGTCTCTGCGTCCACAAAAAAGACGCCAAAAACCCCCGAGTACGAAGCCTCGTCCGCCTCCTCCGCGCCGCTGAGTAGGCTCACCTCCATGGGTTAGGGCCCTTAGCCCGTCATTTTCCACTCTCGATTGGTGGCGCCCTTTGTCCGCACATCTTCCCAGCGTTTTCCCACCTCCTTCCAATTCACAATCTTCCAGAAGCCCTTGATGTATTCGGCTCGGCGGTTTTGGTGCTTCAAATAGTAGGCGTGTTCCCACACATCCAGCACTAAAAGCGGGGTCAGCGCCCGCGAGATTGGGCTTTCGTGGTCCTTGGTCGCGAAAACTGACAAGGCACCGTGGGCATCGCTGGCGAGCCACGCCCACCCGTTCGAAAAGTGCTGGGCAGCACATTCAGTGAATTGAGATTGGAACTTTTCAAAGCTGCCAAATTTTGACGCTATCGCCGAGCCGAGTTCGCCGCTCGGCCCGCGCTGTGATCGTGGCGTCAAGATCGTCCAGTACAGACTGTGGTTGGCGTGCCCTCCGGCATTGTTGGCCACGTCATCTTTGAGGTCCACCGGCAGTGTGTGCAGACTCGCCAGGAGCTCCTCCACGCGCTTCTGCAAATCCGGGTAGGGCTCAAGCGCATCGTTAAGTTTATCAACGTACCCGCGATGATGCTCATCGTGGTGAACTTTCATTGTCATTTCATCGATGGTCGGCTCTAGCGCGTTATACGCAAACGGCAACGCCGGCAGCTTGTAAGGTTTCATCGTCGTTCTCCCTTCTCATCGGAAAGGATTCAAGATTTGGGCCAATGTTTTCTGAAGCTAGACCGACCGTAACCTGTGCAACGCGCCACAGAGGTTCATAAACTGCAACATCAAGCCTTCCATTTGCGGATTCGGATTCCAAAGACAATCAAGCTCACGAAAGACAGACCGGCCCCCGCGCCAAAGGTCGCTCGAGCTCCTGCCCAGTCCCAAAGGACACCGGCCAGTGCACTCGCCACAAGCAACGCCACCGCTGAGAAGAGATTGAATAGACCGTAGGCCGATCCTCGACGCGACGGCGGACAGGTGTCGGCGACCAGAGCCGCCAAAGTGCCCTGCGTGCAGGCCAGGTGAAGACCCCAAAGCAGGATGCCAAGAAACACGACAACCAAACTATTAGCAAAGACGAGAACAAGATCGGCGGCGATGAGAAACACCACACCCAACAAGAGAAACCATTCCCGCCTCACCCGATCCGACCAATGGCCGACAGGATAGGCTGTGAAGGCATAGACGACGTTCATCACGATGAGAACCGCTGGCGCCATTCCAAACGCGAGCCCAAAATCCTTAGCCCGCAGCACGAGAAATGCCTCGCTGAAACGGGCCAACTCAAAGAGCGCTCCGGACGCGACAACGACCCAAAAGCTCGGATGGAACTGGCGAAGATCTTCCCAACGAATCCGTCGGTGTTTTTCCGCCAGTGGCGCCGGGGACGCGCTTTCGCGCACTCCATAGAGGAGTGTCACAACGGCCAAGATCCCCGGAATTGTCGCTAACCAAAAGACAAGACGATAACTGCCGCCTGTAACAATCATCAAGAGTATGGCGAGAAGCGGCCCAACCACCGCCCCTATAGTGTCAAGCGATTGCCTCAGACCAAAAGCACGCCCGCGCAGATGCGAAGGCGTGAGATCGGCGACCAAGGCATCGCGCGGAGCCTCTCGCACCCCTTTACCGGTTCTATCCAGAAGCCGCGCGAAATAGACGAATGGCACCCCGCCGGCCAGGGCAAAGAGCGGTTTGCTCAGCGCTCCCACTGTATAGCCAATCACCACGAGCGGCTTCCGCCGCCCCAACCAATCACTCAGCGGCCCCGAAATCACCTTCACCAGAAGGACAACTCCTTCAGCGAGCCCCTCGAGCACCCCCACAGAAGTCATGCTGGCGCCGAGAGCCGAGACGAGAAACACCGGAAGG
Source organism: Deltaproteobacteria bacterium (assembly GCA_016196825.1). Lineage (GTDB taxonomy): Bacteria > Bdellovibrionota > FAC87 > UBA2466 > UBA2466 > JACPWY01. Next base: position 26,877 of record JACPWY010000015.1, on the reverse strand, counting down.
AGACCATGGACCATTTCGGAGGAGACATCCATGAAGAGACTCACAAGTCCCAGAGCCCAGATGCCGCGGGGAAGTTTCTGCGTCACTCTCGAAGCCTCTCGCTGGAGATTCCGCGCGTCAACCCAAAGTGACGTGACCAAAGCTCCTAACCGTAGCCTACCGCGAAAAATGACCTCCTTGCTACTCGCCTTGCTACCTCCCAAGTTGACACTGCGCCGCTGTTTGAGTTCTCTTTAACGATTGAGCGACTCCATACAAAATCCAACCACAGCGCTTGAGGCGCGAAGGCTCTGCCGATCCTACAAGCTCGGTGAGGTCACGGTGAACGCTCTCACCGACATTAACCTCATCGTCCGCACTGGCGATTTCCTCGCGATCGCAGGGAGCTCCGGGAGCGGCAAGACCACGCTCCTGAATCTTCTCGGCATTCTCGACAGACCCACGAGCGGCTGCGTGCTCATCGATGGAGTCGACGTAAGCCAACTCTCCTCGCGCGAGCTCGCGGCGATTCGCTCGCAAAAGATCGGCTTTGTCTTTCAGACCTTCAATCTTCTCCCGGTTCTCACGGCCTTTGAAAACGTCGAGTACCCGCTCCTTCTCCAACACATGACCACCGAGCAGCGCAAAACGAAGGTGGAAGACGCTCTTCAGCGTGTGGGAATCGAAAAGCTTGGGAAGCACCGCCCCGATCAGTTGAGCGGTGGCCAACGCCAGCGCGTGGCCGTCGCCCGGGCCATCGTAAAGCACCCCAGCGTCATCCTGGCCGACGAACCCACCGCCAACCTCGACAAGAAGACGGCAACCGCCGTGCTTGAGCTCATGCATCAGCTCAACCGAGAAGACGGAGTCACCTTTCTCTTTTCAAGCCATGATCCCATGATCCTCAGCCTAGCCAATCGCGTCGTCAAGCTCTCGGATGGACGCCAGGTGGCTGAAAAGGCGGCGAAGGAGCGGCATGCTCATTAGATTCAAGATTGCGCTCAGAAACTGTTTTCGCAACCGGCGCCGATCGCTTCTCAACATCTCTATGATCGCTGGCGGCGTGTGCGCCATCATTCTCTTCCGCGGATTTGCCTCACGCCTTCTTCTGGATGTGCAGGAGACAACAATTAGCACCCAAAGCGGCCAAATCACGCTGGCCGACAAGAAGTTTTGGGACCAGTCGGCCAGAAGCCCCAGTGAAAATCTCTTGCCCAATTCAAATAACCTCACCGAGCGGATTCGAAAGCTCCCTCACGTCAAGGCAGTCGCCGGGCGCCTGGATTTCTACGGACTCCTTTCCACCAGTGAAACAACGCTGAGCGCCCGTGGAATGAGCGTCGACACAAAAGAGGAAGCGGGCAAGCTCGCCGCTCTTTCGATGGAACAGGGCACTGCGCTTCAGCCGGGCCTGGACAGCCAGATGATGCTCGGGGCGGGCCTCGCCAAAAAGCTGCGAGTGAAGCTCGGGGACACCTCCACAATCCTCGCCTATACCTTTGATAACGTGGTCAACGCCCTCGATGTGACCGTAGTCGGCGTCTTTCGCAGCGGCCTCGCGGAGTTCGATGACACCACCTTCCTGGTGCCGCTCGCGTCTGTGCAAAGGCTTCTCGACACAGACAAGGTGGAACAGATCGCGATCCGTCTCGATGCCACACCCGCCACCGATGCTGTCGTGAAGGATATTGGCACGGTCCTCGCCGGCACCACGGTCGATGTGCGCACCTGGAAATCGCTCTCTAATCTCTATCGCCAGGTCGACTCTTTTTTTAAAACGCAGAACCGAGTTATCGAGACCATCCTTCTCACGCTGATTCTTCTCGGCGTGCTCAACACAGTGGGAATGTCGGTGCTCGAGCGTGCCGGCGAAATTGGCACCGTGCGAGCACTCGGCTATACGGAGGGCGCCGTGCTCGCCGAGTTTCTCCTCGAGGGGCTCTGCCTCGGAATCTTGGGGGCCGTAGTGGGCGTAGTGCTCGGTACCGCAATCGCGTTATTTCTCTCTTCCCTCGGAATGGCCATGGTTGTGCCCGGCGCGAGCCGACCCGTTCACATTCGGATAGAGCTCTCGGTCGCTCAATATCTTATCGCCGTAACCGTAGCTCTTCTCGCCTCGACTCTAGCGGCCATCGCACCAGCCCTGCGAGCGTCGCGAATGCAGATCGTCGATGCCCTTCGCCACAACGTCTAGAACGTATCTCATAAATAGTTTCTACTCGGCTGGTCAAAAAGCCCAGGCTCTTCGTCCTCCGCGCTCGGCTGCTCGACGTGCCCAGAGGGCACGCCTCCGCGGCCTCGCTTGTGCGTCCTCGATCCTGGGTTTTTTGCCTCAGCCTCGCGACGAAACTATTTATGAGATACGTTCTAAAAAAACACCTTGAGGAGCGCATAGGATCGACTGGCGTGGTGGTAACGGCCGAGCTGGCTCGCCTGCGTACCGAAGAAATAGTCCGCGTGAAGGGAAAGCTCCATCTGGCCCGACACCGGTAAAGTCCAGTTAATTGAAGCATACTGTCCACCATCATTGAGCGAAGATGATGTGATGAGCTCAACGTCACTGTCATTCCACGCGGGGGCCTTCACGTGAAAACTCAGAAGACTCTCCCCCTGCGGAATCAGGGCGCCCTCAACCTTTTGTGGAATGTGATGAAGAGCGTACTGAAGACCAATACTGGTCTTCTCGATCCCTTCGTAATCACACTCCACCACCCCCACCGCCTCATCACTCGTGAACGTAGTGAGCGCGGTTCTGGTCACGACATTGAAATTTCGCCCCGCCGTGTACAGGCCTTCCAGACGCAGGACAAACGGAGAAAAATCGTGCGAGGCCGTGAGCCCCACCGTCGAGAGCCGCGCATGGAAAGGCGTCAGGCTTACCGAAAGCGGCGAAGGCGTGACGACAAACGCGGTAAAAGTCGGTATGCGGTCCCAATAGTAGAAATAGAAAAGAGAAAGGTCGGTGCCACTCCACTGTTTCGATCCCCGTAAACCAAATTCCGCATTTGAGAGCGAAAGGTCCTTCCCCGAATCCTCGCCGAAACTGACCGAGCCGCTGGAAACCACATCGTGAAATGGAAAAGCGAAGTCGCCAACCACCGACGGCATTTTACTGAAAACCGGGCGAGGGATCGCGAGAAATTCCAGAGCCGCCGCGGAAAAACTCACAACCACGTCGATCATCGGAACAGACAGGCGATTCAGCGACAGATCACCTAAACCCAGTTCGCGCATGTCCTTCGGATTGACAATATCGGCGTAATAAAAGCCAAATACCTCACCCCAGACCACCCTTTGGTTTCCCGCCCGGACCGTCAGCCAATCGTTGCGGTATTGCAGAAACGTATCCCTGAGCCACACCTCCTGTGTCTGCTCCTGCGCAACCCCCGCCACCATCCCTCGAGCCCCCGCCCACAGCGTCCAACCAGAGATCGGTTCCCACTTTTCCGAAAGCTCAAGAAGATACCGATGCGTCGAGAGATCATAGGGGTCCACGAGGTGGTATCCGATACGAGCGTCGAAATGCGAGTGCGACTCCGCCGCGAGAAGCCCTCCTGACAATGTTGCAAATAGTAATGCCGTTGCCAATCGCACGCGCTAGCCCAACCGATCCTTACTGAAATGGCGGTCGTCGAATGATTCCGTTTTGAAATCGGAGTAAAGAAGTATCGACTGATGTGTGGGCTTCAGCGCATCGGTGATCACGAGCTGAGTCATCCGAGGGCGCCCAAGCACCGGCTGAAAATGGGAATAGACGCCCGTTTTGAGTGCCTTCCCCGAAAGCGCGTAAAACTCCGCCTTCACCGGGTAGTTGTTGCGCTTCTGAATCCAATACCGGATTGAATGATAGGTCACGCCCTTGTTACGGGCCGTGAGGAGAAGTTCAAAGCACAGCTCCTTATCGATGACCGAAATCCCTTTTACCTCAGCCGAATAATCCCGCGCAAACGCCGTGTGGGCGATGTCTCCGTTTGCCACCTCTCCCGTGAGCCTCTGCTGCGCACTCACTCGGGTGGGGCGCTCAATAGATGGCAAATAAAGCCAAAGATCATTCTCCCGCATCAGAAGCTTGCGCCCCTTGAGCCGCGGCGGCGCCTGAGTCGTGACAAGCGAAAGATCACCGTCCTTCGTGTCAACACGATAGAGCGTCTCCTTCTCGGAAGACTCCGTCTTGTCTGTGACCTTGACTGAAAACGAAACCGCGCCCGACGGGAACCGCGCCTCGTCCGCCCTCTTGACGAGATCATCGCCACTGGGGCCTGCGGCCCAAGCACTGAGCGACACACAGAGCATGGTGAGCAGTTTCTTCATAGCCGTCCCTTTCCAAAATCGTGCAAAACGTAAACCAGATTCTCAAACGTTGGCATATGTCCTGCAACCGGAAAAGGAAGGGAGTGGTTATGCTAGCGACGCGCCGATTCACCCGCATCAGCGTAGCCGAATGGCGCCGGCGCCTTTGGCATCTGGCGCCGGGGGTGTTGGCACCCCGCCCACGTCGACCCACTCTACGCCTTCGCTTAATCCCTCGCCGTTTTGGCGAGCCACTGGGCCCGAGTTACCTCATAAAGGTGCTGCCCCTCGAATTTCATTCCGAGATAGGTGAGGTTCAGTTCCCTCACAAACTGAAGTCCCAGCTTTTGCGCGATCCGAATCGAGGCGGCGTTGCGAGCATCCGGCCAGGCCGTGACTCTTTCCAGTTTGTGTCGCTCAAACGCCTGCTTGAGAACCTCCAGGCACGCCTCGGTAGCATACCCCTTCCCGGCATACGGCGCATCCACCAGGTAGCCCAGATCATTCACGCGCGTCTTTTCAAATTCAAGCGGTGTCACGCCCGCCATCCCAACAACTTGGGCGCTCAGTTTATCGATGAGAATGCACTTCCCAAACCCCACCGTCTCCCAACTCTGCAAAACAAACTCAACCGTTCTCACAATCTTATCGTCGTCCCGAACACCACCGACATACCGAGTGAGCTCGGGGTCTTTGAGCCACCGAAAAAGAGTGTCGCGAATCTCGGGCGTCGGCCTCAGTAGCAACAGCCGCGCAGTCTCCGCGAAGGGCGTTGCCTTCGCCACTAGCCCACCAACTCCTCGAGCTGCTGAAGCGCCAGCCCCCAGCCCTCCTGAAAACCCATCGCCTCGTGCTGTTTGCCGCCTGCCTCATCGGCGTGCGACACCACCGCTCGATAGATCGTCTTCCCATCCTCGGGCGCGAACGTAATCCTCGCCACAAAGGGAAACCCCATCCCCTGATCCACCCTCGGCCGAAAACCCGCGCTCATCATATTGGTCCAAACCAGTCGCCGCCCCATCACCACCTCGAGGTAACACCCATGGTTCTCCATCCGCTCCTCGCCAGGCCCTTCCATCACCGTGAAAAACTCACCGCCTGCCCGCAGATCAATTCGGCAAGCGGTCACCCACCAGGGCCGCGGACAAAACCACTTCGGCAGCGTCAAAGGATTCGTCCACGCGTCCCACATTTGCACCCCCGACAACTCCGTGGCGCGCTCAAAAACCAAGTCCAATTTGGGATCAATGTTAGGGAGTGACATGCGAAATAGATTACCAAGCCCCCGGTTCCCACGCAAAATAGACACCTCACGCAGTTTCTTCGGAGAACCTGTGATTCTTAGAGTAAAATCAACTGTCCCGGAAATCACACTCACAAACGGTGAACAATGCGTCATTTACTCCTCGGATTGGTCGGAATTTTCGTTGCCATAGGCTGCAGTGATTCCTCTTCCTTGAGCGGCGCAGCCACCGGCGTCACCTCCTCAACCTCTGACGGCATATTGAGAGCTGGAGCAACGGTCTCTATCCAAGTGACCTTCGCTTCACCCATAACCGTGACCGGTGTGCCCACCCTCACTCTGGAAACGGGTTCCACGGATCAAACAGCGTCGTACTCGAGCGGCACAGGCACCACTGAGCTAACCTTCACTTATACAGTGCAAGAGGGAGATACATCCCCTGATCTGGATTATGTGGACACCTCCAGTCTCAGCGCGGGCACCGGCACTCTGACCAATCTCACGGGCAACTCTCTCACCCCCACGCTTCCCGCTCCTGGCAGCACCGGATCGCTCGGCGCGAACAAAGCACTCGTAATCGACACGACCGCTCCAACAGTGACGAACGTCTCGTCCAGTTCCACCGATGGTACGTACGCCACAGGAACCCTTTCCATTCAAGTTACGATGAGTGAGCCAGTCACGGTGACCGGAACTCCCACCCTCACACTCGAAACCGGAACCACCGATCGCACTGCCAGTTATGCCAGTGGAACCGGAACGACCGAACTGACTTTCACCTATGCCATTCAAAGCGGAGACACCTCAAGCGATCTCGATTACGTCAGCACGAGCTCTCTTTCGGCGGGCACTAGTCTCATCGATGCTGCTGGCAACAACGCCACACTCACTCTTCCCACTCCGGGAGCGAGCGGCTCCCTCGGCGCGAACAAAGCTCTCGTCGTTTATACAACGATTCCGACCGTGACGAATGTCACTTCCAGCACCTCAAATGCCTCTTTTAGAGCGGGCGATAGCGTTTCGATTCAGATCACCTTCAGCCAAGCGGTCACGGTAGTGGGCAGCCCCGCTCTGACACTTGAAACGGGCACAACCGATCGCACTGCCACCTATTCGAGTGGCAGCGGAACAACCTCTCTTTCCTTCACATACGCCGTTCAGAGTGGGGACACCTCAAGCGATTTAGATTTTGTGGGCACCACGTCCCTCTCCGCCGGGACCAGTATCAAGAATGCCTACGGCACGGATGCCAACCTCACTCTGGTTACGCCAGGCGCCGCCGGATCCCTCGGCGCCAATAAAGCCATCATCATCGACACGACGTCACCGACCGTGACCAACGTCACGTCGAGCACAAGTAACGGCTCGTACAACGCCGCTGACACCATTTCGATCCAAGTGACGTTCAGCGAAGTCATCAACGTCCTCGGCGCTCCCACCCTGACCGTGGAAACAGGAGCCACCGACCGCGCGGCTAGTTACACGAGCGGCACCGGAACGAGCGAACTGACTTTCACATACACCGTACAAGCAGCCGATGCTTCGAGCGACCTCGACTACATCGCCACGAGCCCTCTCACCGCGGGCACCTCGATCAAAGACGCCGCCGGAAACGACGCCACGCTCACGCTCGCCACGCCCGGTGCCTCGGGATCACTGGGCGCCAATAAAGCGATCGTGATCGACAACACCGCTCCGACCGTAACCAACGTCACATCGAGTACGAGCAATGGCATCTACTTCTTTGGCTCCTCAGTCTCCATTCAAGTGACCTTTTCAGAAGCAGTGACGGTGACCGGGACACCCACGCTCACTCTTGAGACGGGCACCACGGATCGCACGGCCTCCTATGCGAGTGGCTCGACCACGACCGAGCTCACCTTCACCTACACAATCGAGAGCGGTGACTCCTCTTCCGATTTGGATTACGTCGCGACAACAAGCCTCTCCGCCGGAACCTCAATCCAAGACACCGCGGGAAACGACGCCACGCGAACGCTCGCTGCTCCAGCCGCCTCCGGGTCCCTTGGTAACAACAAAGCGATCAAGATTGACGCCACCACAAAAATTGCTTCCGGCGCCTATCATAACTGCGCTCGCATGCCGACGGGAGAGATGAAATGTTGGGGCAGTAACTCCAGCGGACAATTGGGCTTGGGACATTCGAACGACATCGGCGATAGTTCCGGCGAAATGGGATCGAGCATGACTGCGACTACCTTGGGCAGCCGAAAGGCTGTTCAAATCGCTCTCGGCGGTTCACACACCTGTGCACTTCTGGATGACTCTACCGTCAAATGTTGGGGCGGAAATTCAAGTGGGCAACTCGGTCAGGGAAGCACAGCCAACCTCGGTGACAACTCCGGCGAAATGAGCTCCCTAGCGGCAATCGATCTGGGAACTGGACGAACGCCTACGCAAATTGCCGCCGGTTATTACCATTCCTGTGCGCTCCTCGACAATGCGACAATCAAATGTTGGGGGTATAGCGGCAATGGTGAATTGGGACAGGGAAACACCTCGGTTCTAGGTGATGCGACGGGCGAAATGGGAGACAGCCTCCCGACAGTCAACCTCGGCACAGGCCGGACGGCGACTCAAATCTTCGCCAACTTTTTTGCCACCTGTGCGATCCTCGATAATTCGACTACAAAGTGCTGGGGGTATAATTCTTTCGGCGGCGCGGGCCAGGGACACACAAGCCACGTCGGGGACGAATCCAATGAACTGGGAGATTACCTGTCAGCAATTGATTTCGGAACAGGAAGAACAGCCACTCAAATATCCTCAGGTCAATACCACACCTGCGCGACTCTCGATAATGCAACGGCAAAATGTTTCGGTCGAAATGCATATGGTGAATTGGGACAGGGAAACACCACCCACCTCGGAGACAATTCAGGGGAAATGGGAGAAAATCTCACGGCGATTGATCTAGGCACGGGAAGGACAGCCACCCAAATGAGCGCCGGGAGTTCCTATAGCTGCGCGCTTTTGGATAACGGCACGGTCAAATGCTGGGGTTCGAACTCATATGGTCAGCTCGGCCAGGGAAATACAACCAATCTCGGCGGCGCTGCGGGCCAGATGGGCGATAGTCTCACCGCCTTTTCGCTCGGCACAGGAAGAACAGCCACGAAGATCACGACGGGTTCCTCCCACGCCTGTGCGCTCCTAGATAATTCCACCGTAAAGTGCTGGGGCTCAAACTCATCTGGTCAACTCGGCAAAGGCAACACCACCAACCTGGGGGATAACTCCGCAGAGATGGGGGATTCTCTCACCGCTATTGATTTGGGGTCGTGACACCTTTTCAGCAGGGGAGCCTAGGATTAGTCTCGGGCCATGTCCACCCTAGCCGTAGCGCAGGACCGACGCTTCTTCACGAAAAAGCTCTCATGCTATCCCTACCCCCTTTTCGAATTGCGGCGAAGCTTGGAAACTGTGGCGAGACTCGACTCTTCGATAACTCGGTTCTCGACTGGTATTCCTGTCGGAGCAAGCCTCATTCGACTTGAATTCAGATAGATAAAAGTGAATGGCGGGACAGAGTGGACGAATATCGAATATTTTGCTTTGATTTCAACTATGCTTCGAAGACTGCCGCTGTGTTTGCTTTTTTCGTGCTTTCTCGTCAATGCTGCGCCGTTTGCTGTCAATGAGCTTGCGCGTTTGTCTCCCCCCGTCGTTAGTAATGACGGCGAGTGGGTCCTCTACACCTTCAATCATTCCGAAGACGATTCCGACCGAAAGGAAGTGCGGGCGACCCATTTGTCGACGGGGGAGAGTCACTCCGCGTGCTCGTCGACCGCTAGTTGCGAGCTTCCCGTCTGGTCTCCGGTAGCGGGGGTCTTTTCATTTTTTAAGAAGACGGAGCACGCGTCAGAGTTGTGGGTCCACGATCTCGGTTCCAACCGTTCGACGAGAGTAGGCAAGTTCACGACGATGGCGCCCGCCTATGTCGCGTGGTCACCGGACGCTTGCGGCACTGCGGAAGAGCGACCCCAAGAAAATGTACAACTCTCTGTGTCGAATCACAGGAAAGCGTCACGACCCTTGCTGTCTTGATGTATTTCGAGCAGCCGTTGAACAGGCAAAGAACCCGCGCTTGCCACGAGAAAAATGCAATTGGTGGTACTGGAGCAAAGTACGAAAGCAGCAAGTGAGGGCCTAGTGGGCTCTCGGATTTCGCTCCCAACGAGAAGCGTATGTTTATAGCACAACTGCTTCAGAACCATTTTTTCGCTTTTGGTCTGCGATGCGAAAACTTTTTGACTTCGAAATACCTAGACAGCGAGTGATTAAGTAGATGGTCAGTTGTTTAAGAAAAATTGGCGGGGCTTAGTGGACGAATATCGAACTTGGTGCTTAAGTCTCTGTCATGGAAACAAGATGCCCAAAATGCGGTTCGCAGAACATCTACGACGATTCAAGCCTTTGGAACTGCCTCGAATGTTCGCATGAGTGGAGCCCGGGAGCGGAGAAGACACAGGGAGACGATAGGGACACTCTCGAGAGGAAGGTGAAAGACGCCTTCGGCAATGTTCTCAGCGACGGTGATGCAATTACAGTGATAAAAGATCTGAAAGTGAAGGGGTCTTCTGCGGTGGTTAAAGTTGGAACGAAGGTAAAATCTATCCGCATCATCGACGGGGTGGACGGCCATGACATCGCCTGTAAGATCGACGGAATCGGAGCAATGAATTTGAAGTCCGAATTTGTAAAGAAAGCCTGACTGGTGCTTTCGTAAAAACCCCCGTGAAGATTGGAGTTCACGTCAAGCCCTGTGCGCACTGAACATGAGAATCCTTAACAGATTGTCTATGGACAGCTCTGATCGCATCGACATCGCTTGCATTGGCTTCGCGAATTTGAAAGGGCTTCATGATTTCGTAGCCAAGGGTGCGAAGTACATTTAACAGTACATTGAATGTAACCTTGGCAGTTCCCACTCCGGACTCAATTTGAGCAATTCGCCCCTGACTAACGCCAAGTCTCTGCTTGGGCTGTAAATGACGTTGCCCGGGAATTGAAGGTGTCTCGGAGGCATATTTACCAACTCATCTCGGAAAATAGGATTCCTTATTCAAAGGTAGGGCGATTAGTGCGCTTTTCACCGGCACGCATACAAGAGTGGCCTTATAAGGGCGGCACAAGATAACACCAGGCCCCAATATATGTTTTACAAAGATATGTCTCACTGGCATATATGGAGGATGGCAGCTGTGACTCTCATCGACCAGAAGTTAGTGGTTAGCAGGAGGTTCACGGTATTGATAAAGGTTCAGCAGGTTTCAAAGACCCAGCGGTTCCCGGATGGAATCAAGGCTAGATACGTCCTTCTGGACTACGAACTCGGAAAACCAAGCCTCCTCATCGATAACCATGCACCGCTTGGCTTCCATCTTCACCCTGAACTTCCTGACAATCACTCAAAACGCACCGCGATTGAATCTCAAGACTACAAAACTGCTCTCACCTTCTTCTGGACGGAAGTAGAAAGGGTTCTTAAAAATGAAAAAGACTGACACACTTGAGATCAGATTCAAATCTCTGGACGACTTTAAATCCGAGGTCACTACTGCACTTTCAAAGAAGAAGAAACTTGTGCAACCCACACACCTAATCCTCTTTGAGTCGGTTACCGCATTTCGAAGTTTTATGACGATTCAGAAGATTGAAATACTGACGGTCATTGCGAATCGGGAACCAGGTTCAATCTATGAATTAGCTAAACTAGTGGACAGGGACTTCGCCGCGGTTCTACGCGACTGCGTGTCGCTAGAAGGAACGGGTTTCATTCGTCTGGAAGAAAAGAAGGATGGCAGAGAGTCCAAAGTGCCGGTTCTCACATTTCCTTATTCGAAGATAGTGATCTATCTGCCGAGCAGTCCGTACCAAATAGATTTTAGGGAAGTGGCGTAACTTCGAAGAACGGAGGGGCAACCAATGGCAAAAAAGAAAATCGCGCTGTTCCTCGATGGCACATGGAATACGTTCAACAAAAATACGAACGTCTGGCGATTAAAGGCTCTTTCCGAAAACAGCGCTTCTCAGGTTTCCTACGGTACGTCTCGCAGACTTCTGTTCAAAAGCAGAAGGTAGCAAACGCACTGAATGGCGTGCTTAAGGTAGCGTTGGAGACAAAGGGATTCAGCGGTTCGGAGCGGTCACAAGCTGCTTTGGAAAGCGGTCCTATCCCGCAGTGTCCCGCAAATCTAGATCGTAAAAACTTTAGATTAATTAAATCAGTTGTTTAAAAAAAATGGCGGCCCATCGGTAACTTATGCGAACCAGTTTCCTCCACTGGGGAAATATCTGATTTCATTGAGTTCAGGTGGATTCCATTGCGCCAGGATAGGAGTTTCCTCCACCAAAAATACGTGCTTGAAGGTCTCTCTATAGATCACATTTCGAAGCTGATTTTCTCCTCCAAAGAGGCCATTCGGCGCGGGCTTATTAAAGTTGGAATTGCGCTCCGAGAACCGCACAAACCACATGGAAATCCTGCCCGACCGCGCTGTGGGCAGCGAAAAGCGCGAGGGAGACCCGTTGTAAAGCATGCGGGCGAAGAAAGAGTGATTGATGCCGTAATGGACATGAAAGCACAGGGTCTCAGCTTGCGCCAAATAGCCTCATTCCTAGACAAGGTTGGTGTCCCAACAAAACGAAGAGGCAAGGCGTGGCACCCCGAGATGGTGAACAGGATCCTCGAACATGGATACAATTGATTTCGTCGCTCCTTTGCTTGAGTAAGGAAGGAGTCTTATTTGGTTTGTAACTTTTTTAGGCCTTCCATGGCCACCGAAGAAGGTTCCATCTCCATACGCAGTGCTATTTTTTTTAGCTCGCCAATTGTTGATGCTGGCACTTTGATTTGGTCTTCGACTAATACGCCAATTACTTCTTCCAATGCCAATCCAAATTCGTTTGCCTCTAAATATTCGATCACCGTCTCATAATTTGTTCCAAGCTCAGAACGTATGGGAGCGATCGCAGATCGAATTAACCGATCTGTTTCAGCTCGGAGCTTGGTTATCTCTTCAGGTGATAGTTTATTCTTCATACCGGGCTCCTTTGAGGCGCATTAGCTTGCCTTCCGACTCATGAGAGACGCTGGAAGTTTCGTTAGCTTCCGACGAGAAACATATATATCAAGTGCCTTCTGGGCATTCAGCCAAAAATCAGGTGTGGTTTTAAAAGCAGAGGCCAGTTTCAAAGCCATTTCGGCGGTCACTGAGGTCCGTTCATTTATGATTCGATTAATGACCTTAATGTCGCAGCCGATGTGGTCAGCTAGTTCTTTTTGGGTTAGCTCCATAGGCACAAGGAACTCTTCATTTAGAATTTCTCCGGGAGACGTAGGTTTTCTCGACATCGCTTTCATGACTACCTCGCTAGTGATAATCGGTGACTTCCACTTCGCTTGGACCCGACTCCGTCCAGCGAAACACGATCCCCCACTGATCGTTCACTCGAATACTGTGATAACCAACTCGATCCCGAGTCAGGGATTCGAGCCGATTGCCGGGCGGCGATTTCAAGTCAGATAGTTCTGCTGCGTAGTGAACCATGTCCAACTTTCTAGCGACAACCGACTTGATGTTCGCCCATCCTACGCGCTTGGTGCGACCCGTTTTAAAGAAAATCTCTGTTGCTTCATCAGCGAAGGATAGAATCGCCACAGAAGAGAGTATACCTCATACAGGTATACCGTTTCAAGGTATGAAATAGTTCGCACATGTACGCCATGTTGCAATTCGTCATTTTTTTTTGTGATTTCAAGTGCTTAAGTGATGGCTGGCGGACGGGAGTCTAACCGCACGATTCTCAACACACTGAAACAAGACAACAATCAACTGACCATCCCCCCAAAAAGGTAACCAATTGAAACCTCAAAGTAGCGGGTCTAGATAGCTAGAAAGGACCTGATACATGAAAAAGTCGCGATTCACGGAGGAGCAGATAATCGGGGCGCTGAAGGAGGCCGATAGCGGCATTCATCCCACCGAGGTCTGTCGCAAGGCAGGGGTAAGCCTGCACACGTTCTATAACTGGCGAAAGCGATACGGGGGGCTTGAGGTCAGCGATGCCGGCAAGATGCGAGAGATGGAAGCCGAAAATGGCAAGCTCAAGCGCCTCTATTGGAGCAGGCAAGTCTCGCCATAAACGATGCTTGCTGCGAAACTGCTAAAGGTATTCTAGAACTGGCGACTACAGCGAAATCACAATGGATTTCGGCAAATCCTCTGCAACGCCGTCTCCTCCTAAACTCCCTACTATCGAACCAACTCTTAGAGGGTACAACTGTCCGTTATGAACTGAAAAAACCGTTTGCCAAGGTTTTGCTTATGAAAGGATCTGAGGATTGGCGGGGCGGACGGGATTGCGACGTGCGATCTATAACCTGTCGACAATTTGGGATTTCTCAATTTTGTCGACGATATCCATTCGGTGAGCTTTCCTTCGGTTTCCTCCGATTTCCTCGGATTTCATCTCTCCTAACCCACTGGAAACCCACTGGCGTGCTGTCCGCCACGAACACGTTTTGCCGATTCTTGATACTTATCGTGCTGTGGCTGTGTGTTCGGCTGATCGGGAAAGCCCGCCAGCAGAATCACGCCTGGGCCGAAATTAGAGTAACCGTAAAAAATATACTCACTCCAGTAGGTGCGGTTCTTTCCATATTTTAGGTGGCGATGAAGCCTTGCCTCAACCCCTACAGTTTTGGAAGTGACATCATGACGCTTAAAATACTGAAGCCAGTTTTCTTCTGATTGTTGCACGCATTGATAAGGCGTCGTTAACCCAACAAAGTAGTCCACCGAGTTCGCCAGCGGAGGTACAAGACGGACAAAAATAAGATCCCCTACGCTGCCAACATATCCGGAGCAAATAAAGGCGGTGAGCTTTTTGTCAGTGATGAGTTCCCGAAGCTGAAACAACTGCCCTTTGATCTGCAACACTTCGTAAATCCCCATCCGGGACTGATTCAAGTTTCTGGCAACTTCAATTTGAATAGGATTCAGCGGAAGGCGGTCAACAAGTGATAAAAAACATGTACCGATCGTTTCTCTGTCTTCCCCAAAAGCCGCGTCCAGCATTGTCCAACAGGTGAAGTAGGAGTTTGAAACCGGACTCCAGGGCGGCAAACCAGGGACGTAGGTATCTTGCCACTTGGTGATGAAATCATGAATCGGGTGCAAAGGGGGCAGGGTCGTAGCTTGCTCCCCAAACACTGAGATCAGGTTTAGTGTGTTCGCATAGATCGCATGTAGTGGATCTCGCTCATCCTCAATCAGTTTATCCGCGGACGGCATACTCTTGAGATTTTCGGCAGCCATTTTCTTTGCTTCGGACATCGCTTTAAGCGAAATTACTTTTTCTTGGATAGCTTGATCAAAAAGGTTTTTTAGTCGAATTGCCATCTTGCCCATAAATACCTCCTACGCCTTCTGCCTTTTCGAAGTGCGGCCAAGCTTGGAAATGCTCCTTTTGGCGGCACCTCGTTTCGTGGCGACAGGCTTGCGAGTCGTTCGGCGAAGACGGGATGCCACGGGCGAAGCTTTCGTCTCGGACGACGGGGCGGCTGAATCAAGCTCGATTCCAAAAACTGTGGCTAGACTCGACTCCTCGATAACCTTTGTCTTTCTGCCTTCCGCGCCCTTCTTGAGGGAGGAATCCACGGACGCGTGCGTAATCAGATCTAGGTGATTTGCCTTGCGGAGGACGAAAAGAAGCTCAGGTTGCTCGTCAAGTCTGCTACCTATGCCATAGAGTACGGCCGCTACGTGCTTACACATTGTCGCCCAATCGGGGCAGGAGCACTTGAGGGTAATCTGCTTGGGCGCGGGAAAGAGACCGAGCTTGGGGTTCGTCATTACCGCCATCACGCTCGTCGCGAACTTTCCCTGAAGCAGTTCCACCAGAGAATCGATTTTGCCCGAACACTCCTGCACCAGGGACCGCCATCTAGGCGTCTCCACGGGCCGAATGGCAATCTCCACCTTATATAAGGAAGAGCCCTGCACCAACGCCTTCACCTTTCCCTCCACGATATGAAGATTTAGGACGCTCCCGTTGCGCACATAGGTTCTGCCCCGGGGCAGACGGTTGGAGTAATCGCTGTAGGCTTCAAGATTTTCACACCACGCCTTTCCCCAGAAGGTGCTTGCTATCGTCCGCCCCCGAAGCATTACGGGGCTGATTTCCTCCCCCTTTTTCTTTAGGCTTGCGATCTTGGCGGCGGCTTTTCGCTTTCGTTCCGCCACGGGAACGTAACGAGGCCACCCTCCGTAGCCATAGCCACCATCGTCATCATAGTTGCGGTAACGCCCGTAACCCATCTGACCCCCTGACCGCCAATTTCCGTTTAAAATCCAGCTATTTTTCTTCCAGCGCCCGATTCAAGTCAAGAGAGACAAGCCTGATGAGGTCCTCATTGTTCATTTCCGTCAAAAGACGCTCCGTTCCCCCTTCCAAAAGCTCGCGTGAGGTCGCCTTCTTCGACTCGATGATCTCATCGATCTTGTCCTCGACCGTTCCCCGGCAGATGAACTTATGGACGAGTACGTTCTTTTTCTGTCCGATCCGAAAGGCGCGGTCGGTTGCTTGATCCTCGACCGCCGGATTCCACCACCGGTCGAAATGAATCACGTGACTGGCCTCGGTCAGATTCAGCCCGGTCCCGCCCGCTTTCAAGGAAAGCACCAGGAACGGGGGTCCCAGTTCGTCCTGAAAGCAATCGACAATTTCTTTTCTCCTTTTCACCGGTGTTCCTCCGTGGAGCACAAGACCGGCTTTACCGAACACTCCGCCCAGAAATCGGCAAAGCACATCGGTGATCTCCCGGAATTGGGTAAAGATGAGACACTTTTCCTGGCGGGCCGCTATTTCCTCGCAGATCTCCTGAAGACGCGCGAACTTCCCGCTCTGGGAGGGGAGGTACTCGCCGTCGCTGAGCCATTGCGAGGGGTGGTTACAGATCTGCTTGAAGCGCATGAGAAACGCGAGAATCACGCCACGCCGTCGGATGCCATCCGAAACCTTGATTTCCTTTGAGAGAGCGCTGACCGACTCCGCATAGAGCGCCGCCTGAAGCTTCGTGAGCGAGCAAAATGCGCGGACTTCGGTCTTGTCCGGTAGGTCCGCGATGATATTTTTATCGGTTTTGAGCCTTCTCAGGATATAAGGGCGCACAAGCTCTCTAAGAGGCCCATATGGATTTTTATCCCGTTCGCCCAATCTTTTTGAGAAGTCCGTAAAGGCTTTGGCCGATCCTAACAGACCCTTTTGCAAGAAATCGAAAATCGACCAGAGATCGGACAATCGGTT
Organism: Deltaproteobacteria bacterium; assembly: GCA_016196825.1. GTDB lineage: Bacteria > Bdellovibrionota > FAC87 > UBA2466 > UBA2466 > JACPWY01. The sequence goes on along the minus strand of JACPWY010000015.1, from coordinate 10,031 downwards.
CTCAACGGGTGTTCCTGTCAGGGCAAGTCGCGTACGACTTTTGAGATTTTTCACCGCGCGTGTTTGTTGAGCTGAAGGGTTTTTAATCGCCTGCGCCTCATCGAGGACAACGACATCCCAGTCGATTGTCTGAATCCATGGCAGGCGTAAGCACGTGCCGTAGCTCGTAAGAACCACATCGTATCCACTTCCCAAGTTTCCGGGGGGCTCTCTCAGCTCTCTCGCGGGGAGAGCAGAAGTATGCGCGACAAAGAGCTTCAAACTCGGCGCAAACCGCTCCATTTCCGATTTCCAGTTCGCTATAAGAGATGCCGGAAGCACGAGAAGATGCGGACGGCTGGCTGTACCTCTTTCTTGGCCCCTTTCTTTTTTCAAAAGAAGAAACAGAGCAATCACCTGTATGGTCTTACCAAGGCCCATGTCGTCGGCAAGACAGGCGGAAAGGCCAATACGGTTCAAAAACCAAAGCCACTTTACGCCCTCCTCCTGGTACGGGCGAAGCCGTGCCCGAAGTTCCTCCCCGAATTTCAAATCATCTAATCGTGAGGGTACTTTGAGATTTTGTAGTACCGCCGACAGCCATTCTCCGGCCCTGACATTCGAATATGAGATCGACTCTTGCGGCACCGCGCTCGCGGCGTCGATCGAGGCTCCCGATAAAAGCCTCATGCCATCGATAAAAGAGATGCCAGATTCACTCGCCGCTTTCTGTACTGCCTTCCAATGCGCAAGAGCTTCTTTGAGCCGATCCGGATCGACCTCGACCCAGCGACCTCGAATGAGGGCAAGTCCTCCCTTGGCGGCAAGAAGCTCATCATATTCCTTAGGTGTCAGTTCGTCACCGTCGAGGGTGACGCTCATCTGGAAATCCAGCATGGCATCAATGCCCAACGCCGACGCCTTCTTATTCCCGATGTTGATGGACACTTCGGGACGAGGCGGTCGCTTACTTTTCCACCAATCGGGCACGCGAATGGTCAAGCCGCTTGACTCGAAAATGGGAATGTCCTTCAGGAATCGATAGGCTTGGGAAGGCGTCCAGGCGCAGGGATGATAAATCTCCCCTGATTCCACCATCTCCTTCACGAGCGCGCTCTTCTCTCCGGCCCTTTGTATGGGCAAGAGAAGACTTAGGAGTGCGGAGCGATCACGTGCCCCTTTTGATTGATCAAGCGCCTTTCCGAGTGGCAAGTGCTGAGGCTTCGCCTGGGCGGATAGCCTGGTCGTATAGGTCGCCAGAAAAGCAAAAGGCTCATCGGGGCTCGACTTGTTCTCCGCGAGGTGAAAACAAACTCGCCCCACCATGTGCCAGCGGGGATATCGAGTTTCAATATAAGCCTTCATCCCTCCCGGAAGGCTCGCCGCGTTTTCCCGAAACCCTTGGTCCATTTCCCTCCAAAGCGCTTCGAGGACACCTGCGTTCAAATACTCAGCGCCCCGCATGAGGGGGGGACTCAACGAGAGCGTTTCTAAGGCACTGATCGGCGGCGGAATCTCTGGAATCCGACTGGCGCCGTCTTCGGGAAGCCGGCAGACCTCGGTCAGGTAGCGCCGTCCAATATCACGAAAATAAGAGAAAACCGGGGAGAGATGGGAGGTTATTTCGTCTCCGGCAAGAACGAGAAGCCCCCTTCCCGAGCTTTTTCCAAACCCCTCCTTGATTCGATTGCGGGAGCTTTCATCGAGACTTCCGCCTTCATCCGGTTCCTGGTGGAGGTAAAGCTTTCCGTGAGGGGACAGAGCGAGAGAAAGTGTTGTGGCTGAGTGGTTCAGCTTTTCCGTTTTGGTCGAGGTCAACTCCAACACCTAAACTCCATTCCAGGAATCGGATGCGCTTGGAGAGGGAACGAGTCTCAGACCGGAAACGGGTCGTGACGTGCTAAATTTTTCCAGAAATTTTCCGGCATTTTCCGCGAAGTATTCCTGGAACCCCTGCTCGGCCCGATCTTTTATATCGGTCAGTATGGCGACAGCGAGAGACAAATCGGTCTTTTCCAAACGCTGGAGAAATTCGATCAGCTGCTTTGAGTCCGAAAGGCCATAGTTTTCCCAGCAAAAAAACATCAATAAATCTTTGAGGAAAACCTTGGACTCGACGCCGATGTCATCCGCCGTGGAAACCAGAATCTCCTTTACCCAAGTCTGGCCCAGATTACCCATCGTTCCGTAGGAATCATCCCAGTGGTGCTCCTCATGAAAGAGGGTCAGCACGGCACGATACACCGCGTAACGGTAGCCCCTTCGATTTATCACGGTCAGCTCATCGGCTTTGGAAAGCTCTTTGGCCACTGCCTTTTCGACCCGGCGGCTCAGCGCGAAGGTCGCCCCTTTTGGAAAGTAGCCGGGGTCCTTCTTGGGAGTGAAAAGGGGATGTAGTAAACGAGCGATTGGAGTGGGCTCGACGGGCAAGCTCGGCCACATTCCGCGCATGGCCTCAGCAAAAAGAACCCGTCGGGGAGATCGCAACATCGGCTCGGAGGGCGGATAATAGCCCTCAGCCTCTATGATATTGCGAATCGCTTTCTGCGATTCCTTTTTGACTAGCTTCTCTGGAATACCGGCTAAGATTTCATCGACGGACGCAATTTCCCTGACACGTTCCTGAAGGTCATATAATAACGCGATTAGGTCCTCGACTGTTTCCTTTTGTGACTCGCCAAAAAAACGTTCATTTCGCCGCTTGTCGATGAGCGCCTTGCGAAGAGAGGAAAGCTCAGCCCCGAACCGCTGTTTCGCGGTAAGCAGGCACCACAGATCCCAGTAGGTCAGAGTCAAAATCCCGTCCGGATACACCGCCGCCACGTCATTTCCCTTGGGATAACTCTTCAGGACGGGAATTTCGGGGTGCGGAAGTTTCATCACTTCTTTGGCCTCGATCCTTTTTCCTTCCTCTTCTTTGCCGCGCCCTTTTTCCTGGGTGCCGGCAACCTTGGCTTTTCCTTCAGTAGCTTTAGTTTATCCACCACTTTGTCGAAATCACTCACAGGCTCTGTCGCCTCAATTCGCCGTCGTTCGACACCGTACTTTTCAAACTCCCGCTCGGCATGGTCCTGGGCCAGCTTGTGCGATACCTTGCCCGCGTGGGTAAGGATATTCTGCTCGTTAAATTCCAGGAAGCCATCCAGCTTCTTAACCCAATCCGCCATGTGCATCGGTTTGCGATTCTGGGCTTGTAGTTCGGCGTAGTCGAGGTACATCGAAACAATTCGATTCAGGGCTGAAAGCTCCTCTTCCACGAGATAGTTCTTGGCTATAGAAACGTCCGTTTTGCGGATTGCCCCCATCGGGGCGTGTCTCCAGGTGGTCAGCCCCATGTTCGGCTTATTGGCATCGGCGCGTTCTCGGATGATCTCAGCGGCTGTATGCCCATGAATCGCCCAATGGAGCTTGTTCTGAACGGTGGCGTAGAAATCCTGCGTGATTTGGACATTCGGATCGTAGTCGATGCTCGTGGCGTAGATATCGGTGATTTTCTGGTAAAAGCGGCGTTCGGACGCGCGGATGTCGCGAATCCGAGCGAGTAATTCATCAAAATAATCCTCCCCCAAGGAGCGGCCTTCTTTTAGCCTATCGTCGTCAAGAACAAAGCCTTTGACGAGCAGTTCCCGAAGTTGAGCCGTGGCCCACTGGCGAAATTGTGTACCACGCGGCGAGCGAACACGATAGCCAACAGACAGGATCGCATCGAGGCTATAGTGATCCACAAGCCGTTCAACCTGCCGAGATCCCTCGGTTTGAACTATTCGGAATTTCCTAATAGTTGCCTCCGGGCCAAGTTCCTCCTCCTCATAGATATTGGCCAAATGCTCGTTCACAGTCGGCACCGACACCTGGTACAGCTCGGCAATGAGGCGCTGAGGGAGCCAAACAGTTTGCCCCTCGATGCGCACCTGGATCTTGGCGTGGCCATCGTCACTCTGAAACAGAACGATTTCGCCGCCAGGTTGGGAATCCGTGGATTCCGGTGGTTTCTTGCTCATGGGATGCTCTCCGTTAATTCACCTAATCTGAAATGTGCGTCACTGCACCTCACGCCCGTGAAACCTCATAAAGCCATTTGACTAGCTCAACCATTAGGGTTCGCCAATCATGCGGCCACTCTTTTCTTCAATCTCTCTAGCTCCCTCTCCACCTTCTCAAGACGTGATTCCATTGCATCTTCGCCTTTAAGAGCTTCCTTGAGGATCTGATTGAGCAGCCGCTGGTAGGGAACGCCTGTCTTGTCAGAGTGGGACTTCAGTCGTGAGAGGCTGTCCCCATCGATGTTGATGGTGATCTTCACCTTTCTCGATTTCGCAGCGGCTCTACGCATCATTCGAGTCCCCTTCACATCAACCGTCAGGTCACTTAACTTTGGCTGTCTCATAGAGCCTCCTGAACTTTCTCCAATTTCCGCATCCGAAGATACGGGTCGTATTTTCTTGTCTCGTAAAGCACGTGGTTAATATGCGCCCCGAGCGCGATTTCCCAATCCAATAGAGCCTCTGTTCCTGTCTCGAATGCTTCTCATCGCGCAATAACAAGCCTTTGGGATCAGAGAACGTCTCAACTCGAAGTCCACACGTCACTATAACCATACTAGTATGTAGTAGTACATATCTATCAATATCCGGCCAGATGGAACTTCCGTCTTTGCTTGTAGCTTCTCCAGGTGCGTTGCAGGCTTGAGTGACCCATCCAAACGCTGATGTTTTCCAACGACTGATTCTTGGACAGCATGAGATCGGTGAAGCCCTTTCTGCCTGCATACAGAGTCACACCGCATCCGAAATGTTTTCTCAATGTTTTCCGGAGCGGCCTTCGGAAATGGCCCGATTCGGCAATCTGCAGAGCAAAGTGCTGCTCATCGTAGAGGATGGGAATAGGCTTCCACCGATCTTCCGGGGGAAGTGCAATTATCTTCGTTTGAAATACCCAGAGGATTTTTCTCCCCGACGGCAGCGTCTCGACCCGCCATAACTCCTTCGCATGGAGGGAGTCCACCTCTTTCGGACGTAGACCGAACCAGACGGACAGAAAGAGCCAATTGAAGTTCTTGCGGTTCAACTTCAACTCACCCCCCTGCAGATCCGCTGGCGAGAGGGGACGGGAGGCCCGGGCCACTCCCCTTTTTTCATAGTTCGCATCAATGAGCCTTTGCCGCTCGTATCCTCTAGGAACAGGAATGGGAAGAAAGGGGCGCGCGAGTTTGCGGCAGAAAAAAAATCCCCAAAGGTTCGCCATTCTCAAGACCCCCTGGAGATACCTGAGACTCATCTTTTGCTGCCAGAAATAATCGTAGACTCGGTCCGTATGGTAAAACCACTCGGACGGATCGGTGTTGATTGCGACAATCAGTCTTTGCGCCGCTCTCCATGTCACATAGGCACGCGTATTTTTCCTCAATCCTTGTTCCGTTTGACTGTCGCGTTTCCGGACGAAGCGGATTTCAAACTCGGCTGCGAACTCGCTCGGCAGGACGGCGTCATAGCGTCTTTGGGTGTCGTCTTGGTCCTGCTCGATTTTCCTGAGCTGTTCTTCTTGTTGCTTGAGGTGATGCTGAGCGTTGAGTTGCTTTGCACGAGACCTTGCTTCTTCGAGCGTCATGAATGAATTGAACCCAAGGGCCTGCCATCTCGGCTTCGGAATATCCCCGCATCTGCGGATTAGAACAGGGAGCTAGCTACAATCCGAGGCTAACGAGCGTATCACCCGTTGGGTGAAGTCATTCCCTTCTATTCGATCCGCCGCGTCGATTTATTTTTCTTTTCAAACGAAATATTGGGGATCATAGAAGGGAAAAGGCGAGGGGAGTTTTCTATGGGTGGCTGGAAGCCAAGACACATTAAGCTGATACCGACGAAGGAGAAGCTTACCGATTCGGTGGGACTCGGGACGATGGTGGAGGTTTTTGATTTATCATCGTTGTCGAAGGATTTCAGGGAGTGCTTACCGAAGCGAAGTAGTCCCCGGAGTCACGGTAGTTATCGATTAGGGTTGATACAGATTTCCTCGTTTTTGTACGGGCACGATACTTTGGACGACTTGGAAGAGTTTCAAGACGATCCCGCACTTGAAGCCATCATGCGAGGGGAAACGGTAGCGCCCCGTACGATGGGGGATTTTTTAAGAGATTTTGAAGAGGGGCACCTTTCAAAGCTTAATGGTTATTTGGCACAGATGTCGTACCGGATACGACGACAGATGGAGTCCGTTCTGCCTTTAGAGCACAAACCTAGTCCTACTCCTCATTTGAGTATCGATTCGACGTCCCATGTACAGAGTGGGGAGAAGATGGAGGGATTAGCGTGGAACTATAAAGAAGAGTGGTGTTTGGACTCTCAAGTTATCTTCGATGAACTGGGCCTGAACTACGGGATGCAGCTTCGATCGGGAAGTACCAAGAGTGGAGTGGGAGCTAGGGAACTGATTGAGAGGGCCTTTTCGCCGTGGGGAAAAGAGGATGAAAAGTATTTGAGTGCGGATGCCGCTTATTGCAACCAAGAGGTCATTCGCACCTGCCTCGAAAATAGGATTCACTTCACGCTGACGGCCAATGAGGCAACGACCGGCTGGCAGAGTGGAATTTCTGCGATAACGAGCTGGTCGCCTTGGAAATACTCGGAAGAGGATATTGAAAAAGCGAAAAGCAAAGGCCGAGTGGTTCCGAAAGTTGAACTAGGATCCATGCTATGGACGCCGGGATGGGCGGAAAATATTCGCTTTTTAATCGTCGTCAAACGTACTTGGAAAGAGGCTCCGCAGGGGGAAGTCTTCGGGGGTTTTTGGGACCACTATGGGGTCGTGGCCGGGATGCCGATGCAGTCGATGACTTTGCAACAGGTTATCGAACACCACAATCGCCGAGGCAATGCCGAGAACTTCATACGAGAAGAGAAGTACGCCTACGACTTAAAACACTTCCCGTGTCTTAAACTAGGTGCCAGTCACGCTTATGGGCTCCTCGCCATGGTGGCGCACAACATTCTTCGCTGGTGCGCGATTATCGAAAAACCAGAGAAGCCGCACTTTTCGAAAAAACTTCGCCGACGATTTATCTACGTCCCTGGGAAAGTGGTCGAACACGCAAGAAGTCTTTGCATCAAAATCCCGGAACGTTTCTTCAAGGAGGTGAACCGCCTCAGAGAAGGTTGGCAGTTACCCCTTCATCCTGCTCCGGCCTGGGCCACAGGATAGCGCTCGTCGTGCCGGCAGATCTTTGACAAACCATTCAACGAAGTTTGGATGGGGAGTCGAGATTTGAATCCGCGACCAAAGCTAACCACTTAACTACGCTCCGTAGGGCGGTGGTCCGCCTAAAACACCCCGTTAGCCCTGACGAGCAGCACGCTCTCGGTAATTCCACTGCTCAAAAGGTGGTGATCCCTCTCAAATGCCGGCGCCATTAAGACCGCCGGGCAAAAAAAATCCCACTCAAAAACTTTGAGTGGGTTTGCTGCGCTGATTCCACCGATCCGGGTACGCCAAGAGGCAGTCCAACGCTCTCAGGGAGTTCAACGATAAACTCTGGGACGAACACGAAAACGAAAAAAAAGTGGGAAAGGTGTCCACCTAACCCACTGAGACCCACTGGCAAGAGTCGCAATCTCAATTCACTCATCATTTCAAAAATTTAAAATTAAAATGGCGGGGCGGACGGGAGTTCAAGCCGCGCTTTTCTCAAGTAGTTGATTAACAATCACAAAACCAAAGAAACAACGAGTTACTCCGGTATTCTTTTTGTCAGGAAGAGACAGCATTGGTCAGGACTACGCATGTACTGTTCCCTGACGTTCCCTGAGGGAGGTTCCCTTGGGTTAGAGCGGGAATTCTCCACCGACCATACCAAGTTGTTAAAACAAGGAGGTAACTGTGTCGGAAAATGAAAAACAATGGAAAAGGCCGGTTGGTTTTGTGTGGACTATCGAGGATCTGGCCCGGGAGTTAAAGATCTCTGTTCGCAATGTGTATCGTTTGACCTCGCAAGACAAGATTCCATTCTCTAAAATTGGCAAGTCGGTGCGGTTTTCTCCAGATCAGATTGAGGAATGGCTTAGAAGGGGCGGAACGAAGTAGTTGGGGCGCGTCAACTGACCAAGCCCTCTAAACTTTCGAGCAGAATCAGCCGAAGAGATCTGAAATGGCAAAAAGAGGTCGCCCAAAAGGTTCTCGGTCCAAATCCAAGAACCACGTAATCAAATATCATCTACCTAAAGTGAGAAGCTCGCTTTTGGAAGGAATACATCGCGACCGGTTACGAACGTTCATCGACAAGTATGAGCGTCAGGGGCTGTACGCGCTATACGATGAAAAGGGAAACTTGTACTACGTTGGGAGAGCTACTGACATAGTCTCTCGATTGGACACTCACAAAGACTCCGACAAGCATTCTGGGAAGTGGAGTTCCATGGCTTTCTATGTGCTCGATTCGAAATCAGATATACATGAGCTGGAATCCCTGATCATTGCCATCGCAAGTCCTCCCGGAAACGTGAATCAGGGAAAGATAAAAGGGTCATTAAGAGAAGATTTCGGAAAGTATTGGTTGGCACAGGCTAAGGAAGAACCCGAAGCGGTCCTCAAACCCGACTATTCCAACGTATCAAAGAAGACCTCGCTCAAAGATAAGCGGCTTACCGATAAAAAACTTTCTGCGTGGGTAAACGAAGTCGGTGTGAAGGAAGCAGCACGTATCCTCGAGATTTCCGCCCCATATGTATCAATACTAAGACAAGACCTCGAGAGATTTAGGGAATGGATAACGGGCTCTGGGAAAAAGGAGTCTGTGATTCTTTCAATGAACAAGAAAAGTCCTTAGTCTCTCGCCGAGTTGTCACGTGAATGAATTCCATTTGGACCGGTTCTTGTCATCAAGCGCCCCAACCAAAAGTCGTCTGATTAACGCCGGATTCCCTGTGATACTACTTGGGTTGTACTTGTGCGTCCCAGGATGAAACCCTCGAAACGCCCCGCCACTCCCGCGCGCACTTAGCGATACCCACTGAGCTCGCGGCTGCTCAATTAGCTGAGGATTTTTTCGCCTCAACAACCATACGTCGACCAGTTTCTTTGAAATAACTTCCGTAACCGTGGTGGCAGAAGCAAATAGCCCCTCTATAGTATCGCCGCTGCTCTCGGTAAGCACCGGTTCTATGGAGCTATCTTCGAGGTCTTCGAGATCTGTTCTAGATGGAGCACGCGCCATTAGCCCGATAGGAACTGCTAGTGTTTGTCCTCCCTGCTGAGAAGGAGTCATTAAAGTCATTCGGAGCCGCCGTGCTCTATGGACCACCATGTTTCTATAGTCGTTGGTCCACTCCAACCATCCATCTGGTCCGGCGTTTCTTATAGTATCATCTAGAAACGTTAGAAACGAAGTCTGCTCGGCGGACAAGTTTGAATACTTTTTTCGAACAACACCTAAATCGGATCTGACAATCGGAGTCGGTAACCCGATAACACCGACAATAGCTCCTCCCAAACAATCCAAGGTAGAGCCCAAACTGCGGAGAACACCTGCCTCATGCAAACCGATCATCTCGCCTGGAAGTTCATCTAACGGGGTCTTGTGCTCTGGATGTTTCATTCTCAGAGTGCCAGTTTTCTGGTCATGGACGATGGAATTCGCTAGGAATACTGTCAGTGTATCTCCCCACTCGAGAAGTTCTAGAAAGTGAAGTCGCGCCTCAATCAAATTCACTTCAATGCTCCGAACTACTTCCAAAAGATAGTCAGATATGAAGATTCGTCTTTTGTCTCCGAGAGCCGAGTAGCCTTGCCACCATCCAATTCCATGTTTAGCTGTATCTAAATCCGCATCGATCGCTGATTTCAATTGTCTCAGTTCACCCAATGGAATCTGGAGAGCATCACCAAGGCGATAAGATCGATCTCGTTGATCGGCAGCATCGTAGTGAGCGCTTCATAAACTACGTCTCGAATCAGGTTGCGCTGGGGGCGAGTAGGTACGAGGCTATTCGATCGTAGTCATCGGCAGTGGAGGCGGTGGGTATCTCAGTGAAGATTCGGTTTAGGGCGTCGAAGGGATTGAC
>JACPWY010000018.1 GCA_016196825.1 Deltaproteobacteria bacterium | reverse complement strand
GACACCACTTCATCTCCACAATCCCTCGCGGGCCCCTCTTTCGGAATCACAAGGCAGGCCTTCACTGTGACCACACCGTTATCGAGGTAGGCCACCAAGTACCGTTTCTGAATCTTGTCGACAAATACCGCGTCCGCAAAAGACAGACCGGACGCCAGAAAAACCAAGACGATTAGAGCTTGTTTCATAGGAGCAGGGTCTTACCAAAACCCACCCTCGTGTTTCACTCTAATATTACGTTTCTGGGAAAGATGGGCGGGAAGGACCGGACAAAGCCTAATATCGCCTGAGGAATGACCGCTCGCCTCTTACCGTTGCCGGAAGATTGTGCCACGACCCCGTCTTTCTCGAGCTCCTTCCAAGAGAGCCTCGACCCGCCACATGTAACCATATGTAATCATAACTCTTTCAGGTTTTGGCGTTTTCCCTCCCTGTGTTACTATCGGGCCAGAGCTAGGGAGAGTCTGTCCATGGATACCAAACTCAATCGAATGAATGAAGAACAAGTCAGTCTGCTGGACCAAGTAACAGCAGACCAGCCCTTCGCAGGAGGCGACTCGGCTGAATCCGTTGCGCAGTTCAAGGCCGAACTCGCTTCGCTCGCGTTAAGCCTCGGGGTTACCGCAGACCAACTTTTACGGACAGCAGAAACCTCGAGCGACTATCGCGAAGAATATTCAAAAGCCCTGATGCTTTCCCGGCGCATTGCTCGCTTTTCTAAGTGAAGTGAAACAGCTAAAGCACGATTGGAATTGGCTCGAAGATTATCTCAGCGTTCATGAAGCTGTTATCGGGCGCTTTCAACAATACATGATCACTTCCAACTCCTACTCTCATAAGTGGTTCAACAGCGAATATCTCGAACTCTCGATCTCGTTCACGTTGAGAACGCATCAAGGGGCTCTCGTGAACGTCTCTATAATGAAGGATGTCGAGGTCAAATCTCTCGTGCCTTCAAAAGGGAAAAAGACTGGAAGACGGCGGGCCCGGACCGAAGCCTACACCTACGTTGCCTATCGGTCTGGGCAAGGATGTCTCCTTCGTTATTGTTCTCCGCACGACAGACTATTTGATAAATCAAGTGATCATCACGAATTTCATCACAAGCATGACTTTACTTCGGGCCAGGAGATCATTACCCGAACCGGGGACAATTGGCCCCACGTTGACGACTTCTTGAGTGAAGTCATGAGTCGTTTGTAGTCTCATCCCGATCTAGGCCAAAAAAGTCCAGCGATCGCTCGGCTCATGCCTGGCATCCGAGGATGGGGCGGGCTTCGCTTCCGCCCCCAAACGCAAATTGTAAGAGTCTAAAAATGCAAAGTGTTACAGGCACATCCTCAGCAAGCGGAAACCCAAGACATCGTACCGGTTGCCGGGGTCGCGGTCGTCGCGAGAGGCCGAACGCAAGTTCGACGCGCCGTTGTTCCAGCTGCCGCCCCGAAAGACCCGGTCAGAGCCATGGAGCGTCATCGTCCATTCCCAGACATTCCCGTGCATATCGTAGAGGCCAAAAGGATTTTTCTTAAGCTGAGCAACACCGTGAGGCGCTTTCTGTACGTTTCCCGCAAACCAGCCATACTCCGGCAATAAGCTCGGATCATTCCCAAACGAGTAATCCGTGCTAGTTCCCCCACGGGCTGCATATTCCCACTCCTCCTCGGTCGGTAAACGGTATTGGCAGGAATCCCCCCGCTGCCTGCGAGCGGTGTGCAGCTTTTCTAGAAACCCGCCCCCGGAACCCGCAAGACTTCCCCAATCAACGTCAGAAAAAAGTTCAGGGTCGGGACTTTGCAAAGCTCTTTCAACCTTCGCCACAAGCACCAGGCGTTGCTGAAGACCCCTCAGCCCCTTCAACCTCTCGTCCACGGCCTCCGGATCAACGGTATCGCCCGAGCTCAACCTTTCTATTTCAATGATCACTGCGTCCAATGTGAACGCCTTCTTCGACCCCGATTCAAACCCAACACTTCTCGATTGGACCAGCCAATTCTCAAACTTCAGCTGCAACACCACTTCATCGCCACAATCCCTCGCGGACCCCTCTTTCGGAATCACCAAACAGGCCTTCACAATGACCTCACCCTTGTCGAGGTAGGCCACCAAGTACCGTTTCTGAATTCTGTCGACAAAGACCGCATCCGCAAAAGACAGACAGGGCGCCAGGAAAACCAAGACAATCAGAGCTTGTTTCATAGGAGCAGGGTCTTTCCAAAAACCGCCCCCGCATTTCACTCTAAGATTGCTTTTCTGGGAAAGTTGGGTGGGAAGGTCCGGACAAGCCCTTATATCGCCTGAGGAATGACCGCTCGCCTCTTCTAACGCGGGGGCAGGCTTCGCTTCCGCCCCTTAAGCAAATTGTAAAAGTGTAAAACAGCAAAGTGCTACAGGCACGTCCTCAGCAAGCGGAAACCCAAGACGTTGCCACGGTTGCCGGGATTGTCGGAGCGGCGACAGGCCGAAAGCAAGAACGGCGCATCGTAGTTCCAGCTGCCGCCCCGAGCAACCCGGAGAGAGCCCTCAGACGTCATCGTCCATTCCCACACATTCCCGTGTACATCATAGAGGCCAAAAGGATTCTTCTTGAGCTGAGCAACGCTATGGGTCCGGTTCACCGCATTTCCCTCAAACCAGCCATATTCCGGCAATTTGGTTGGATCATTGCCAAACGAATAATCTGTAGTGGTTCCACCGCGGGCTGCATATTCCCATTCTTCCTCGGTCGGTAAGCGGTATTGGCAGAGATCCCCTTTCAGCCTTCGAGCGGTGTGCAGCTTTTCTAGAAACCCGCCCCCCTCGGTGATCATGGAGAACGAAATAGTTTCCACCGGAAGATCGTCTCCCTGAATTTGAGATGGGCTGGCTCCAGTCACTAGTCTCCATAAGCGTTGGGTCACCTCGGTCGTCTGCATCTGAAAATTCTTCCCAGGAATCTTCACAAATACAAAGTGCGGGTCAAAGCTGGCGTCGGAGAGCTCTCCCTCGGAAACCGCAAGACTTTCCCAATCAACGTCAGCAAAGAGATCAGAGCTGGGACTTCCTAAGGCCTTTTCAACCTTCGCCACAAGCACAAGGCGTTGCTGAAGACCTGTCAGCTGCTTCAATCTCTCGTCTACGGTCTTTGGATCAACGGTGTCACCCGAGGTCAATCTTTCTATTTCAACAGTCACCGCTTCTAACGTGAAAACTTTCTGAGATTTCGTGTCCGATTTCGAGTCGAGCTCAGCATTTTTTGACAGAGCTAGCCAATCCTCGAGCTTCACCTGAGACACTACTTCACCGCCACAATCTCTCGCGGGCCCCTCTTTCGGAATCACCAAACAGGTCTTCACCATCACCATCCCCTTATCGAGATAGGCGACTAAGTACCGTTTTTGAATTTTGTCGATAAATATGGCATCCGCAAAAGACAGACGGGACGCCAGGAAAACCAAGACAATCAGAGCTTGCTTCATAGGAGCAGGGTCTTACCAAAAACCGCCCCCGCTTTTCACTCTAAGATTGCTTTTCTGGGAAAGATGGATGGGAAGGACCGTAACCCTATATCGCCTGAGGAATGACTGCTCGCCTCTTGGCGTTTCCCGGAGGACTGGGCCACCACAGCTAGTCGCCAGGAATACTGTCTTACTTAATTTCATATTAAGTTACTTTACTTAATCTCATATTAATGTAGAATAATAAGCGATGGTTACCGCTAGGCACCCACTTCAGAGCGTGTTTGCAATCATTGATACGGGTGACCTAGATCGCATTTGGTTCTCCGCTCCCACTAGATCCATCAGCACGGTACTGAGAATCTATAAGAGCGAAGCCTCTGGACCGAAGGACCCAGACGAAACAAAACGGTTTATCCTTCAGGGAATTCGAACTCTGAAGGAGATCAATTTCGTAAGAACGGTTGTCATGTGGAATGATCCTAGTTGTTTGGCGGACGAATATGGTCTCATTCATGAGAAGCGCGGGTGGTACGCAAAGTTCCGCGTTGATGAAGATGGCGATCTTGATGAAATCTCGTTTCATCCACCGGAGCGTGAACTCAAAACAGTAGGCGGACTGATTATTCCAGCCGGAGGTACAGTAAAATGAAGACTAAGCGTTGCGGGGAATGCGGCTCAAAGGAACTTTCTGAAAAAAACCAGCGGGGAAAACCTTTCCCCTGGAGAGAATACCCGGCGGTTTTTTTAACCAAAGACCTTCGAGTTTTGGAGTGTGATCTTTGTCATAACCAGATCCTTTCAGGAAACGATGTGACAAGGTTGACCCAGGCCTTGGTTGATAGCGTCTCCGAAAACACCGGAATGTTTATCGAAACGATCTTAACCCGCGAAAAATGCTCCCAAATTGAACTGGCAACACGGCTTGGGGTGACGCCGGAATACCTTTCGGAAATAAAGAGCGGGCGGAAACAGCCGGGCTTTCAGACGTACAATTTCCTTAAGACTCTGGCCTCCGACCCCAAATCCTTCATAGTGTCCGATCCAAACTATACGGGAGAGCAAAAGAGAGCGGTGTAGGCAAGCCACTGCGTCTCATTGTTCTAGCCGATGTTTTTTTGAGCTTCCGAAGACAAAAGTCGCATCATCCGCGTAGCGAACCATGCGTGCTTTGCCTCGATACTGTTCACCGTTTATTCATGAAAACCAGATGTCCATCACATAATGAAGATAGATGTTTGCAATAAGCGGCGAAAGAATTGACCCCTTTGGGGAGTTAGAGGCACACCCTCAACAGGCGGAAACCCACGTCGCCGCTACGGTAACCGGGGTCGTAGTAGTAGCGAGCAGCCGAACGCAGGTTCGAAGCGCCGTAGTGCCTGCCGCCCCGACAGACCCGGTCAGAGCCTTCAGCCGTCCTCGTCCATTCCTCGATATTCCCGTGCATGTCGTAAAGACCAAAAGGGTTTTTCTTTAGCCGAGCAACATTTTGGGCTTGTCTCCCCGAGTTTCCTGCAAACCAGCCGTACGCCGGCAACAAGCTCAGCTCATTCCCAAACGAATACTCCGTGCTCGTTCCCCCACGGGCTGCGTATTCCCACTCCTCCTCAGTCGGTAAACGGTATTGGCAGAGATCCCCTCTCAGCCTTCGAGCGGTGTGCAGCTTTTCCAAGAATCCACCCACCTCAGTGATCATAGAGAAGGACTGAACAAGCGCTTATATCGCCTGAGGAATGACCGCCCGCCTCTTGGCATTCCCTGAGGACTGGGCCACCACGCCGTTTTTCTCGAGATCTTCCATGAGAGTGGCGGCTCGGTTGTAGCCAATGCGCAGATGGCGCTGGATGAGAGAGATACTGGCCTCGCCCTTCTCGGTGACGAGTCTCAAGGCGCGATCGTAAAGCTCGCCCTCTTCATCCGAAGCTTCTCCGTCACCCATCTCATCAAACTCCTGTTGGGCCTGGAGAATGCCTTCGTCGTATTCAGGAGCCCCTTGGGCCTTTAGGAAATTCACAACCTGTTCAATATCGGTGTCGGAGATATAAGGCCCCTGCATTCGCCGCAGGGTGGAAAACCCAGCCGAGTGGAAGAGAAGATCGCCGTGTCCGAGGAGCCGATCGGCACCAGAACGATCCAAGATCGTCTTCGAATCGATTGATGAGGCCACACGGAACGAGATGCGACTGGGAAAATTTGCCTTGATCGTGCCCGTCACCACATCAGTCGACGGACGTTGGGTCGCGAGCACCAGGTGAATGCCGCTCGCGCGTGCCTTCTGCGCCAGTCGCGCGATCGAGAGCTCGACATCTTTGGGGACCACGGCCATTAAGTCGGCGTACTCGTCGATAACAACGACGATGAAGGGCATGTAGGTCAGGTCCTCGGCCGTTCCGCTCTTTTGAAATTCCTGGAGCCGCTCGTTGTAGGCATCGATGTGCCTGACACCCAACCGGTGCAAGAGCGAATAACGCCGCTCCATTTCATCCACCATCCAGCGCAGCGCCAGGGCCGCCTTCTTGGAATCAACCACCACCGGCAGCAAAAGATGAGGAATGTCCTCGTAAAGCGAGAGCTCAACCATCTTGGGATCCACGAGAATCAGCTTCAATTCCTTGGGCGTAAATCGGTAGAGCAGACTCGAAATCAACGTGTTGATAAAGACCGATTTACCGGTGCCCGTACTACCGGCGATCAGAAGATGCGGCATCGACGCCAGGTCGGCCGCAATCGGCTCGCCCGACGCCAAACGCCCGAGCGCGATCGGAATTTTGAGCTCATCTTTATAGAAGGGTGTTTCATTCACGAGATCCTTAAAGAAAACCATCTCGCGGTGTGGACTCGGAATCTCTATTCCCACCACCGGTTTACCCGGAATCGGCGCCACAATGCGCACGCTCAAAACACTCAATGCCAGAGTCAGATCGTCGGAGAGATTGGCGATCTCCTTGATCTTCACTCCACTCGCCGGCTTGAACTCATAAACAGTGATCACCGGCCCGGGGGAAATATGCACAACCTCACCATCCACTCCGAAATCCCTGAGCTTCTGCACCAGAATGTTGCTCTTCTCCAGATACCAACTCTTATCGACGCTTTTCGTCCGAGACTCGGCCTTCCCCGAAAGCATCGCTAGCGAGGGCAACTTGAAATCCTTCCCGCTCTTTCGCGCAAACAACCGCTTCACCGGCCGCTTAGCCTTCGCCATCCCAATCGTGATGGCCTCCGTCGGTGATTCAATGGAAGGCTCGTCTCCCCCAAGGCTCTCGACAATCTCCTCGTCAATCTCCATTTCGGACTGCACCGGCTCAGCGGCCGACACACCCTCCACCGCCCGCGGCTCAATTCTCGCTGCGGCCTTCATCGCCCATCGGCGTGCAACCCACTCCCTCATTTCTTTCGCTCGAACAACGAAAGCAGACAAACCGCTCCTCATGAGCAATACGAATCCCCTCACCGCATTGGTCGTGGCCCCACCCATTCCGATCCAGTGAAAGAGCATCATCAGCGAAAGCAGTAGAATCACCGTCGCGAGAAGCAACGCTCCCACCGGACCAGCCAGGTAGGTCAGCACGGTTGACCCACCCAGCCCAATGAGGCCGCCCGCGTGCGGCACCGGCAGACTCTTCAACCGATTCCCGAGAAGAAGCTCCGCGAGAGACCCCAACGACAAGACCAGAAACACAAATCCGACCCCTCGGACCTGCGGGCTCGCGTGGAGACGAAGCCGACGTGCTCGGATAGCGATCCACCCTCCCGCCAGCGGCAGCGCAAAGGCAGAAATTCCAGCCAACTGAAAGAGCAAATCGGAAAGAATAGCTCCCACCCGGCCCATCCAGTTGTGGATATGCCCAGAGGTGGAAAGGGTCGAAAGACTGGGGTCCGAACCGAGGTGACTCACGAGCGCCAGGAGAATGGCCAAGCTCCCCGCGAGGCCCACTAGCCGGGCCGCTTCGAGCTTGAGCGAGCGCGAATCCGGGGCCGGATGGGGCACGAAAATACCGCTTTCATCGGGGGGAGGAAGCATAGATTTTGGGGTTTGGGGATCGCCAATGGCGATCTACGCTGCGGTGAATTATCTAATAATAAGTATAACTTAGTGACATTCCTTGTCAAGGAACGCGCTTGACACGATTGATCCCATTGTTATCATCGAGCCTGGGATTGGACAGGTTCTGAAGGCTAACCTAAAAAATTCCGACAGCTCAGCGACCAGCAGTATCGATTGCGAGGCTATCGTTCTTAAAGGGGGCGTCTTTGGGTTTTCAGGAGGATAGCATTTATGCCAACAGGCTTCGTTAAGTGGTTTAACGACAACAAGGGGTACGGTTTCATCGAGCAAGAGGGGGGAGCAGACGTTTTTGTTCACTTTTCGGCCATTGAGGGCGACGGCTTCAAGTCCCTCACCGAAGGACAAGAGGTCGAGTTTGATATGACGGACGGCCCCAAGGGGCCCCAGGCGACTCGGGTGAAAAAACTCAAGGGCAACGCCTAATCTCCTACCGAATACTGAATACCGTATTCGGTATGCCGATTTCTGTTTGAGAAAGGGCTGAGCAGAGATGCTCAGCCCTTTCTATTTTTTCTTGACTAATCGCCTCATGCTTTTCTAACTTATCCCTGAAGTTTTTGTTTCTTGGGAAATCCAAACTAATAATATTTCAATTCGCAATCCCCAAAGGGGTTGGCACTTCAAAAACTTCAGGATTTCCCATCGAGCCATACCCCCCCAACAGAAAATCAAATCCTATGGCTGAATTAGTTACGATGCACCTTAAAGAGCTCAAAGAAAAACCCATCTCCGAATTGGCGGACCTCGCCAAGTCCCTCGGGGTGGAATCCCCCGGCGGACTCCGCCGACAGGAGTTGATCTTCGCCATCCTTCAGGCCCAGACCGATCAGAACGGTCAGATTTATGGGGAAGGGGTGCTCGAGACATTGCCGGACGGCTTCGGCTTCCTCCGCGCTCCCGACTACAATTATCTTCCGGGTCCTGACGATATCTACGTCTCCCCATCCCAGATTCGGCGGTTCATGCTCCGCACCGGTGACACCGTCGAAGGCCAGATTCGTTCACCGAAAGACTCCGAGCGGTACTTCGCGCTTCTCAAAGTGGAGAAGGTGAACTTCGAGGACCCCGATGTCGCGCGTGAAAAGATCCTCTTCGACAACCTGACTCCACTCTACCCGCATGAGAAATTCATTCTCGAGACCGATCCGAAAAAATACTCGACCCGCGTGATCGATCTGTTGACCCCGATTGGCAAGGGCCAGCGTGGCCTGATCGTGGCGCCTCCGCGCGCCGGCAAGACGATGCTCCTTCAGGAGATCGCCAACAGCATTACTCACAACAACCCTGAAGTGGCGCTGATCGTATTACTCATCGACGAACGCCCTGAAGAAGTGACCGATATGGAGCGCAACGTAGAGGGCGAAGTGGTGAGCTCCACCTTCGACGAGCCGGCCACCCGCCACGTGCAGGTCGCCGAGATGGTGATCGAAAAGGCAAAGCGCCTGGTCGAGCACAAAAAGGATGTCGTGATTCTGCTCGACAGTATCACGCGTCTCGCGCGCGCCTACAACACAGTCGTCCCCCCGAGCGGCAAGATTCTCTCAGGCGGCGTGGACTCCAACGCGCTCCATAAACCGAAGCGCTTCTTCGGCGCAGCCCGTAAGATCGAAAACGGTGGCAGCCTGACGATTCTCGCCACCGCGCTCATCGACACCGGCAGCCGAATGGACGAGGTGATTTTCGAAGAGTTCAAGGGCACGGGTAACATGGAGATCCACCTGGATCGCAAGCTCATGGAAAAACGTATTTTCCCGTGCATCGACATCAACAAGTCCGGCACCCGAAAGGAAGAGCTGCTCCTCGACAAGGAGACACTCAATCGCGTGTGGATCCTCCGCAAGGTTCTGCAGCCGATGAATGTCGTCGACAGCATGGAATTCCTCTTGGACAAGATCATGTCCACGAAGACCAATCGCGACTTCCTCAACTCAATGAGCTCGTAAACACGCTCCTTGAAAAGAAAATATCTCATCCTGTTCTCGTTGAGCGGTCTGATCATCACTCTCGACCAGCTCACTAAACAATGGTTTGAGAATCGCCTCACTGAAAACGCGGGGCATGACCTCATCCCAGGACTCCTCACGCTCACACATCGTCACAGCGTGGGATTCGCGTTTGGATTGTTGCAGACGACCCCCGAGCGCTTTCACACTCTTTTCCTTTTGGGCATCCCAGCCTTTGCGCTCGTCCTCATCGTTTTGATTTTCATTAAGCTCCGCGACAACCAGATGGTCACGTCTGTGGCCCTCACCGCAATCCTCTCCGGCGCCGTGGGGAATCTCATCGACCGCATACAGCTCGGTTATGTGGTCGACTTTCTCGTTGTCCGCCTGGGGTCCAAAGAACTTCTTCCCGCACTCAACGTAGCCGACAGTGCCATTATTTGTGGCGTTCTGTTAATGTTAATCAACACCGTGAGACAAGAGATCGGGCGCACGAGCCATGTCTAAGTTGGTTCAATCAAAGATCAAGACCTTTGCCTCCACCTTCGTCATAATTCTATCGCTCGATCAGTGGACGAAGCATCTCATTCACAGCAAGTTTGTTTGGGGGCAGAGCACCTCTCTCATTCCCAATATTTTTTCACTAACCTATGTCAGAAATCAGGGGGCCGCCTTCGGCTTCCTCCACCACGCCCCGACCTGGTTTCGGGAGCCGTTTTTCCTGATCATGCCCCTGATCGTGATGATCTTTATTCTTTTTCTCTTTGTCCGCGTCGACACCGACCACATCTATTGGAAGCTGTGGAATTTCGGGTACAGCCTGATCCTCACGGGAGCGGTGGGAAACCTCATCGATCGGTCTCGGCTTGGCTACGTCATCGATTTTCTCGATTTCCACTGGAAAGAGATCTACCACTACCCCGCCTTCAACGTGGCCGACTCGGCTATCGTGGTGGGGGTAGGGCTTCTGCTCATGCTGACTTTCCTCGACGAGAAACGCCGAAAAAGCCAACCAAAAGCGTGACTTGTGAGAGTTTGGCCCGCGTGATACAAGCGGTTCCATTCGAAGGAGTCTATTCATGGAATCGAAAGACCACCGCCACGACACCAACGTGAAAAAGGTCGACCGCCTGAGTCCCACGCGCGTCCGGTTAACCATCGAAATGTCCCAGGAGACCGTCTCGAAGCACGAAAACAGCACCACCCAGGCCTACCTCCGGCAGGCCCGGCTTCCAGGTTTTCGCCCTGGTAAGGCCCCGATCAATATCGTTAAGCAGAAGTTTAAGGATGAAATCCGGCGTGATGTGGTTTCCCATCTTCTGGAGGCTGGTATCGGCGATGCGCTCCACTCCACGCAGCTCAATCCGCTCAATCGTCCGTCGATAGAGATCAAGCCGATCGATTTTGACAAGGGCGGACCGCTCGAGTTTTCAGCGGAATTTGAGGTCCGGCCCGACATAGAATTGAAGAGTTACAAGGGGATTTTCCTGAAAAGAAGCGACCTCGACCCTACTCCGGAGGAGGTTACGAAGACCCTGGACAATCTGCGGGAGCGATTCTCAACTCTTGAACCCACAGACCAAAAGAAGGTCGAGAAGGGCCAATTTGGAGTTGTAGAGCTGGCCTACGAACTGGTGGGCGAACCGAAAATTTCCGAGCCGAAGAAGCAGTACACGTTTGAAATCGGTGTCGGGGGTCTGATCGCCGATGTCGATAACGCCATTTTAGCGATGACCGTTGGCGAAGAGAAGGCCGTAATGGCGAAGTTCCCCGATAATTATTCAGAAAAATCACACGCTGGTCGGGAAGCGAACTTCGAGATCAAATTGCTCGAGGTGAAGAAAAAGATTCTTCCTGAACTGAATGATGAGTTCGCCAAGCAGATGCGAGAGAATGGCACTCTCGCCTCGCTCCAGGAAGAGGTCACCAAGACGATCTCCGACAACAAGAAAAAGAATTCAGATAAGGCCCAACGCGAACAGATTCTGAATCACCTCGTGGAAAAAAACGCTTTTGAGGTCCCGGGCTCGCTCGTGGAGCGTCAGGCCCACTCCCTGATCGAAGGCATTCAGCAAGACATGCGACAACAAGGCTATCCCGCACCCAAGCTCACTGACGAGGATTTGAAAAACGTTCGAACGCGGGCGGAGCACCTGGTTCGCGGTTCCCTGTTGCTCCATGAAGTTTCCAAGAAAGAAAAGATCGCGCTCGATGAAAGCCGATTTCAGTCTCGGCTGAAGGAAATCGCCGATCGATTCCAACGCCCAACGGAGGAGACCGAAAAGATGTTGGATGGCAAAGGCATGACCGAGCGCATTAAGGACGATGTTCTCACCGATCAAGTATTTGAGTTCTTGATCCAAAATGCCGTTATAGGTAAGTAGGGATCATATCCGGACCTTGGGCTTGCCCATCCGGTTATTAGCCAGTTGATTTGACAGCAATTGATTCTCTCCTGGGAGGTAGACCTCGATGAAGGCAACCAACGATTACCTGGTCCCCATGGTTATCGAGCAGACGCCGCGCGGCGAACGCAGCTTTGATATCTATTCGCGCCTTCTCAAAGAGAGAATCATCTTTCTCGGCACCCAGGTCGATGACGCCATTGCCAATCTTGTTATTGCTCAGCTTCTCTTCCTCGAATCCGAAGACCCGGACACTGATATCCATATCTACGTCAACTCACCTGGAGGCAGTGTGTCAGCTGGCCTGGGAATCTACGATATGATGCAATATATTAAACCTGATATCTGCACTTACTGCACAGGATTAGCGGCCAGCATGGGCGCCGTCCTTCTTGCGGCAGGAACTAAGGGTAAGCGTTTTGCGCTCCCCAATTCCCAAATTATGATCCATCAACCATTAGGGGGCGCTCAGGGACAGGCGGCCGATATTGCTATTCAAGCAAGACAGATTTTGCATCTCAAAGAAAAGCTGAACCACATCTTAGTGAACCATTCAGGGCAGCCCTACGAGAAGATTGAAAAGGACACGGACCGCGACCGCTATATGTCTGCCGAAGACGCCAAGTTGTATGGTATTGTCGATCACGTCGTGGCGCATCGGTCCATCAAGAAGAGCTAACTCCAGAGCGCAACGACGGGTGGGAGAGTTATGAGCCGACGAGATAACGATAGCTTCGGAAATCTAGTTTGCAGCTTCTGCGGGAAAAGCCAGCGCGAGGTGAAGAAGCTCATCGCCGGCCCCACTGTCCACATCTGTGATGAGTGCATCGAACTCTGCAACGACATCATCGCCGAAGAAGCGGAAAAAGAGGAGATCAAGACCGGCACAGCGAAGAATCCCAAGCCGGCCGAGATCAAGACCACGCTCGATGACTACATCATCGGACAGGACGGCGCGAAAAAGACCCTCTCCGTGGCAGTCCACAACCATTATAAGAGGATTCAGGCGCGCGGAACCACCGGCGAGGTTGAGCTCCAAAAGTCGAATATCCTTTTGATAGGCCCGACGGGTAGCGGCAAAACTCTGCTAGCCCAGACTCTCGCGCGCCTCCTGAAAGTTCCGTTTACCATCGTCGACGCCACCACGCTGACTGAAGCCGGCTACGTGGGTGAAGACGTCGAAAACATCATTCTCTATCTGCTCCAAAATGCAGAGTATGACATCGAGCGCTGTCAGCGTGGCATCGTCTATATCGATGAGATCGATAAGATTGCGCGCAAGGGCGAAAACCCCTCGATCACCCGGGACGTTTCGGGTGAGGGCGTTCAGCAGGCGCTTTTGAAAATCTTTGAAGGAACTCGAGCCAATGTGCCGCCCAAAGGCGGCCGTAAGCACCCCCAGCAGGAGTTCCTGCAAGTGGACACGAGCAATATCCTTTTTATCTGCGGTGGCGCCTTCGTGGGCCTCGAAAAAATAGTCGAGGGGCGCATGCACCGGCGGGGGATGGGCATCGGTGCCGACGTGCGTTCCGACAAGGAACGCGCCAAGGACAATCCCCTTCACCGGGTGGCACCAGAAGATCTCCTCCGGTTTGGAATGATCCCCGAATTCATCGGTCGCTTGCCCGTCATTGCGACCCTCGACGAGCTGGATGAGGGCGCGCTGGTCCGCATTCTCACCGAACCCAAGAACGCGATCGCCAAACAGTACCAAAAGCTCTTTGAGTACGAGAACGTGAAACTCAATTTCACCGACGAGGCCCTGAAGACAATTGCTCGTGAGGCGATGAAATCCAAAACGGGCGCACGAGGCCTTCGTTCGATCCTCGAGCATTCCATGCTCGACATCATGTACGAGCTGCCCTCAATGACAAACCTCAAAGAGTGCACGATCACCGATCAGGTGATCATGAAACAAGACAAGCCCGAACTCGAGTATGGACCGGGCAATCCCGACGATCTGAAAAAGGCGGAGAACGGGTAAGAGCCTATCCCAAAAACCCTTCTGCTTGGTGCGACCAAAATGACCTGCCTCTTCGTCCTCCGCGTTCGGCTCCTCGACGTGCCCAGCGGGCACGCCTCCGGGGCCTCTCTTGTGCGTCCTCGATCCAGGTCATTTTGGTTCGCCCCTCCCAACGAAGGGTTTTTGGGATAGGCTCTAAGTTCTCCACGCTTTTTCGCAAACATTCCCGATACAACCGTCAAGATTCACCGCTTCTTTCTGAGGCCAGAATGCCGTTCGGAATCGATTGACCCGGTAGTATAATTAAATCATTCCACCCAAATCCAAACATCAGGAGCGGAAGCCAATGACACGCAAGAACGAGAGTGTTTTGACGTACCCGCTATTGCCTCTGCGCGACATCATTGTATTCCCCCACATGGTCGTTCCGCTCTTCGTTGGCCGCGAAAAGAGCATCCGCGCCCTCGAGGAGGCCATGGCCGGCAAGAAGCAGATCGTGCTGGCCGCCCAGAAAAAGGCCCAGAACAACAACCCCGATGAGAAGGATATCTTCGCTGTAGGCACGATCGCCAACATCATTCAGCTTTTGAGACTCCCTGACGGCACACTCAAGGTACTGGTCGAGGGGCTCCAGCGCGTTCACATCAATAGTTTCGTCGAGCAGGAGCACATCTTCCGTATTGAAGGCACGCCCATTGAGGAGTTCTGCTCGTCGCAGGTCGAGGTTGAAGCGCTGATGCGAGGAGTCAAAGGCGTTTTCGAAACCTATGTGAAGTTCAACAAAAAAATTCCGCCAGAGCTCATGATGTCGGTCCTGGCGATCGACGATGGCGCCAAACTCAGCGACACGATCATCCCCCATCTGAATGTGAAGGTCGAAGAGAAGCAGAAGATTCTTGAGATGGCGGATGCCTGCCAACGCCTTGAACGCCTCTACAGCCTGATCGATGGCGAAATCGAGATTCTCCAGGTGGAAAAGAAGATCCGAAGCCGCGTCAAGAAGCAGATGGAACGCTCGCAGAAGGAGTATTACCTCAACGAACAGATGCAGGCGATCCAGAAGGAGCTCGGCGAGCGCGATGAGTTTAAGAACGAGGTCTTCGAGCTCGAGAAGGCGATTAAGCGCAAGAACATGCCCGAAGAGGTCGCCAAGAAAGCCCGGGCTGAACTGAAAAAGATCAAGATGATGTCGCCGATGTCGGCCGAAGCCACGGTCGTACGCAACTATCTCGACTGGCTCATCAGCCTCCCGTGGAATGAAAGGTCCGACGAGAAAATCGACATCAAGAAGGCGGAAAATATCCTCGACGAAGATCACTACGGTCTCAAAATGGTGAAGGAGAGGATCCTCGAGCAACTTTCAGTGCAATGCCTCGTGGAAAAGATCCAAGGGCCCATCTTGTGTCTCGTGGGGCCGCCCGGCGTGGGAAAAACTTCTCTGGCCCGCTCGATCGCCCGCTCTATCAATCGCCGTTTCGTGAAGATTTCTCTCGGCGGCGTGCGCGATGAGGCTGAAATCCGGGGGCACCGCCGCACTTACATTGGAGCGATGCCGGGCAAACTCATCCAGAGCATGAAGAAGGCCGAAACCGTCAACCCGGTCGTGCTTCTGGATGAGATCGACAAGATGAGCGCCGATTTCCGCGGAGACCCCAGCTCGGCGCTGCTCGAGGTGCTCGACCCCGAACAGAATAAGTATTTCTCCGACCATTACCTCGAGGTTGAATACGATCTCTCGAACGTCATGTTCATCACAACGGCTAACTCGTACCACTCGATCCCCTGGCCGCTGCTCGATCGCCTTGAGGTCATCTCGCTCTCCGGCTACACCGAAGAGGAGAAGATGCAGATTGCAACCCAGCACCTCATCCCCAAGCAGATGAGCAAGCACGGTCTTAAGGAGGACATGATCCAGGTCACGCCCTCGGCCGTCGAATCGCTCATCCGTTTCTATACGCGGGAAGCGGGCGTGAGAAATCTTGAAAGGGAGCTCGCCTCGATCTGCCGCAAGATGGCTCACCAGTGGGTGAAAAAGAGCTCAAAGAAGCGCAAGGCCGTGATCACACCAAAGGCGCTTCTCAAGGTCCTTGGACCGCACAAATACCGACACCAAAAGACCGAGGAGAATTCCGAGATCGGACTTTGCAACGGACTCGCCTTTACGGAGACCGGCGGCGACATGCTCACGATCGAAGTGGCCCAGATGCCCGGCAAGGGTAAGCTCACGGTCACGGGAAAGCTCGGCGATGTAATGCAGGAATCGGCGCAGGCGGCGATGAGCTATGTGCGCTCGCGCGCCAAGCTCCTCGGCCTCACCAACGACTTCTACCAGAAGATCGATCTCCACATTCACGTACCCGAAGGCGCCATCCCGAAAGACGGCCCGTCGGCCGGCATCACGATGGCGACGGCCCTCGTGAGCGCCCTCACGGCAAAGCCCGTCAGCAAAGATGTCGCCATGACCGGCGAGATCACACTGCGTGGGAACGTGCTCCCCATCGGCGGATTGAAGGAGAAGATTTTCGCCGCCCACCGCGGTGGCGTGAAAAAAATCATCATCCCTCGCGAAAACGTGAAGGACCTCAAGGATGTTCCGAAAAATATCTTGAAGAGCCTCACGATTATCGATGTCACCCACATGGACCAGGTCCTGATGAATGCCATCCTCACGGACGAGGTATTCAAGGGCCCCACTACGGGCGCCACGATCGAACCGCCGCTCCCCACAACGGAGCACAAGGCTCCGCCCATCAATGCCTCTCCCGGCAAGATGGTTTAAGACGCCCGAGGCAACGCACTCTCTCGCATAGTTCGAACTCACCCACGAGCGTATTCTCTTTGTTCACGTTGATTCAACGCGTCATAAATCTTACAATTGTCAAAGAAGGGGGCAGCTGTCGACGATTTGGTCGGCGAGAGATGGCCTCCGATGAATATGGGGTGGGATATGAAAGGGAAGTGTTCGATCTGTACGGAAATGAAGAACCATTTCCTCTACGGCAAAACGGTCTGCCTGAGATGCGACGAGCTTCTTTTCGATATTGAAATTGAGTGCGATGACGAACGGGCAGTGAGGGAAGAAAGACGAGTCGTGGTTCCGGAGAAGGTAACCCGACCCAATAAGAGGTGAATATGGGACCGGAGTTCTCACGCGATTCGATCGAAATTGTTAGTTGCGGAGCGCGTCTTGGATCCATCGGGCGAATCCTTCGACCAGATCTATTCTGGTGTAGATCAACCTTTTGTCTGGATACATACGCGAACCCACGCCAACCAAGAAGTACGTGTTGTTTCGTTTCGCAAACGCGGGACCTCCCGAATCTCCATAACACGCGCCTTTTTGACCTTGTTGGAATGACATCTCTATTTTGTTGGTAACGGGTTCAAGAATCGGAAGGTCAACTGTGCGAAGGATTCCCTGTCCTGTTGGCGTTTCAAGGTTCGTGCAACCGTAACCCGCAATCCACATTTCATCTTTTTCAAGGAGTTTCTCCGTGGAAGGCAACAAAGTTGCTTTCTTGAAACCAGGGGGAAGGCCTCCGGAAAACTTCACGAGGCCGAGATCATGAAAAGGCGGAGCGACTAGGCCGCCCGAGGATGTCGAGTCTTTAGCTGAACTTTTTTTCGGAGCGACTCCCATGGTTGTTCCTCAGGCCGCGCGTTTCTGCTCTACGGCGTCAGCCTGCTCTGCCTCTATCGCCGCCACCACGGCCGCGATATCTGCATAGCCT
>JACPWY010000017.1 GCA_016196825.1 Deltaproteobacteria bacterium | reverse complement strand
TTAGAGCAGAGGGCGGTCATCGTATCAGCTTCCCTGATTAAATCCAATGCGACACGCGCCTTGAATGCGGGCGCATGAAAACGTTTGATGGTACTCATGTTCCTATCTTACCATACTGTCCGAATTCTGGGGGGAAGTATATACTACTATTTCTGCAGGCCGGGCAAATCCGCGCGTTCTCCTTCCTCGCCGTAGATGGCAAGACCCATGGGCGGGCCGATCTTGCGCGCCTCCACCTTGCGGATGAGCTGGCTCGACATGACCGGTTTGGTCGGGAGGTGATAGATGGTGGCGAGCTCTTCGGTATTGAGCACCATGCGCGAGGACTTCCATCCCCAAATGCCGAAATGAAATCCTTTGACCTCCAAAATATTTTCGGCAAACGTCTGCGGATAAATGTAGCGCTCGCGGTAATGTCGGTATATCTTGCGCTGCCGCGCCAGATACCGGTGCTTCGGGAATATAGGCGGGATTAGCTTGAAATGGTAGTCCACGCGCGTGGCCGCACCTTTGTTATAATCAAACTGGTTGAACGCCTTGGACATGTGTTGGTTGAGCGCAGATGCGATGCCGCGACGGGCAAAGTTACCGTTGTACGCCTCCGGCGCCGTCATATACAGATACCGGATGACGCTCTCGAAAGCGGGCTTGGCAATTTTCTTGTCTATCCCCTTGATGAGTTCGGCATCGCCGAATCCCGGGTAGAGCCGCGTCATCTGGGTCTCGCCAAATTCCGAACTTACAATGCTCGTGGTATTTCTTTTCTTGATCGCCTCGATTTCAGCCTCCCCTTCTTTTTTCCACCAATCGCCAACTACCGGTCTGATCAATATCTGGAGCCACAGCTCCTCTTGCGGGCCGCATTTGCCGAGTACCTCAAGCATGGTGGCAAGCGTATCAAGCCGGAAGTCCTCTTCGGATTCCTCAAAATCAATGTAGGTACGGATCGGGTAGACATCTGACTTATTGGGATCAAGGATTGACTCGCTACCAAAAAGCCGGCGCGGTATTTTCAATACTTCGTCCGCGGTCGGCGGCATGCGGTGGATGTAATCCTCTTCCTCAGAAATCTCGACAAGTTCAAGATCTGGATAGTGCGAATAGAGCGCTGCCTGCACCATAGGCCAGTTGTCCTTTGTCGCGCGCATGAAAAATCGGATCTCGCCGCCGAAACTGACCAGCTCCAGAGATGACCATTTCGTTACTTCGCCGTCCCACCATGTTTCTTTGATGTTGCCCGGAGCGTTGATAAGGGCATAGATCGAGGCAAGCACCTGCTCCATGGCGCGGGGCGAGCGGAGAATCTCGCGCGGAATTTTCAACTCAAACATGGACCACGCAAGATGCCGACGGTACCATTCTCGGACGTATGCGAGCCATAGGGATCGTGCCGCAAGAAACAAAAGCGGGAACATCCAAAGCCACCAGATGCCGATGATCCAGGACCTGAACGATGCGATACCGTCGAGAATTTGGGAGACAGTGGAGTTATCCATAAAAATAACCGTGAGAGCGCCGCGTATGCTCTTCACAGTTCCAGTATACCCGCCCATATATGCTTATACAAGCGTATAGGTCTCGTTGTCGGTTTTGCGGAACAGAGATTTATTTTGGAGATTCAGCAAAATGGTCTGGGGTTTTACGGCCCGTTTTTCAAGCACCAGCTTGATCGCCTGCTCTTTCGACAACGGCTTTTGCGCAGCCTTAAATACCGACATCAAAACTTCGCGCACGGCGCCCGGCTCAAATCCCCACTGGGCAAGCCCGTATAAGCCCCTGCCGACCAGCACGAAACGCTTATCCTTGATGAGTTCGTTGTGCACGGTTTGCGGATGGGCTTTGCGCCTGCTCCATCCGGCCTGATCAATCGCAAGCGCAACCTGCCGGAAGTGCAGGGGCTGTCCCGATTTGGCAAGCGCGGCGTACGCTTTGTCTTTTACTCCAGTCGGGCTGATCGTGGGCCACGAAATCAGGCCGTATTCGCCGTATGGATTTTTGCTGATCAATTTCGAGATCGCCAGATATGCTTCGAGTACGGGCTGTTCCGGCTCATGCCCCATAACCTCGACGGCGTTTTTTGCCGCGATTTCATAAAGCTTTTGCTCCGAGACCGTAGCGGTGGTCTTTTCAAGATCATGGGCAAGGCCGGCAAGCACTTTTTCAACCGCAGCTGCGATTTGGCGGTCAAGCGTCCATCGTTCATGCTGCGCGTCGGTCTCGGGCAGTCTATGGAAAAGTTTATTGAGCGTGAGCAAGAGCACCAGATCCCGGTGATTCGCTTTGTCTGTGCATTCGGACAGAAACCGGTGGTGAGCAGCGAGATTTCCAAGGCCTGCCAGGCGCGCCTCAAGCACCTGGAAAAGCGGGCGCAATGCGGTGAGATGTTCGTCCCGGCGTAGGAGCTTGAGCGCATCTGCCTCAATTTGGCGCACACGCTCCCGCGTGATCTTATATTCCCTGCCGATTGACTCGAGCGTTGCCACTTTTCCGCCACTCAATCCAAAACGCCGCCTGATGACATCCTGCATGCGGCGGCTGGACAATTTTTTGAGAATCATTTTACTTGCCTCGCGGGGCGAAAAAGGAAGCGGGATTTGAGACATATCTTATTTTAATACTACCATACTACTTTTTTCTTGTCAAATCATTCCAGATCACCAGCAGCGGGCTTGCCACAAAGATGGAGGAATACGTCCCGAAAATAATGCCGACGGCGAGCGCGAGCGCAAAATAGTGCACGGTCGAGCCGCCGAAGAAAAAGATCGCGCCGAGCACCAGCAGCACGGTCAGCGAGGTGTTCACCGAGCGGGCCAGGGTTTCGTTGACGCTTCGATTCACGATCGATTCGTATGGTTCACTACCCTTTGTTTTGGCAAGATTCTCGCGCGTCCGGTCAAACACCACAATCGTGTCGTGCACGGAAAAACCCATGATCGTGAGCAACGCGGTGATAAAAAGCGAGTCAACTTCGATCCCGCGGAAGTGTCCCAAAACGGCAAAAAGGCCGGTAGGGATGGCGAGATCGTGCACCAGCGTGGCGATCGCAACCACGCCGTACTTCCAGGACTGAAGCGGCTTGGAAACGCGGCGAAACGCCCACGCGATGTAGAGCACGATCGTAACGATCGCAAGGCCGATGGCAAGCATGGACCGCTGACGCAATTCCGCGCCGATCGTGGGGCCGATCGCATCGAACCGCTTTTCTGTTACCACGACAGGAGCGGGCACAACGGCTTTCAGCCGGCGTAAAATTTCCTGATGCATGTTCTCGTCCACGGTTTTAAAACGGAGCAGCGTCCCGTTTCCTGCGGGCTGCGCCACAACCGCGCCAAGCCCGAGCCCGTCCATCGCACGTTGGATCGTATCGGAATCCGGATGGATGTACGCGGCGCCGGATCCCAGAAACTCGGCCTCAAGCAGTGACCCGCCGGTAAAATCAATTCCCTCTTTCACGCCCCAGATCGCAAACGCTGCAATGCCGCCGAGTACGAGCAGCCCGGATATGGTCAGAAACAGATATTTGCGGCCGATGATATTCATACTCCGCTTAAAAATAAAGCTCGGTGTTTTTCAAGCCGCCTATTCACGGTTACGCGCAAAAGCATCCGTGTCACACTGATTGCCGAAAACATTGAGACCAGGATTCCGATGCCAAGCGTCAGGGCAAATCCTTTTACCACGCTTGTTCCCAGCCAGTAGAGGATTAATGCCGTCAACAAGCTTGAAACGTTGGAGTCCTTGATCGACGTCCATGCGCGGCCGAATCCTTCCTCGATCGCGTCTTCAAGCATTTTGCCGCTGTGCAATTCCTCCTTGAGGCGTTCAAAAATAAGCACGTTCGCATCCACGGCCATGCCGATGGACAAAATAACGCCGGCGATTCCCGCGATCGTGAGCGTGACCGGAATCAGTTTGAACAGCGCCAGCAAAATCACCAGATACAGCATGAGCGCCGCAACGGCAAGCACGCCCGGCAGCCGATACCAAAAGATCATAAAAACCGCCAGCACGAGAAACCCGACCATGCCGGCAAACAAGCTCTTCCGGAGGGATTCTGCTCCGAGCGATGCGCCGATGGTCTGCTGCGAGATCAGCGCGATCGGCACCGGAAGCGCGCCCGCATTCATCCTGCCGACGAGTTCTTTGGCCGATTGCGCGGTAAAATTGCCCGTGATCTGCGCTTTGCCTCCGGTAATTTCTTCATTCACGACCGGCGCAGAAATGGGCGCGCCGTCAAGATAGATTCCGATGCGCTTGCCTTTGTCCTTTTTGGTGAGCGCCGCGAATATTTTCGCGCCCTCGTCGTTGAACTCAAGCCCCACGTTTGCCTGGCCAGTGGTCTGGTCGAACTGCACGAGCGCGCGCTTGAGATACTGTCCAGTCAACTGCGTCGGCGAGAAATAGGGATCTTCGCCCAGCCGCGGCCCTTTGTTTTTGATGTCGTCCAAAATGGTTTTTTGTTCGGCTTCGGACCGCTCTTCGCGAAATTCTAAAAACGGGGTTTCCCCGATTACCTTGATCGCCGTGTTGATATCGTTCACTCCGGCAAGCTCCACGATCAGCCGCCATTCGCCTCCGGATTTCTCAACCTGCACGAGGGGCTCGGACACGCCGAACAAATTGACTCTGCGCTCGATCACGTCGCGCACCGCGCCAAGCGAATTTGCCTGATCTCCCGATGCGATGTTTTTCACATCCGCGCGGTACACCAGATGCGTGCCGCCCTGGATATCGAGCCCCAGTCGGTACGGCACATTGATTTTGGAGTTCGCGATCTGCCCGCGCACGATCCCGCCAAGCCCGGCTTTATGTATTGCCTTGTCAGCCCAGACCGGTACGTCAAAAACCGCGAGCAATGCCCCTGCAATAAAAAACCCCGCCACGATATAGCGCACGGCGGAAGCGGAAACCCTTTGCTTTTTTATGCCTGTTCTCGTCTTTGCGACTGCCATATGAAAAACACTAACAGATGAAACATTTTTACGCAAGCCCCATAGAAAAAAATACGCCTGACTGAAAAGTCAGGACGTACAACGATTTGAAACACAGATCTGGTTACCGGATCAATAGCATCAAGGAAAATTTAAATCCCCGCAATAATATTCCGCACCTCGCCCAAACGATAGTAGCGCATTTTGTCATGGCTATGATGCGTCCATATGTAGGTTTGATTTGCCTTCTGCGGTAACATACACTACCGCTTCGCCCACTGCAACGCTATGGGCTGGGAGGCACCATAGGAGAAAAGAGTGTCCTATATCGCTTGAATCTGAAGATTCGGCACCTTCTTAAAGTCGCTTGTATTCCTTGTAAGCAGCCGCGTACCCGTAAAGAGTAAGGTGGTCTGGTTCGTCAAGACAGGTAATTGTTGATAACTTCGGCGGCGAAACTTGAAAAAATGATTAATGACGACTACGACTTTTTGAAATACACATCAGCGGGTGTTCGGTATCCGAGCGCCTGATGCCTCCGCTCG
>JACPWY010000013.1 GCA_016196825.1 Deltaproteobacteria bacterium | reverse complement strand
GATCCTTCGCCTCGGCCATCTTCGCCCGCCAAAACTTCTCTTTTTCCTGATTGATTGGACCCATCTGCCAGACCTCCTTAATGGGCCCAGCATACGGATTCGAATTTACGACTTCCAGGTGGGGTTTATGAAGCGCTCACCTGTCCGCCGTAGTGCCGATTGAAATTCTTGCAGCGGCAATCGGTGGGGTTTTGGCTTGCTTTCGTAAGACTCGTGCTATCGCAGGGCTGGGGTTCCAACTGACTTCGTTTGTTCCTGGAGCCGCTGTATGGATGTGGAGTTTTCTTCTAGTTTATACTCTCTGGGGTAGTTGGGCCGTAGCAGTCGGTTTTTTCTTCATGGGGATCGGTGTGGTTCCGATGGCTGTAGTCGCGACTGCACTGAATGGAGGGTGGGGAATCGCAGGCCAAATAATCTTTCTTATTCTCCTTACGTTTGGACAGAGAGTTCTTGGAGGATTTTTAATTGCTAAAGCTGCTGAATCAAGAGAGGGAATTTCAAAATCCGATAAGCTAGCGGCATGACTAGAAGCGTTACCGTTTTGGATACTCAACATTGTGCTCGGTATTCCAAGGACTCCATCGAACTGAAACGGCATCGTTTCCGATAACTCCTGATCGAGTGACCACGGCACCGGTATATGTCAGGGCAACTTCAAACAGGCGTTTGTCTTGACTCAGGTAGCGGCGCACGGAGTGAACGGCATCGGTACCCGATTGGTCGAATGATCCCACTTCTTTTTTGTCCTTGGCAAAGGTAGCCAGCCAAGCATCGAAATCCATCGTGTGCCCTTTTGATACGTCTTCCGACACCGTGTGCTCTCCTAACAAGCCTAACTTAAAGACATACGCTGCGTAAACTATACCTGTTTATAAACAGCGTCCACGCTTCTCATTCCGATAAATCTTAGGGGCGCTGACAATCTTTTTTTCAGTCTCTATTTTCTCTGCAAAGGTTTTCGCCGCCTGAGCTTTTCTCTCTAAATCCTTTTGAGCGTTAATACTGGAGGCGTGTCTCTTCGCTTCTTCAAATGTCCATTCACGTTTGAACGTGTGGTGCGAATAATCTTTTACGTTGATGCGATGATCTGTTTCGCCTTTCACATTTGTTTCCCACATTAAGCTCCAGACGATAATTCCGCGTTTGTTGGTGTAACGTTTTTGTACTCGGTAAGGCATACAATCCTTTCGGCGCGAGTTGCGCCAAGGTTGATGCCTCACCAGATACCAAGCATACCAAATTGGTCGGGGGTATTTGATTTAAAGTATTGAAATCATTGCATTATTTCAGCTAATAATAGCTGGGGAGGGACTCGAACCCCCGACCAAAGGATTATGATTCCCTTGCTCTACCGACTGAGCTACCCAGCCACTGAAGTGAGCAATTTAGCCAAATGCCCATATTTTGGCAAACTCACGGGCTGGAGTTTCCTCAGGGGACCCTGAGAACCCAAAGGCGTGAAAAACCTCTATAGGTAGGCGCCTTCTTTTCAATCGTGATACCAGCCTCCCGAAAGAGCGCCTCGTGTTCGGCCTCGGTCAGAAGGGGCCGCTCCCTCAGCACCCGACTATCACTCTAAACGCGGATGGCCTTGTTTCAGGTAACCCCAGCCGGTGTCTGGACGGCCCCGGACTCTCCATAATCGATCGCATAGGCGGCGGAGTTCTTCAAATCCTCTCTTCTTTTATCATAGCGCTGAATCATCAACGGCGTGCTCCAGCCTGCTAGATGCTGCACACTCCGGTGGGAGGCCTTTCGGTCGAGGGCGTTTGAGATGCAGGTCGCCCGACACGAGTGAGGCGAGATCTTCTTCATCACGCCGGCCTTTTTCGCATACCGAGCCACGATGTAGGTGATCGCCTGGGGGTTGAGCGTCTTCAAAAGCCCGGTCCCCCGCGGGTTCTTCGTCGGAATGAAGAGTGGCTGGTCGGTGTTCTCCCGGCTTCGACCCGTCACCTTGAGATATGTGGCGAGCACCAGGCCCAGCCTCTCCGTCAGAGGGAGCACTCGAATGCGATGGCCCTTCCCCCGCACCTTCAGAACGTCCACTCCTCGCTCATTCCCCCAGTCACCGATCTTAAGGCCTATCAGCTCTGCCTTTCGAAGCCCGAGGTACAGTAGAACGTGCAATATTGCACAGTGGAGCACCTGGGACGGTGAATTGGTGCGGGTCTGGTCAAGGATCTTTTTCGCCTCTTCGTCTGAAAGGCCGAGAAGCGAGGATTCCTGGTTCTGGGGGTACCCTTTCACGAGCTGCGCGGGATTTTCTGTCACAAGGCGATTGAGCCTCAACCACTGCATAAAACTCTTCACGACCGCGAGTTTGCGATTGATGGTGGCTTTGGCGAGCGGAGTACCCGTGACTCGCCCCTCCTCGAGAGCCTTTCTAAACAAGATGATGTGTTCGGCCCGCAGTTCAGCGAACTTTTCGAGAAGATTTCGGGCCGAAATGAATTCGAAAAACTGCTTCAGATCCTTTTCATAAGCTCGACGCGTATGGTCACTCAATTGATTGGCCAAAAAAGGCGAGATTTCCTTCGCCCAAGCCGGCAAGGAAATCATATTGCGCCGAGTTGGCATCAAGTCGCTCGGAGACCCAATGTCAGAGCCGATTTCCGGGTGAGTCGTTTTAAATACGTTATACGGCGAAACTTCACCCCACCCCGCCCCCTTACCCCTCGTAAAACCGTCGGAATTATTGAGCTTTTTGACAAGACTTTCCCAGCGTGGCCTTGAGACTTTCTTAAGAGCTGCCGAAACGGTGGAGAGAACAATTGCGAGAAGGGATCCGAGAACGGGTTGAAAAAAACGCATTGCGATATTCATAGGTGTTTATTGGCGTTATTTATTAGTGATAACTAAAATTATAACGAATAAATGGCGAATGGAAACGTTCAAGAATAGTCGGGAAGTTTGGTGGTCGATCCACTTTTCTCAATTTTTTTTTAGCCGGAGGGTCACCAGCATTTCGGGACTTTTTTGGGGGATTTATGGGGTTTTTGGATGAATCGCGATGGAAGGGGTGATGGAATTTTGGATTCGAAATTTGATCGTAGGTTTGGGGGCGGTGCGGCGCTTTATGGAATGTAGGTGGGACGGAGAAATTGTTTGCGGGCGGTGGAGAGATAGCCCTCGCCGTAAAGGAGGGGCTGGTTGTGGGCATGACATATAGCGTCAAGATCGACGTGGACATCGTGAAGTTTATAGAATGGGATTGCTGGAAAAGCGTGGTGGACTGAGTGGAAATTGAGACCGTTATAGAATTGCGAAATAATCCACGGTGCCCGCGTGTTGCGACTCGAAAAAACCTGGGTTTCTAAGGGATCGTTTCGATGGCTCCAGGCGCCGTAGTGCTCGACCTGGGAGCGCAATTGGTGGACAAAGCCAATGATTCTCTCCATGACGATGAACACAAGCCCCCAACGACCCAGAAGACCGGCCTGTCCGAGCGCAAAAAAAGCCACGCCATACCACGCCGTAGTCCCCAAAAAATCGTTTCTCATCGCCCGATTCAAAGCCGGGTGGCTCTTACGAAGATGAAAGGCCTCGAACCAATGATGTAGAATGAGCCCCAGCCCGCCGACCACAAAGAGTTTGATGGGCCACTGATATCGTCGATAAAACCGCTTCCACGGACCCGCCCCAGCCATCTCATTCGCTGAGGCCATCACTCGCTCGGGATCGCGCAGATCATTGCCATTGTATTTGTGGTGCAAGCGATGGAGCTCGGCGTAGGTGCAATGGGGCCACAGAATCGGATAGCTCACCAAGCGGGAAAAGAGGTCATCGAAACCGCGCCACCCCGTGAGCGTATAATGCAGTCCGTCATGAGTGAGCACCAAAAGGCTTGCCGAAACAAACCCGCCCATGACAGCGATAGCCCACCAGCTCCAACCCAGTGGCATCAAGAAGATCGCCACATTAAAGGCAACTGCTATCGACGCATGGCCGAGCGCCCGAAACAAGCCCGGCCACGGGGTCATCCCCCGATATTTCATCTGCACTGTGTGAAGGTCCGCGTGGAGGCTCACAACGACTCCTGCCCCATTGTACTCTCGAATTTCCATTCCCCTCAAGGCCTACCGTCTACAGAGTTCTTTCTTTCGTCGATAGCAGGTATAATGAAATGAATAATTTGAGTTTTCGGTCTCACAACACCTTAAAGGGGCCCGATAGGAATCATTCCAATCGGGAAAGGATGGGGGGGATATGAAAACGCTACTACTCTCTACGGCACTAGCTTGTCCGCTTCTTCACGCGTCGATCCTGCAGTTTTCGGGATCGCCGACCGCAACTGCAGTCCTTGATAAAATACAAATACCTATCTACGGCTCGGCGCTCGTCAACATTCCGCAAGAAGGGGCTGAATACACACCCGTGTATTTGACCGGATCCGGCCGATACACCAAACAGGTCGGATTCATCAGCGCCAATGTCTACTACGCCCAAAGTTTCATCGACTGCCCCACCGGCTTTGCCGACAAGGAGCACCCGATGAACGACATCAAAGAGCGCAAGACGATGGCTATCCACTTCACCTACGTCAGAAACCTCTCGGCCGATCAGGTTAGAAACGCCTTCGATGAGATGCTGACGGCCAACGGAGTCGACACCGCCGATCCCCACATCGCCAAATCGCTCAACGATCTCAATTTCGATATCTCCCGTGGCGACATGACCAAACTGGTGGGTCTGGCAAACGGAAGGCGCCTCGAAGCGCTGTATCTCGAGGCCCCGGGCGGCGTGACAAGCAACCACTCCGAAGATCTCGCGTATCAATTCTGGCAAGTCTGGTTCGGCGTTCCCGTCGATAGTGGCATGGCCAGTTTGAAGCACTGGCTTTCGGGCAAGGGCAAACGTTTCACTACGACCCTATCCCAGAATCCATTCTTAGGGAGGAACGAGCCAAAGTAACTCGGATCGAGGACGCACAAGCGAGCCCCCGGAGGCGTGCCCTCTGGGCACGTCGAGGAGGCGAGCGCGGAGGACGAAGAGCCGAGTTACTTTGGCCGTTCCGAGTAGAATGGATTCTGGGATAGGGTCTAAGAGTGCGCGGTTAGGCACTTCATAAAGGAGGCTTCCTATGGAGGTCGTTCTCGTTTTCGTGTTCAGCCTTTTCCTGGCCGGCTGCGGAGTGGAGACCCTTGCTCAAGAGACCAAGACCGCGGTCCAGGCCGGCAACTCCACCCAAGAGGAGATTAGACGGGAACTCGAACGCACCGAGAAGCTCACACAGTCTCTGAACGACCTCATGGAGAAGACGGCCAACGGAGTTCATCTCCAGGTGCTCACGGTCGCGCTGGAACAAATGCTTTCCCCGCGCAACACGGCTGTTCTCGCCCCACCTGTCCGAATGATGCCCTACGCGCAGGCCTTCGCGAATGAGGCAAGCCCCCTTGAGATGATCCAGACTGCCCACCTTCTCTATACCGACGCCATTCTCTCCCCCGACACAGAGAAGGAATTCCGGATCGCCTCTATCGTAGCTATGAGTCTTCTCGGTGCGTTCACATCTTCCGAAAAAGTGGCGCAGATTGAGGATGCACAGATTACCCGCAAAGGACGCTTCGAGCTCACCACCTACGTCTTCCTCACGGGGCGCTATATGGCTCTGCGGGATTACTTTCTGGGGGATATTCTCGACAATCTCCCCACCCAAAATTTTGGCACCCTCCGCGAGGCCATCGGCTATTTCTCGCCCATGTCGAAGCTCGCCCACGCGTCCTATTCTTCCCTGCTCGCGGTCGA
Source organism: Deltaproteobacteria bacterium (assembly GCA_016196825.1). Taxonomy (GTDB): domain Bacteria; phylum Bdellovibrionota; class FAC87; order UBA2466; family UBA2466; genus JACPWY01. The sequence continues at coordinate 75,735 of JACPWY010000013.1, read as the reverse complement.
CATCGATTCACTGGGAATCCATTCCCAGGTCGATCCGACGGAGATCAAATCCATAGGCAACCGCGCCAACAAGCGCTTCAAACAGACGCTTCCAGCCGACGTTCTGACCAACGCAGACGTAGTCGTTTGGCTTCAGACTTTTCTAGACGCTTAAGGAGAGATTAGTTCTGTGGATCCCCAGGAGAGCCATCCTTGTCGACGGCAACATCGTAGGCGATTCCGCGGCGCAGATTCACTGCCGTGCCGAGAAGCGACGGCTGAAAGGTGATGTCATCTCGACGATATACGAGTACCCATTTCCGGTTCGGAAGCCCGGCATCATATTGAACTAGGGAAACCAATCCGCGGACCGAGTCGAGCGTGATTTCCGTGAAAAGTTCAATCGACTGATCCTTTTGCCGAATGAAACTGGCCGAAAGCAGACGCGCCTCTGTCGAAAGTGCCGACTCCTTCAGGATTACGCGAGCATCCGCGCCATAGGCCTTACCGGTGTAGTTGCCGATCACTTCATCCACCGAAAGAGGCTCACCAGCCATTCTATGGCCGTAGAGGCGTGAGAACGGAATCTTCACCGCCAGTTTCCTCGGAGTGGCTATAATTTTCAGATCCGTCGGAAAACGGGGATCGCGAATGTTGCCCGAGAGCTGACCGTTCTCGGCATTTCGAGCCATGCGAATCTCGATGGCCGCGTTACTCGGTGTTGTCCCAGAGACGCTATCGCCGCCCGGTTCCAGCGCCACCCGAAATCCGTAGAAGGGCCAATCATTCCCAGCCTTTGACATCATTAGGTAGGTGGTATTCGAGGTCAACACCACCGTCGAAAAATCCACCATTTCGGCGACCTTCTTACAAAGATCGTCGCCGGAGAAACTCTCAAGACAGGCGACCTTCGTGTCGTAAATGCCTTCCCAACCTTCCAGCTTCGCAAGGGCCTCGGGCTCGGGCGCCCCCTGAACGGTGACGGCAATTCCAAGAGCGAGTGCAAAGAGAGTGCGGAGCATCAAGATCCCCCTAAAAAAAGCGCGCACATCAATGCGACGCAGTCACTGCGAGTCATACCGGCCTTTATCGACAGTGTCCACCATTTCCGGCTCACCCACCGGCCCATTCTCTCAGTCGGGGATTTTCCTTTGCTTACAAGAAGATAGACTGGAATAATAGACTGATTCGAGCCGTTTGGAGCCGCTGCCATGAACACAATTCTAAAAGGTGTTCTGATTCTCATCACCGGACTCATGGTCGGGTGCGCCTCGATGCAGCCCTCGGCCGAGCCGTTTGCCACCCGACTTTTTGCCGGCACCTACGACGATGTCTGGTTGGCAACGCTCAAAGCGCTTAACGATTACCCTCTCAAGCTTAGCAATAAGGACGCTGGCAAGATCCACAGCGAGATGGTCAACGGCCCGTACAACGAAATGCTGTTCTCCCACCCAGAGCCCATCCAGTTGCCCGAACGATTCCGCTACTCGATGAAATTTAGCTTTGGCCGCCTAGAAACGAGCGACAACAAAAACATGGTGCGCATCCGCGTGGTAAAGGAGCTTGAAAAATTTCAGGACTTTTACACAGGCTGGACGCCCTACCCGTCCGATGGTCTCGAGGAGCGCCTGCTTCTTTACCGGATCGACCACATCCTCTCAATGGAAAGGGCCCTCGCGCAGGGGCCCTAATGTCCCATTTCTGATCCTTGCCATTACCGTGTCCGAGCACTACACCGAGTTCAATTGGCTGGGAGGTGATCCATGCGTTTAGTTGTTATTCTTTCTTTCTTCGTTTCCGTGGCAATGGCCGACAAACCGCAGACCGAATATTTCGATGCCGAAATACGGTATCTGTTCGTTCCGGTGGGCTTCGACAGCAATGATCCCGATGTTTTGGTGGTGATCGATGGTGTGATGCCCGACACCTGCTATCGCCTGGATCAGCCCGACGTGGAGCGAGTGGACTCCAAGACGTTCTCCATCCGCGCCAACATGCACAAGGTGGCGGGCAATTGTCTTCCGTTCGCCGTGCCCTTCACACAAGAGGTGAAACTGGGCCAACTCAAGGCCGGCTCGGATTATGTCGCCGTTGCCCGCGCCGGCTCACCGAAAGAGCTCTTTGTAGTCGAAGAGGCCAAACCCGAAACAGGTATCGACGATTACAACTATGCAACCGTGGATGCGGTGGAAGTGACCCAAAAGGATAATGCTCAAGTCGCGGTTCTGAAGGGGCCTCGCATCAACACGTGCCTTGAGTTCGATGAGATTCGTGCCAGCACCGTGAATGGGAAGTCGATCGAAATTCGTCCGTTAATCAAAAAGACGGCTACCGGCCCCAACGGCGCTGCCTGCAAGAATGTGGATGAGCGATTCAGTGTCGAGAAGGTGCTTCCGCCAATGTCTTTGGGAAGGCATCTCGTTCATGTCCGTTCCTCGGGTGGCCAGGCGGTGAATCGGGTTTATACGAATCTCGTGCCTCCCAAACCGTAGGAGCAGCCGGCTCAAAATAAATTGTTATGGTTTTGGGCCCGCTTCGGCGTCCCCAGCCACAGGCTCTTCGAGCGTCCCCGGCTCCTCGGCCTGGGCTTTCTGGAGTGCCACCAGGGTCTCGCGCAGCTTCTCATTCTCGACCTTAAGGGTGGACAGGCTTCCGATCTCCTCCTGGAGAATCTCGTATTCGAGGAGTTTGGCCTCGAGATACTTCACCTTGTCCGTGAGCGTGCGATTGACCTCGACCAACTTCGCGTCGGTCTCCGGAGCATCAGGCGCCTCCGATTTGGCCTTCTCCAACTCCGCCTTTGTCGTCTCAAGTGATCGAATCTGCTCTCGGAGAGTGTTGACCTCATCGAGGGAGACGCCTGGCGCCGTCTCCTCGGGCTGACTCCTCCCTTTGATTCTGCGCACCAGCAGTGACAAGGCGATTAGCGAAAGGCCCGCCACGAGAAGTATCTCAAAAATCAGGAGGTATGCGTAAGAGCCGTGGAGGATCCTGGCGATAGCATCCATGTATTTATTATATCCGAAAAAGTTGAATTGCCCCGGCACGTTATCCAATCTCCAAAGATCGTAATTGACGCGATGCATCACAAATTGCTAGCGCTGAAAGTCTGTCGTTCTAAAGGGGGAACAATGGTCAATTCCGGATTCAAGTGGATTGTTGTCTCAGTGTTAGCGGCAAGCTCAACACAGGCCCTTCCCCCGATAATCCCGATAGCCATTTTATCGCTGGGGGTGAGCGACCGAACCCTCAACCAAACCATTCGAGAGAAACTGGGGCTCGATGAGGGCATAACGGTTGCCCTCACACAAAATGGGTCCTACGCCTGCACGGGCACACTCATTTCCGACACCGACGTGGCAACAGTTCGTCACTGCATCGATCCGAACAACCCGACAGGGGGCGTTAATATCGATGGAATCGAGGCGGAGGTCGCGTACTACAATCCAGACATGACAAAGGTCGGGAGCGCCTACGACTTCGCCATCGTCCGATTTCCGGCGGGGACAGGCCGTTTTCTTGGGGCTACAAAGTACCCCCGAATTGCGACGACGCTGCCGCAAAAGGGCGACGAAATTTTCCTAGGCGGATTTGGATGCAACAACCTCCACACCGCCCGCAAGCGAGATGTATCCAATCCCGGCTCCGGGGTTTTGGGTTGGGGACGATCCCAGGTTGTCGACAATAAGGGTGGCGTCATCACCACCTCGAAAAGATACGTTTACGACGATTACAACCCCGAGGAGACCAAGGAAGAGGTTGTGGCCATAGGACTCCCGGGGGATTCTGGCTCGGCGGTCTATAACTCCCAGGGAGAGGTTGTGGCCGTTGTTTCCCAAGTTTACACAGACGATCGAACGGTGAGGCTCCCCGTTTCAGCGATTGGTTTGATAGTAGGGAATCCGTGGATCGCTCATCTCGTCAAGAACTCGTTCGAACTTGAAATCCGGTTGGACGGTTGGTGGGCCAAGAATGAGCTGAGTAATATGTCGAGCCAAAACACCCAAGATGTGTTCGCGCTCGCGCGCGGAGAGACGGTGGAGCGGTTTGCTCTGAAGGAGCCGCGCCCTCCCGCCCCTCCTCTGCCAACACCGGGAGATCCCTTTGCCGCCACTGTTCTGCGCACAGGACGATATCAGGGCACACTCGCCACTGGGCTAAAGGGTTACTTTCGCCCGGTCTACCACCACGGGAAGATGACCGCGGTCTATGTGACGAATCTAAACGTCGAGCATCCGACGACGATCCCTTTCCTGTGTGGTGAAGACAAAGATTGCTACAACCCATTCCACACCCTGATGCTGAACGTACGCGACGGAAAGGTTCACTATTTCAGCGTGAAACAAGTCAAGGTCCCCGAAGGTAGAATGGAATTGGTGACTGGAATTGAGGTTTTTGCGCGGTTTTAGGCGTTGTGGTTATGAATTATGGAATCAAGAATTAGTGTCGTATAACTTCTATTACGTTTGATGATTGAGAGCGATGCTAGCCCAAAAATGTATGAACTTCCTTTCAAGGAAACTATTCCTCATAAGGAAGTCCGTACCTTTTTACCTTTTTTTGGGAACTCAGTCGGATGGGAATCGGCGATCGGTTTTTTTTGAGCCCTGTCGGCGCTTGGACTCGAGTCGGCGTTCGATCGCGCCTTTCTTGGGTCGGGTTTTCACCCTCTTTTTCTTCACTGTAAAAAGAATCCGTAACCTGTCTTCGAGCCGCTCCATCGCCGCTGCCAAATTTTGAGACTGTGATCGCCTTTCCGTCGCCATGACAACGATTCCCGTCGGCAAATGGGTCACCCTTACTCCGGTCCATCGTTTGTTTCTGTTTTGGCCACCGGGCCCACTCCCCCGGACGTGCACAATCTCAAGGTCCTCCGGCCGAATCATTCCCCACCTCGTTTCAAACACATTGTACCGTCTTCAGGGCCCTTCAGAGGGCTGAAAAACCAATGACTTCACGCGGCGCTTCCAAAATGTAAGATTTCACTCACATTTCCTTCACAATCTGCCGAAGAGTTGCATGGCAGGAAAACCAGCCCGTATCTATGTTCCAAGAATCGTCCAATAATGAACTGCAAATAGTTGCCAAGGCGTTGTCTTATTTTAAGACGCATTGGTGGATCTATTTGCTCGAGGTCGCCATTATCTATGGTGCGAGCCTCCACACCTTCTATAGCACGCCCAGCGTGTTTGAATCGACCGGCTCGCTCCTCATCGATTCCTCCAGGCGACAGCTCTATCAATCGGTGATGATGCAAGGAGGCTCCTTCGGCGGCAACTCTCGCAAGCAGAACCTCGTGCAGTTGCTCACGAGCAACGAAGTGCTCGAGAGAATGCGCAACTCCCTCATTGAGCACTTCCAGTCTGAGGGCAAACCCGCGCACCTTAGACTCTTCTTCCCGAACGGCACTGCCTACCCAGCTGAGTTTTTCCGAAAATTTGTGAATCTAACCTGGGACCGTGGCAGCGATATCTATGGATTCAGGTGCACCGCCCAGAATGCCATGGCTGCACACTCTCTTTGCAAGGTGTTCATGGACACGGTCCAGAACTACTACCCCGAAATCGGCAGCCGCGAAAGCGTGATGAAACGAGAGTTCTTGAGCCGTCAGATTGAAAGCCTCAAACGTCAACTCGCCGAGCGGGAATCGAACCTCATCGAATTCGCCAAGCGCAATGAAGATTTTGTGAACTTTATGCTCCTCAAAGTTGAGGGGCACGGGATTGAAAAGGTCCGAGCGGATCTCGGAGACCTTAAACAGAAGCGAATCTCCAATCGCGCCTTGAGAAAGCTCATGATGGAGTCCCCGCAGGCCAAACGCGGCGAGCACTCCACCTACTCCAACGCCATCACGGCTCTCACCGCTCGCGTTTCGGAATTGAGTTATCAGATCTACCTCACCAAGCAGTCCAATGCGCCCGACAGGGATGAACGTCTGAAAAAGGCCGAGGACGATCTTCAAAACGCCTCTAATCAGCTGGCGAGCCTCAACGAAGCCGAGACCAAGGTCTATTTGAAGAATCCACTCCAGGCCCAGGATGTGCGAAAGCGCATGACGGAGGCCGAACTCGAACTCTCATCCATTGATTTCAGGATTGCGGCCCTTGAAAATGAAATGACCGAGGTCCAGCAGAAGGAAAAAAAGTACCAGAGCCAGCGACACGAATACGATCGGCTCAACGTTGAGCTCACGCATAAGCGCAGGTTGCTGGCCAATCTTTACGAGAAGGAGCAGGTTGCTGAGATCGAGGTGGCCGCCGGCAATGCCGAAATCTTCCGTCTGGCCGAGCCCTCTCAGAATCCTTTCCGGGTCGCGCCGATTCTCTCGAAACATCTCTACGGATCGTTGAGCTTTTCACTCTTTGCGGTCATTCTCACCACCCTGCTCCTGATGGTGATCAGCCCGCGTATCGACAGCGAAACCGATGCCAACCGGCTGAATCTGCCGATCTTGGGCAAGATCCCTTACATGCGCCCACAACAAGGTGAAAGCTTCATCGATCTCTCGAACCTCGGCCTTGAGTACTTCAAGATCATGAACTACCGAATCTTGAGAGAGACGAAGGATATTCGCTGTCCGGTTGTGATCGTGAGCTCGCCCCACGCTCGCGAAGGAAAAAGCACAGTGGCCCAGAGTCTTGCGATTGCGTCACAATCCCCCAGTAAGAATAGTCTTTTGATTGATGGTGACTTGATCACAAGTCATCCGAACTCGTTCTTTGGTTTCAAAGAAGATCACACCCTCGGCATGCGTTCCGTTTTGAACGACACCCAGCTTCCACAATCGCAATCCATCATCATCAAGAGCATTCACGAAGGCGTGAGCTTCCTCCCCCGCGGCGGCCGAATTGATCCGGTCGCCATGCCCAACTATTTGAAACCCATTGAGCGGTTCATCGAGCAGATGCGAAAAGAATACGACATCATCTACATCGACACTCCGCCTCTGTTCGCATCGAACCTCGCGCACCAATGGTGCGGCATCGCCGACCTCGTGGTGCTCGTGGCGCGCGTATACCTCACCCGACCGAAGGACATGTTGGAAGCGATCCAGACCTGCAAAGTTTTCTCCAAAGCGCCGGTCGGTGTGGCACTCAACTGTCTGCCGGTCTCTGCCCAGCAGAAACGCGCGAGTAACTACTACTTCTCTCGTCGCCGGGGTGGGACAGCAAAGCTCGCGGCATGACGGGTGATGCGGAGTATCACTTTTATGGAATGGTATAATATGAGCATGAAAGAGCTGGCGATAGCATCACTTCTGCTGTGTGCTTTTGCATTCGCGGAGGGCGAAACAGCGCCTGCTGCTGAAGCTGCCACACAAGCCGAGGTGGCAGCCCCTGCTGCCGCTACCCCGGCCACCGCACCGACAGTTGACGAAGCCAAAACCACTGAAGACGCCAAAACAGTTGAAGAGGCGAAAGCGGCCGAAGAGGCCAAGAAGGACGAGGCGGCAAAAATCGAGGAGGCCAAGAAGATTGAGGAGGCGAAGGCGGCCGAAGAGGCGAAAAAAGCTGAGACTGTCAAAGTCGCGGAAGAGGCTAAGAAGGTGGAAGAGGCGAAGGCCGCTGACGAGTCGAAGAAAGCTGAGACCGCCAAGACTGCCGAGGATACCAAGTCCGTTGATGAGGCTAAGGCCCCCGAAGAACCCAAGAAGGCAGAAAAAGCCGCCGACACCGACGAGCCCAAGAAAGCTGAGGCCCCTCAGGAAGAAAAACGGGCGCCCGCATCGGTGGCCAAAAACCTGAAGGATTCCTCGAAGAGAAGCGTTATCGTTCTCCCCTCCACCGATTCGAGCGGCCTCAATCTCGCCGTGCCTCTGCAATATGCTTTGGCCCAATTGTTTCAGCAGGCCGAAGGATTTGATGTCCAGATTTCAACCTATGTCCTCCCCGGCTACACGACGGAGGATGTGAGGGCCGCGCGCGACTATCTGAAGTCGGACATCATGAGCTTCATCTACTTCGAGAAGGAGCGCCTCTCGGTCTTCCTATTCGACAATAAGGAGCCGAATTCGTTCATCGTCATCTCTGAGTCCCTCACTGGCACGCCGGGCGGGCGCCTCGACAATACTTTTATCGAGTCCAAATTCCGCGCGGCCTTTAATAAAATGTTGGAGGACCATGCCAACAACAAGTATCAACCTCTTCCGAACTCTGGCCAAAGCGGCGAGCGCTCGGAAACGGCCATGGCGGGTGGCGAACCGGAAGGGCCGGACCGCAAACTGAATCAGTCGCGCATGTTGTTTAGAGAACTCGCGGCCATTCAGGATCGCCCCATCTATGTCGGCGGTTCTATTGGGATGGCGCGCGCAGCGGGTGGTCTTGGCTCGGCCACGTCGGTTCACTTCGGCGGATTTGCGGGCTACCACATCGGTTCCAAGTATGACGCTGAGGTCGGCCTCGACTTCTTCAACTACTCTCTTTTGAGAGCCGATTTTCGATACCATCTCCCCCTCGCCCAACGTTTTCTGCATGCCTCCTTCGGCGCAAGCATCGGATCGATCATGGGTAAGGTGACCCGGTCGTATGTCGACGAGGGGCCTACGTTCAATGACGGGCAGCTGGTGTTCGGGCCGACCGCGAGCTTCAATATTCCGCTACTCGGAACAAGCATTCGCGGCGAGATTCGCTTCTACCTCGGCGGCGGGCTCATCATCGCCGGCACATATGGCATTGCCTATTCTCTTTAGTCTGCTCTTCTCCTCTTTGGGCCATGCCTCCCTTCAGGGATTGATCCGGGATGCAAGCCACAGGGCTCACCTAGATTCTCGCTTGGTAGAGGCCATGGTGACGGTTGAGTCCAATTTCCGCGCAAAGGCGGTGTCCCAGAAAGGGGCCCAGGGGCTGATGCAGGTCATGCCGAGCTTCACCGATCAGTGTGAGATTCACTCCCCCTTTAACGCTGTTGATAATCTCATGGGGGCCTGTGACTGCCTGCGACGCCTTATTAACCGCTACCGGGGCGACTTGAGGCTCGCTCTGGCCGCGTACAACGCAGGCCCAACGCAGGTCGACCGCTACAAAGGAGTCCCGCCCTTCCCGGAAACCATGGAGTATGTGAAGAAAGTGATGAGCCTCTACCAACGCTCGAAGGAAAACGACTTTAGGGGTTGATGTAGTCGCCGCCGGCCTTCACGAACATCCGATTGTAGTCACCCGACATATCCACCTTAGCCCCGCCAAGAACCGGAACGGTCGGATAGATATGGGCAATGACGACGAGGTTGTCGATCTTCCCGCCATCCCCCCCCGTGAGAAACTCCTCGGCCAGATCGAACAGCGGGCCGTCTTGCTGAATGTCGTACATCTTCACCTTATCGCAATGCGGATAGACCTTGCCGTCTAGATTCTTGGCATCGGCATAACCCAGGTGATCGGCCTTGAAGTCTTTCCCTTCGTAATGATGGTTCTTACGCAGATCTTCGAGAAAGGACTTTTTGAAAAATGCCTCGTCAATCTTCGCGGACTGCTGCCCTTCTTGGCTACCAACGAAACTCACTTTGAACACATAGTTAATCAGGACCTCGTAGCCGGGAGGGTTTGCCTCGCTCAGAAACTGCGTGACCTTGGCCGTGAGATTGCCCGATTTGATGAGACTTGTGGTTCGGGCCGGGTTCTTATCGATGAGATATCGAGCCTGTTCTCCCACCGGCTGCTCGGAGGCCAAGACAATCGCCGCCACAACTGCGGTGAAAAGGATGGGTTTAAGCATTCTGCTCGATCGTCCCCTCAAGATCTTCGGTGATATGAATCGCCTGATAGGTCGGTGCCTCATTATCCGGGAAGATGGGCTTATGGGCCGCGGCACAGTGGTGCTGTAGCTCGTTGAAAATACCGGCACGGATTGGATAGTCCTGATCGTGTAAGATCACCTGCTTCGCTAGCCGCTGCTTCAAATTCAAGACGATTGGTGCCTTCAGGTTCGCCGTCATCTTCGTGGGGTCCGATGGAATCGTGATAATCGAAAAGACCTTGGCGAACTTGAGCTGGGTATCAAGCTTCAAGAGCTTGCGATCCTCATCGGCAAGTTTGACCTGGTAGCCCTTTTCAAAAATCTGAGGCTCAAGCAATGGAAATGCCACGCTCGGCTTCTTCAGCGCCTGCAGCCAAAGAAAGAGCGACGAATCGACTCTCTCGATGAGGACATACTGGTGAAGTTTTGAGAATCCGAGCATCCCTTCAGGGAAGGTGATGATGTCGGCCTCCTGAACATCAATCGTTCCAAATCGAGTGGTCTCCACGTTCATGGCAACTCTCCCCCAAATTTGTCCGAATGCACAATGGACGGATAGAAAAATGTTAGCTGGCGCGCAGAAGCTTAGCAACCTTTTTTACGGGATCGGTCTCTGACTGCGCGGCTGCTTTGTTCTGCTCTTGGATGGCGAGGTAGACCTCTTCGCGGTGAATCTTGGTATCACGCGGCGCATCGATCCCCAAACGAACCTGGCGGCCTTTAATCTGCACGACGACGATCTTGATATCATCGTCAATCGCGATACTTTCACCAAGCTTTCGTGTGAGAACGAGCATACGGGTCTCATTACTCTCTTCGGAAAGCGCTGGGTGGGACTTGAGTTTTTTGTGTGGCGCTATAATGCGATGCGCAGTTTACTTGAAGAGGATATCGGCGGGAGCCTCAGTCAACACCTTCTTGTTGGTCATGAGAGCTGACTGAAAGATCGTCTGATCGCGCGCGAGCTCGCTGAAGACTTTGTAGGCGTCAGCGTCTTCGAGCTGAGAGACAGAATCGGCGGTTGAGGTCCGCTCACTGGCGTACGAGTCAAGAGCTCTACTGACCTGGCTCATTCGGCCAGCCACCTCACCCCGACCCAAGGAGATCTGCTCATTGGCCTGGATGAGCTGCGGCAGACAGGACTGAATCAATTCGACGTTGTTCTCTTGGAGTCCCTGAATGAAGTTCTTGTAGATCATCGGAATATCGACACCCTCTTTAAGACCCATCCCTAAAAAGATCTGGGAGGCCGAGAAATTAATTGGAACGGGCTCCGATCCAGCAGCGATTTCTATCCTAATGGCGTTGTTGTCACCGAGAAAATTCCCTTCAGCGTCAAATGCCGGCGCCTTCGTCTGAAAGCCCCCAAAGAGACCACGATCGCCATAGCGCGAATTCATTGTCTGAAGCACCGACGACCAAAGCCCCTGGGCGTCCTTGAGAATCATGTCGCGTCTTGCGTTCCCATCGGCCGCGGAGATCGCAAGTTCTTGGGTTCGTTGAATGAATTCCTGAAGCTGCGTGAGTGCCGTGTCCGCGGCGGTCATGAAGTGGTTGGCGATGACAACATTCCTCTGGATGTTATCGCCCGTCGAAAGGCCATCCTTTAAGTTCGACGCCCTCACCCATGTTGCTGGTGCGTCCGACGGCCGATTGACCTCCTTATTGGTCTGAGCCTTCTCGGCGCTCGAAAGCTCGTGGCCTCTCGCTTGCGAAATGTGTTCAAGCCCTCCCGTGTAGATTTGATTGGTGGAGACTCTGGTTGGCATGTCACACCTCTATGGCTACTGCTTGATATTGAGAATCGTCTGGAGCAATTCATCACCCACCTTGGTGGCCTTGGCGGCGGCGTTGAAGGCATGTTGATACTGGATCATGTTAATGGCCTCTTCCTCGAGAGAGACGCCCGACACCGATTCCCGGTAGTTGTTGAGCTGGCTCATGATCCGATCGCTGCTCTCAAAGGCCTGTCGCTCGCGCTGGGTTTCAGCCCCCAGGAAGCCCATGGTGGAGTTCAAGCTTTCCGTGAGAGTCAGCCTGGGCGTGTCGCCCTTCTGCCCTCCAAAAAATTCGGGCATCACCGTCTTTTCGCCGATGGCTGCGATGGACAGAGCCACCCGGTTATCGCCTGGGCCTTGGCTCAACCCACCGACGATCGCATCGGGGTTGTCCTTGATGAGGGAATTGATCTGAATTCGACCGGCGGCACCCGAGGCGTTTTCGATAGGATCAAAAATAGCCCCAACGGAGGTCTCACCGTCCGCGACTCCAACGGTATGGGCGGCATTCACTTGCTGGCTGAATTCAAACGCGGCCGCATCGACTTGGGAAAGAATGGGATTGATCACGTTGTCGCGGATGTGCATCATTCCGCCCATCTCACCGTCCTCCACCCGCACGGGAATATTTCGATTCCCCATCCGATCCACCATCATGATCTCGACACTGCCTTCGGTCTTCGTCCCTCTGGCGGCGCTTCGGACAGCTTCCAGTTCGTTCGCCTGAGTGCCCTGCACAAGCACGGCGGTCCCCGAGACGATCGTGGCCATACCCCGATCGTCATAGTAGGTTTGAAATCCTACTTTCCCAGACAACTGTCTTAAGATCTCTTCTCGTCGATCAAGCAGCTCGTTGGGCTCCCCTCGAACAGCTTGGTTTAACGCAATCTGTTCATTCAAAGTGGCCACTTCGCGGGTGAGTTGATTCACACCGCCCACCTGCCCCATGAGGTTCAAATCAGCTTCGTTCTTCAGAGTCTCCAGCGATTGAATGACGCTGCGAAAACTTCGGGCGACATCCTCGGCCGCATTGGCGGCGTTGAGTTTGAGTGTTGCCTGTTCCGGATTCGTGGACAGTTCGCGGAAGGCGTTGAAAAAATTGTTCACCCGCTCGGCGAGATCACGGCCGCGCTCATTGACCTGGCCTTCGATTCGCATCAGTCCTTCGGAGCGTGCCCTGAGGCCGCCGTGATTCTTGGCCTCTTCCATGATTTGGCCCTGAACAAAATCGTTGTGAATTCGCATCACCTTCTCAATCTTGACACCGCCCCCGAGCATGACACCACCAGTAGCGGATCGCGCGTCCGACTGAAAGACCGCTCGCTGGCGGCTATATCCTGGGGTGTTGGCGTTGGCCACGTTCTGGCTCGTAGTCGTGAGAGCCCGTCGGTTGGCCTCAATACCCTGACGGCCAATATCGAAAATGTCGTTTATCGCCATAGGTTTCTAGTACCGGCCCGCAACTACTCGCCCCGATGAGGGCGTGTGGGCGAATTCGCCCTGCTTGGAGTAGATGGCCGGCCCTCCCATGAGTTTTCTCAGGTTGTCGAGGAGTTGGGCCTGGCGCCCAAGCGATCGCTCGATAAAGCCGTGGTTGCTGGAGCAGAGGTCAAAAAGTCGTCCATTTTTTTCGGACCAAGCGACGTAAACCGGGTCGCCCTTGAGATCTTCGTCGCTGATAATTCCTCGACGCTCCTCTCTCACATCCGTCAGTTCTGAGATCAAGAATTCTTTTCTGGCATTGTTCTCAAGAAGATCCTCGGTCCTGTACAGTACTAGGCAGTCCCGTTCGCGCAATAAACACTGGTAGAGTGCTTCCAGACACGCCAGCTCGGCGTTGCAAAGAGCGTCGATAGTCATAAGGAGAGAAGGTTAAGGAAGAACGAAACTAGATATTATTCTTCCCGAAATCGGTTTCGAGATGATCGTTTAAGAGTTTCTCGGCGACCGTGTCGGCATCGACTCGGTACGTACCATCTTTTACTTGGGCTTTGAGGAGATTCACCTTGGCTTCGCGATAGTCGGGTGCCCCTTTCGCTGAGTCAAAGGCGGTCTTCATCAACCGTGCCCTATCGGAGATTTCAACCTGGCTTGAGCCGGCCCGCGCGCCTTGGGACTCCTTCACCGCTGGTTCAATGGTCGCCTTCGACCGTCCCCTGCCCTGCACCTCGAGAATGGCCGCCTGGCCTCCGTCAACTGTATTGATTTTCATGGTTTCCTCCCGGAGGGATAACTCGTTTTAATTTTATCATCCGCCGTTTTGTGTCCGCAATAATTGCTCGTGAATAATCTTGGCCAGACCCAATTGATCCGTCGCAGCAATGCGCTCCGCGTGCTCCAGGTCAAGTATCGACTGGTAGATCTTTTCCGCATGGCTTTCAGGAACATACCCGTCTTTCATCACGGTGTTTCTCATGGCGCTGATCATTTGGTTAGCAAAAACAGCCTCGAATTGACGCGAGACGGTCCAAAGTTTGTCGGTGTTGCCAGGACCCGCCGTCGCAGTGGTGTGATCGATCGTCATTGCGTCTCCAGTTCAGCCATGAGGGCGCCCGAGCTCTTAAGGGAATTCAATATGACAACCAGATCATCAGGTGATGCCCCCAACTCATTGAGCCCATTGGCGATGTCAGCGATCGTCGCCCCTTTGGTGAGAAGCGCCACGCTCTTATCTTTCGGTGCGACGGTCGCGATCGGATTCGCCACCTCAAGACGCAGGTTCCCGTGCGCAATTGCCACGGGGGCCAGTGTCACCTTATCACCCATAATCACGGTGCCCGTACGTTCATTCACAACAACTCGCGCCCTGTGATCCGCCTCCACATCGATATTCTCAAGAAGAGCCACGATCTCAACGCTTGTCCCTTCAAAATCGTAGGGTGAAATCACGTCCACTCGGCCGGCATCGCTGGCTGTGGCGTATTTGCCCCCCAGCTCCTCGTTGATCCGAATGGCCATGCGAGCTGAGGTCGTGAAGTCGGGGTGAAGGAGATTGAAGCTGATCATCTTGGGCGCCTCAAACGGCACGCTCTTTTCGAGAAGGCCACCTTGATAGACCGTTCCACTGGACATGATCTGACTCAAAAGCGCCCCCCGACTGTCTTTTCGCTTATGGACTATAACCTTGCCCTGTGCGATGGCGTAAACAATGCCATCGGCTCCCTTGAGCGGTGTCATCATCAAGACGCCACCCTCAAGCGAAGTTGCATTCGCGATGCTAGACACCGTCAGATCGAGTTTTGTGCCAACCGCGGAAAAGGGAGGGAGTGTCGCCACCACCATGACCTCCGCGGCATTGCGGGTGTCCATCGCATGGTTCTTCACATCGACGCCGATGCCTTTCAAAAACTGGCCCATGACGGCGTTGCTGCCGTCGGAACCGGCCTTGTCACCCGAACCGTTGAGGCCCACCACAACTCCGTAACCGATCAATTGGTTGTCTCGAGCGCCCCGTAAAGATGCGATGTCTTTAATGCGGACCCCGAGGGCCACACTCGAAATGAGAAATACTAGGGCAAATCTCAAAGCCCCCGTCATGTCTTGTCCCCCGCCGTGATGGTCCAATTGAGATTGTAGAGTTGATCCCAAGAAAGGCTGTCATCCTTAGCCAGGTCCTTTTCCCTCACCGTTGCAGCCACCTTAAGCTGAACATGCTCGTCGGCGAATCGAATCTTTCTGTCGCCCGTCACCGAGAAGATGCCATTCGGATAGACCTCTTGAATCTGGAGCGCCAAATCAGCGTCATCCATCGCCAAATCCAACTTCCCTTTGGCCAGATCCTTCTTCAGCCGCTTCATCATAGACATACGGAAGCTGTCACTGAATCTCACTTTCAGAAGATCGCCGCTCTTGCGAGGCATCAGGTCGGTAAACAACGCATTCCAACTGCTCGCTTCTGTCCAGATGGCCCCTGGCTCGCGGGTCACCGTCTTTTTCTCAACCGCAATCTTGCGCTCTGGCTGCGGCGCCATTGCCACTGGCTCGGAGGCGCATCCAATGAGAAGAAGAATCAAAACAAGGCTAGAGCCTATCTCAAAAACCCTTCGTTGGGAGGGGCGAACCAAAATGACCTGGATCGAGGACGCACAAGAGAGGCCCCGGAGGCGTGCCCTCTGGGCACGTCGAGGAGCCGAACGCGGAGGACGACGAGGCAGGTCATTTTGGTCGCACCGAGTAGAAGGGTTTTTGAGATAGGCTCTAGTTCGCAGCATGGCTTCCTCGGGTCATCACTGTTGAAGGCTGTACCACCTGAGCCAGAACCATCTTGTGGGTTTGAAAATTCTCAACTCGAATCCAATCATTGCGGCTCCCAGACTGAAGGGCCTTGCCACGTGCTGTGATCTTAAGACTCGGCCCCTGGTGAATTATTTCGACCGGCGAGCCAGCGACGACCCAACGGGCATTCTGCACCTGCATCCGTGAGAGAACGGTGCCCGCGCGAATGAACCCTCGGCTTTCCAGATTCCGCAACTCCTCTGGGGCGCGAAAAAACCCCGATCGCGAGAGAAAAGCCACATCGTTTTCCACCCATTTCACATTCTCGGGGGTGAACGCCTCGCCGGGCCCAAGATCCTTAACGGCTGCCGCCACCATCTCCCGACACGTGACGTAAGCCGTGCCGCTCACATGCGTTCCCGCCACCTCAAATCGCACGGTCCCAATGGGCGGATCCGTGAGAACGACCACTCTTTCAGCGGGAGTCGAGATCCACCGACGAGAAGTCGCCAATTTCTCGATCCCCAGGCCGTGGGTGCACCAACCCTTTTCCCGAATCGCCTTCTCAAGCGGATGGGGACCGGCCATCAGGAGTGTATTGAAGAGAAAAACCAAAATCATCGCACGTTCACCGTGTGTTGGAGCATCTGGTCCACCGTTTGAATGACTTTCGAGTTCATCTCATAGGCGCGTTGGGCGGCGATCATGTCGGTCATCTCGCGCATCACCTCAACGTTTGATGACTCGAGAAAGTGTTGCATCACATGCCCAGTGACGCCATCACCGGGGCTCGACAGATTCGCGGCTCCGCTGCCCGCCGTTTCCAGATAAAGGTTTTTCCCCATGGCCTTGAGTCCGCCATTGTTCACAAAGGTGGCGAGCTGAACCTGGCCAATTTGGACCTTTTCCATCTCGGAGATCACGGCGTGAATAGCCCCCTCCTCCGAAACCTGGATCGTCTTTGCGTTGGGCGGAATAGTGACCTCGGGAAGGAGCGGATACCCCTCCACAGTTTCCACTCGACCCGAGGGCGCTTTGTGGAAAGTGCCGTCACGACGATATGCGGCCTGGCCGTTGGGCAGCTGAACGACAAAAAACCCCTCGCCTCGGATCAACATGTCGAGATCGCGCTGCGTGTGTGTCGGCGCCCCCATCTCAAAGTTTCTCTGCGTGCCGGCCACCCGAACTCCCATCCCCCGTTGAATCCCCAGCGGCGATTGGGTGAGTGCGGAGGTGTTGGCCCCTGGTTCCTGCGTCGTCTCGTAGAGAAGGTCCTGAAACTCGGCCCGCGAACGCTTGTAGCCGGTCGTGTTCACGTTGGCGATGTTGTTTGAGATATGATCAATCTGGGAAAGCTGGGCCTCCATCCCTGAGGCAGCCGTCTTTAATGCGCCAACCATTCATTACCCCTTTGCAATGTCGTTAGCTGATTTCTTATCCATGTCTTGATAGGTCTTAATTGCCTGCATGTGCGACTCATAGGCTCGTGTGATCTCAATGAGTTTGGTCATCTCACTGACTGCGTTCACATTCGAGCCTTCCAAAAAGCTTTGATGAACTCTCGTGTTTTCCGTGGTGTCATTGGCGTTGTCGGGGTGGACGTTTCGGAAATAAGCGTTACCCACCTTTTCCAGCCATTGATCCTCTTTGAACTCGACGACAGACAATGAGCCAATGGGGGCGTTGTTCTGATAGATACTACCGTCCTCGGCAATTCGGACATCACCCTCCTTCAAAGTGATCACGCGCCCCTGGGCCTCTTGATCTCCAAAGGCACCCTCCCCTGCTTTTTGCCTACGACCACTCAAGACCGGGTACCCATTGGCGGTGACCAGCGTGCCGTCGGCTCCCAATGAGAGGTTGCCCTGTCGTGTGTATCGAATGCCCGAAGGTGTCAGCACCTCGAGAAATCCCTTGCCCTCGATCGCTACATCAAGACTTCGTCCGGTGCGATACACAGTGCCCTGTTTGAAACTTGTGTAGGTGCCATCCATCTCAACGAAGCTCTTGTCTCCGGCGGGACGACCGTCCAGGAGCGTCTCGGCTGTGATTTCGCGCTGAAGTCCCTCGACCGAATCCTGTCGCCTTAGCTCAGTCATGTATTCATTGAACGTGCCAACATCGCGCCGAAAGCCCGGGGTGTTGGCGTTGGCCAGATTGTTGGCCACTAGCTCTAATTCATGTCCCTTGGCAATGCCGCCCGAAAGAGCTGTGAATATTCCTTTGTCCATGTGAAGACCTCTCAAGTTTGAGAAGCGATTAACCGATAAGAGAGATTGCAAACACCGGGCCAATTCGCCGCCAGGCTGTGAGGCCCCCTTCCCTCACCCCAAGAGAGCCATTTTTTCCTAGTTAGGAAAATTTTTCCTACCTGTTCAAGTCTTCGAAGGCAGACTGCATAATGCGGTGAACCCGCTCCATCAACGCGGGAATGTCATCCGCTGTAAGGCCCTTGGTCTCAATTGGAGGCAAGCGCCTAAGCGTCACCTGTCCCGGCCCCAAACGTCGCTCCTCAAAACTGACAACCGAACGAATACGACTGCAAACGACTGGATAGATGGGGAACTGCCCCTTCACGGCGAGATAGAACCCACCCTTCTTGAAGGGGAGTAGTCGCTCGGCTGTGGGATTTCGAGTCCCTTCCGGGGCAAACGCTACCCCGAGACCATCGCGAGCAACTCGCGCTGCCGCATCACTGAGATCATTGATCGCCTGGGCCCGATCACTCCGATCGATGAGCACCGCCCCGCCTCGAGTGAAGAACCAGCCGATGACCGGGATCTTCTTGAGCTCACGCTTGGCCACCACGGTGGCTTTATTGGGCGTGACCGTTGAAAAGACAATGATGTCAAAACCGCTCTGATGGTTCGCAAAAAGGAGATAGGGCTTCCCCTCGGGCAGCGGGTCTCCTTCTCTGTTGACCCGAACCCCAGCTATCACCCGAGCTCCCCAGGCCCACACCTTTACCAGCCGAGAAAGAAATTCGAGACGATTGAAGAACAGGAATATGACGGGGGTGATGAGAAACGATGCTAAGAAGATCCAGACGAAGGTCGCGATAATTTTGAGCCAGAAAACCACTCCGATTTCAGTACCCTACCGTGTTATACTTGTAAAAGTCCCCCCAAAAAATCGTATGATCACCCTCTCTCGCTTGGCGTATCTGATCGCCACCGGCGTCCAGACCGCGCTCATTTTTCGCACGCTCATCCCCCTTTTGGACCGCCTAGGCCCCATCGGCCTCCTGGCCTTCGCCCTCATCGGCCTGGGCACCGGCCAACTCGTCTCCCGTCCCTCGCTCCGACCCTTCGCCCTCATGTGGCTGACGCTCGCGTGCCTGAGTCTTGCGCTTTACCCGTCGACTCTGCCTCTGTTTTGGCTCATTTCCGTGGGAGTGGCACACGGGCTTCTCCTTCCGAAGATTTCGGGCGATGCACGATTCACAGCTCTCCCGGTACTTCTTCCGCTCGCTTTTCTCCTCGTGTTCCCCCCGGGACACAACTGGGCGGAATTCTGCCTTACAACGGGCGCCCTTTTCGCCGCCCATTTCGCACACAACCTTTGGGCCGTTTTGAACCCCCTATGTCCAGAATCTTCACACTCCTAGCGAGCGCCTTGTGGATCACAGCCGCCGCTAGCGTCATCCCTTACTCTGCTCGCTCGAGCCAAAGCTTCGCACTGGTCGGCCTGGTGGCCGCAACCGCTCTCATTTTATCGACGATAATAAAGCCCAAACGGCTTCCCCCTTTTCACCAGCTGCTCCTTTCAGGTGCCACCCTCACGGCGATTCTCCCCATCACGCGCCTCGTTCTGCTGCACGCCGGCGCTTTAGGCCTGTTCACCACATTCTCAGCACTCTTTCTCGTGCGCACTCTTCTCACTCCTCCGCAAAGGGCGCTCCCGCTGGGCACTGTTCTTCTCATCTTCACCGGACTCTTCCACCTGGGCGACCTCCACGCGCTCCCTCACACTACTATGGCCGCCCTGATCGGCCTCTCAACCATGGCCTTTTCGCTCGTCACAACCTGGTGGGCACTCAGAAACACATGGGCAAGCTTGGGATCACTGGCCCTGTTGGGCTTGACCGCAGCTGCATTCCTGCTTCCTTCAAATGCTTGGGTCAGCGATCAAACCAACAACCGTTACTCACTGGTGGCAATTCCCACATCGAGCTTCAGCACCGGACACACTCTTTTGGTGAACGGCGTGCCTCGATTTGTCAGCGCTTCGGAGATCCAACGCCACTCGTGCACCACCGCCATTCCCACTGCGCTGGCCGAACACAACAAACAGCTCCTAGAAAATGCACTGGTCCTCTTCGGGGGAGATGGAATGATTGTACGAAATCTGCTCGCCTTGAAGAGTGTGCGACACGTCAAAGTCATCGACCCAGATCGTGCGCTCCAAAGGTTGGCCCGCGAGAACGCAGTATTCCGATCCTACAATCTTGATTCAATGCGAAGTACTCGCACCAAGACTGTGGTTGCCACTCCTTTTGATTGGTTACAAAGGCAGGATGGACGCTTCGATATCATAATTGCCGACTTGCCCCCGCCGGTTACGGGGCCGCTGAAAAAATATTACACCGCCCAGTTTGTGAGTTCGCTTTTGGCAGTCCAGAAATTGAAGGGGATCGTTGTTCTCTCAGCGCCACTGCGGCTGGCCGGAGAACTGGCGGCACTCGTCCGCGAACGGTCTCCCCTGCAGAGAATCCAGGGCTATCGGGATCCCGTTTCCGATCGCATCTTACTCGTCATTGCACCAGGCCATTGGGCGGCCATTGACGAACGAGGAGGCACGCGGTTTCTGGTTCAGCACTGCGCGAAAGCTGAACCGATTTTCAGTCAGGCACGCTATAAATTAGAAGATATTGTAACGGGAACGTTCGGAGGCGAAGAGAGAGCCCACATGTTAGCCGTACGAGATGCCGCGCGGCTCTCTCTTCCCCGTTGAAACTCTTAGTTCAAGAACTCCTTGAAAGCCTTCCCCGGACGGAACTTCGGAACAGTGCAAGCCGGAATCTTGATCTCGCTACCGGTCTGCGGATTACGACCAATGCGAGCTTTGCGCTTGGAACGGGTGAAGGTGCCGAATCCCACTAGCGTCACATCACCGCCTTTTTTCACAGTCTTCTTGATGTTCTCGATCGCAGAATCCAAAACTCTTTCGCAATCGGCTTTCGTCAGACCCAACTCCGCCGTCAACTGATCAACTAATTCCGCCTTATTCATTTAGCCTCCTGATGTAAGAATTATTTTCTAAACCGCTTGAAACTGTTGTGCTTTTAACAAAGCGCTTAGACCCGGTCAAACCTTTTCATGTTAGACTCGATTCGGAAATGGCAGAGATCACAAAGTTTTTTTTCTTGACGGTCGCGATCGCAACCGCCTCGTCTTGCCACAACACGATTTCCCGCCCACCAAAACTGGTTGAACGGACGATCACGTGGAATACATCAGCCCTGCCGAGCAATATCGAAGGCGCCATCAATCATCCTGCGATCTTTCAACTCCTCCACGAAGGGTTGACCCGCTTCCGATTTTCGGATGGAAGAGTCACCGTTGAGCCCGCCATGGCCTCCTCGTGGGAATTTGAGAATCCACATATTTTGAGAGTGAGAATGAAAGATTGCCGCGGCCTTGACGGCCACTTTCTCACGGCGAAGGAGGTGGCCGAGGATCTCACGAGCCGATTCCGATCCCAGAAAATCCCGTGCCGCGAAATTTCCAGCGCTCGCCCCCCATTCATTCGCCCCATAGCCATTCGAGCGGTGGACGATCGCCTCCTTGAGTTTTCGTTTTCCGAACCCGCTCCGCTTTTTCTTCACACACTGGCCTGCCCCGAGTATTGGCCCAGTCGCTCCGGACCGAATCACCATCTCCTGGGCCCCTTTCACACGATCCAGATTTCGAATGATGAGTGGCAGCTCGACCCCTCTCCTCTGTACCACGACCCGCTCAACGCGAACCTTCATCTGATCATCCGGGCCACCAGAGATCGCACGAAGCGAGTGCAGAGGGCACTGTCGGATGATTACGACCTGAGCGAGGATCTCCCCACCATGTTACTCCAGAAAGGGACTCGCCCCGTGCAACGCCCTCTCAATCAGCTCATCGTTTTGCGCGCCAACGGGGTCCGCCCCGACCCTCTGATCGACGTGCGCCGCAGGCTAATCGATTCTCTGTCGGCCAAGGATTTGGCTCTCACCTCTGCAAATCTAATGGTACTTCTCAATCCCAAGCCATCAACCCGGGGGAGCGGCGGCCTGGGCCTGAAGAAACTCGCTCTGAGCTATCAAGAGGGCCTCAAGGAACTCGCTCTCAACCTGAAGGCCCAGTGGGAACGCAGTTTTCCGATCGAGGTCGAGCTCCGACCCGCGGGCGCCGAATCGCATTTTTCATTAATCAGCGTCATTCAGCCCCCGACCAATCCCTATCTGTGGCCACGTGAATTTCCTCTCGTAGACGCTCCTTCGGCGATTGTCGTGTCGCCGTCGGCGGAATGGCTTAAGGAAATCTATGACCAAGCTTTAGCCACCCTGGAGACTCAACTGCGCGTCACACTCTTGGCCCGCAGATCCTCCTTCAACGCGGTCCGCGACAATTTGACTATTGAACCTTCACCCTATGGCGGCTGGAATCTGTTGAAAGTCGCGCATCTTTAATCCCTGAGTTGGATTTAGATATCGGCACAAAAGCCGGCTTTGAGGCGAGCGGGCGACACGGCGCGCCCCGTCCGAAGATCGGAAATTTCCAGAAATCCATCGCACGAGTCGGGGACAGTCTTGAGCGCCCCCTCCCAGATTTCATGGCCAACTCGGAGGTGGTAGGTGGGCTTTCCCATGCGACGCGCAAGATACCCGGTCACTTTCCGCGTGGTCTTGTCGGAGATGAGCTCACCCTGAAATCTCAAGTACGGAATGAGCGACTGACGCGGCAACGCCGGATTGCCATCAAACCAAAGCTCCATAAAGTAGTTCTTATCCCCAAAAACCTGCCGATGACGCGGCTCTACGTTGAAAGCCCCTCCCGCGAAGGCATACATCACCAGGAACGTGGGCAAAACCACGCGCAATATGTTGGAAAAGGGGGAAACCACTCCAAACCAATATCGAAAACGACACATCGAATCAAGCCGAGAAGGCGGTAAAATGAAAAGGATGTTCAACACCCTCCTCAGACCTCTGCTCGTTGCCCTCCTTTTTTCAATAATCACACACGCTTCACCAGCGCCCAAGATGACTGGAGCCAGGTTGCTCAAAATCGTGGACGAGTTCCGAGCCCCCACCGGGACGTTTTCGTTTCAAGTAAACGTGAAGGACTATCTGCGCAAACAGCTTCTGAGGGAAAATATCTACCGGGTCTTCTCCAAGGAGGGGCGGTCCGTTCTGGTAGAGACGATTGCGCCCGCCCGGCTTGCAGGCCGTAAACTTCTCATGGCCAGCACATTGTGGATGTTTCTGCCCTCGCTGAAGCGCCCCACCCAGGTGAGCCTACAGGGGCGGCTCACGGGCGAAGTCTCTAATGGCGACATTGCCCGCACCCAGTTTGCCCGCGACTACTCGGCCAAGATTGAACGCGCGGATAAGAAGGAGGTGCGCCTTTTTCTCACCGCTAACTCAAAAACGGCAGCCTACCGTCACGTCCGCCTCGTGACCACACGCGAGGGTCAACCAATCCGCGCTGAATTCTATGCTATTTCCGGCAAACTCTTAAAGACTGGTGAGTATTCGGAAGCCAAAGACATCCTGGGTGCCAAACGGCTGACCAGGGTTTTGATCAAAGATGCTATCGATCCTAACAAGCAAAGCCTCCTCATCTACAGCGCCTATCACCGCGAAGTCTTGGATGACTCATTCTTCGATAAAGAAAGCCTGGTGGAGTAGCCTCCTTCTCTCATCGTGTCTATTAGCCTCACAGAGCAGTTTCCAGACACGGTTCGAGGCGCGGGGAACGTACGATGGAAATGGCTATCAGAGCCACCGCCACCGCTTGGGGTTTTTCCAAAAATATTCCACAGATCACCTCCAATTCGAGGGCTCCTTCCGCCTGCAGGCAGAAGGCCTCTCGGTGCAGGACCATTCATTGGTGGATCTGCGCGATCTCTTCGTTGGTTTTAAGACGGGCCCGGTCTTCCTTAAGGCGGGGTGGCAGCAGGTGGTCTGGGGAGAAGCGTTTGGCTTTTATTTCGCCGACATGGTGAACTCAAAGGATCTTTCGGAACTGGGTTTGGGTGATCTGGAGGCCAATCGTCTCACGATTCCTCTTTTGAACCTGAAGTACATCGTGAGCGGTTCCTCCCTCCAACTGATCTATTGTCCATCGCCTACACTCTCTCGCATCGCGCAACCCGGAAGTCCGTTCGCTTTTCCTTTTCAATCCGCGTTCGGCGCACTCCCGGTCGCCGTTTCGACTGAAAGGGTGCCGCCGTCCTGGACTCATGAATTCGGCGCTCGCGTCACCCACGCGTTGGGTGCGACGAGCCTTGCGGCGTTTTATTTCAACGGCCTCGATCGCAACCCACCGTTTGTGAGTCAGCTGGGGCCCTCTGTGATGATCACGCGCCCCTTCTACCGAATGAACTCGCTGGGATTGTCGTCGAGCACAGATCTCGGCGGCAGTGTCTTGCGCTCAGAGTTTCTCTTCCGTCCCGACCAGCAATACCAGGTAGTAGCACCCGCGAGTTTGTCTGGGAGCGTGAGTCCGACGTGGATAGGTGTGGTGGGGTGGGACATGCCGCGGGAAACCTGGCAGGTTGGATTTCAGGTTTCTACGAGCGTGCGCACACTATCGCTCGCAAACGCGGGGGCCGACACCAAAGAACAGCTCAGCATCCGGGTGGCGGGAACACTCACTTCTCAGATCGAATGGGAGTTGATCTCGAGCTATCTCCCGCACGACGGCAGCGGGCTCCTTCAGCCGAAAATACTCTTCCCGCTCTCCCCTCATCTTGAAATCTCCTTGGCAGGAGATCTGTTCTTGGGAGGCGAATCTTCGGATTTTGGACGATTCACCCATGCCAGCCGAATTGTC
Organism: Deltaproteobacteria bacterium; assembly: GCA_016196825.1. Lineage (GTDB taxonomy): Bacteria > Bdellovibrionota > FAC87 > UBA2466 > UBA2466 > JACPWY01. The sequence continues at coordinate 50,999 of JACPWY010000013.1, read as the reverse complement.
GGAGAGTTTCGGGCGCACATTGGCTCGCTGTAACCAGTTACCGCAGAGCGTCTACCACCTTCATACGGCTCGCGCGAATAGCTGGGATGACTGCGGCCAAAGTGGATGTTGCGATCGCAAGCCCAGCACCCCCCTTCACCGAAGCCCAGGTGAGAATGACCTGAATCGTGAGCGGCGCGCTGGCGCCGGGTAAGACCACGCGGAACTGACTCCAATTGATGAGAGCCGCAAGCCCTGAGCCAAGAATACAACCTACGATCCCGCCAAGAATTCCGAGCACCATTCCCTCGAGAATAAACTGAAGAACGATTCCCCAACGGCTCTCGCCTAAAGCACGCAGCGTGCCGATTTCAGCCGTCCGCTCAAAAACCGACATGCCGATCGTATTGAGGATGGAGAGCAGAACGAGACTGAGAATGATCGCCTGGAACATGCGATTTTGGACTCGGTTAAACCCCGCCACCTGGGCGTAGAGCTTCGCCATCTTGTACCACGGTTGAATGGTGAGCTCTGGCCGAGACTTTGAAAGAAGTGTTGTGAGTTCGGCCCGCAGAGGAAGCGTGGAGGATGTGCTGTCGAGGCCCACGACAATGCTCTCCACAGATTTCGTGTCGAGTAATTTCTGCGCGGCCTTGAGTGTAATCAAGAATGTATTGTCATCAAAATCACTGATCGCGGTGCGAAAGATCCCACTCACCTCCATGTCGATGGCATTCACCACTCCGTCGTAGGTCTGGGTCATCACCACGATCGAGTCACCGGCCTTGACGCCGATCTTTTTTGAAAGCCCAAACCCAAGCGTCACTTGATAGGGGTTCTCACTGGAGAGCGTGTGACCTGACGTGTAGTGGAAGCTCTTAGCTCGGGATTTTTCGATATTCGGATCGAAGCTCACCCCCTGCGCGCTCACATTGCGCTCGCGCTTAGCCAGAAGGCCAAAGAAATTGAGGCGGCCCGAAGCGTATCTCACGTGCGGATTCTTGCGAATCTCTGCGAGCACCGCCTCGTAACGCGGAATGAGCGTGTCCTTGGGGTTCTTAATGCTTTTGGTCCAGTAACTTGCCTTAGCGATCTGGAGGTGGCCCGTTTGGGTGCGAATAGTGGTTTCTCTCAGGCCATAGACCAAGCGCTGCACGAAGCCTTCAAAGACGAGGAGCATCGCCACGCCACCGCCAATCATCGACAGATTGAGGATCGTGCGCCGACGGTGCCGAAAGGTGTTTCGAAAGGCGAGGCGCACCTTAAGCCACATGTTGCCTCCCCTCCTCGACAAAGATACCACTACTCAAGAAGAGCCGTCGCTCGGCGAAATTGAGGACGGCCGGATCGTGGCTTGAAAACACGAATGTGGTTTTGTTCTCTCGATTGAGAGTTTGAATGAGTTGAAGAACCAGCTCGGCGTTGTGGTGATCGAGACTGGCCGTTGGTTCGTCGGCAAAGATAATGCTGGGACTCTTCACGATGGCCCGAGCAATCGCCACACGCTGCTGCTGCCCACCAGAGAGATCGAGTGGGAAACGCCCTGTGAAGTCTTTGAGTCCCACCTGTTCGAGCGCATCCAACGCCCGTCTTTTTCGCTCCCGGGCTCCGAGCTTGAGGACCACCATCGGGTATTCGACATTCTCAAGCGCCGTAGCGGTGGGGATCAAATTGAATCGCTGAAAGACAAACCCAATCCGCTCAGCCCGCACGCGGGTGAGGTCACGATCGGAGAGTTTCTTAATCTCGATGCCATCCAACAGAAAGTCGCCGTCTGTGGGAAAGTCGAGACAGCCGAGGATGGAAAGGAGCGTGGACTTCCCGCTTCCACTGCTGCCAGCAATCGCAACAAACTCGCCGCTCTCTACACGCAAACTAACGCCCCGCAATACCGGGTCGTCCGTAGGTGTGTATCTCTTCCAAATATTTGAGGCTTCTATAACGGCCATGGGGGTCCCGGTACTAATAGATCGGTAGTTTGAGGCGGGAGGTTGAGTTGGGGCGGGAGGATTCGAACCTCCGATGCCTGGAATCAAAATCCAGTGACTTACCGCTTGTCGACGCCCCAGTAATGTCGAAAGGATACGAATCCTTAAGGCGGTCCGTCAATGAATCGCTTGAGACAGCTCTTAGATGTTGATGAGCGCACCGGCCTGCAAGGCGAAGTCATGATCTGAGTTCACGTTGGTCCGCAGGTTCCCGTTGATCTGCAGAATAAAGGCCGACCGTTCGGGGCCGCTTATAGACGCGCGGCCGCCCCCGTACGAATCCAGAAACCGTGTCCCCTGCCCCACAAGAATGCTGAGCTCCATCAGATCACGGTTGCGATTAAACGGAACCCTGACAGGCGTAAAGATGACCTCTCCACCAACACCCTTCGTATCATTCCACGGGTGGCCCACCCACGGATCGACCGCCGCGGCAAAAAGGTCGAGCGCAAGCATCCGACTCAAGTGGAAACTCGCTCCCGCGGTGGCGACGCCCCCCATTCCCCAATCGCCTGCGTGAATCCCCGCGGTCACACGCACTCGCACTCGTTTTGTAGGTGGCTCGACATTCTCAAGGATTCGCTCTCCCGTTCGAGCGTCGATTATGCCCTGCGGCTCCGCTGACTCGGCAGGCGTTTGCGCGGTGAGTGGCGCGTTCAAGTCATTGCGGTTTTCATTATTGTTAGTGTTGATGTTGTTAATGATGATTTGTTGTGGAAGAGCGGCATCGGCCCCGGCGGTGGGGGAATCGGAATCGGTTTTTTCCGGGGAGTCGGCATGGGATTCCTCCTCAGCGTCCTCGCCCGTCTTGCCCTCGGCTTCCTTCTTTTCCTGAGAACTGAAATAGAAGTGATAGGTGTCGGCCCAAAGAGGAGAAGACAGCAGAAACGCGATCAACAAAACCTTCATGCCTGTTATCAAAGCAATCCCCATGCCACTCGCCCGTTTGAGTTCTCTAGCTTAATGGGGGCCAAACAGCGAGGCAACCAACGGGCCTTTTTCCGATCTCTATGACAGGCGACCTGACATACTTGGCAGATCTCTTAACGCTTGAGAAGCACGTCGGGATTCCCGCCATCGTTGGGGGCGGGCTTAAGGCCCAGGAGGCGGCACAACACATTGTAGATGACCAAATTGGGCATGGTCTCAACGACCCCCTTTTTGAGCGACGGCCCGCGAGCCACAAGGGCCCCCTGCATCGAGGCCAACGCATTGTCGTAGCCATGAGCCCCAATGACACCTGCCGACTTTTTCTGGCCCAACTCGATATACCAACCCTCCTCCGCAATCAGCAGAATGGGGGCGATGCGGGGACTCTTTTCATAGTGCCACCTCTTGGGAAATTGGCCCTTTCGGTACAGGCGCGTATGCGCTGGAACCTGTATCACCTTGATGTATTTCTGGACGGGCCCCGCGGGCCAGATCTGCAAAAAGGGGCCACGGCCGAGGACCTCAGCCCCTTTGGGATCAAAGACCACTCTGTGATCGGGGAGTACCTCGGCCATACCGTGATCGGAGACAACAATAATCACCGTCGATTCCCAAAGCGATCGCCTCTTTAGCCCCTGGAAGAGCTCACCCAGGGCACTGTCGACTGCGGCGGCAGCCGCTTCCACGAGCCTCGAGTTCGGGCCTTCCTGATGCCCGGCGGTATCAACCACATCAAAATAAAGCGTTACAAAGCGCGGGCGCGATTCCAGTGGTCTGTCGAGCCATTCGAGCACCTTGTTCACACGGGATGAATTGGGGACCGACTTATCATAGGCCACAAAATCACTCGGCCTCACGCCCCCGATCAAGGCCTCGCTCCCAACCCAAAACATCGAGGCCGTTCTCACCTTTTGCTTCTCCGCTGTCACCCAGATCGGTTCACCGCCCCACCAATGCGACGAGGCCACGGCTCGTTGATTACTGAGCGTGAAAACGTCGCCGGTTTGAGCATCCTTGAAATGGTTCGAAACGATCCCGTGGTGTTCGGCCCAAAGACCCGTCACGATCGAGTAGTGGTTAGGGAACGTTACCGACGGAAAAACGGGCTGGAGCTTCTTCACCCTCACCCCTTCCCGCGCGACAGACCGCAGGTTCTTAAGCTCAAAGCGATCGAGGTAATCCCACCGGAATCCGTCGATCGAAACCAAGATCACCCGCTCCTCTGCAAAAAGTGCCGAGCAGAACAGAAAAATCATCATTAGAGCTCTTAACAATTGAACACGTCTCCTCACCTGCCACTGACGCGGCCGGCGTTACGAGTCTTCACACCGACTGTTACGATCAAAACTCAAGTCTTTTTCCATTCCCCAACAAACCAAGAACCGGAGATTAACATGCGAAGAGCTTTTTGCACTCTGCTTGTCGCCATCAGTAGTGCCAGCAGCGCGACACAATATGAGCCCTCGTTCACGAGCCTCAGGGCCTTCAACAACCACACCAACTCCAAATGGGCGAACGTCACAACCGACGTTATGCAGCACGAAGCGCCCGGCGAACACAACAACTACGACGATCTCATCACACTGGTCCACGAAACAACTCATGGCATCCACGCCTATATCCGAAACCACATGAACAACACCGGAAAGCGCGCCAACGGGTTTTTTGTCTTAGACGATCGCGCCGTGATTCTCGTCGAGCCAAACATTCGGAAATCTGCAGTGGCCCGCTACGTACCACAGAGTCTCCGCGGTTTTCGCTTCGGCACCTACATCACCGGTCAGACTGAGTGGGATGACACGCCTCTTTATGTTTTTGACGAGTGGAATGCCTACGTGAATGGCGGCCAGGCAGGCGTCGATCAGGTGAACCACAATCTCTGGAATGAAAGCTGGGAAGATGGCGTGAGCGGAGTTTTGGAGTTTGCTCTCTACGCGCTCGCGACGGCCCAGGCCGTAAAGGCCGGCGACCCAAACTATTTTGAGAGCTACACTCCCTTTAAGGAATTCGTTGCGTGGAATGTGGCCCGTTCCATGGAAGTGTTCCGCGCAGGCGCCCAGATGGCCGCCTTTAAGTGGGACAAACAGGACCAGATGCTCAACTCGTTTCTCCATTCCAGTGACGCCGCCCCACTTCGAACCTTCACCCGAGATTGGCTAGGCGCCGACTGGACCCAAGCCACCTTCGGTTTCTAAGGTGACGACCCCCTTTTTGGGAAATAGGGTTGACGGGTGCGACCGGTTGTCTTCGCCATAGGTCTGTTTGCTTTCGCGCTCGTCGTGATTCGCCCCACCGCAGATATTCCGATCAATGATGATTGGCAATATAGCCATGTGACGAAAGTATTAGCCGAAAAGGGGCGATTCCAGATCGATGTGCCCATTGCGCCAGCCCTGGTGGGGCAGGCTGCCGTAGGCGCACTTTGGATCCATGCCTTTGGTTTTTCCCACGTAAAGCTCCGCATTCTCACCGCCATCATCTCAGTCGCCCTGATCCTATTGTTCAATCAGATCCTGGGCACGCTCAACGTTGACCCATGGACCCGAGGCGTGGCGCTGGCCACGCTCGTGCTCAATCCATTTTTTCTCCATTTCGCGACCTCCTTCATGACGGAGAATTACGGCTACACGGTCATGCTCTTGGGGATTCTCCTTTGGCTCAGGGACTCTCGGAGCTTGGAGCACCTCACTGCTCTACGTTTAAGCTCGGCGCTCATTCTGGGTGCCTCCTTTTGGATTCGACAGTTTTGTGTGCTCGCCTTGCCAGCTCTTCTTCTTGCTGCACTCTGGCCCGAGCGCCGAAGGCTCGGGCCCTTCCTCAAGTCAGCGACCACCTACCTCGTCGTCTTTGCCCTTCCTATCGTCGCCCATGCCTTATGGAGCCGGCACTCTGGCAATGTCACGCAGGCCGCGTCCGAGCCCCTGCGCTCACTCGTGCGCATCAACACGATGCCCTTCTTCTATCAAGGCGCCATTCTCCTCATCTATTCGACGGGCTTTCTTCTTCCGCTCGTATTGGGACGCTTTCAACTCACCGGCCATCCCCGACGGCGGCTTGGGCTGGTGACACTGTGGATCGGTGGCGGCGTCCTCTATTGCTACACCCAGGGCCACCCCGCCATCGGGATCAGCCAACACCTTCACCAGTTCTTTCCATTCTCCACCAACATCATCAACCCCCATGGACTCGGGCCGCTCACGCTGACCGATGCCTACTACCAGGAGGTCGGCCCCCCCACCTCGGTCTGGCCATGGGCCTTAATGGGGTACGCCCTCGCTGTGCTCACCATTTTGGCCCTTTCTTCCCCGCGCCTGACTCGCTCCTCGAGCCCGTTTTTCTCTCGATTCGTCTTTCTCTTTTCACTTCTCACCGGCTACGTCGTCATCATGGCGTTTCGAAAAATGATCTTCGATCGCTATTACTTCGGGATCATGCTTGTTTTCATTCCGTTTCTTTCTACGGTGGCCCGTATTGGTCAAAGGCGCGCCCTTTCGCTGCTCGCATTGGGCCTGCTAGGCCTTTACTCACTCTTAGGGACCCACGACTATTTCCGCTGGCAAGAAACCCGATGGGCTCTCGTTGAGGAGGCCCTGGCCCGTGGTGTGCACACAACGGATCTTGACGGCGGGTATGAAGTGAACGGCTGGTTTTCCGTAGAACGTCAGGCAGGCCCCGATGACAATGTCACCGATCCCTATTTCCGCCCCATTCGGCCCTTCGCCGTCGTGATCACCGTCGGCCCTGGCGATGAGATCCTCTCCGAGCTCACGCCGCCACGGCTCCTCTTTCGGCTTCCGCACTTCAAGCTCGTCCGAAGAAAACTTCTGTAGCGCTGTTCGTCGATTAAGGGTAAGAATCCCAGATGAAAACCGGATATCCAAATCAGATCAAGTACATCGTTGGCAATGAAGCGGCCGAGCGCTTCAGTTACTACGGCATGCGCAGCATCCTCACCGTCTTTATGGTGCAGTATTTGATGTTCCCGGCGCATGACGCCAAGGGGATCTATCACCTCTTCATCTCCGCCAACTACTTCATGCCCCTCATCGGCGGATTCTTGGCCGATCGATTCTTTGGAAAATACGGTCTGATTCTGTATGTAAGCCTTTTCTACTGTCTGGGCCACGCGGCTCTTTCCATCTGGGAGAACACCTTTGGATTGGCACTGGGACTGTCTCTCATCGCTGTCGGTGCTGGCGGTATCAAGCCCTGCGTCTCGGCTTTTGTGGGTGACCAGTTCAATAAGACCAACTCCAACCTCCTCAAGGGCGTGTACGAGCTTTTCTATTTCTCCGTTAACTTTGGTTCGTTTTTTTCCACACTTTGGATTCCAAAACTCCTTGCGCAACATGGCCCCGGTGTGGCCTTTGCGGTGCCCGGAGTGCTCATGGCGGTTGCGACCTACATCTTCTGGCTGGGGCGAAAGCAGTATGTGAGGGCTCCGCCGAGCGGAAAAGAGGGAAGCACGGATTTCTGGGCGATTCTGATCTTCAGCGTCACACACCAGCGTGATCGCAAACCTGGCCAGAGTTGGCTCGATGTCGCCATTAACAAGTATGGCGAGACGCGGGTGGATGGAGCCAAGGCGGCCTGTCGGATTTTCGCGGTGTTCATCTGGATCTCGGCCTTCTGGGCGCTCTTTGAGCAGCATGGTTCGTCGTGGGTGCTCCAGGCCAAACAAATGGATCTTCACTTCATGGGGTACGACTTTGAGGCCTCGCAGATCGCGGCGCTCAACCCCATCATGGTGATGATCCTCATTCCACTCTTCAGCTTCGTGCTTTTCCCGCTCGTTGAGCGCTGCGGGATTAAGGTCACTCCGTTGAGAAGAATGGGCACCGGCATGGTCTTCACGGGGTTGGCCTTTGTGTGTGCCGCCTACATTCAGATGTTGCTTGAGAGCGGGCAGCAGGTGTCGGTCGGTTGGCAATTTCCTCAATACCTCATCGTCACGAGCGCCGAAGTGCTCGTCTCGATCACCGGCTTGGAGTTTGCCTACACACAGGCGCCCAAGTCGATGAAGAGCACAATCATGGGGCTCTTCTTCCTGACGATCACGATAGGCAACTTCCTCACGGCGATCATCTCGTTCATCAATACCTTCACCGGCGCACACGAGTTTCTGTTCTACGCAGTGCTCATGTTCGTCGTTTCGCTCTTCTTCGTGAGAGCGGCGTGGAAGTATCAGGAAAAGAGTTACCTGGAAGGGGCGTAAGGCCCCTTCCTTGGGGCACGCCTCTCAAGACCGAGGTAGGTTCCTAGTCCGTAACGTAGATATTGCAATTGACCCGACGCACGCGCGCAGGGCCTCCCACGAGGATCGTGCAGCCGTTCACGCCTTCATCCAGCATCGGATCAAAGGCCACCTCGACTCGATAGGTCTTTCGGGCCACCGACTTCAGTCCCGTCACCAGACAGTGGGCCAACGGCCCGTCCTCGACGAGAACATCGGGTTCGGTCTCACCCTCGACGAAGATCTCCACACCCTCTTTACCCACCATGTCCACGTCCACCGAACTCAATTTGGTCTGCCGAAAATCCACAGTGGCGTTCTCGGCCAAACACACGCTCGACACCATGAGACACACAAGAAATCGCTTCATAACAACTTCTCCTTCACAACAGTTTGATTGTTAGCGAGCGCCGAAGAATCAGGGCGGTGAAGCTGCCCAGGTAAGAAGTGCCACTCAACATCCGGTGCCTTGCGGTTTGCCGGTTCTTGGAAATCATTTTTATGCGCGTGTGCCACTCTCGGCAACAAAAAAACTTGACGCGTGCAGCTGAGTGAGATGAGCGCATCGCTTCAAGAGCCATGGTATTTTTACGGTGTGAACCTCTCGAATATTTTCTGGCAGGCCCGCAGGCTGTCACGCGCGGCGGGCCCCCTTCAGACCGCACGCCTCGCGGCTCGCCTCTCCCGCCATCTCCCCCGTCTGTGGAGACTCAAGCAATCTGGCCGTCCACTCATCGTCATCGCCCTCATCGAGCGCCTTGGGGATCTCGTGTCCAGTGAACCGCTCATTCGGCTCATCCGCGATCGGCATAAGGAGGCATGCATCCTTTGGTGCCTCGAGCCCCACTACAGCGAACTGCTCAGGCACCACCCACTGCTGGACGGTCTCATCGAAGTGAAATCCTTCACTGAGTGGCGCAGTCTCGCGACGCTGTTTCCCTTCACGAAAATCTACGATCTCCACCCCAATCTTTTCCCTTGTCGACGATTTCCAGGCCTTCTTTCCAAGAGGCATGGGGACCCCAGGGTCACGATGCGCAACTACTATCATTTCCCTGGAGGGCTCCTCGGGGCGTTTTCTCGCGCAGGCGGGCTCCCGTTTGAGCCGCGCTCACCGGAAATCTCCATCACCCGGGAGACCAAAGCGCGCGTCGATAAGCTCCGCCTCCCGAATGCGTTCTGGGTGGTTCACACCCGGTCCGAGGACACCCAGCGGGATTGGCGACCCTCTCATTGGGAGAAACTCATCCGGGAGGTCCCCCTCCCTGTCGTGGAGGTGGGCCAACGGCCCGTGCTTCCTAAGTCCGCGCGTTCCCTTTCAACTCTTTCGATCTTGGAGCAGGCCGAGGTGATCAGACGGGCTCGATTCTTCGTGGGAGTGGACAGCGGCCCAGCCCATCTCGCTCACGCAATGCGAACACCAGCCGTGATACTTCTTGGCACATTCCTGGATTTTCGGCGGCACAACCCCTACACCGGATTCTATCAAGGCCCGCCCGGAGCCCTTCACGTGCGAGTGAATGGACCTTGTTCGGAGATTCCGTTTTCGCTGGTGAAAGAGGCGGTCACAAAAAGAATGGAGACGCTAGGGTGCGTCTCCGCTTCAACTTCAATTCAGAATGAAACTGTTAGTTGATCTTATTGAGAGTGATCGTCTGGGTCATGCTCGGGTTGCTGCAGACAACGGTTCCGCTCATCTGGTTGCCGTTCATAATCAAGGTGCCGGTCATCGGGGCCTGGCAGGCGCCGATCACGTTGGTGCTGAGCGAGGTGATGCTCACTGTAATCGTGTTCCCGCTCGCTGTTCCCGTAAAACCCTCTGTGAGAGGCTGCTGAGGGGCCGCACCGGGCTGAGAGCTGTTCGCCTGCGGGCTCAGGATCATCGTCCCTGACGCCGTAGAACCACTCTGTGCAAGCTGCAGCGTAACGCTGTAGTTTTGCGCCTGCGGGAACATCGTCCCCGACATCGAGGCACTGCCATTGTAGCTACCCTGAAAACTGCCACAGCCGCCCAGGGTCAACAAAGCGAACACAACTAGAAAACGCCGCATACAATACTCCTTCAAATTGGTGGGCATACACCCACTCAACCAGGAACTAGTTAAGCAAAAGGGGTGCCATCTGGTCGCCCGAAGCCGACTCACAAAAATGGGGTCGCCGATAACTGACGAGATTTGCTGAGCCATTGCTAAAGACATTCTTTTTCCTGAGATTCCAACCGAACGCACTCATCTGGAATACGCATACTGTCCCACAACAGCTTAGGCTCAAACGCCCTGATTAAGATTCACACAGGTGACGGCGCAAATTTGTCACAACTACCATCCTTTTCCGATGCGAGCCTCTTTGCGTGGTCGAGAAGTGCTTTAAGCTCCTCATCCAAGACGATTTTCAGGATCTCTTTCTTTTGGATCTTTTCAGGAAACTCCCTGGCCAAAATATCAGCCACCTCCCGGGAAGGTTTATTAATGACCTTGGGGAGAAGGTCTTGGGCGTTTGATTTCTCAAGAACAGGTGAAAGCAGGGTGAGAGAGGTCAAAGACAGAGTCCCGTTCTCAAGAAGCGGTTTCACCTCGTTTACTTTTTGACTCAGCCGACAGGCCTGAATGCGCCGGTGAGTTTCCCCCTCGGAGTACCCAAGATACCGGATGCAGAAATCATAAAGGCTAGCATAGCCTTCCTTGAGCCAGAGCCGGCGACGATCCACCTCGGCCAGATAGTCGAGCACGCAACTGGTCTGGGTCTTTTCTTTAAGCACCGCAGCCTTTGTTTCAACCAAAAGAGCTTCATCGCAAATACTTTCAAACATAGAGCCTCCCAATTGAGAGGACTCTAACCCACGTTTTTGACGACGTATTTTAAGGGAAGAAAAGCCTAATGATATCGCAAGATGGCGCCAGAAATTTGATAGTTCTTGAAAAGAGAGAAAATAGCACTTCAAAAAATAGTCTGATTCCAAAGTCTTACCGTCGATAGATCGGAATCACCTCAGGATTCCGTCAACACAAATAAAAAACTCTTCACGAACTAGTGGGGCCCAGCACTAGGTTCGAGGCCGTTTCCACAGGTGCCCTAATCCCGGACCGGATCGGACTATCCCCAACCAAAACATGGAGTGGATCCTCTCTCGCGCGACAGCAAGAAGCGTCGCCTAGGGTACCCGCCCCACCTCCACCCCCGAAGAGGATGCTCGCATTCTTATCGAACCAGTTCCCCGGCAATCACCCCAATTCACCTCGCGCGCCGTCCGTAGCCCTGCCACTCATCGATCGCCCAAACTACCGCTATTGCTGGATCGCCAACTTTTAAAAGATAGAGCCGCCCCCCTGTTCACATTCTTCACAACTGCCTTGCGTGAACTGTCACCGAACACACTCCACTCGCACGCGATCCCGGCAAGCCGCGATGGCCCGAATCCTGCTTTTGAAGAAATCTAGCTGCAATTGTGGCTCTTGGGGCGTCGGCTCCATGCACTTTGGTACGGAGAGAGAGTTTTATGAAAAGCACGTTCGTTGCCCTCGTAATATTTGCGTTTCCTATTTTAGCCGAGTCACACAGCTCGGACTCAGCGGCCTCTCGGACCCGGTATGTCGCTGCCCCCTCATCGAAAACGAGTGAGATCTACGGTGGCTATGGCGGTGGATACGGCTATTACAATCCTCCCGGCTATGGTTATGGCAATGCCCCAGGATACGGCGTCGGATATTACAATCCGCCAGGTTATGGATATAGCAATCCTCCCGGATATGGCGCCGGTTATGCGGGTGGATACGGCTACCCCAATTCGAATTCTGGCTACTACAACTCGAGCTACTACAATCCCTATTCGTCGGGATACAACTACTCAAACTACTCGAATTCCTACACGCCGTACTACTACGGTAGTTACAACCCGTACGCCTACTCGGGCTACGGCATGGGTGGGTACAACCCCTACTATTCCGGTTACGGCATGGGTGGGTACGGAACGGGTGGCTATGGCATCGGCGGGAATAACCCCTACTCGGGCTACGGCATGGGTGGGTACAACCCCTACTACTCCGGTTACGGCATGGGCGGGTACGGAATGGGTGGCTATGGCATGGGCGGCGGCTCCCCGTACATGGGCTACTAATTCCTCAAAGAGTCTTCCCAAGGCCTGCCACCAAGGTGGGCCTTTTTTTTATCATCGGAAACTGAGCCCAAACGCTCGCCACTCCAAAAGCACACCCGAAAACGGCCTCATCGTTTTTCGGGCGCCGCTCATTAGGGCACGTAGACTCCTCCGGTGCTCATCCCGGTTCCACTTCCGTCGTCACCGCCCCATACGAAGAGGTAATTGTCGGTGAAGACCGACGCGGCCCCTTGAGCGGCGGTCGGAGCGCCCGTCGTCGTGATGCTCGACCAGGAATTGCCGGAAGCGTCATAGATTCCACCGGTGTTGAGGTTCGATGAGCCATTCGTGCCGCCCCAAATGAGCATCTTGGTACCGGTCCAGATGGCGGAGTGGTTATAGCGAGTAGCGGGGGCCGAGGTCGTTGAGATCGCCGACCAGCTATTGCCACTTAAGTCATAGGCCGAGCCGGTGGCGCCGCCGCCCACACCGCCCCAGATGAGCATCTTCGAGCCGGTCCACACGGCACTGTGATAATCGCGTGCCGTCGGGGGGCTCGAGGTCGAGGATGCCGACCAGCTGTCGCCGCTCACGTCGTATACTCCGCCCGTGCTCAAAGCGGTGCTGGAGCTGTCATCGCCGCCCCACACAATCATTTTTGCGCCGGTCCACACAACCGTGTGGAGGGTCCTTGCCGTCGGGGCACTTGTCGTCGACAGTGCGGTCCAGCTATCTCCGCTCGGATCATAGGACCCCCCCGAGTTGTAGACCGTACCCGCCCCCTGTTGGCCGCCCCACACGATCATCTTGGAGCCGGTGAAGATCGCGGTGTGGTTCCTTCGCGCTGTCGGCGCGCCGGTTGTTGTGGTGGCCGACCAACTATTCGCTGAAGGGTCGTATTGACCACCTGAATTCAAATAGCCGGTTCCGCCGGCATCCTGGCCACCCCAGACAACCATCTTGCTGCCGGTCCAGATCGCCGAATGGTAATAGCGCGTCGTTGGCACACTGGTCGTCGAGGTCGCGGACCAGCTGTCGGCGGTGGGATCGTAGCGTGATCCGCTGCTCAACATGTTAGTGCCATCGGTCCCACCCCACACGACCACCTTCGATCCTGTCCAAACTGCAGTGTGGCCAAAGCGCCCGGTCGGCACGGACGTGCTGGTCGTGGCCGTCCATACATTGCTCGTCGTATAAGTGAGGCCCGAGGACAGAGTCCCCGACACCGTACTGGAATTGGTCACCACAATGTCGACCGCACCCGCAGCGTGGCTCGGCAGCACGCAGGTCATCGACGTCGCACTCACCACGGAGGGCGACGTGCAGGTCGAGCCCCCAGCGGTCGCGGTGGAACCACTGAACCCTGTGCCTGTGATCGTAACGGTGATTCCACCCGTAGTTCCGGCTTTGCTCGGATAGATCGAGGAGACGGTGGGAGGGGTGGCATAGGTAAAGCTGCTACTCAACGTACCCGTCTGAGCATCAGTATTTGTCACAACGATGCTCGCCGTCCCCGCTGAGCCCGATGGAGTCACACAGGTCATCGACGTCGCAGACGCCACACTTGGCGATGTGCAAGTCGAGCCACCAACTGTCACCGTTGCCCCACTGAGGATGCCAGTCCCTGTCAAAGTGATCGTGGTTCCTCCAGCGGTGCTCCCAGTCGATGGGGAGACTGATGACAGGGTCGGCGCAGGATCACCGGTCGAAGTATTGTCCCCGCCTCCTCCACCGAAGCAGGAAAGAATAAAAAGCACCGGTGCAAGAAGCGACGATAAAACAAAGTTGCGAATGAGTGTTCTCATATTTCTGCCATGCGTTATAAATGTTTGAGTTTCCTAGCCTCTTATCGCCGGCAGAAGAGCTTTTCTTGAGGTCAAACGGCAGAGCGACCAGCCTGCCGTAAGGGGGGGGGAATGTACGGTTTGAGCGGCCGATCAGTGATTCCAAAACTTCTTGCGTTTGAGAAGCGCCAGGTACTCCCTGGACGTCCGTCGATGCAGGCTCTTGGGGTACTTTGCGTCAGACGTGTAGTACTCGGCCAGGCTCTTGATGCCTCGCCTCTCAATTTCCCTGAGCACAGTGGGCATCGAACGGTATCGCTCCCAGCCGGATTCTTCGCGCTCTCCAAAACTCTTCAAAAGCGCTCTGTCAGCCAGTTCCTGATAGCGTTCCCGGTGCACCAAAAAATCGCGCGGCAAACGTCCCCTCACTGCAGGGTTTTCCGCTGGATAACCGACCACAAGAGACGTGATGGGGACGACGTTGTCAGGAAGGCGCAAAAGCTTTGAGATCCCCGGCGCGCTCCACAGAGTCGTTCCCATATAACAGACCCCTAGCCCCAAGCTTTCCGCGGCAATGGTCATATTTTGCGCTGCTAGTGTCGCATCAACCGCGGCGACCATGAAACTTGTGAAATCGTCGAAGGCGTCTCGCGCCTTTCTCAATTTGATCCAACGTCGAGTACGCCGAAAATCGGCGCAGACCGTCAAGACCACCGGCGCCTCAAGCACCATCTCCTGTTCCTTGTGGAGGTGGTAAAGCCGCTTTTTCAGATCCTTCTTTGTCGTGACCACAACCGACCACGTGTTAAGGTTTCCCGAGCTCGACGCCCGCAGACCACATTCAATGACCTCATCGAGGACCCGCACCGCAATCGCTTTTCTTTTGTATCGACGAATGGACCGGTGGCCCTTTAAAACGCGAATGGTGCTATTCACCCTTGATCCTCTCCAGCTGCTCCATCAGATCGATGAGTTTCTCATTCCAAAAACCGGGGGTCCCGAAGGCCGGAAAGTATTTGGGAAACGCCGGATCTTCCCAGCGCTTCGCAATCCAGGCGCAAAAATGCACATAACGAAGCGCCCTCAATGGTTCAATCAGTCGGGTCGTCTTCCGATCGAAAACCCCCATCTGCTCATAACCCTCGAGCAGGATCTCCCATTGCGCCCGATTCTCGGCAAAAGTGCCTGGGACCAAAAGCCATAGATCCTGAACCGGAGGCCCCATCACAAAATCATCGAAATCGATCGCGAAGTACCCCGAAGTGTTCCGCAGAAGGTTACCCAGATGGCAATCTCCATGAATCCTCTGAATACCCACCCCCTCAAACCAACCTTCAGCTATTTCACAGATCTCCTCCACCGTGGATTTCCACCGAGGCCGAATGTCGACCGGAATATGACCCGCAGCACACAAGTATTTCAGATTCTCTAGACCGTAGGTCTGCGGGTTCAACTTCAACCGGTGCCGCGCCGCCTTTTCCTTTCCGACAGAGTGAATTCGGGCGATTAGCCGCCCGACCTGCAGCAGATCGTCGTCGAGAAGCTCATCAGGCGATCGCCCTCCCCTTTTGGGAAAAAGACAAAACCGAATCCCGCTTTCCGGCATGCCCGAAATCGTCTTTCCATCCGGAAACAAAATAGGCGCGATAACGCTGATCTCATTCGCCTCCAGTTCTCGCAAAAATGCGTGCTCCTCGAGAATCTGGGCCTCCGACCAGCGGCCTGGACGATAAAACTTCACTATGCGAAATCGATCGGAGGGCGTTTTCGCCACTTCCGTCTCTATCTCCACCTCATAGACACGATTTTCCATGCTGTTGAGTGTGAGGATTCGCCCTGTGCATTGAAAGCCCGCGCTCTCAACAGCTTCGAGAATCTTCTCGGGCGAAAGCGAAAAGAAAAACTGAGTCGCGGCGTCGCCCCAAACATGGCTGCTCATGGCATCGCCTCCTCGGCTGAATGAAACTGCAAGTACTCCTGAAAAAGGCCCGGCCGCGCGGCTAATTCTCGGTAAGTCCCGGCCTGAATCAGATGACCACGGTCCATCACCAGCACGTGATCACACGATTGAATCGTGCTCAGCCTGTGGGCCACCACAATCGACGTGCGCCCCTTCAAAACGACGGCGACGGCACTCATCAGGCGCCCCTCGAGCCGCCTGTCGAGACTCGCCGTAGCCTCATCGAGCACGACCACCTCGGGGTTAAACACCAAGATCCGAGTGAAGGCCACAAGCTGGCGCTCTCCCACGCTTAAATTGGTGCCACCCTCATAGACCTTCATCTCAAGCCCGCCGCGCTCCTTCACGAATTCCCAGAGCTGACAGGTGCGCGCGCACTTCAATAGGTATTCGTCGTCAAACCGCTGGCCCAAGCACAGATTCTCGCGCAGAGTCCCCTCAACTAGATACACCTCCTGATGGACAACTCCGACGAGCGATCTCAAGTCATTGCGGTTCCAGTCCTTCAGCGGGTGTCCCCAAAAGAGTATCTCCCCATCCTGCGGTTCGTAGAATTTGAGAATAAGCCGCACCAGCGTCGATTTCCCACTGCCCGTCGGCCCAACGACAGCAACTGATTGCCCCGCCCCAACCGAAAAACTGATTCGGTCAATCGCGGGAGCATGGCGAGAGGGATAGGTAAACGTCACATTTCTAAAGCTCACCGCCTCCGCCGCTGGGTCGCGTGACGCTCCCCCCGTCCGATAGTCCTCGCCGGGTTCGTCTAAAATCACACCAATCCTCTCTGCCGAAACTCGGGCCGAGAGAAAATTATTATATTTTTCGACGAGATCACGCACGGGCTGGAACAGATTTCGAATGTAGCCCAGGAACGTCACGACAACTCCCAGCGTAATCCTTCCGTGCACGACCCAGTATCCTCCCAAACCAATCAACGTCGCCATCGCCACACCATTGAGAATGTTGGCGTAGGGCTGCACCTTCGCAAACACCATCAGAGATTCCATCGACGCACCAAAGTGCAGGTTCACTATCGAACCGAATCGTTCGTCTCTCTCCTTCTCGGCCCCCAGTCTTTGAATAGTTGCGATCGCGGCTATGTTCTCTCCCAAAAAGGCATTCATTCTGGAGAGCTCAAGCCGCACCTTTCGATACCCTTCATTGAGTAGCTCACCGAAATGAACAACGACCCAGCCCACAATCGGAAAGGTAATGAGGATCGCTCCTCCCAAGCGCACATCGAGGCCCAACATTGCAACGATCGTGGCAAGAATCACGGCCACATCAAGGATCAACACCGAGAGCGAGGCCGTGAAAAGCTCACCGAGCGACTTAATGTCATTCATCACACGGGTCAGAAGGCGGCCCGTCGGATTTTTGTCAAAATAGGCCACCGGCAAACGCACAATGTGCTCAAACACCTGACCCCTCAACGCGTGCATCAGTCGCTGCCCCGTCGATTGAATCGTATAGGCCAGAATGGAATCTAGGAGCGCCTTCGAGCAGATGATGATGAGGAACATTTGGGCGGCCCGAACAAGCCCCGCCCGGTTTCCCTGGACAGCAAAGTCCACGCCATACCCAACCCATAGAGGGAGGAGAATCTCGAGCCCCGTCGTCACCAAGATCAAAATTACACCAAGACCCAACGCCCAGCGGTGCTGTTGGAGCGATGGCGCGAGTCGTTTGGTCAGCCGGATCAAGCTGACTGTAGAATGTGTTTCCGCTTCGATCACAGAGTCTGACCCGTCTCCTCCCATCGACTACTCGATGAAGCCCGGTGCCAAAGAGATTGATAAAGGGAATTCGACTCGAGGAGCTCTCGGTGAGTGCCTCGCGCGTTCAAGCGCCCGTTATCCAATACCCAAATCTCATCAACAAGCGGCATAATGCTCAAACGGTGGGACGCGATCAAAACCGTCGTGTTCTTCGCCACTCGGAAGAGGTTCTGGATGATTCGCCTCTCCACCTCAACATCCACACTGCTAAAACAATCGTCGAGAATCAGAATCGGCGATTGTCGCACCAGAGCACGCGCCAGGGCCAATCGACTCTTTTGCCCGCCGGAAAGATTCACCCCACGCTCACCCAAGACACTCGAGACCCCGTCGTTAAGGCCCACAACCTCATCCCACACCCCCGCAGACTGGATGAATTGTCGAATCACTTCCGTCGACGGGGCACTCGCCATCCCCATACTTACGTTCGACTCAATCGTCTCGCTGAATAGAAAGACTTGCTGTTCCACGCTCGCGATAACCCCGCGCAACTCGGCCCGAGGAATATGAATGACATCCTCGCCGCCGACAAAGACGGCGCCTGGGGGCGGCTCATAGAGTCTCAACAGAAGATTAAACAACGTTGTCTTACCCGAACCCACAGGCCCGACGATCCCGATCTTCTTCCCCCCGGCAGCCCTCAGGCCCTGAAGCTCAAGATCAAACTGCCCGCCATAGCCAAATTTTAGTTTTTCAACAAGGAGATCGTGGTCACCGCGGCCCATCCGTTTCACCTGAGAGTCAGTCACCGGCGCAATATCCATCACGCTCCTGAGCCTCGAAAGCGCCGCCTTCCCTTCCTGATGCATCGTCGTCGCCCAACCGATTGCCTCCATGGGCCAGGACAACTGGACCACAAAACGCTGGAAGGCCACAAAGGTCCCTAAAGTCAGCGCGCCCTCGACCACCGATTTCCCGCCCATCAAAAGAATCAAGAAGGTGCCCATGTTGGTCATAAGCCCCAATGCTGGGGAAAAGATCGCCTCATACCTCGCCAACCGTTCTCCTGTGATCGCGTAAGTCTCAGACAACTCCGAAAAGCGACGAGCCGCCGTGCTCTCGAGCACCAGCGACTTGATCAAACGAATGGCGCCGAACGATTCCTGCGCATAGCTTGAGAGACTAGAGAGCTTGGTTTGGAGAGTGTCAAAGAGGACCTCGATCTTCCCTCCGAGCCACCTCGTGAGAAAAGGCGCTATCGGATAAAAGGCAAACGCGTAGAGCGTAAGCCGGGGCGAGAGCACGATCATCACGGGAATGATCAACACAAACATGATCACGGCGTCCAAGGCCACCAAGATACCGGGCCCCACGGCCATCCTTACGGCTTCCACATCGTTGGTCGCGCGAGACATCAGGTCGCCGGTCTTTACGCTTTGGTAGTACTTGAGCGGCATCCTCTGGAGATGGCTGTACAGATCGCGCCTTAAGTCGCGTGCGATCTCATTCGACGCGCCCATCAAGTAAACGCGCCACATAAACCGTCCAATCGACTGCCCGCTCATGAGCAACAAGATTCCGGCCGCGCTCGCCCAAACGATGTTCATCTGGCGGGTCGGAATTGCATCGAGACCGCTTCGAATGAGCAGCGGCAAAACCACGTTAATAACATCAACCAAAATGAGGGTAACCAGCCCCAGGACGTACTGCCGCCGGTGCCGCTTCACCAGCTCCCAGAACGGGTAAGTCTTCAATTTCCCAAACAAACCCAACTTTTTGACTTTCTCCAATTGAGACACATACTTGGCCTATGAACCTCAATCAATTCACTGTGAAGGCCCAGGAAGCGGTCGTCGACGCACAAGCGCTCGCCGTCAAGAGCAACCATCAGAGTGTAGAGCCAGAGCATCTTATCGTCACGCTGTTAAAGCAGAGCGAAAGCCTCATTCCTCACTGTCTAGAGCGATCGGGCGCCTCACCGCGCGCGATCCTGAAAGAGGCCGAGCACCTCGTAGAATCCCGCCCCCAAGTTCAGGGAGAGATTCAGTGTTACCTCTCTCAATCCCTCAATAAACTTCTCATTCAGGCGGAAGTGGAATCGAAGGCCCTCAAAGACGATTTCATCAGCACCGAGCACCTTTGGCTCGCTTACTACACGATGAAGGACGGCAACGTCGCTGATCTCTTCAAGGCGCACCGCCTGACTAAGAATGCGTTTCTCGAAGCCCTGGCCAAACTGCGCGGATCTCAACGGGTGACCGACCAAACCCCCGAGGAGAAATTCAACTCCCTCGACCGCTACACGCGCGACCTCACGAAGGCGGCCTCCAATGGCCGGCTCGACCCCGTCATCGGCAGGGACACCGAAATCCGCCGGGTCATCCAGGTTTTATCGCGTCGCACCAAAAATAATCCCGTGCTGATTGGCGACCCTGGTGTGGGCAAAACGGCCATCGTCGAAGGGCTCGCCCAGCGAATCATCGCCGGCGATGTGCCCGAAAGTCTTAAGAACAAACGCCTTCTCTCGCTCGACCTAGGCTCATTGGTCGCGGGCGCCAAGTACCGTGGTGAATTCGAAGATAGACTCAAAGCCGTACTCAAAGAAGTCACAGCTGCCCAGGGCAGTATCGTCTTATTCATCGATGAGTTGCACACAATGGTAGGCGCAGGAAAGGGCGAAGGCAGCCTCGATGCCTCCAATATGCTGAAACCGTCTCTGGCCCGGGGAGAGCTCCGCTGTATCGGAGCGACCACGCTCGATGAGTATCGCATGCATATCGAAAAGGATTCGGCACTCGAGCGCAGATTTCAACAGGTCTACGTGGGAGAGCCCTCGGTTGAGAACACCGTTTCCATCCTCCGTGGGCTGAAAGAAAAATATGAGGTCCACCACGGCGTGCGCATTCAAGATTCCGCCATCATCGCGGCGGCAAAACTCTCAAACCGTTACATCACCAACCGCCAGCTGCCCGACAAGGCCATCGACCTCATCGACGAAGCGGCCTCCAAACTGAGGATTGAGATCGATTCCCTGCCCACCCCTATCGATGAGCTTGAGAGAAAACAGATTCAGCTCGCCGTTGAGCTTCAAGCGCTCAAGAAGGAGAAGGACGCCGCGAGCCTCCAGCGTACGAAGGCTATCGAAGCGGAGGTGAAAGAGCTTAAAGATAAGTCCACCGCAATGAAGAAGGAATGGCAGGCTGAGAAATCAGCGATAGGAAACGTATCGCACCTGAAGGAACAAATAGAGCAGACCCGGGTTCAGGCCGAAAAGGCCGAACGCAGCGGTGATCTCGAAAAGGCCGCCGAGCTGAAGTATGGCAAACTCGCCCAGTTTGAAAAGAATCTCGCCGCAGTGGAAAGCGGCAAGGGTCAGCCGCACAAGTGGCTCAAGCAGGAGGTGGATGAAGAGGATATCGCGGAAGTCGTTGCCAAATGGACCGGCATCCCAGTCTCCAAGATGCTGGAGTCTGAAAAGCAAAAGCTTTTAAGGATCGAGGATGAACTCCACAGCCGAGTGGTCGGCCAGAACGAGGCTATCACGGCTATCGGCAACGCTGTGAGGCGCAGCAGTGCGGGCTTGAATGATCCGAAACGCCCGATGGGAAGTTTTCTTTTTCTGGGTCCCACAGGCGTTGGAAAGACCGAAACCGCGAAGGCTCTTGCGGAGTTTCTTTTTGATGACGAAACCAATATCGTCCGCATCGACATGAGCGAGTTCATGGAAAAGCACTCGGTTTCACGCCTCATTGGCGCTCCGCCTGGCTACGTAGGCTACGAGGAGGGCGGCGCCCTCACCGAGGCGGTGCGACGACGCCCCTACTCCGTCGTGCTATTTGACGAGGTAGAGAAGGCCCACCACGATGTCTTCAACATTTTACTCCAGGTCCTCGACGATGGGATTCTGACCTCGGGCCAGGGAACGCAGGTCGATTTCAAAAACACCATCATCATTCTCACGAGCAATCTCGGCACGCAGTTTATCCAAGAGGGTGGCGCCGACATGAAAGAGCGCGTAATGACCGAGGTCCGCGGCCACTTTCGGCCCGAGCTCCTGAACCGACTCGACGACATTATTATCTTTAGCCCACTTTCGGAGGAGCAGCTCACCCACATCGTGGACATCCAGCTCGAGGGGGTAAAACAGTTGCTTGGGGGAAAAAATCTCAGTATGGTTGTCACCGCCGAAGCCACACAATGGCTCGGGAAACGAGGGTACGATCCGGTGTTCGGAGCGCGCCCGCTCAAGAGATTGATCACCGAGAAAATTTTGAATCCTTTGGCTCAAAAGCTACTGGAAGGCGAGTTCAAAGATGGCGACACCATCCAGTTCTCCGCCGAAAACGGCGGCATCGGTTTCTCGAAGGTCACACAATCCCTCAAACAAAAGGTAGCGAAGTAAACACCCTCACATTGAAAAAGAGACACTTATGACCACATCGAAACGCCAGATGACGAGGACGCACAAAGGAGACCCCGCAGGCGGACCTGAAGGCCCGTCGAGGACGCCGACTGCGGAGGACGAAGCTCAACTGGCGTTGCAAACGGTCATAATGGCTTTTTTTCAATGTGAGGGTGTTTGATATGGAATCTCCGCTTGAGACGAATTTCAAGAAACGGATTAAGAAGACTATGGCCTACGGCCTCGCCTCTCTTTCGGCCGTGATCCTTTCGGTCGGCGTCTACGCCGGAATTCAGCTTTTCACGAAAAATCATCAGCTCGACAATCCGGCCGTGGCCGACAACAAGCCACCGCTCCTGAGTGACAGCAGCCTCCAGCAACTCAAGAAAAGTTCGGAAGGTTTTCGGGCCGTCGCTAAGCTCGTCGGCCCTGCGGTTGTGAATATCAAGGCCACAAAGGGCGTAAAGGCCCAACAACCCAAGGGAGCTCTGCGCGGCAGAAAACCCAAGCGTGGGCAGCCACAGGCCCCTCCCCAAGACGAGGATCAGTTCCACGGTGGCGGAGATCCCTTTTTCGATTTCTTTGAACGCTTCGGCATGCCCTTCAACATGCCTCAGGAACAGGCGCCACAAACCAGTCTCGGCTCGGGCATCATCATCGACAAGAAGGGCCATATCGTCACCAACAACCACGTAGTTGACGATGCGTCCGAGATCCTCGTGATCCTCGCCGACGACAAAACGGAACTCAAAGCCAAGGTCGTCGGCACCGATCCCAAGACCGATCTGGCGGTCCTCAAGGTGACCACCGACAAGGACCTACCGTCTGTCGAATGGGCCGATTCCGACTCTGTGGAAGTGGGAGATTGGGCCATTGCCATTGGAAGCCCGTTTGCGCTGAGCCAGAGTGTTACAGTTGGTATCGTCTCGGCCAAGGGGCGCAACTCGCTGAATTTGACGGGCGCGGAGTACGGCGGCGATCTCATCCAGACCGACGCTGCCATCAACCCCGGCAACTCGGGCGGACCACTCGTGACGCTTGAGGGGCGCGTGATGGGCGTGAACACCGCCATTTACACCCGTTCGGGTGGTTACATGGGGATTGGGTTTGCGATCCCTAGCAACACCGCGAAAGACATTTCCACTAAGCTCATCAGCGATGGAAAGATTGTCCGCGGCTGGTTGGGCGTCTTCATTCAGCCTCTTGATAAGGAGCTCGCCAAGGAGCTCGACCTCAAGGAGGGCGTAGGCATTCACGAAGTCATCGAGGAAAGTCCAGCTGCCGTGGCAGGGCTCAAGGCCGGCGATGTGATCGTTGAGGTGGATGGCAAGGCCGTGAAGGAGACTGCACAACTCCAGAAGATCATCAGTGGCTTCAAGCCAGGTGAATCGGTGAAACTGAAGGTGGTTTCGTACACCGACAAAAAGGCCCGCACGGTTACGGTAAAGATTGGCAACATTCCCGAAGGTGAACCGCAGGGGAAGGCCGCGAAGGAGGAAAGTGCGGCCCCGGATAAGATCGGGCTCGTTCTTTCCAAAGGGAAAGAGGGCCTCACAGTTGAAGCGATTCAACCCGGGTCCATGGCCGATCAGGTGGGCTTGGAACAGGGCGACATACTCGTTCGGGTGAACCGCAAAGAGGTGAAGACCCTGGAAGCCTATAAAAAGATTGTCGATTCCTCGAAACGCCTTTACCTTGAGGTCAAAAGGCGCGGACGCACACTTTTTTACCAGTTCGTTCTGCCCGAATAGCGAGGAGAACAATGGCACCCATCGTTTGCATCGGCTCCATGGCCTTTGACTCGATCGAGACCCCCTTTGGAAAGGCCGGAAAGGTTCTGGGCGGATCGGCCAATTATTTTTCACTGGCGGCCAGCTACTTCACATCCGTCCGCTGCGTGAGCATCGTGGGCGAGGATTACCCGAAGGAGCACCTTGAGCTTCTCCAAAACCGTGGGGTAGACATCAGCGGTGTGAAACTGGAACAGGGCAAAACCTTCCACTGGGCTGGTCGCTACAGCTACGACATGAACACGGCCCACACGCTCGAAACCTGCCTTAATGTTCTGGAAAAATTTGAAGCCAATGTCCCCGCCCATTTTCAAGACTCTGAGTTCGTTTTCCTGGGCAACAGTACACCGGCACTTCAGATGAAACTCTTGTCCCAGATCAAGAGGCCCAAATTCATCGCCATCGACACAATGAACCTCTGGATCGAGAACTCTCGCGACGCCCTTATTGAGGCGATCTCCAAGTGCCACGCTCTCATTATCAATGAAGCGGAGGTTCGGCAGCTCACTCAAGTGTACAATCTTGTCCAAGCGGCCAAAGCCGTCCGCAGCTGGGGTCCACAGATTCTCGTGGTGAAACGGGGTGAATACGGAGCTGTTCTTTTCGATCACGGCGAGCCCTTTTCGGCTCCTGGGCTCCCGCTAGCCGAGGTGAAAGACCCCACGGGCGCTGGCGACAGCTTCGCGGGAGGCTTTATGGGTTACCTCGCTTCGGCCGGCCATTATTCGCTCTCCCGCTACGAATTGAGAAAAGCGGTTATCTACGGTTGCGTAATGGCCTCCCACACTGTACAGGACTTTGGGTTTGCCGAACTCGTAAACGTGAAGAAGGATCAGATACAAGGTCGCTACGACCGTTTCGTTGATCTGACCCGTTTTCACGTCGAATGAGGCTTGACTCCAAATACTGTAGAGGTTACTCAGTTCCCCGATTTTATGAGTAAAAGGACATCATCGATGCGAAAGGCACCTGCTAAGGCCCAGACCAGCGTCAATCTTGGCACCAAGCGCTACTGCTCCCATTGCAATGTGAAGTTTTATGACTTTGGGAAAGAGGAGATCAACTGCCCGAAGTGCAATAGGATCATTGATCCCAAAGCGCAGCCGACTCACAAACGAATCGCCGAGCCCAAAAAGGCCGCTCCAGTGAAGGACCCTTTCGATGACGAAGCCGATGTGGTGGTCGAGGATGCGCTCGAGTCAGCTGCCTCTGACGATGACGGCGATGACACCGAGGTCACCCAAAGTATCGATGTCGACACCGACGACGACCAAGACGCCTGAAATAATTGCCCATAGGTAAACCGGGGCCTATGGCCCCGCGACTCCCAGAGGTTTGACCGTCCCGCCGAGGTGGGGTTGGGTGCGAGCGACGCGGGTATTTTCATAGACGTATGCGTGAACTTGAACGTTCACCTATGCGTCCGCGGCACGTTCACGCATACGGGTATGTTCACGTTCATGTCTACGCATAGGCAGAAAACAGAAGAGATTTTGGGCCCCTTTGAGGGGCCGAATTCATACCGGGTCCTTTGGGCCCGGTCACTGATTCGAGCCGCCGTCTCCTGGATTCTCAGCGGTTGGGGCTACAAACATTCATTGCGCCCTAGTCTTTTGGACGCAGATTTGTGGTTCTTGACGGCCTCTCCTCATTTTTGAAGTTCCGTCGAGTCTGGCGTTGGTAGTGCCGATACATCACCCATACAAACCCTGCGACGATCAAAATCCAACTGCCAAAGAAGGCCTGCTTCTGACTCACAGACGAGATCACGTTGAGAAGGTATTTGTCATTCACTCGATTCGACCCTCGACGAACACGGGGCCTCTTGGAAAAAGGCAGGAGGCCACGCCCCCGACCACCGCCGCACCCACCCAGGCCCAAAGAGTCTGATTATTATACCACCCCCCGCGCTGCTCTCCCTGTGGGCCCACAGCCCCTATAGGCGATGATTCCACATTCGCCCCCACCATTCGATCCAACTTCACCGACAGATCGGGCACGAACGCGATGGGCGATGCCATCAGCGCCGTATCGGCGAGGGCGGTCGCATCCATATTCGGCAGTTCAATTTTGCTGAACGTGCCTTCTTGCGCCACCCGGTACACCCTCACCGGCTCCGCCTCCGAAAGGGCTACAACGATTTCATCCAGATTGTGGCGCCGAGTCGCGGCCAAGGCCCCAATCAGGTTGAGACCCGCGGGTGGAAGCAGAATTTTTCGATCACCCTGGGTGCAATCCACAACCGCCCCTGCCCTCCTCCCATTCTTCACCACTTCGAGGGAGAATGGGCCGGGATGCAGAACCGGCCCCCCACCCCAAGAAAACCCGTTGAGGGTCGCCTGAGCCCCCGTCTCAAAATGGGTTTTGAGATGGCATTGTTTCCAAAGGCGCCGCCTGGCCGCGGCCACCTCGAGCCCCACTTCAGGGTGCTCGGCGATGGTCTCCCACTCCTGTCCGGCCTGGAGCTCTAACTGCGGATGAATCCGCAAGGCGGTGTCTATCCAATGGGCTCGCTCGTCAGGTCTTTGCGCCGCCATCAGTGCCAATTTGAGCGCCGCCCGCTGCAAAAGAGGCCCGAGGCTTCCGGCAAGAGCCCCCTCAACCCACTCTACGAGCTGCTGTCGCACCTTCTCGCTACCTTGGGCCGCAAGAAGTTCGCCCAAAGACTCGCGGGCCACCTCCATGGGGTCAACCATTAGCTCTTCGGGGGGAATCGTTATCGCGCTCACCCCGCTAGTCTCCTCGAATCGACGAACGAGGCGCTCGGCCGTCTCGGCGCTCCGCTGCCCCTTCGGGACGACCAACACCCCCACTCTGCGCGCCTCGAGTGTCGTCGCGGCACAAAGAACAAGAAGTACGCAAATTCTTTTCATTCCCCTTCCTCCTGCAAAATTTCCACCCGCTTCCCTCGCACCCGAGATCCCAGCGTCTTCGCTTCCTCCCGGCCAACAGCATCCATGAGGAGCCAGTCACCCGTTTGAAGATCGGCGATCGTCCGTCGTCCCCACAACAGATGCGCCGCCTGGTCATCGACAACTCCGGCCCGCCACTGATCGAGTGGCACAAACCGAAGAGTGAAATCATGAGGGTGCAAACGCTCTCCGCGCGGAATCGCCCTCTGGGCGATAAGAATTCGGCGCCCCGCCTCCGGCCGCGGTGGTCGCTGGGCGAGATACACTTGAAAAGCAACGACAGCCCCTGAAACAATGCTCAGAATGAGCGGAAGCGCTATGCGGCTACGGTGCAATCCCGTCATAAACGAGCCTTTCCCTGTCCAACGCCCGAAGACGTTTTTGCCAAAAACTCATCACAGCCATCTGCGTTCCTCCCACAAGCGCCCCCCACAGAACCACCATCAGCAGAGCCTCAAATAGCACCGCACCCTTACTCCGCTCGAAGCCCATAATTCCATTTCCTATCCTTTTGAAAGAACACGCGGGTCTCCATCGTCCGCCTCGGATCGCCGACAAATCGCGCGTCCCAATCCTTGCCTTTCGCCACGACAGCGTGTTTGAGCCCGCAATGTGGGCACCGTGAAAGCTCCACTGGCACGAGCGCCTTCCTTTCGAGCCTAAACCTTGGGTCGAGGGCCAAGAGTCGCTTCTCGGCACTCAATCCATTTACCAACCAGCGCGCCTCGGCTTGGGCGCGAGTCATCACAATGATCCCAGCGATCGTCGCCTCGAGTGCGCGATCGGTTGCCACACACGGGGCCGCCACCGGCGCCATGAGCGCGCAGTCGTGGACGGTGTGGTGGCCAATCTCAATCCGCGCTATTTGCGCGTTCTGTCGATCCAGAAATCTCAAGAGCTCTCGATCCCCCTGTCCTAGTTCAATGGCGGCATTGTCGATGCCAATCTGCAAGCGCTCCCATACATGGGCCTCACGAAAGGTGAGCGACGTCCAAAGCGGCCCGCCCAACAGACTCAGGCCTAAGAGTGTGGCGGTAAAAAGAAACATCGCTCGGTGAACTGGATGCGATCACGTGACCCCAAACGATCTCGCGCAAAGGCTGGATCCGGATACGGGAGAAGAAACCGACTGTACCGCGATACGGCGAGAGCCGATCGCGTCGCGCCCTCAAACAAGAGTTCGGTGTGACGGAAGAAACGCTCGCCGCTCGGAGGAAGCGCCTCTTTCATCCATTTCTTAGTACGTTCCATCGCCACCTCTTCTTCCCGGCCCAAAGCTCTTAAGCGCAAATACATGAAACAGCTGTGACGCATGAGGACCTTCTGCTGTGCGCTTCTGACAAGTTCCAGACCCAGCGCCAGGACCATTGTCGTGAGTCCCAGAGCCACGAGCCCTTCGATTAACACCTGCCCATGATGGGAGCACCGAAACACCAGCAGCACAGTCTTAGCGCCCGCCAGGCGCCACAGCGCTCGCGCCATAATCATGAAAACCTCTGATCTGATAGGATTCCACCTCCGGCGACACCAACTCTTTCTCTACCTTCTCACCCCTCAGCGCTGAGGAGATCGTCGCATAACGCGCGCGCAGATTCTGGCCCACCACGCTCACGACTCCAATGGTTGCCACCCCTACCAAGCAAACCAAAATCAAATACTCGACCAGCCCCTGCCCTCTTTGGTTCATCGCGCCCTCCGCCTTACCTCTTTGCGACTCTCATGCCAGCCAAACGCAGCCTGGCGCAGAAAATCACGAGAATTGTTTTCGGGCGGAGCGTCCGAAAACGAAACTCCCATGATTTTCGAATCCAAAAAGGGCTAGACATCTCGCACATTTAATTTATTCTCATCTCTTCTTAAGGGAGGTGGTCGCATGTTTGTTCCAAAGGAAATTTTCTTGGTGAAGGGCGTTGGCAAGGAACGTGAGCGGCTCGCCTCGTTTGAGATGGCTCTTCGAGATGCCGGAATCGCCGAGTACAACCTCGTGAAGGTGACCTCCATCTTCCCGCCCCGCTGCAAAGTGATCTCTCCAGATAAAGGCAATAAGAAATTGAAGCCGGGCCAGATTCTTTATGTGGTTCTGGCGGAATCCTCCACCAACGAACCAAACCGTCTGATCGCAGCCTCGATCGGAATGGCGGTCCCCAAAGACGGTGAACAGTACGGCTACCTGAGCGAACACCACTCCTATGGCGAAACCAGCCGCAAGGTGGGTGAGTACGCCGAAGACCTCGCGGCCTACATGCTCGCAACCACCCTCGGTATCTCTTTTGAAAACGATGTGACCTACGACAGTGGCAAAGACCTCTGGCGGATTAAGCGCGAAGTGGTCACGACCCGCAACATCACGCAGACCGCGGTTGGTGAGAAGAATGGTCTTTGGACAACGGCCATTGCCGCCGCAGTCCTTCTCGACTAGCGCCTGCCCGTGAACGCACAGTTTTTGGCCCCAGATGATCCGAAGTGGAGCGACCCTGAGACGGCACGCTTTGCTGTAGTTCCCTGTCCTTACGAAAAGACAACGTCCTACATGAAGGGAACGGAAAACGGCCCCGCCAAGATAATCGAGGCCTCAGACCAGGTGGAATTTTTCGACTCTGAGCTGGGGACCCAGCCAGCAGAGCGGGGAATCTATACGCTGCCAGCTTGCGATTATTCGAAGGGCACCGTTTCCGACTGGCTCAATAGCACGGAACAGGTCTTTTCCGATCTCTTCGCGCGAAAGAAGTTCCCCCTCATGCTAGGTGGTGAGCACACCATCAGCTTTCCTCCCATCAAGGCCGCGACGAAGCACCATGATATTTCCATCCTGCACTTTGATGCCCACAGCGACATGCGCGACACCTATCACGGTGACAAGTACAGCCACGCCTCGGTCATGCGGCGCGTACACGAAGTGGTGAAACACACATACTCAGTCGGCATCCGAGCGCAGTGCAAAGAAGAACGCGAGTATCTCAACGCCAACAAGAGTTTTGGCGTCCTCTACGACCACGAACGGGCCAAGGAAGGCCTGAGCGTCGAGCGCGCTCTCAAATTTCTCCCGACGAAAAAGATCTACGTCACGATCGATCTCGACTACTACTCTCCTGAGGTAATGCCCTCTGTGGGAACGCCGGTACCCGGCGGCGGCCAGTGGTACGAAACGCTCCACTTCCTACGCGGCATCTTCGAACGACGCGAAGTCATCGGCGCCGACATCGTCGAGCTTCGCCCCGACCACGACAAGCGTAGCGACTTCTTAGCGGCCCAGCTAGCCTACAAGCTCATCGCCTACGCGACCCTGGGACGTTAACCGCCTGGCTCGCGCGAGAGGTAAATCGATCAATCAATTTGATCCTACAACGGCCTAGAGAACACGTTCAGTGCCGAAGCTGGCCGGTCGCCTGGAGAAGTTCGGTGAGATAGTGGCGTGCGAGGGGTTCGGGTGTCACCGGTTTGCCCAGGAAAAGCCACTCGAGCTCATAGAATGGCCCGAATTTGGCTTCGATCGCGCCGCTGAATTGAAGTTCATTGGTTAAGAGTCTTTCGCAGACGAATTGCACAACACCCATCTGGGCGCGAAACGTGAGTTTGAGGGGGGCGCGCTCGATGAGAAAACCCTCTTCGGTTTCTCCGAGACCTACCACGTGGATCCGAGGCGAACTCGATGGGAGCCGTCGATTCAAGAAACCCGAAAGCTCCCGAAACTCTGCCTGGAGCGCCCTCACATAATGGATGGTTTCGTTTTTGAGAACGGTCTCTTTCGCAATGACGATATCAATGGAGAGGCGCTCGCCTGAGGCGATTTCGCCCTCTTGGTGGGCCAGACTCTCAATCCAGCTGACGGTCCGAGAATTCAAAGGCATAAAACTCCCCCATCATAAGGCCGTGGCATGAAAGCCCTTAACCCTTATAAAAAGGTGGTTGCCCTATTGCCACTTTAGGCTTCCCAACCGAAGTTGGGCGTGCACACCGCAGCAAGTAAGAGCTACCTGTCAAGAACACTGAGGCTAGGGACATATCGCCCACGAACCAGACAGGGGAGCAGAATTCATTATCTCAAAACTCTCTCAACCCGAAAACCCCTGCCGCCCATAAAAAAGGGGGGCGCGAGGCCCCCCTTTAGAAATCAAACGATGATTAGGCGTCCACCGACTTCGTGGTACCCATGTCGCGCGCTGGAACACCGCGCTTTTCAAGGGTGTCGAGCTTGCTCTGGAGCTCCTTCACCTGGCCCTCAAGCAGACGGATAAGGTCGAGCTGATTGCCATCTCCCGACTTGGACAAGAACGACGTAAAGGAGCCATCGCCCTGCTGGATGATGTGGCGCAAAGTAGTGATCGGCACAGGATTGTCCGAACGCTTTTGCTTCTCAAAAATAATTTGAGTGAGCGTGCTCGCCGTGATGTCTTTCTGGTTCCGGTTATCGACGACCGTGACCGCCTCGCCCTGCTGAATCATCTCGGCGATTTCATCCAGAGTGACGTAACAGCTCGCGTCGGTATCATACAGTTTGCGGTTCTGATACCGCTTAATGATTTTAGCCTTCTCCATTTTTGCCCCCAACCTTCAAAGGTCAAATGTGTCTTGGAGTTGGTTAAAACGACTGTTCTGCCCCAAGCAAAACAACCCCAACCCCGCCCCTAGGGACCAAACCAAAGACTCCCCAGGGACAGACGTTATTTTTCGGTGCAGAGCGACTACTGTCAAGCGTCTAAGATCAAAAACTTCCCCCAAGCATTGCCAGCGCTCGCATGAGGTTCTGACACAGCGGGAAGACGGGCTGTAGTGGCTGATTTTCAACGGTAACAGCTGTTAACGGTGTTTGACGCGATCTTACCCTAATTGCTCTCGAAGGACTCGATCGGGATCAAGAGCAAGTTCTTCGCGCAACCGGTTTCGGGTGATCTCCACATCCTTGAGAGTGGGAATCTCGTTCTTCTCGTCAGGAACCAGGGCCTTGAGTTCCCGTTCTTCAAAGCTCGGTGAAAAATTGCCACCCCCAAAACCCCGATCGACCAATTGACTGGCTTTGTCGCAGATAACGTTGAGGCGCCTTAACCCCTCTTCCATCTTCCGCCGATAATTCTCCGACACCCGCTCCATCGCCTCCGTTCGGGTCTCCACCACATTGAGGCAGGCGGTCACACGCTCTTCCTGTTCACGAGAAACCCGCCTTTTTCGTACGTAAAAAAGAAGCCCCACAAGCCCCACCACCGTCACCAGATGCAACACCCACATGAATTGCATACACTCCCCCGTCCCGTGTTAGAGCGTCCGTTTGAACGCCTCTTCCGCGTTAGTGATCTTTGCGGTCAAGAAAATGAAAATCTCGTTTCGGTTGTCCTCAAAGTTCCCGCGCGAGAAGAAAAAGCCCAAGATCGGTACGTTCATGAGTCCGGGGATACCCGACTTGCCTTCCGAGACGGTGTTATTGAACACACCCCCGATGACCGCCGTGTCCCCATTTTCCACAAGGACCTGGGTGCTCACTGCGCGTGTGTCGATCGTCCTGTCCGCGCCGATGCCGGTCGGGATTTCGTTTCTCACATTCACGGTCATGAAGATGGAGCCATCGCCCGAAACAATCGGTGTCACATCGAGTGAAAGGTTGGCCGTGATTTGGCGCAACGTCGACACAATTGCTCCGTTCACCGTCTCGATTCCCTGCACGAAAAAGCTCAGAGATTGGTTCACGGTCGCCTGCTGGTTGGCCACTACCGAGACGCTCGGATTCGCAAGCACCCTCACCTTGTTCTCCGCCTCACCCAAATGGAACTTCTGGGTCAGGTTCGCCCACTGAGGAACTGTCAGTGTCGTGATGGAGCTTCCGGACACGCCCGGGAATTGGGCAGTCTCGTTGAGATTGAGTCCCTGAAAGTTCTCATTGAAGGAGAGAGACTCAAATCCGATAGTGCGGTTGAACTTATTCTGAATCTCTACGATTTTCGCCGCAATCGAAACGCGAGGCGGCTGCGTGTCGAGTGTGGAGAGAAGCTTCTGCACCCGGTTCACCACTTTCTCAATGTCCTTCACGATCACCGTATTGGTCCGCGGATCGGTGTCGATGGTGCCGCGTTCGGTGAGGAAGCTCTTCACCTTCGGAGCGATCTCCTGAGCCTTCGCGTAGCCCATTGGAATCAAGACGGTGCGTAGCGGCTCCACCTTAATCCGCTGGTTTTCATTCGCCAGAGCCTCCTCCTTCTCGGCCTTAAGCGAAGTCAGAGTGCCGACCCGAATCACATTCCCTTGGCGGATATAGCCGAGCTTCTTCGACTGAAGCACGAGGGCAAAGGCCTGATCCCAAGGTACATCGGTCAGCGAGAGGGTTCCTATCTTACCATTCACATCATCGCCCACGACGATACTGTAGCCACTCGTGCGAGCGATATAGCGAAGAGCATCCTGCACATCGCTATTCTTCATTTCGAGCTTCTTGATCAGATCGCCCGTGTATTTCTTTCCCCCAGCGTAAATATTCTCCTCGGTGGCGGCCCCCCCATCCTCATCGGCCACGACAAGCTTTGGCTCGTATTTGCCATCAGGTGCCTGGAATTCGATGAAAAGATGATTATCACTGGTAGTGACCGTCGGATTCTTGTCCTCTCTGAGCTGTAAGATGAGCTTACTGAGCGGCGTCTCCCCTGGCATCTGCAAGAGAGTGAAGAGAGCCACCGGGCTCGGAAATTCAGTCGTGTCGTAGGCCCGCTGAAATTTTTGCGGGGTCTCGGTCGAATCGAAGAAATAGATGACCTGCTTCACCTGGGACTGCTTCACTTCGCGGTAGACGGGCTTCTGCTCAAAGGTCACGCTGATCTTGGAGACCGGGCCGTCCATCCGAAACTCCAGATTGGTCACGCGATTCTTAGCAGTAGGCGCCGTCACAGGAGCCACCTCCGCGACCTTGCGTGCTGCAGGCTCGGTTGCCACTGGCGGCGCGGGCTCATCGAGCGCCTCCAGATTCAGATCCTCAGGCTCCTCCTTCGGTTTGATCTCGGCGGCTTTGGCCGTCTGGGGAGCGGCATCGTCATCGATGATGCCCTCCAGATCGTTGCCCATCTCAACAGAATCACCCTTCTTCTCCTCGGCGGCGACCGCATTCTCAGGAAGCCTTTCGGCCCCATTCTTGGGGGCGTCGTCTTCGGCGATGACCGACTCAAGTTCATCGTCGTCAGCCTTCCCTGTCGCACCGCTAGAGGGCTTGTCATTGAGCTCATCGAGCGTGGGCTCGTCCTCGGCAAAGGCCATGTTCGAGCCCCGCAAGCAAAAAGAGGTCGAGAGAATCAGAGCCAGGAATACAAAACTAGCTCGACTACTTTTCCGGCAGCGCCATATGTTTTTCATAAGGTTTCTCCGATCCTAAATAGTTTTTCGTCTGAATGGTCAGAACCACCTCGCGCGCCTCAATACGGCTCACCGTCGCTCGCTCACGCCCCAAAAATTGCCCCTCTTCCAGAATGTGTGTCTTACCGTCGGGGTCCTCAAAAAGGGCCGTCGCCCGGCGATTGGTCCTCAGCACACCCCGCAGGGAATACTGCTCAACGGCGAATCGCTCCAACTCCGAAAGCGAAGAGACGTCGCGGCCAGCCGCGTTCACAGTGCTCGCGCGAAAGGGATCGCGCTTTCCCGTCGGAGAATAGATCTTCTCCTCATCCTTATCGCCCGCCGTGGCCAGAAGCCCCAACATGAGACCGATGAAAAATGACCGCATCACCAACAGTCTCCCTCAATTACCCATTTGGGGTAAAAAAATGATTTTTCGGCTACGCCTTCGTCAGACTCCCAAAAGGTCCTCGACGGCCATTTCATGGCCGCCTCCGGGCCTTTTGCTCGTCTTCCTCGTCTCGCTCGAAAAATCATTTTTTTCCCTCCAAAGCGGGTTTTTCAGGAAACTGTTATTCGCTAAAGCGGTAGGTTCGGATCACCCCTTGCGTGACCCCCACCGCCCCTCCAATTTTGGCTATGTCGCGATCCGCCGATCGCAGCTTCAAACTCTCGATGTTGATGATGCGCTTCAAGCGCGCGATCTGATCCAAAAACTGCAGCGTGTGCACAAACGTCCCCCGGATCTCAAATTCGATGCTGATCGTGGAATAGAAGGCCCCATGCCCCTGAGTGTCGACGCCCTTCTTCGGTTTGAAGGAGGCCAGTTCCACGCCGCTGTTCTGCGAAAGCTGAGTAAAGTGCTTGAGAAGCCCTGAAAGGTTGAACGTCCGCGGCATGTGTTCCAGCGCCGACTCCAATTGCAAGTTGAGCTCTCGCAACTCCTGTTTCACGCGTTCGATGTTCAGTTGAAAATCGCGCAACCTTTTGAGCTCGTCGGTCTTCTTGTCGATTTCCGCCTGCAGCGCCAAATTCTGACTCTCCATCTGCGCCACATCAGTTTCGCGAAACTCGTTGAAATAGTAGGCACTCCCCGCCAGCGAGACGAGGACCATCCCTACCGCAATTGGGATTTTCGACTTCGTCTGCATCAGCCCGAAACCTCCGTGGATCGCGCCGGCGGCTTGAGAGCGCCAGCGGCCGGCTGGCCCGCCGACGGAACACCCGGCGCGCCTGGGGCTCCCGCCGGAGTGACCCGATTCCCCAAACCGCCCTCTTTGGTCTTCGCGGTGATCTGAAACCCTCTCACCTCAACCTTTTCCTCGACCCTGGTGCTCACGTCCTCAAGGGCCACATCCTTGAGGTAGACCGAGCTCGAAAGTCTATCGACGTATTCCGCGATCTCCTCGTTCGAATAGGAACTTCCCACCAGCATCAGGCTCCCATCCACATCGGCGAGAGAAAGATCGAGCGAGTTCACCCAGGTCTTTTTGGGGAGATGCTGACCGACAGTGTCGAGCACCGCCACCGGCGTGTTGCGCGAGGTGAGCAGATCACGGACGACAGCCAGTCGGCTTGAGACCAATTTTTTCTGCTGTTCGTAGCTCTCGAGCTCCTTCTGGTAAGGAGTGAGCTTCCCGATTTCGCGATTCACCTGCTCGGCATTGACCTGCAGTTTGCGTTTCTTCGTTGCAAAATCCTTCGTCGTGTAATCCTTGTACTGTTCCAAGAAAAGAGGGAAGAGTGCCGAA
This sequence comes from Deltaproteobacteria bacterium, assembly GCA_016196825.1. GTDB lineage: Bacteria > Bdellovibrionota > FAC87 > UBA2466 > UBA2466 > JACPWY01. Next base: position 15,154 of record JACPWY010000013.1, on the reverse strand, counting down.
AGGCCCGCACCCACCACAAGTGTCAGCACCCCCGCGATGTCGAGCTTGAGCTTCTTCGCGACCGGCGCGAACACATTTCCAATATCGATACTGGTGCGCGAGCCCTGCTGCTTAGCACTCGCCTCTAACCGATCATGGCCGAGATCGATGCGAATCATTTGCGATCCCCCACAGCCCTGAGTGAAAGACCGATCGCAACGGTCCCGAGACACCCCAGCTCTTTGAGGACCTGGGTCTTCATCCCCTTGCCGCTGCCCGCGATCTTTTGGACTGGATTCAACACATCTATTTGCACACTGATCTTGGAAGAGAGCGCCTCGACCAGGTTCAGGGTGCGCGAAGCACCGCCGCAAACATAAATGGTGTCGAGCGTCCGGTCGGCGGCCTGACTCGAGTAGAAATCAAGCGTGCGCGCGATCTCCTCGACGAGCCCCTGCACAAACTCACTCACAATCGGGCGGACCGACTCGTGCTCCGGCTCAAAGATCTTGGCCTTCTCCGCCTGATCGGGCGGAATGCCGAGCCTTTCGGCGATGAGCGCCGTGCAAACCACGCCGCTTTGGCGAAGTTCGCGCGTGAACGTGGTGAGGTGCCCCTCGACGATGGAGATCTTCGTTGTGCCCGCCCCGAAATCGATGATGGCGGTGGTCCCCTCTCGTGTGCTGGGGTCAAAACCATAATTGAACTCAAAGGCATTGCCGAGCGCGAAGCTCTGGCTGTCGACGATTTCGGGCCTCAACCCAGCCTCTTCCACAAGACCCATTACCGACTTCACATAGTCCTTTTTGGCGGCGACCAGAAGGACATCCATCATCGGCATGTCTCCTTGAGACTGAGAGTTTCCCAAAATGACATAGTCGATATTCACTTCGCTTGGATTAAACGGAAGGTACTGCTCGGCCTCCCAGTAGAGTTGATTCGAAAGTTCTGCGGGCGCCATCTTGGGCATCGCCACTTTCTTGGTGATGACTGAGTTTCCGCATGTCCCCAAAGCCACACTTCTTGATGAAAACGCGCGCGACTCGAAAAGCCGCTTCAGCGCCGTGATTACGACGCCCCGATCGCGGATCTCCCCCTCAGCGGAGATTGCATCCCAAGGCAGGGGCACCCGGTTGTAGGCCATGAGTCGAACGGTTTTCTTATTTCGTTCTAACTGCACGGCCTTGATGCCGGAAATTCCAATATCGAGCCCCACCAAAGGTTTCTTAAAGATCGAATCCAGAAAACCCATGTGTGGTTTGAGAAAAGTTTTTTAGGGAAAATCGACAGTACTATTATACCAATTCGTTGATATTCTTCCTAAACTCAAGATAGATGCTGCGAGTCATAGTCCGCGACGAGTGTGTTGGCCAAAATATCGCCCAATCTCACCCCCGAATCCAGGGTCGCGATGAGGTAGACCTCAAGCGCCACAAGCGGAACGGCGATCACGACTCCCAAGAATCTCAAGCTCGACACAAAGCCAAAGAGCACAAGAAGAACAAAGGGTACGTTGCGAATGAGGGACGCCGCGGCAGAGCATGACACCCTGTGCGGTTCCTCGAGCACCTGGATGCCCATCATCCTTTTACCAATGCTCTGCCCGATGCCGAGGCTATCCTGCACCGCACAAAAGACTAGGGACGCGATCACCCCCAGGGAATGAAAGAACGCTCCGAAGATGAGGTAGATGATGAGGACCATCGTGAGATCGATGGCCTTAGCGACGAAACGGTTGAGTTTGGTAGCATTCGCACTTCCCAGAAAGATGCTGCTGGTTCTGAAAATTTTGGGAGATTCGATGTTCACGGATGCAACCTTAAGTTCCTTGACTAGATTCCCTGAGCGCCCTTATCTCAAGACTTACATTTTTATTGGAGGGCGTTGTTATGGCAAGCGGTGTAAATAAGGTGATTTTGATCGGACGGCTTGGGGCCGATCCTGAAGTGCGCTACACGACGAGTGGGGGCGCTGTCGCCAACTTCAATGTCGCAACGAATGAATCCTGGACCGATAAGAGCGGACAAAAACAGGAGCGAACGGAGTGGCACAAGATCGTGGTTTGGGGAAAACTTGCTGAAATTTGCGGACAGTATTTGACCAAAGGCCGTCAGGCGTTTGTGGAAGGACGTCTTCAGACTCGCGAATGGACCGACAAAGAGGGTGGCAAGCGTTACACCACCGAGGTCGTCGCCCAGAACATCCAGTTCCTGGGCGGGGGTGCTGAGAAGGGGCAGCCAGGCTCAAGCTTCGCTCCGCCGTCTGAGTTTGTGCCATCCGAGGACAAGGGAGGCGCGATGCCCTCAGACGAAGAGGTTCCGTTTTAAAGAGTGCGTGACAAAATGAGAATCTACTGCGGCCGGTCAGGTGAGCCAAGCTCGTCGTCCTCCGTGGTCGGCATCCTCAACGGCCCTTTCAGGGCCGCCTCCGGTGCCTCCCGTGTGCGTCCTCGATCTTGGTCCGCCTGACTTGGCCTCGAAACGATTCCCTTTCAGTCACGCACTCTTAAGTTCCTGATTTTTTAGACACATCTTTAATCTCGATAGGAAATCGGGTAGTCTTACCCGATTTCTTTTTGGGAGCCTCTTTGATTAATGATTCGATTCGAAACATAGCCATTATTGCCCACGTCGATCATGGAAAGACCACGCTGGTCGATGGCCTGCTTTGGCAAAGCGGACTTTTTCGGGACAATCAGGTCGTCAGTGAGCGAGCCATGGACTCTATTGACCTGGAACGGGAGCGCGGGATAACGCTCGTCGCCAAGAACGCAGCTATTACCTACAAGGGAAAGCGAATCAACATTGTAGACACACCAGGCCACTCCGATTTCGGGGGCGAGGTGGAGCGTGGAATTCAGATGGTGGACGGCGCGCTCCTGCTCGTGGACGCGGCCGAGGGCCCCCTCCCCCAGACCCGCTTTGTTCTCCGCCACGCGCTCGCGCGCGATCTCAAGATCATCACGGTCATCAACAAGATCGATAGGAGTGACGCCCGCCCGGCCGAAGTGCTGGATGAGATCTATGGGTTGTTCCTCGATCTCGACGCGAAAGATCACCAGATCGATTTTCCGATCATCTACACCAATGCTCGCAAGCGCATCGCGGTGAAGCAACCCACCGACACCGCTTCCGACCTGTCGCTGCTTTTCGATGCAATCATCGAACACATCCCAGGTCCGACCGTGGATGACGGCCCCTTGAGTATTTTGATCTCCAACACCAGTTACAATGATTTCTTGGGGCGCCTCGCGGTTGGAAAGATTCATTCGGGATCCATCTCAATGGGGCAAAAGATCGTTCTCTCCCAAGAGACCGGCCTCTCCCCGGAAAAAAAGATTACGGCCCTTTTCCACTATCAGGGCATGGACACCAAACCCATCGAGAAGGCGGAGGCCGGTGACATCGTCATCGTCGCTGGCATTGAGGAGTTGAGAATCGGAGACTCCATCACCGATTTCCTAAACCCTCGCCCACTCCCGCGCATTCCGATTGAAGAGCCCACTATATCCATCGAAATGATGGTCAACACCTCTCCGCTCGCGGGCCGCGATGGCAATCGGCTCACGTCCCGGGTCTTGTGGGATCGCCTCGAAAAAGAGCTCCGCACGAATGTCAGCATTCGTTGCCAAAAGTCCGACGCATCCGACACGATGATCATTAAAGGACGAGGCGAGCTCCAGTTTGCGATCCTCGCCGAGCAGATGCGCCGAGAAGGTTATGAATTCATGTTCGGCCGGCCCCGCATCCTCACCCGCACCGTAAACGGCCAGGTCCAAGAGCCGATTGAACACCTCGTCCTCGACATCCCCGACACCTGCGTGGGCAGCGTCACTGAAAAACTCGGGCTTCGCAAAGGTGAGATGACCAACATGGTGAAGCTCGGCGGCAACCGGGTGCGCATTGAGTTCACGGTCCCGAGCCGCGGCCTCATCGGCTACCGATCGGAGGTCATGAACGACACGCGGGGCTTGGGTCTCATCAGTTCGTACGTCACCGGCTGGATCCCCTGGAGGGGCCACATCCTGGAAAGAGTGAACGGCGCTCTCGTCGCCGACCGCGCTGGGCAAACGATTCCATACGCGATCTTCCACCTCGAATCCCGCGGCAAGATGGTCTCCCCTGCAGGGATCGACGTATACGAGGGCATGATCGTCGGCATCCACAATAAAACAAACGATCTCAACATCAACGTCTGCCGCGAAAAGAAGCTCACCAACATTCGCGCCGCCGGCAGCGACGAAAACGTGATTCTCACACCCGTCCAGCCGTTAACGCTCGAATGGTGCATCGCCTGGATCGCCGACGACGAATGCGTCGAGGTGACGCCAAATCATCTGAGGCTCCGCAAGAAGGTCCTCGATCAAAACAAACGCTCCATCATCCGCGTGCCAAAAGAAGACGAAGAGTAAAATTGGCCGCGGAGTGTGTGGTCATTTCTGTCTTACTTATGGCCTCATTAGTAAGACAGAACCCGCACGATTTTTGGCCCCAACGAGAATTTCAGAGAGTAACGACCTGTCCCGATTTGCGAATCGCCTCATCTGAGGTGAGCAACTTGAGCCCGTACACTCGAGCGGTGGCCGCGATAAACCTGTCTGCCGGGTCCTTGGGGAATTTATTTCCTAGCGACAATGACTCCAAAATGACCGCGCCTGACAGGGGAAGCACCTCAAGCAGAGGTTCACGGGAGAGCTTCTCGAACCATTGGTGAATCGACGTGGTGAGATGGAGGCGATTCAGATTAGCCAGGAGACCCGATTCCCAAAAGGAAATGATGGAGACTCCGATTTGCTCGTTTCGTTTTTCCACCTTGGAGATGTGCGCTTCAAATTTTGACGGGAGTTTATCAGGGGCAAGAAACCACCAAATTAAGACATGGGTATCAAAGATGAGCTTCATCAGTCCTTCAAGACGTCCCAATCATCGGCAAAATCAATATGAATGATATCTCCTACAACAGTTCCAAAGGCAGTCTCTTCGGCCCTATAATGGACACCATGAAACCCACGCTCATAGTGTCTATCATTTGCGTGATTGGTCTTGCGGCCGATCAGCATCGTGGGAGTACGACCGCCGGCATGACGGGTCTGTACAAGGCCTGGTTCCAGACCCAAGGTATTGAAAAGAGCGCGAAGATTCGCCAGGCGGCAGACAAGATGATGACGAATTACTCTTCGTTTGGCGAAATCGAGACGAAATCTCCCAAACTCTATGAAAAGATGAAGCCTTTTTTGGGGAAGCTTGCCGATCAGTGCAAATTGAGTCTCCAGGCCTTTGGCAGTTCGCTCCCCAATGCTCCGAATGAACCTGCTTTTTTGACGGCCTCGACGCCGAATAAGGAGAGGATGGAGATCGCCTTTCGAAAACTGAACAACATGCTGTTCATCGACAAACCTCTCGTCACAATGGCAAGGCTTGGCAAGAGCCAGGTGATCGTTGTGGATATCGAAAATACGCCGGTCCATCTGCGTGATGAGCTTAAAGAGGTAGTACGGGCCATTAACGCCGATGAGTTTGGAGACAGGGCCCTTTCGAGACTCACCACGCGTGAAGACACGCCACTCAATGCCTATCTCACCGCCAATTTCGCGAAGGCCGGAAAGTGGGAGAATTATCGAGAGTGGAAATTGTCCGCTTATGTTCCAGTGGGAAAATCAACATCGTTGATCCCGCCGAAGTCAAACAACCCCGCCGAGCTCACGAGACCCGATGCTCGAAGAAACATCTATCGTCAGGTGGATGAGAAGGGGAATTTGCGCGTCTCGATCGCCGAGACCTTTGATCGCACTGGAAAGATCCGACGGCGGGAGGTGATTGAAGATGTTTACGATGAAAAGGGCGAGTTTCAACTGAGAAGGGTGGCCGCCAGGGATTTCGAAAATGGGCGTGAGATCATGGACAAAGGGGACGCTCCTGGGGAAAAAACAACCTGCTTTGGCTGCCACGTAACCAGAGGTGGCAGCATCGGCAATTCTTTCTTGAAGCCCGAGACAAAGACGAACGTCGTCCTGGTTCAACCCAAATAGAGCTATTTTTTCGGTTTGACGGTCTCCGCGAACTCGTAGGATTGCCGGAGTTAGTCGGTGAGGGGGGATCCAGGAAAAAGGGGCGCACCGCGCCAGATTGGTTGGCTTCCTTATGTCTCCTGACAAGGGTGCACCGCTTTGGCATAGTTGTGACATGGCTGATTTTGATCTCATTGTTATCGGCTCTGGCCCCGGAGGCGAAAAGGGAGCGGCGCAGGCCGCCTATTTTGGAAAGAAAGTTGTGCTGTTCGAAAAGGAGCGGGTGTTGGGCGGGGCCGCAGCCAACACGGGCACGCTGCCTTCAAAGACTCTTCGCGAAACGGCTCTCGTGCTCTCTGGGATTCAGCAACGCAGATTGGGTGGAATTGACATTGCCTTGAAGGATCGGGTGAACGCCACTGATTTCATGCGCCACGAAAAAGAGGTGTGTGAAGCAGAAAGGGTGAGGATCCGGCGCAACCTGGAGCGGCACAGAGTTGAGGTGATTCAGGCAACGCCCGCCTTGAGAGATCCCCAGTCCGTGGAGTTCAGCGCGCGCGGGAAGAAAGAGACTCTGAAAGCCCGTAAGATTCTCATCGCCACGGGTACTTCGCCACACCATCCACCCGTTTTTAATTTTCCACAAAACGGAATCTACGATTCCGATACGATTCTTAAGCTACAAGATATTCCCAAATCAATGACCATCGTGGGCGGAGGGGTCATTGGGTGTGAATACGCCTGCATGTTTCAAGTCTTGGGGGTGGAGGTAACGCTTGTTGATGGGAAAGAGACTCTGTTGCCGTTCTTGGATTCTCAGATATCGGAGCTACTTCTCCAACGGATGAAGGCCCTTGGAATTACGATGTGTTTGGGGGCCAACGTCGAACAGGTTGCCAAAGCCGCGGACGGATTCTTGATCACTCTTTCTTCAAAGGTGGTGATCTCCAGTGAGAGCATCCTGGTCGCCTCCGGCCGACAGGGAAACACGAACGGGCTTGGCCTCGATAAGGTGGGGATCACTCCCAACAAGAGGGGGCTCATCGATGTGAATATCCACTATCAGACCGTGGTTCCCAACATCTACGCGGTAGGCGACGTGATCGGATTCCCGGCGCTAGCCTCGACATCGATGGAACAGGGGCGGGTGGCGATGGTTCACGCGTTTGACCTGAAATATAAATCGGATCTGGCGCCGATACTGCCGTACGGTATCTATACGATCCCGGAATGTTCGATGGCTGGCGAAACCGAACAGGCGCTCATGGAGAAGAAGATTCCGTATGTGGCGGGTGTTGCTCACTACAAGGACAATGCACGCGGGAAGATTGTCGGCGAGGAGAGCGGGATATTGAAGCTCCTGTTTCACAAAGAGACTAAAGCCCTTCTGGGCGTCCACGTGCTCGGCGAACAGTCCTCCGAATTGGTGCATACGGGCCTTGTTGCTTTGCTGACGAAATCAACAGCGGATCTTTTTATTCAAACCTGCTTCAACTACCCGACTCTGACCGAACTCTACAAATACGCCACCTACGATGCGCTGGGAAAGATCGTTTGAAAGAGGCTGGAGCGGGCGACCTCAGGTTCATATTTAAGAGACTCCTGGAGCGGGCGTCTATTCTATTTTGTAATACTTACAAAGATGGCTATTAATCTCGGTTAGGTCCCTACCTGCCTGAAATTTCGCAAACGCGTATAGGCGGGAGTTTAGCTCGACGGTACCAAGAGAGGTGGCATCATGTGAGGCACTTTTTCTTCCGCCTTGGCCAGGCTTCCAGTAGGTAATATCTTTTTTTTCTCCGCTGGACGTAAGATAAATGACTCTCCATTGTTCTTGGCTGGCCCACGCGCATTCGCAAGTTCCGCGGTACCCGCCCCTAATTGGCTTACTTGTGCAGTCCCCGAAACTCTGTGGGCACCTGCTGATGAACGTGTAGCATTCATCGGCCTTATATTTCTCCAAGATATCGCTTCTCTTGCTGTCTACCTCTGCGGCAAACTCGCCACCACCCTGGTTGTAATGGCTTTCAAACCAACCCGGCTCACCAATCGCAGCAGCGCAGACGAAAAGGGCAGAAAGAAGTAACTTCATTCAATTCCTCCTAATAAATTTCGAAGTGAGTCTTTTGGAGACAAGAAGCGTTATACAGAAAACGCAGGGGAAGGACCAAGGACAAAGATTGTCACTCTGAATTCTTACGCCTGCGGTTCGGCACTTACACCCGAGCTTTTTTTCGCCTTCGCAATCAGGCTTTTCGCGCTCTCTTCTTTCAGCCCCAACTCACGCCCCCACCAACGCCGGCGCCACGCTGTCGGCGAGGAGGCGCCCCCGATCAGTCAGCCAGAGCCGCTCTCCTACAGTCTCCAATAGGCCGTCTGATGCCAGATCCCCCACTCGGGAGCCGTGCCGTAAGTCGACGCCAAAGCGCCTCCGGAAATCGCCGCAGTCGATGCCGTCATCTTTACGGAGCTCCAGGAAGGCTGCTTCCAGAACGGCCTGTTCGCGAGTGGTCGACTCGAAGGCAACTTCTCGTACGTCTTTTTGAGAAAAATAGCGATTGAGGTCGGCCACCTGTTTTCGGTGGTGAAACACGCCCCCCGCAAAATATCGGCTCGCTGCCGAGGGGCCAAGTCCCAAAAAATCGGAGCCGCTCCAGTAGAGCAAATTATGACGGCACTCAAAGCCGGGCTTGGCAAAATTGGAGATCTCGTACTGGCGAAAACCGTTCGCGGCCAGCGTGTCGCGCGCCAGTTCAAAAAGATCGGCCGAGAGATCTTCATCGGGCAGATCCTTATACAAGATGTGCCCAGGCTTGAGCGTCAGCGTGTAGACGCTCATGTGAGTGGGTTCAAGGGCGAGTGCCGTCTCGAGATCTTCTTTCAGATCTTCCGCGCTCTGCCCGGGAATCCCCATGATCAGATCGAGGCTCCAGTTTTTCCAGCCGCTCGCTCGAATGAGTCGTGTCGCCTCGAAGACCGATTCCGGACGGCAACGCCTATCGAGACGATCCAAGAATTCTTGAGAGAAGCTCTGCACGCCGAGGCTCAGGCGATTGACCCCCGACTCAAGAAGCGAATCCACAAAGGCCGTATCCACCGTTTCGGGATTGGTCTCTAGCGTCACCTCGACGCCTTCCCCCCAAGTCAAATTCCGACTCAGCGCGTCGAGTATGGCCGCGCGCCACGGAACGGAGAGCAAGGATGGCGTGCCACCTCCAAAAAACACCGTGTCAACAACCCGTGAATGAGCCAGCTCCTGCCACCAGACGGCCGCCTGGGCTGTCTCCTCAGCGATCCTCTTCGCAAAACGGCCGAACTCATGATTCTCAGCTGAGGAAAAAAAATCGCAGTACGAGCACCGATGCCGACAATACGGCACGTGCAAATAGACCCCAAACTGGTTTGTCAGAGATCGCGCGCATTGATAAGATTGCCGACTATGATCCACAAGACAGTCCTCCCCAATGGAATACCCGTTTTTGTCGTCGAAAGCCACGCCTCTCCTGTCGTGAGCATCCACGCGGTTGTCACGCGCGGAAGTATCCATGAACCCGACAAGTTAGCCGGCATTTCCCACTATCTCGAACACTCTTTATTTAAGGGAACCAAGAAACGGCAGGTCGGCCGCATTGCTTTAGAGATCGAAAGCCATGGTGGTGAGATCAACGCCTTCACTTCGTTTGCCGAGACCGCGTATTACACAACAATCGCGAGCCGGTACTTCGAGGAGGGCCTTGACGTCATCGCCGACGCTATCCAAAACCCCACATTCGACTCCGACGAAATGGAAAAGGAGAAGGAGGTCATTCTCGAAGAGATCAAGCGCGCGAATGACTCACCTCACAAGGTGCTCTCCCACAACATGTGGAAGCTCGCATTCGCTGGCACTCCGTACGGTCGGCCTGTCCTTGGCTTTGAGTCGACCGTGAGAAAAATCAATTCCAGAACGCTCTCCGACTATTTCAGAAAACACTACCACGCAGGCACAATCAGTCTTTTCATAGTCGGCGACGTCGACAGAGCCAAAGCAATAAGCAGTGCCGCGAAAAAGCTCACCAAGATTCCCAAACGCCCCGTGCCAGCAACGCCGCCTTTCAAGATCCCCCGAACTAGCACGCCTAAATTCATCGCGGTCGCCAAGGAAATCGAGGAGACACACATCCAGATCGGCATTCCAGTCCCCGGCATCCACGACGCGGCCACACCCGAGCTCGATCTCATGTGCAGTGCCCTGGGCCAAGGCGAAAGCAGCCGACTCTACCAACGCCTCGTGAAGGAAAAACAGCTGGCACTAGAAACCCACATCGGAATGATGGCCACCGGCCATTGCGGCATTGTCATGCTCCATCTCACAGTAGCCCCCGAAAAGGCGACAGTGGCCGTGGAGGAGACGTATCGCCTTCTCACCGAGGTCGCCCGCACCGGTCTTGAGGTCGACGAGATCGATCGCATCAAGTCATCGCTTGAGAGCGACACGATTTTCGCCAAAGAGACCGTGGACGGTTATGCCCGACGACTTGGGTACTACTACTGCGAGTTCAATAATCCGGAATTCGAATCCACCTATCTCAATGAGTTGATGAGCGTCACCCCGTCGGAGGCAACCGAAGCGATCTCGAAGGTCTTTGCGAAGCCTGGGATTATCTCCGCCGTTCACCCCAAGGCGGCCCCACTCGACAAAGACGCAATCCTAAAGATCGTTAAGACTGGTTTCACCCCCCACAAACACACAACGGTCGTTGAGACACCACTGAACCGGGAAACGCGCGGAGGCATCACGTTCGTCTCCAAGAAAACCTTGACCCTCCCGACGCTGTCGCTGCGTTTGATTTTTAAGGGCGGGTCGCGTCTTGAGACAGTAAAACAACTGGGCTTGGGGACACTCTTCAGTCGAGTCTGGAGCTCGGGCACAGATCGCTACACCTCGCTCAAGATCGCCAAGATCCTCGAATCTCTCGGGGCAAGCGTCCACACCTATTGCGGACGCAATACGTTGGGGCTTTCCGTGGAGTGCCTCACCAAACACTGGTCGAGCCTCCGGCCCATCGTCCACGATGTGCTCGCCCGACCCACCTTCCCCGGAGATGAATTCGACACGGAAAAGAATCTTCTTCTTCGCGAGATCCTGGCCGAAAAGGATTCCCCAGGAGCCGTTGTGCACTTGGGCCTCATGGAAAGACTCTTCCCTAATCACCCCTATGGCCGATCGGCCCTGGGAACGAAAGGCTCCGTTGAGGGCTTAAAGCGAGAGGATCTGATCGACTTCTACAAACGCAACGTGCATCAGAAACATCTCGTTGTGGCGATGGTCGGGGATTTCAAAGGGGACCTGATCGCGGACGTCACCGAACTCTGCGCCACCCTCCCGGTCTCCGGCAATATGGACAATATCAAGCTCACCGCCAAGCCAGCGACCGAAGTGTCGGCCGTTGTGGCGCGCAAGACCCCGCTCCACCAAAGCCATATAATGGTGGGGTTTATGGCGGCCTCGCTTTACGATCCCGACAGGTACGCTCTTAAGATTCTCTCCTCGGCCCTCAGCGGCCAGGGGGGGCGACTCTTTCTCGAGCTCAGAGATAAACAAAGCCTCGCCTATTCCGTGAGCCCCATGCAGAGCGACGGACCGGACGCAGGCACCTTTTCCTTCTATATTGGCTGTTCCCCTGAGAAATGGAGGAAATCACTCTCGGGCATTCGCCACGAGATCCAAAAGGTGATCGACACGCCCATGGGCGCCACCGAGCTCGCCCGCGCTAAACAATATTGGCTGGGCCGGTTCGATCTCGACATGCAGCGGGCATCGTCGCAGTGCTTCACCTTCGGACTAGATGAAGTGTACGGTCTAGGTTACGATCACAGTACCAAAGTAGTTGAGTTGGTGCGGGCCATCGACGCCAAGACCATTCAACGGGTCGCGGCTCGATACCTGGATCCGAACCTCGCAACCATTTCTATCGTTCACGGTGACGCACTGAGCGAAGCCGAGGTGATCGAGAGCTGGCAGCCGGGAATTAAGACACGCCAAACGAAGGAACGTATAATGGAGGCTGTATGAGACTCGCCTTATCCCTCGCACTGCTTTTTTCGGTTTCCATTCTCGCGGCACCGACCCCGCCACCGGCGCCGACCAACAAGCTCCTCATGATGCACAGGCTCTACTATCTCCCCTTCACGCTCAATTTCACCCAAGGATCCAACACAAACGAAATCATCCCCACCATTGCCCTGACGGGGAAGGTTCCGACGAACGAGGAATTCACGTCGCTCAACAAGACCTGGGAAGGGATTCGGGAGGAATGGGCCAAAAACTCGCTCGTTCTCAATACCAATGTGGGGATCAATCAGTCTTCCCGGATCTCGGGCCACCTCGCTTCCCACCACATTGCGCTTGATCGTGGTCCATTTGATTCACTCTCTGTCGGTGAGCAGATCCAGATAAAAAACCTCCTCCAAGGGACTCCTGAGATAGTGACGAAAACTTTCACCCAGGTTCGCTTTCTGAAATCGTTCCTCAATGACTTTGATTCCAATCGCAATGTGCTTTTTGTCGTGGGGCCGAGTTGGTGCCAAAGCTCCCGCACCTACCGAATGCTGGTCGAGAGTTACTTGAAGAAGCTCCCCCTCACGGATCTCACGGTCCACTCGATCGTCATCGAAGACCCCAAGAACCAGGTCTTTGAGAGTCCCCTCATGTCGACGCTTTTTCCAAACTCCGGGAACTATTCGCACAATACAGTGCCGCGCTTCTTGTTCCTGGAGAACAACCCCGAGAAGCCCGTTCTGTTTGAAGAGGGCGAGGCCTTGAGCCAGCTCCTCGATCGTTACTTCGGACGCTACCGCGGCTTCTTTGATTCGCAGGTCGCCTTTTTGTCCCCCCGGATGCGAGGTCTGTCCGGCGGCTGGACAAATAGGTGACACTCGAAGGTCTCGCCCACAAACAGGTTTTTCTCGGCACCTCCAGCTGGAAATACGAAGGCTGGAAAGGGCTCGTCTATAACAAAGCCTATCAGAGCAAGAAGGAATTCGAGACCCACTGCCTAGAGGAATACCCGTACACCTGCGTCGGAGTGGACCACACCTACTACGCCTATCCCCTCAAAAAGACCTTTGCGACCTACTGCAAGCAGACCAAAGCACTCTTCGGCCTTAAGGCCACAGAATTTGTGACGGTGGTGAAGTTCCCCAAGCTTCCGCGTTACGGAAAGCTCGCGGGCCAGAACAACCCCGACTTTCTGAACCCCGATGTGTTCCACCAGCAGTTCCTTGCCCCCATCGAAGAGTTTCAGGCTCACATCGGCGTCGTGATGTTTGAATTCTCACACTTTCATCAGGGAATGATTGAGAATGGGCGAGAACTTCTGAAACGCCTTGGGGCGTTTTTCGCCAAGCTCCCCAGAGATCGATTTCGATTTGCTATCGAACTCAGAAATCACACCTGGATCACAAAGGACTACTTCGCATTCCTCAAAGACCAAGGCCTTGGCCACGTCTTCAACAGCTGGACACGAATGCCGACGATTGGCGAACAATTGAAGGTTTGGAACGGCTTGTCGCTCCCATTCCTCGCAGCCCGAGTTCTTCTCACACCCGGGCGCCCCTACGAAAAGGCCGTTGAAGCCTTTTCCCCCTACGACCGCATCCAGGACGAACAGCCCGAACTTCGCAAAGACTCAGCTTATCTCATCGAACGCGCCATCCAACTCGGCATCCCAGCCTTTGTCTTCGTCAACAACCGCGCGGAAGGCTGTGCTCCCAAAACAATCGAGGGAATCTTGAAGCACACTTCACTTTCCTAAGGCCTTGCGCAAACACTCGTTATAATGTCCCAGCGATGCCTTGAATTGCGTTGGGTTTCTCCCGTTGAGGAAGCCGACCTCCTCCAGCTCTTCATGGGCGATACTGAGATGAGCCACTAAGGTCTTATCCAAGAGCAGATTTCCTATGGCGTCATAGACGGGGTGAATCTCTCCATATTGAATGAATGGCATCTTTTCAGCGCTACGCAGACACACCGGAATCCGCTCATCATTCCAGATTCCCTCCGCGCAGAAGCGCAGATTCTCCTGATCATTTCCCAAACTAAAAGTGGCGTTGTAATAAATTGGGTGTGGGGAACCTGGACGCACAGTTCCTGCGGGAACACCAATGGGCAATTGAGTGTAGCTGTACATCGACACACGCCAACGTGGATAGTCGGTCAATCTCGCCTCACCCATGTCAAGCCGACGGGTGGGAAAGTGATGAAACCGGAACGGTTTCTTGGGAAGCGAATGAAACAGATAGGGAATGATCCCGTAGTTTTCTAAATCCCCACCCAAGCAAACAGCGTTCTTCTTTTCTAGCGCCACTAACGTAATGGCTTCCTTGCTTTGGGAAAGATTCACCCGTTTTATCTTTGGTCTCTCAGCGTTTCCTCGCGCCTCCAACACCGCAAAAATCGCGGCGAAAGGCGCTTTTGCCGTAATCGCGTAGTTTTTCTCGTCAGCTTTCCCAGACGCTAACACATAGCCATGAGCCAGTGACCTATAGTCCTTTCCGATACTCCCGTACTGCTGAGACCGTTTGTAAAGACCCTCAAAGGGACCGTAGTCCAGAAACATATAGAACTTTTCATCCTTATGACGAATGACATGTACCTTTGGTCCCACTGGTCCATTGAACGGGTTCACGAGAAGCTTGACGCCAAATGTTTTTTCCAACTCCTCCCGATTCCCAGTGGTCACAAAGATAAGTTTCGTATTCTTAATGGCGTCTTGAAATTCGGCGTGCGAAATTCCATCAACCGGCTTCTTGTAAAGCTCGTCCAGGATCTCATATCCAATTGAGGTCACCCAGGCTGATAGATCTTCACCGTTGCCACCGACCTCACCGCCTGGCGCGGTTTGCGGCTGCATGGGTGGCGTGGCCTCTGCCCAGCCCGAAATCGCAAGAAACAGTAACAGACTGATGATCGTTTTCATGTTCTCTCCTTTTGATCGAAATTCATTTCTGCCGGAAAACACTGAAGTGAAACGGTATAGACCCGTTGCTTTTTCCCTTTTCCCAACACGCGACACAGTTCTCGGCGAAATCGCTTCATCGCCATTCTGGCCTTGGGAATATTAACTGGATCGATGGCGATGGTAGCCGCCGATAGTTCCCTGTCTTCCGCTGGATCGTTATCCAAAG
>JACPWY010000009.1 GCA_016196825.1 Deltaproteobacteria bacterium | reverse complement strand
GGCCGGAAGTATGTGGTAGAAACATTAAAATTGCTTCCGGAAATGCCTGATCCAATTTTTATTGCTCGGGCGATTGACCAGATGGCTCAATTAGGGCGCATTAACCATGCAGTCAACCCTGTTTAATTGGCGAAGGTATTGGTCAGGGGATATTTTCGCATCGATGTTTACGAAAGGCCAGTGCAGCTGACCCAGTGATCACTGAGCTTGGAGGCTCAGCGGGAATTGCTGCAAGCACAGTACAGACACATCTCATGACCACCCCGCACGCTCGGATGCCCAGTAATTCCACATTACAGTCCAAAACCATGGGCCAGAGACGACCGGTTTCGCATGTGTTGGCGTAGAGGGAGGTAGACACAATTCCACAGAACAGCTAATACGTCGAATATCGAATTATGAGGAGTAGTGAGAAGAATGATACAGTGCTTGAACTATGGATTTGATTCCTTATCTGACATATGGAATCAACGGCTCTGCAGCACCTTTCCCGAGCGCTAGGTCCCTGCCTTCCCAACTGTCTGCGACAAGTAGTTAACAAGCCGATCTAGAGCCTGAAAGAAAACATCCGTGCTGAAGCCGACTAGGAACGCGAGGCCAAACGAGGTAAGCGTGGCGAAGGCTGGTTGAGTCAGCTTTTGCGAGGATGGAGTCCAGAACCAGACAAGAACAATTCCAGCAAAACCGCCAAGCACGATTCTATATGCAAAGCGCAGCCAAGAAGGATTGGGCAAGCTTGGGTCTAGTAATCTGCGCATATGGAAGATGACCGCTCCGAGCATTCCATACAAGCCCGGCAGTATCCACGATCCAAAAGTACTCATACCTTCTCGAAGGCTATATATATAATAAGAATAATCATTCGGGACCAAGGGATCAAAATTGACATTTATTGATGACGTGAAATTTCTGACATTGGTGAAATAAAGACTCAGCAATGACTGAATATCTAGACTCTTCAGGTCTGTGAGGGGGACTGGCGGTGCCGCTGTGATCCCTTGGACAGCAGGAAATGCAGGGCCATGCTCTCCATAGTTTTTCAACAACGCCTCAATACGGGGATCATTTGTAGGATTCGCATAATTGACATCAGCCTTGCCCGTGAACCAAGTGAGAGGAGCGAGAAAAAGAGCCCTTAATCGTCCGTATATGTCGAGATCGTTTATTACTTGTACGGCGAGCGGTGGGTATACTTGAAATTTGACATTTATCAACTGTAGATCGAATAGAGCTTTATTGAATGACTCATAAAGAAAATCTTTGGTTCCGCTTTGGAGCGATTCAATCACGTCCGGCTGGTTCTTTCTTAGTAGCCCAAAGAGTTTTACTGCCTGTTCCGCGCCGCGCACTCCCTGTAGTTCAACAGCCGTGGCATATAATGAGCCAGCTCGGTCATAAATTTGGGTCAAATATGCCGTAGAAACAAGCAATACGAAGCAGAATAAGCCGAAAATGATAGTGCCTAAACGCTTCTCTGTACGAGCATCGAACGGCCGCCAACCAGCCCGAAGATCGTTCAATGTTATCGGCGATATGTCATTTATGGCTGAGTTTAGCAAGTTCTGGAGTTCCACTATAACTTCGGGCGATGCGCCACCGTTGTCGAGAGCGTGTCTTGCATTACTAAGAGCAGTTAGGAACGCAACGCTCTTTATGCGACCTAGACGCACGCCAACATCGGCCACAAGACCAGCGTCTTCGACTAGCCTTTCAAGGACTGCGTTGGGCATTAGGTGATCCTGTGGACATCTTGGTCCGTTCTGGTGACTTGGAAACTCGGAACATGCTGACGTATGATCAACCACGAATACCAGGAACCCATCCGTAAGGGCTTGGACACCCGCATGGACTGCCCGGCGGCCCGGGGGGCTGAGCCCAGCACCAAAAGTACTGAGTGAAGCAGATTGTGCCCGGCGGATGTGGCGGAACCTGTGCCATTGCGGCTTCTACCAGGAGGCAGACTGCAAGGATGCACATCAATACAACGAGAACTCGTTGTGGCTTCATCCTATCTCCAGCAGTTAATGCTAAACCGACACTCTCCGCACAACATCCTACAGCTACCCAGATTATAAAACAAAGCATCGCCTAACGGACAGACAAATAAATATTTTGTGAATCCCAAGGGATTCGAAGCTCCTCAAGGCGAAACTTTTCAATTTCGCAGAATGCCGAGAGTGCGCAATATCGAGTATACTTTGACAGGTTTCATGGTCTTGCCTCTATGGAAAACACGGACTTATGCGCACTCCATATGCAAAAGCGAAACCAGATGCTGCCCTCCGCAGTGTCATCAACGCCACGAAAAAACTCTGGCGTCAACACCATCTCACCTATGACCAGACACGCTATGTGGCCAAAGAGGTCCGGCGCGCGCTGGCCGTCGAACGGCCGAAGTCACGCAAGCGCGTCGTTGCTCGACTCTCACGTGAGGAAGAGGCGCGGCTCATCACCCACGCGTACCGGATGCAAGGAGCGCGGGGCCTTTTAATCAAGACGCTGTTCCAAACCGGTGCGCGTGTCTCCGAGTTTGTGAACCTCAAAGCGGAGGATGTCTTCTTTGAGGAGCAGATGCTCTTGATTGCGCAGGCGAAGGGTGGGAAGAGTCGCTATGTCCCCATCCTGCCTGAACTGGCACACGAGTTGCGGACCCACTTGGGCAAGCGTACCGTGGGGTATCTCTTTGAGACCAACCGTGCCACACGGTATTCCCCACGCCGCATCCAGCAGATCATCAAGGAAACGGCGGCGCAGGCGCAGATCACCAAGCGCGTGTATCCCCATCTCCTCCGGCACTCCGTGGCGACTACCCTGTTAGAGCGGGGCATGCCCATCGAACAGATTCAGAAGTTTCTAGGACATGCCAAGCTGGAAACGACGCAAGTGTATGCGGAGTCGAGTGCGGAGATGATGCGGGAGAGCTACCAGCGGGCGTTGTCACGGTGAGAGGAGGCGTGGCTCCCAGGCACCGCATGGTCTGCAAGGGGGTCTAGCGGTAGGTATCTTCTCCCCGGAGCCCACAATACTGGAGGACGACCTCTTGACCGTAGATATCATAGCGAAAGCGCCACCGACTGAGGGCTAAGCGGTATTGTCCCTCGCCTTGGCGGATACTCTCCAGCTTCCTGATCCGGTGCTGACGGCTCTGGTTGTACGGGTCCGTGCCCAGGATCGTGATGGCGTCTCGATACTGCTCCAACAGGTCCTGATGACGTCGCTGGAGCCTCCGGAAGAGGCGGTCAAAGTGGGGCGTCGTACGGACAAGAAACGACGGCGTCATGAGCGCTGACGTCGTGGGGCTTTGCTGCGGGTGCTGGTCGTGCCGGTCTCGAGTGCTGCCAGGAGATCGTGTGCGGGGCGGCTCTTGCCAGCCAGGTACTCCGCCTGGCTCTTCTGGATCGCGGTGCGCACCTGTGGGTCCTGAAGTTCCAGGTAGTCCTCGAACTCGTCAATGTCCATGAGCCCGGCAATCGGGATACCATCCTTCTCAAGGATCACATAGTCCTTGTGCAGGTGCACCTGTTTGACGACGGCACCCAGATTGATGCGCGCTTTGGTGAGGGGCAGACGGTGCACGATGGGCGGTGAGGATTTGGGGGCGGCCTTCTTGGCCATAGGGATACTCCTTGTAACTGTGTACTGTTGAGGGGTATTATACAACGTTAATCAATCTCAGCATAGCGGAGCAAGAAGAGGGTGTCAAGGACTGAAGCGGGGAAAGACAGGAATGGAGCCATATTCCACAGAACAGCTATTCTGTGGAATATGAAAACTCGCACAACATCATCCTATATAAGCAGCAAAAACCGCCAGAAATCAGCAGCCGATGTCAAGCCCCCCACTATCAAGCGCGTCAGACGTGCGGAGCAGCACACCATTACCTTTCTTACGCAAGATGAGGTACGGCAGCTCTTGCACATAACGCCCTGCGGGCGGACGAGGGCTCTTACTCGACGTATTCCATGGTCTCGCCGTTGCATCCTGGACACCCAATTATGGGCATCCCGCCGGTATATTCCCCGCGAAATGTGGCTGCGCCGATAGCCACATCAATGATGGCTTCATTGACCAGCATCTCTTCACCGCAGACCGGGCAACGATAGAGATATTCCTCCGGAGCCGGGCCAAACGGTTCGTCCAGAGCTTCCGGTGGGAGCGGCGCGTGGCGCTTGCGACGCATATGTCCCCCTTTCGATGGTCTTGAGCTCATTATAGATGAGGCCATAGGTCGGATGCCAGATGCGCCACACGCCCATCTCCCGCTGACAGCGCGGACAGCGCAAGGGGTCTCGCCCAGTGCTCTGCTGATAGCGTTGGCGGTAGGTCAGGGGGGCCATGATCTTGATCGCCCCCTTGACGATGCCCTGGACCTTGGCCAGGGCTTCCTGAATCAGGCCCTTCAGCTTGGCAAACGTCTTGGTGGCTTGCACCCCGTAATAGCGTATTCGTTGGAAGCCTTTGGGAAACACATGCTGAATCATACGCCCGATGAAGATAGAGACGTCGACGGTTTCCCGTTCCACCTGCTCGCTCTTGTGGGACCGATAATGATAGGTGACCCGTTGGCCATCATATCTATCGATCCGCCGCACTGAGATTGGTGGACTGACCACATATTTCGCCAAGTAGGTCGCCAAGCTCTGATACCGGGAGGGCACATCGCCTTTGTGCACGTTGGTGACAAACCCCTCACGATAGCGCGTGTAACAGGCATCGACCAACCGTTTCATCTCCTGCGTCTTCACCGTCTGCCGTAGCATCGTCAGGAGATGCCACTGCCACTTCTTGCGCAGCATGCTATATGGTAAGTAGTCCAGATGCACCCACTGTCTGGCCTGCTGAGCCCATCCGCCACTGGTCGCAATGATATGCAGATGCGGGTTGTACTGGCCATTGCGGCCATGGGTCTGGAGGACTACGATATAGCCGCCTTTGAGGGGTTTGCCACTGACACGGCTAGAGAAATCGTCCAAACATTGGACCCCACAGCGCATGAACGGACTCAGTACAGCTTTCGACTGCTGATAAAACGTTTGCCGTAACATCGCGGGCACGGTCAGCACAATATGGCGATAGATGACGCCCTCATGCAGCATCCGGCTCACTTGGCTGACCCAGTTATCCACGTAGACTTTGGCGCAGCGCAAGCACAGCGACGATTTACAGCTCATGGCGACGCGATGGGTGCCCTCCCCACAGTGCAGACACCGGTATTCGATATAGCCCATCTTCTCGGGATCACCGCACCCAAGCATCTTGTCCACGAGGCCATCATAGTAGGGCTTATTGTAGCGAGGGTGGACTCGTTTGAACCCGTCCCAGTGCTCGGCAAATATCTGTTTGAAGATGTTCCAGGCCGGCGGGGTTTCTGCAGTCATCATGCCGCATCGCTTCGAGGTGTTGGGTTTGGTGTGGTAGCGTCTTTTTACCACATCTCACCAACCACATCCATCCCGTCATCGCCGCTCACCAGGGCACGGACCCCACCTGCCTTGCCCTTAAGTCACGCGGCCTTGAGCACCACCACAAAATGCAAATTCCTATACGATCAAGGTACTCAGCGTCACCCGCTGCACATCGAACACGAGGGATTCGCACACTTCAATCTGGCCGCCCTCGCGCAGATGGTGTTGCATCCGCGCGAGCAACACGGTCTTGCCACTGCCTACCACGCCGGTGAGCGCCACGATGCCACCCGCATAAATGGCCGCTTTGAGATCCGTAAAGACTTGTTGGTGATACGCGGAGTCGTAATACACCACCGGATGCAGACTCGTGCCGAAACCGAAATGCTCCATGACGCCGCTGAGCATGGTCGTCTCCTCATCGTCTATAGAAGGGCTCCAGATGACGCCGCACATGATCCCACACGGCTTGCTGGGCTAACGTCTCTGCCAGGAGGGCATTGAGCGCTTGCAACTGCGCGGGCGCCAGCTTGGCCAGGGGCAGAGCCAGGTGATCGGCAATGGCCCGTTTCGCGTCGAGGACGCTCGGAAACGCCAGTTCATGAAACGGGTCGGGATCCGCGAAGGGCTGTCTGACGGGCTCTCCAGCGGGCAGGGGCGATGACAGCCCCGGATACTCGCTCAGAGCCGCGCGGGACAGCGACAGCTGTGCGGCCAGTCCCTCGAGACGTTCGGCCCGCTTCTCCGTACGGGTTTTCTTGAAACTGCGGTACCGATGCAGCGGAATCGGACCGCCGATAGGGGCATAGGGACCGTAGCGTCTGTCGCCATGCTCGACATAGAGCTGATCATCGTACAGGCCAAACCACAAGGTCACGGTTTCCCCCGCCAACTCCGGATCAACTTCATACCGCACGCCGGCCACGCTGACCCGCGTATCGAT
The DNA here is from genome assembly GCA_016196825.1 of Deltaproteobacteria bacterium. GTDB lineage: Bacteria > Bdellovibrionota > FAC87 > UBA2466 > UBA2466 > JACPWY01. Next base: position 5,806 of record JACPWY010000009.1, on the reverse strand, counting down.
GGCCACCTTGCGTGTTTCCGGTTCACGGGCAAAGGCGCAAAAGCGTTCCCAACTGCACATCTCCCGGAGGCCTTCCGGGGGGAGATGCTCCACCCAGTCCTCCAGGCGTGACTGGGGCTCGGCGCGATGCGGGCGGTCGTTGTAGCGCAGCAGATAGTTGAACAGCCAGGCATTGGCCTCCGCTTCGGTGCGCGGTTCGTGGAAGTGGTACAAGGTTTCGTGGACCTCTTTCACCGTGCGAAACGGTCGCTCCACTTTGCCTTTCGAGCGCGCCGTGGTCCGGCGGCCATCGTGGCCACGTGGCAGATGGGTCTGCACCGCGATATCCAGATAGCGCATCACCTGGTGAAACACGTGGCTTTTGGCGACCGGACCGTTATCCATATAGAGCGCGATGGGACGGCCCCCAAAGGGGAACCGTGGATCGCTCTTGGGCGTCATGGCGTTGAACAGAAATTGTAAGGCCGCTTCGACCGACTCCCCATAGGTACAGTGGTACTCCTGATACGCCACGCCGCTGCGATCGTCGACAATGCTGTACAGCATCAGCGTTGGCTGCCCCTTGGCCTCATCGACCCACCCCGGTGACTTGAGATGTTTGAGATCGGAGGGGCTGATATCAAACTGCCACAGCTCGTTGCTCTGCTGCGCTTGAAAGCGCACCGCCGGCGGTTCACGCCGCAGACGGCGCCAATCGATGCCCCAGTGTTTTAAATAGCGATCCACGGTGCTTTTTTTCAGCACGGCTGCTGGAGCTTGGAGAAACCCGTTGGGCGTTTCGACGCCGTGGACTTCCAGGAGACGAATCGCCTCCGCCGTGGATAAATGCCGCCCTTGCTTGTTGGTGGTCCGGAGTTTGAGCGCAGCAATCACTTCGCAGTACCGCTCGAGTTGGTCTGCCGGGAGCACCCGTGGTATGCCCTGATCCACCCGCTGCACCGCACGCGGAGCGGGACGATGCCGCAACGCCCGATAGATCGTCGATTCCGAGACATCATAGGCCGCAGCGGCCTCCCGAATCACCTGGCGTGTCGCGGCACTGTGGGGGGACAGGGTGCTGAGTCGACGGCGCAGATCGACCAGCCCCTCCGACGGCAAGGGTTTGGCTTTCACCCGTTAGCTCCGAGAGGCGGCGGCGGCAGAGGACCCACGCCGCCGCCGTGCCAACCAATCATAGAGGGTCGATTCGGCACATTCCAAGAGCTTGGCAATGCTGCGTTTGCTCAGGCCTTTGTCCAGATAACGCTGGATGGCGTCAGTATGTGCATCCAATTTCAACCGCGCGTTCTTGGCACCCCTGGGTCGGCCCAAGGCCTTCCCTTCGGCCTTCCGCTTGGCCAGCGCTTCGCGCGTGCGGGCCGCGATAAGTTCGCGCTCGATCTCGGCAGCCAAGCCCAGCACCGTTGCCGCAATACGGCTATGCAGCGACCCGTCAAGAATCATGCGCTGCTTGGCAATATGGATGTGGAGTGCCCGCTCCATCCCGATTTCAAGCATCTCCAGGACCTGCAGGGTTGAACGCGCCATCCGACTGATTTCGGCAAAGATCACCACATCGCCGGCCGTTGCTGTCACTGTCAGCAACGGCCCAATGGCGCGGTCACGCCACGCTAGGCGCCCCGAGATGGCATCCTGCACAAACTGGACGGGGGTCAGGCCGTGGGTATTGGCATATTCGAGAATACCGTAGCGTTGGTTGTCGACATCCTGCCGATCCGTCGACACACGCAGGTACGCATATGTGGGCATCTCTCTCGTCCTCGCTCATGCCCTCAGCTGAGAGACCACTTTTCCAAATTAAAGATAGTGAGGCTTTAAATCATAGATTTATACCCTGGAAAAAACAATGTGAATCGGGGATACATCTCGGGGGAAAAGGACCCTTTAACTTGGAGACACCATGCACAATCTACCAGGAGATGCGTAGAATCCTGTCACACAGCATAGGTGACGCTCACCTGAGGGCGTCATCGTCCAGCAGCGTGAGCAATCGTCCCAAGACTAAGGCGCACCCACGGGAGGAGGATCGATGCCCGCCCCTGATCTCCACCATACTGCCACCAAACTTGCCCAGATGTTAGCCTTCCATTGCGTTAGGAACTCGTATCTGGAGGACCTCCACGCCGGTATCTTCCCAAGCTCTCAGACGGGCGACTATACCGATGTGAAAGTCGTCAGCCCCTATGGTGAAATTGCGTGGAACCGGTTGGGACGGATCAGTGACGAAGAAATGAAGCGGTTGAGCGAAGATATCGTGAATCGTCTTTATACCTTTTTGTTCCATTTGCTGACGAGTGGCGAGCCTGACCAGGGCATTCCACTCCCGCAACATTGGTCACCACCGCGCATCGAGGCCTCCATTGCGGAGATGTGGCCCGAGGGGAGAGCCGCTTCAAGCGACACAAATAATGCATAACAATATGATTTGTCGATGCTTGGCTTCTTTGCAATGATTGTTGGCTCGCGGGCTTGTTTGCAAGCCGTTGGCAATCATTGTGAGCCTGTTGGCAATGATCGTGGGCCCGCGGCGTTGCTTCTTCGCAATGATTGTGAGCCCAACCAGGCCCGTGTTTGCAAGCCCGCGTCATACCGTTTGCAAGCCGCTACAGGTACTGGCCGAGAAGTGTTGCTGAATCCCAGCAATAATACAAGCCTCAATAAATCGGGAATTTATTTTGGCGTCATGCCTTATCGGCGAGCTTGAGCAGCCGTAGCAGAGTGTGGCATACTCGTTTGCCCCACGCAGCTCCTCGGGAGAGGAGGGCGCGCTTCTCTACCGCCATGCCCTGAGATGGAGCTGCTATGACGCCCTCTGCCACACCCGGTCTCTACAAACATCATCGGTTCCCAGGGGAGATCATCAGCCACGCCGTCTGGCGGTATTTCCGCTTCCCGCTCAGCCACCGCGACGTCGAAGCACTGCTGTTTGTGCGTGGTGTGATGGTCTCCTATGAAGCCATCCGGAAGTGGTGCCGCACATTTGGGCAGCAATACGCGAATCAGCTCCGACGTCGGGGCTTCCCCTGAGAATCCGCGAAATTTTGTACGGTAGCACGTCAGGAGGGTGAGAGACGAGTACTCTACTCTCATCTACTTATCCTCATAACGAGTTGATGAGACGTTGTTTATTGAGACGGCAATCTGAGAGACTCTGGGATCGTCTCACGCCGCAAGTTCTTGAGTTAACAAATTCTGCTCTAATTCTTCTGGCTCCATCTGGAGCAGCTGCCACCAATTCGAGTTGGGTAATTTCAATCTGAGCAGGTCGTAGGGGCAACGCCCCTTGCGCTTGCCATCGCGAAAGACTCGGCAATTCCAGTAGAGTCGTTTGAGGTTCAGCATGCCCTGGCTGACATGACGATGGCGACCTTGATGCATCCGCACGACACTGTTGACCCCTTCCACTGCACTACTGGCACGCACCGCTTGCCTGAGTCGCTCATCCACCTCCACAGAGGCAGACTGCCACTGGGCGCACAGAGGCAGACTGCCACTGGGCGCACAGCCGCTGACACAGCACTTGCTCCATCACCACCAGGTGACGCACGTGAATGTGGGCTTCACCCTGCATTTGCCTCATCGCATCGTTCAAAAACCACAAACGGGTCAACGACTCGCGTAGCAGCGGCTCCGCAACGACCTCAGTGGGTTGCTCATGAATCCGGTCCAAATGACTCAAGGGTCCGCTCATCACTCAGCACGCGTTTCACCTTGTTCCACTGCGAGCCGTGCAGCTGCTGACTGGCCTCGCTAAGTTGACGCTGTGCCTCGGCACGGCTGTGGAGATGGCGATCTGGGCCACACCACGATAGTGCCGACGTGATCTGCCCAACCACCCCCTCGGCCTAGCGGGGGTTTACGGCGCACCGCAGTGTAAAACCTCATAAGTCGCACAGCCACAAGGGGTTTGTGGTTCCAAGGATGTATTACCCTACTCATTTATCTTTATTTTCTAATTTTTACAAATAGTTCTGGACATAAACTGGTCTCCGTATTACCCTGCCAGTATGCCAAGCCTGATTACCAAGTGGAAAAAAGGCAGACCGTATCTCTACTGGGTCCGCTCCGCCCGCGTCAAGGGCCAATCGCGCATTGTCGAGCAGATCTATCTGGGTCCTCAGGAGCGGGTCATGGAGCACATCCGTGTCCAACGGACGGCAGCTGCCCCCCAAGGGGCAATGCCCCAGCTCCGCACCGTACAGACCCGGGAATTTGGGGCCTCGGCGCTGTTCTATGCCGTGGCCCAAGAACTGGGGCTCCTTGAGCTGATCAATGCCTACGTGCCGCCCGCCCCTCCAGGGCGACGCACCTCGTTGTCCGTGGGGCACTATCTCCTTCTGGCTGCCCTCAATCGTGCGACGTGGCCCAAAAGCAAGCGAGCCTTCGCCGAGTGGTACCAGGGCACGGTGCTGGCCCGTGTGGTGCCCGCTGCCGCCGAGGAGTTGAGCAGCCAACGCTTCTGGGATCATATGGACGTGTTTGAGGAGGCGCACTTTGCCCCCCTCCAGGAGGCGTTGCTGGCGCGGATTCGCGAGCACTTCCCCCTGGGAGAGCGGTTTCTGGTCTATGACACTACGAACTACTATACCTTCATTCACACCTTCAACAGCCGGCCCAGCCTTCCACAGCGTGGCAGAAACAAGCAGAAGCGCGCTGACTTGCGTCAGATCTCCTTGGCCCTGGTGGTGGATGAGGAGCAGGGGCTGCCCCTGTACTACCGCTGCTATGAGGGCAATACCCCGGATGTTGTCGCCCTGGGGGCGAGCCTGCAAGGGATGCTTGGTCCATTCTGCCCTCAGTACGTTTCTCCCCACCTCACACTGATCCTGGACAAGGGCAACGTCTCCCGGGACAACTTCAAGGCGCTCTCCAAGGCCCATTTCTCCTTCCTTGCTGCCATCCCGGCTGGCTGGGTCCGTCATCTCTCCCAGGGCTCCTTGAAGGGGTATCAGCCCCTGTCCCTGCCCGATGGGAGGCGGGTCAAAGTGTACACCCAGCCCCAGGCGAGGCTGTTGGGCATCGAGGGAAAACTCCTGGTGAGCTTTAGCCCCCGCTTTTATCGCCGGCAGGTCCGCACGCTGGATAGACTCCAACGCAAAGCCGACCAGAAACTGCGCACCCTCCAAGCGACCATCCAGGAGGCCGTGGCGCGCAACCGGCCTCGCACGGAGCAGGCCGTCAGACGCGAGATGAGCCGGGCGCTGCGCCATGATCGGCTCAAGGACTTGTGCTCTCCGACGCTCCGGCTCCACCACGGGGCGGTCGAGGCCCTGAGCTGGGAGTGGGATAGGCGTAAGAAACGCGCGCTCACACATGGCACCTTTGGGAGAACCGTTCTGTTTACCGATCGTCGGGAGCTGAGCGATCAACGCATCGTGGTGGCCTACCGGAGCCAGGCGAAGGTAGAAGCGATGTTTCGCATCAGCAAGAGCCGGCGTCCCGGGTTGTGGTGGCCGGCGTATCACTGGACGGATAGCAAACTGTCGGTCCATGCCCTCTACTGCTTTCTGGCGATGCTGTTGATTCGGATCGTCTTGCTTCGCCTCCAAGAGCGACACCTGGCTCTCGGCGTCGACCTGCTGCTGGAGCGCCTCCGGGGCATGCAGGAAGCCCTGGTCGTGTATGCCAATGGTACGGCACAACGGGTACTGACCCAGCGCAGCCCGGAGCAGGAAGAACTGTTTGTTGCCCTCAACTTAAGACCCTTGGCAGAGCAGTTGGGTAATACAGTACTCGATCTCTAACATCTTTGCGAAACAAGGAGTTAACCCCCTTATAACTCTTTCTTACCGTAAACTCCCGCTAG
>JACPWY010000012.1 GCA_016196825.1 Deltaproteobacteria bacterium | reverse complement strand
CACTAGCCAGACCTTAAACCCGTTTCCAATCCCCGCCGCATCAAACCCACCGTGCGGATTTCCCGCAGTGGGCTTTCCTGTTTGCTTCGCAGGAAGGCTTATGTGACGTGTGGCGTTGGATCAGCTTTCGGAAATCGCTGCGGCCTTACCCGGTAGTCATTGAACAGCCCGAGCGTGTCGTAAAGCCATTCCCTACTCCACCGTTTCCAACCCATCCCCTTGCGTTTGCTGGCACGCATCAAGTGCCGCCGAACCTTCTTTTCTACCCATCGTTTGACGATCCGAAAATAGTTCACCCAACCCCGCAGGATCGGATTGATCATCTCAATCACTTTTCCCACAGGCTGGCTGACGTTGCGTCGGAAGATCTCCCTGAGTTTTGCGAACAGCGCGGTCCGCTTCTTCAGCTTCGGCGCATAGTAGGGTCGCCACACCCAATTACGGCTCCGAATGCGGCGATATTCAAAACCCAGGAATGAGAAACTCTCTCCCTTGGCCAGATCAACCATCCGACTCTTGTCTTCATTGATCTCGACTCGTAGCTTCGCCAACTCCTCCCGCAATCGCCTTTCCACCGCCTTGACCAGCCAGTCATGCCGCGGATGAGCGTCGATCAATATCACCAGGTCGTCCGCGAATCGTGCATATTGGACGTTGGTGTATTCCCCGCGCCGCGTGGTAGCGATCGCCTTTTCCAGCATCCGATCCACCTCTGTGAGGTAGAGGTTACTGAGCAACGGCGAAATCATCCCGCCTTGTGGAACGCCCTTTTCCCCGGTCGCCTTCAGCATCATCTTGAGCAAATGCATGACCTCATCATCTTGTACCCGTCGAGCGACCTTCTCTAACAGCAGATAATGCTGAACGTTATCGAAGGAAACCACGACAGACTACCCATCATCAGCACTTTCCTGAACGCGTGACAGTTACGCGTCCGCATCACCCGTTCCACGGACAATCTCTGGAGGTCCTTCGGCAAGCCCGCATGCCGGGCGGCTTGCAGTTCGTTCTTAT
>JACPWY010000008.1 GCA_016196825.1 Deltaproteobacteria bacterium | reverse complement strand
GGATTATTGGTGAACTACTGAAGGACTACAGACTTCAGGATAAATGGAGTTTAGAGCTTCATGAACGCAATTTTAATTCTGACGTCGATAAGGCATGGGCAATCGCGTTAAGTTCCATGCCGCCAGGCATTTAGTCCAATGGCCAGTACCTAAAGAAAATTCGTTTCAAGAGAAAAAGCGTTCTTTCGCTACGCTGCTTTCAAATCAAACTCTATTTTTTCATACTCCACTAACGGAGTTCGCACCAATCGTCCCTGGATTTTTCTCTCCTCAACCTTAATAGCGCCAAGCTCTTCAAAAAAGTTTATCAACTTATTCAAGTTGGACTGATCCATATCGATTATTTTTGCAAGCTCATAGACTGACTTGGGATTAAAAGATTGGATACACATGAGGATAAAAATATTCTTAACGAATCGATTAAAATCATTCTTGTTATCAAAAGCGATCTCGTAATGAGGTGTCACTCTGCCTTTGACCTCCCGAGCGTTCTTCAAAGCCTTCCCAAAGTCTTTCAATGCTTCAGTCGGAGATTTAAGGGAAATATAAAGTTTTTTCATAGTTTTACTCCCATATGTTGAAGGACAAATTGTTTGAAGTCTGTCAGCAACTTCTCGTCATCAACATACTCGTAAGGAATTTCTTGCTCTCCGAGATGGACATGGGGACCTTTCGGTTGATGGTTATCCATCAACACCCTCTCTCCGCTCTTACTGTCGACAAAGATCAGCCTATATTTCACACCGTCTGGATATCTGTTATCCAACGGAACCGCGTGAATGGATTGATCCAAAACGTACTTCCCCTGGACCACTTCCCTAAAGGCGTAAATCAGAGTTGCTTTCGGACTCACTTAGGTAATAATACACCTACATAGGTTAAAATCAACCTATTAATAGAGTGGCCAATGAAGAGTAGAGATTGGGCGACGTTGTCCAGAGTTTCGATAATATAAAATCTCAATATTTCCGCTCTGCATAGTCATACCGTGCATTGCTCAGCAGCGCTGACAGATTTTCGGTCTAATTATTTCGGATCCCCAAGGTCTTCGATTCCGAGTTGTTTGATTCCCAAGAGACTGTCGATGACAATCTCATTTTCTCGTAGGTCATTAGCAACGGAAGGGGAAAAACTTTCGTCAATAATAAGAATCCTGGTTCCAGGGGGCAATTCCAACTTATGGAGGTAGCGACCTTGCTGAGTACTCTCCATCCCTACTTTCTTCGTTCGTGCTGAATCAGGCTCACTGTAGAAGGTGGCAAGTCCGATCCTACTTTGGTGGGTGAGGTGGCGGTCGACGTCAGTAGCAGTGACCGTATTCAATGGCAAGACTTCCAACCGGTTAGGAAGGTCACGGATGGTATCTCTACGAAACACTACCAAGGGATAATTCAGGGTTGCCACGTGGAAGCGCCCACGTGCCCATTTTCCACTGCGCTCTACAGTTGATATTGAAAGCAGCCCCCCAAAGGATTTCGTATACCGAGCTCCCGTTTCTGGATCGCGAGAGGTCTTGGCGAAAACTGAAAAATTGCGCTGACATCGCTTGTAAGCCTCTCCTAACAAGCTTGCCTGACTGGAACCGCAGAGCTCAACGGCAATTACCAAAATCATCTTGAAATCTTTGAGCACTCTTGAAGTATGCCTCACAAACCTCCCGACTACAAAACGGCAGTGCAAACCAAACATCTCTCAGCACTTTTCGTCGCCGAAAATGAGACAGAAAAGTTTTTCTCATGAACTGAAAAAACGCCGTAGAAAGCTTCTCATATTTGCAGGCTTTATGTGAAAATCTCTTAAAGAAAATAGCGAAAATCTGCTTCGTCCAAATCGCTGTCAAACGAAGGGTATCCCAAACCCTAATGCGGATGCACTACATACTCATGCCGCCGTCGACGCTGATCACTTGGCCTGTGATGTAGCGGCTGCGGTCGGAGGCGAGGAAGAGGACGGCATCGGCGATCTCTTCGGCTGTGCCGGTGCGTCCGAGGGGGACCTGCTTGAGCATCATCTCTTTCTGTTCGGGCGTGAGAGTCGCCGTCATGTCGGTTTCGATGAAGCCCGGTGCAATCGCGTTTACGCGGATGTTGCGGCCGGCGAGCTCGCGCGCCATTGACTTCATGAGGCCCAAAAGGCCCGCTTTGGCGGCGCAATAAGCGGCCTGTCCGGGGTTTCCGATGAGACCCACCACGGAACTCATATGGATGATAGAGCCTTTGCGCTCTTTCATCATTGGGCGCACGACGGCCTGGGAGACGATGAAGGCGCCGCGGAGATTGGTGTTCATGACCGCATCCCAATCCTCAGAGGAATAACGCATCAAGAGTCCGTCTTTGGCGATGCCGGCGTTGTTTACGACCACCGAAATTCTCTTCTTTTCCTTGAGAAGGGCTTCGATTGCCGTTTGAGTGGCCTCTACATTTCCGACGTCAAACGCAACGGCAGTAGCCTTGCCGCCGGCCTTCACGATTTCGTGGCAAACCTCTTCGGCCTTGGCCGCATTGGAATTGTAGTTCACGATCACCTCGGCCCCTTCACGGCCAAGGGCCAGCGCACAGGCACGACCAATGCCGCGAGATCCACCAGTGACAAGCGCAATCTCATTTTGAAGAATCATGTCATCCTCCGAAATTCTTGAAATCTTCGAACGTGTCGATGGAAACGGCTGTGACATCATCTGCACAGCGCTTCACGAGCCCTGAGAGCACCTTGCTGGGGCCGGGCTCCACAAAAGTCTTACAGCCGAGGGTCGTCAGCGCGGCCACGCATTGAGTCCAAAGCACCGGGCTAAAGATCTGGCGCTGCATCCGTTCGACGATCTGCTTCGCTTCGTGAGGCTTGGCATCGACATTGGCGATCACCGGAAAGGCCGGGGCACACCACTTCACCGATTGAAGCGACGCTAGAAACTGCTCCGCCACCGGCACCATTAGCGGGCAATGGAATGGAGCGCTCACTTTGAGTGGAATAAATTTGCGAGCTTTGAATTTCGAGGCTTTGTCGTTGGCCAGAGCCTCCGCGCGATCCACCGCCTCAGCATTACCGGCGATCACAATTTGCCCCGGGGAATTGTAGTTTGCGGGAACGACAATCGACTCAGGCCCCCGCGACGCCGATTCACAAAGCTCCCGAGTGAGCCCGTCATCGAGTCCAAGCAGAGCCGCCATCTTCCCCCTGCCGACGGGAACGGCGTTTTGCATGAGTTCCCCTCGTCGACGCACAAGCTTCACTGCCTCCGTGAGCGCCAGCGCGCCGGCCGCCAGAAGGGCAGAATACTCACCTAGGCTGTGGCCCGCTCCGCAGGAGGGCGTGAAGCCCTTCTCGTCCTTCAGCACGGAAAACCAGGCAAACGAGGTCGTGAGAATCGCGGGTTGAGCATTCAAGGTGAGCTGGAGCGCGTCCTCGGGTCCGTCGAGGCAAAGCTTGGCCAGATCGATATTGAGGGCGTCGGAGGCCTCTTCGTAAATCGCCTTCATGCGAGGAAACTGCCCCACGAGGTCTTTGTTCATTCCGACGTATTGCGACCCCTGGCCAGGGAAGATAGCGGCTGAGTTCATAATCTTACAAGCGTGGTGGCCCAGGTGAGACCACCGCCAAAGGTCACCATCAGGATCAGATCACCCTTCTTGACCCGGCCCGAGCGCCAGGCCTCATCGAGACAGCTCGGGAGCGTGGCAGCCGAGGTGTTTCCGTACTTCTGGAGATTGAGCCACATCTTTTCGCGCGGCACATCCAAAGATTTCGCGCACATATCGATGATGCGCAGATTGGCCTGATGAAAAATAAAGAAGTCCACGTCAGTGGTCTTGAGCTGGTTTTCCCAAAGGACCTGAGAGGCCGCGTCGACCATGTTTCTGACTGCGACTTTGAAGAGCTCATTTCCCCGCATCTGCACCTTGTGGTGATCGTTGCGGTATTCGGGTACATGCGGCGGGACCTTTCCGTACCCATGAGGAATCGACAGAATTTCACCCAGTCTGCCATCGGAAAAAAGCTTCGTGGCGATCACTCGCGACCGTTCCGAAGTGGTGCGTTGGAGAACTACGCCGCCGGCGCCGTCGCCGAATAGTACGCAGGTGCTGCGATCTTGCCAGTTCATCACGGTTGAGAGCGTTTCGCCGCCCAGAACCAGCGCTCGCTCAATCGTGCCGGTGCGAATGTATTGGTCTGCGATTGAGTACCCGTAAAGAAAACCCGAACAGGCCGCCTGAAGATCGAAAGTGAACGCCCGAGTGGCTCCAATCTTAGCCTGAATCTGGTTGGCCGTGCACGGCATGACGGTGTCGGGCGTGACCGTACCCATCACGATCATATCGATCTGTTCGCCCGAGAGATGAGCCATCTCGAGCGCTTTCACCGCCGCCTGATGAGCGAAGGTGAGGGTGGTCTCGCCTTTGCTCCGATCAGCTAGGCGTCTCTCCTCGATTCCAGTGCGTGTGCGAATCCATTCATCACTCGTATCAATAAACTTCGCGAGATCGTTGTTGGTCACCACGCGGTCTGGAAACGCACACCCTGAACCGATAATTTCTGAATAGTATGCGCTCAACTCTTCACCCCTTCAGCGGCGCGAGGGACGAGTGCCCCTGAAATCTTTTCGACTAGTCGCTGTTCTACCCCTTTTTTGGCGTTAAGGATACCGTTGCGAATGGCCACGGGCGTGGACTTTCCGTGGCTGATGAGCACCATTCCGTCAATACCGAGCAAGGGGGCAGCGCCGTAGGGTTGGTAGTCAAACTTCTTCCGAAACCCTCTCAAAACATTTCGCAAGAGCACCACGCCGACGAGCCCCAAGATGTTGCCCTTGAGCTGCGCCCGAAACCAATGAACGAACGCATCGGCGATTCCTTCGGCCGCCTTCAGCACCACATTTCCCACAAAACCATCGCAGATGACGACATCGGCCGAATCATTGAAGATGTCGTAGCCCTCGATGTAGCCAATGTAATGAATTCCCTTGTTGGCGCTCAACAGCTCGTGCGTCTGACGCGTGAGTTCGTTTCCTTTGTGGGATTCCGATCCATTTGAAAGAAGTCCGATCCTGGGCGCCTTGATCCCTTCGATGAGGTTCGCGTAGGCGCTCCCCATGATGGCAAAATCGGCGAGATGGCTCGCGCGGCAATCCACATTCGCTCCGACATCGAGCACGGACACATAACCCGATGCCGATGGCAGCTTCACCACAATCGCAGGCCTTTCCAGATTGCCGATTCGGCCGACAAGAAACAGCGCGCCGGCCATCACGGCACCACTGTTCCCGGCGGAGATGAAGGCATCGGCTTTGCCCTCTCTCACCATCCGCAAGCCCACGTGAATGCTGGAGTCCTTCTTCTTACGAATGGCGGCGGCAGCATGATCCTCCATGCTGATCACTTCCGTTGCCTCGACCAATGTGATACCGGCGACCTCGCCACGGCCCAATTTTTTCAGTTCACTGCGGATGGAGGATGCGACGCCCACAAGGTAAAGGTCGAGCGTCGAATCGAGTTCCAGTGCCTCAAGAGCGCCCCTGACGTTGACCTCGGTTCCGAAGTCCCCGCCCATGGCGTCGACGGCAATGCGGATGCGCGTCTGTGGCGTTGCGGAAGGCTTAGGGGCTGTCCTCACTTGTGGCTAACTCGCCTCTCGGGGTGCCCCCTAGTCTTTCACCGCTTCGATAAGTTTGCCCTTATAGAAATTACAATTCGGGCACATGCGGTGCGGAGCAACTGGCTCTCCACAATTCGTGCATTTCGCGAGCGACACGGTCCCACAGGCGTGATGACTTCGGCGCTTGTGGCGACGAGTATAGCTTCTGCGTTTCTTAGGAACTCCCACGACTACCTCCTGACAACTTGTATTGCGTCAAAACCGAGAAATGGTTCGGAACAGCTTGTGAATCACACAAGCATTCCTTCGTGTTGCGGTTAATCCCACAACGCTGGCACACGCCCTTGCAACTCTCACTGCAGATCGCCTGAAACGGGATGGCCAGGAAGAACTGCTCTTCCAGCACCTCGCTCAGGTTGATCTCATGGCCTTCGAAAAAATTGATGTCCAGCTCATCGCTGTCGGCCGACGCTTTGAATTTAGAGATGCCGGACTTGGGGTTCGACTGCGAAAAGGCGATCTCAAAACGTTGGTTGAGCGGGAAGCGAAAGTTTTCTGCGCAGCGGGCGCATTCCAAACCCACCGAGCACTGCATTGAGCCCTTCATATAGAAGTCGGGCTCAATCTTGGTGAGCCTGATGGCAATCTCAAGCGGGGTGGAAAGCTGATAACCCCGCGCCGAGATTCGCGTGATCAATTCGGTGACCCATTTGTCGCGGGGGCTCGCATACGCGAGACTATTTTCCCCGGGGCTCAGTTGTGAGGTATTAAGCTTCATAACTCTTGGTAAACCCTGGGAAATTACATAGTCGCCACTACTTAATCAAGTTGAAAAACTCGGCCCGTGTCGCAGGGTTCCGAAAGTCGCCGAGGAGCGAGCTGGTCTGGGCGAAGGAGCTCTGTTTCTCGACCCCTCGCATCATCATGCACAGATGATAGGCCTCCATCACCACCCCCACGCCAAAGGCATTCAGGGCCTGCATAAGGCATTCGGAGATCTGGACTGTGAGCCGCTCCTGCACCTGCAGGCGGCGGGCAAAAACATCCACTAATCTCGGGATCTTAGAGAGCCCGACGATCTTCCCCTGGGGCAGGTACCCCACGTGGATCTTGCCGTAGAAGGGAAGGAGGTGGTGCTCGCAGAGGCTGTAGACCTCGATGTTTCTAATGATGACCATCTCGGAATAGGGGACATCGAAGATGGCGCCATTGATCACCTCATTGGGGTCCTTGGCGTACCCGGACGTCAGGAACTTAAAGGCCTTGAGATAGCGTTCGGGGGTCTTTTCGAGGCCATCGCGGTGGGGGTCCTCCCCGGCGGACTGGATCAGCGTCTGGATATTTTTCATCAGTTGATCATCTGACATGTGACTACCTTTTTTCGGCCTTTCATATTCGCTCACGTCCAACCGTATACACACAGCAAACGATCGTCGCAATATTGGGTGAAGAAGGCGCGGCCCAAAAACGTCACCCGGGGGTCGAGAAAATCAACACACGCTCGCCAGCGCTTCTGAGCCTGCGACCCTGCAGGATCGTGTGAAATAAAAGAGCTGTGTCAGGCGCCTCTACAATTTTGCGAGAGAGTAGTCAGCGAGTCTTCACCCACTCTTCTCGCCGAACTGGGCTGCGAACTCGCACTGGGCACCCACCCATGCGTGCCTGGCACAGAGCTTGCTCATAAAGCACTGAGAGCGGATTTGTGATCCGCGATTCTTTGAAGGAGTGTCCAAATGAAGTTCTCAAATAACCAAGTCCGAGCCAACCGTATCAAGACGATGGCTTTTATCTGTATGTCGATCGTCGCAATGGGAGCCTCAGCGACTGAGGCGCTGTTCCACGAAGTGAAGAACGGTAGCGAAGTCGTGAGTGTTCCGCTCGACTATGCGAGCTTCGCTTTCGTCACCCGAGCGGGCGCGGATATCCTCAACAACGAGGGAAACTTCACGAAGTTTGTGGACTCCTTCCAGACACAACCCCACCAATTTGCTGAAGCACTTAAGGTAGCTCTGCTGGCAAGGAAAGACACTCTCGAAGACACGAAGAAGTCTTATCGCGAGTTCTTTGATGGCGTGAAGGATGAGTCATGGGGCAAGTTCGTGGATGGTTCGTCTCAGAAAGAGGCTCTCAAGAAGCTCATCACCGCCATCATCGGTGATGGTAAGGATGCCAAGGGATTGGATCTCGCCAAGCTCGAATCGAGTGATTTTCAGTCAGAGCTTTTCTCCAATAGTGACCTCGTCGCGGCACTGAAGTTGACGAAGGGCAAGAAGACGGTCGTGGCCAAGAAGGAATCGACCGGTGAGAAGGATGTCTCGAAGCTCACCGAAGAGCAGCTCCAGACGATGGCGGCTCCGATCTGCGCGGCCAAAGTGGCTGAGCAAAAGGTCCGTCAGGAGACCGAGGATCAGCTGGTTTCTATCCAGGATCAGATGAAGGCGATCGCGAAGGATCGCGAAGAGCTCGCGAAGGGTCTCGATAAGCTCGCTCTGGCGGCTACGGGAACCGATGAGCGTGAGCGTGATGATCGCAAGCAAGGCGCTCTCGAATTTTTGAGGCCTCTCTTGTCTCAGCTCGGTGGTTCGAAGAAGGAGAGCAGCCGTCCTGTGACGCCAGCTTCGAATGCAACCAATCCGCTGGCGATGCAGCAGCCTCAAGCTAACAATCAGCAGGGTGACTTTAGCCCGCAGATTCCTCAGTCCGAACAGCAGGGTGGAACTCCAGGTCCACTCGCTGGTTCTCGGCAGGCTGAGAAGGCTCCGGCTCAGGCCGTGGCTCAGGTGCAGAACAGCGCTACAAAAGAAGTGGCCGACGCTAGGTCCGCTACCTCTGCGACTAAGAGTGTTTTACAAAGTGTCGCCAGCCTCACCAGCGACCCGTATCTCTTGATGGGTTCAATGATGGGTATGGGTGGCATGATGGGTCCAGTGAGTCCGATGTTCGCGCTTCTCAATCTCAAACGGATTATGGATATGCAGAACACCGTGAGCTCGCAGCTGGCCGTGAATCAGGCGAACCTGAAAAATATCGATGCGAAGCTCGCCGCGCTCGATGAGAAGAAGGGGCTTTCCGCCATCGATCAGGCGACTCAAGCAAAGCTGAAGCTGGCTGTGGATGATCGCGAGCAGGAGCTCAAGTCGGTCCAGCGGGCCTGGCAGATGGAGCAAGATCCGACCACGAAGCAGAGCCTGGCGATGACCGTTTCGATTAAAGAAGGCGATCTGAACGATCAGAAGAAAGAGCTTAGCAAGTTTGAAACGGACAAAGCTCAGGGCCAGACAGCCCAGGATCAGGCGGATGCCACTGCGAGGAAGCAGCTCGAGGGCCAGAAGTCACTTCTCGAGGAGGTCAATAACAACCTCGTGAAGGAGAACAACTCGCTCACTAGCTCGGCTTCGCAAAGCAAGTTTGCGATGATTGGCAATGGGCAGCAGCAGGGCCGTCCGAATATCAACGGCAACACGCCGGTCGCCGGAAACGGTGGACCGCGTGGGACGCAGCCCCAGACCGGTCGGGGCAATCTTAGCACGACCTTCGGCCCGACCAATCCGGCGGTCCCGACCCCCGCCCACTAAAGTCTTGATTCGGTGACCCTCGCAAGAGGGTCACCTGGATCAGTAAAGAGGGCAGAGGAACCAAGCAGGCGAAGTTGTAGTTGAGTTGGTTTCCACTAAGTAGTGTAGATGCGGACGTGAGTGGTGTGGAAACAGGTTCCTCTGATCTCTCCTCTCTTAAAGCTCATGTACAAAAACTAGACGCCCACTGAGTCGACAGCCCACCACAAATTTTGACCCACTGTATTGAAAACGGTATAATTCAATCGTAGGTGCCATTTTCCGAAAGGAGGGCACATGAAGAAGCGATCCAAAAAGGAAAGACCCAGGCCAGTCCGGGAGGAGTCGATCCATTTTAGACTCTGCCACCTCTGTTTCAATCTCAACGAAGCTGCGGTCGAAATCCACCGATGCGAAAAATGCGGCCACGATTACCACTCCATTGCCGATTACCTCATGAGCGACGAGATCGAGATCGACGTCGCCGAAGAGGCGGAAACTGAGATGGTGGATGAGAGCCTGGCCCATGAGCGCTTGCGCCTCCGTGGCGGTAAGCGGCTTCAAGGCTTAGTGGCAATCCTCTAAGAGCCTCTAAGGCTCATTCAAAAAAAGAACGGCCTCCCGAACCAAATCGAGAGGCCGCCCTTCGTGGATGATGACTACGACTTTTTAACCGAACACTTTTGAAGACTTTTACATTTCCGGCTTTTTGCCCATCAACTTTCGCTTATCCAGATTGTATTTCTCGACCTTGTTGATGAGGCCCGCGCGGCTGATACCCAGTTCTTTCGCCAGTCGCGACTTGTTCCAGCCGGTTCGCTTGAGCCCCTCGCGGATCATCTCGCGCTCGAGCTCCTCCAGCGCATCTCGGAGCTTGCCCTGGATTCGCACCCCCTGAACCTTACTGCGTTCCCCGAACTCACGGATTCTGGCTGAGAGCATATCGACCGTGATCTTGATCTCCCCTCCAGCGAGAACAGTGACCCGCTCCATCTCGTTTTCGAGCTCTCGGATGTTACCGGGCCACACGTAATCGAAGATTTTCTCCAAGGCTCGCTTGGTGAGCACCTTCGGCTTGATATTTTTCTCCGCAGCTGTGCGGCTCAGGAAGTGATCACAGAGAATCGGTATGTCCTCTTTGCGATCTCTCAAGGGCGGCACGGTGATGTTGATCACGTTAATTCGGTAATAGAGGTCCTCTCGGAAGGAGCCCTTTTCCACCATCTCCTTGAGATCCTTATTGGTCGCCGCGAGGATGCGTACATCCACCCTTCGCGGTTCGGTCGAACCGACCGGAATGAACGTCCCTTCCTGAATTACGCGCAGCAGTTTCACCTGCATGCTCGGACTCGTGTCTCCAATTTCGTCGAGGAAGAAGGTTCCTCCGTCGGCGGCCTCAAACAGTCCTTTCTTATCTTTCACGGCGCCCGTGAATGATCCTTTTACGTGACCGAAGAGCTCTGAATCGAGCAGGTTATCGTTGAACGCCGAACAGTTCTGCGTCACGAACACTCGATCTTTGCGTGGCGAGTTGTAATGGATCGCCTTCGCGATGAGCTCTTTACCGGTTCCGTTCTCACCCTGAATGAGCACGGTGCTTTCCGAGACTCGGATCTTATCGAGCAGCGAGTACACATCCTGCATCGGCTTGGACTTACCGATCATGTTGTCGTATTTGTACCGGCTGCCGAGCTGGTTGTTTAACTCAAGAATGCGGTCTTCGCGCGATGAGATCTCCTTGTGGAGCGTGCTGATTTCTTGAGAGACCAGATCACTTAGCTCGGAGAAGTACGGCAATTCATCCTTCTCGAGCATGTGGATTTTACCGACAGCATGCTCAATCTCGGTGTTGGGCAGGTTGAAGTGAGCCAGCGCTTTGCAGAGCTCCTTCTTCATCCCTTCGGTAATGCCTTCTTTGAAGTAGCCGACGCAGACCACACCGCCCATAAACTCGTTGTCGATGACGATGGGAAAGGCCGAGGCCTGCAGGTTGGGCATCCACTCGCGTGTGACCCCCTTCTCCTGAGTCTTCTTCAGTTCATTCACTGTCGTGTGAATGAGCTCCGAGAGGGAGTCGAATCCCTCTTCTCGTTTCATCAACATGTTGATGACGGGGTTCGCAAATTCTCGCTTGACCCCTTTCTCAATGATTTTCATGTTGCCCCGATCATCGCCGAAGAACACATCGATGTTCCACCAGCTCGCGATGACCTGCTTTAGCTTTCGAATGACGTGAATATGTTCGAACTCATCCCAATTAATCATACGGCCCTCCAACCCAAAAACACGCCACTGGTGATGAGAGATCTTCTGCGGATTCTTTTTGTGAAACTGACTAAGAAGAGAGCGTCTAAACAAAAACAGTGTAACAGGTGGTGACACAACGTGTCAACGAATCGGCGACCAAAATTGAGACATAAAGTATGAAATTATTTACACAATTCGGATTTGTAGCTCGACGATGAGGACTTACCTGATGTCGATTTGATTGGATTCTGTGCGGCTAAATTCGGTTCACGGGAATTCTTATACGGTGCCGCCCACGCGCAGGTGGAAACGATCTGAGCATCAATCAAAAGACCGTCAGTGAGCCGCCATGCCCGCGTAGGCCATCTGCTGGAACGGCGCCATGATCGGATTCGTCGCTGGGGGCAAGAGCTTTGCTCCCGCCGCCATGACTAGCGTCACAGTTTGCGGATTATTCATGTTGCATCCCGCCTGTTGTAACTGCGAACCCATCGCATTCGCAAAGGCCGCACCTTGGGCTTTCAAAAAATCGATCGCGTACATGGCTCCGCCTTGAGGAGCGTACAAAGTGTTGAGCGAGAGCACGAGCTGGGTCGCCATCTGCTGGCACGTCTGCATGTTGGGAGGAGCTGGTAGCATGATTGGAGCTCCGGGAGGAACGCCGCCACAGATCTGTTGCCCTACCGCCATCATCGCGGGGCTCGCCGACTGCAGACAAACCGCCTGTGTTTGCTGTGCGAGGCTCAAAGCATCGATCCGTCCCTGGTTGAGTGCCGGGTTAGCGCAAGGGGGCGGCAGTTGATTCTTGTCCTTATTGCCGCTGCAGGCAGAAAGGGCCGCCAAGATCATGAGGAAGAGAAATGCTGAATTGAGTGCCTTCATAGGGTGTCTCCGTTTGAGTTCTCGCTATTAGTAATTTGCAATTGGGGGGCCACTAGCGCGGGTATTCCGGGCCGGCCGGCCAGAATACGCCAACTGTCTGTAACGATGGAGTATTCGCAATGGTGCTGACGGGCGCTCATCTCTTAGACTTCTGTGACCAAGCCATGCACATTCGTGACGCGCGAGAAGTCTTTCAATGCTTTCAGCGGGTTCGGACTGTCTGAGTTGTTGACGACGAGAATTCGCAACACTTGCTCTTCATCAAGGCGTTGAAATCATGAGATTCCTCGAGACAAGCTGCACCGAACGTGTACAGCGCCACGTGGGTGACTTTACGAGCTTTCAAGTTTCGCCGCACGAATTCAGTTGGCAGAGAAATTGAATAGTAAATCTGGAAATAGGTTACGGGAGATTCAACTATGAAAAAGGCAGCTCTGTTCTTCATCGGATTGGCCCTCGTCGGTTGTCAGCAGATTCCCAATGGGACGGCTGAGAATTCTGGCACCGAAGTGGTACAGGCCCAAAACGGTGACCTCTACTCCATCGATTGTCTCAGGTCCAATGCGAGCTTGATCACGGCTGACAGCTCTGCGATGGCCGGCTGCAAAGTCGACATGGAGCTTCAGGCGCGCAACGCTAAGCAAAAGTGCAAGAACTGCAAGAATTGGAATCAGAACTACATCGTTTACTATCCGCCGACGTATTACTCACCCAGTTACACCTCGGGCGGGAATCAATTCTGCAACTATGTGTTTGGTAACAACTGGAACTCGAACTGCTTTAACACGTTCGGGTATCCTCAGAGCTCGTCGTACTACTACGCTCCGAGCTGCTCGCAGTCCTGTCTATGCGGTTCGAGCTTCTCAAGCAGCTGCCCGAGCTCGTGCTATTCGGCCTCGCCTTACTCAGGCTATGGGTCGGTTTATGGCGGCGGCGGTTCCTACTATTACGGCGCTCACTAAAAAATTGAGGTTGATAGATCGGGGCGCTCACTCGCAGTGATCGCCCCTTCGTTCATTCTGCGGCGAGTGTAATCCACGAATCTCTTGAGACCTTCCTCGAGCGAGACATGCGGCGTCCAGCCGGTGTGCAGAGTTTCGGAAGTATCGGCGAGTGTCTTCTGCGCTTCACCCGGAAGATCATCTTTAAAGAGGGGCGAGAGGCCCGTGCGAAGGAGCTCTTCAATCCTTTCGAAAATGTCTAAGACTGTGTGCGCTTTGCCTGAACCCAGGTTGTAGGTTTTTCCCCTGAAGGCAGGCTCAGTGAGGAGCATTCTGTGGAAGGAATTCACGTCGTCAACATGGATAAAATCGCGACTCTTGGATCCATCTCCATAAATCGTCGGCCGTTTCCCGCTCAGGAGCTGAATCGTGAACGCGCTCATCACCGGCGGGACGACCCGTCTCCAATCTTGGGCGGGGCCATAAACATTGAAGTAGCGGACAAAGGTGGCGGTGAGCCGGTGCAGTGAGGCGACCGATTCGCAGACGAGCGCGCCTCCGCGTTTTGAGCAAGCATAGACCGAGAGCGGTCGAACGGCGTTGACAGGACTCGGGAAGATGGTAATTCCCTCATACTCGGCCGACGTGTCGGAGTAGACAATATGGTGAACGCCCGCCTCAACCATCGCCCCCAGCACATTGGCCGTACCGGCCACATTAATCAGGGCGGTTTCGACAGGATTCCGGGCGCAATCGAGAAGGCAGTTCTTGGCGGCCAGGTGAAACACCGTCTCACACCCGGTGAGATGGTGGGCCAAGCGTTCGTCACGAATGTCTATCTTTCGAAAATCGATCCCGGGTTGAACATTCTCCAGCGTTCCGGCGGAAAGGTCGTCGATTCCAACGACCTCAAAGCCCTGGGCCATGAGATCGCTGCAAAGGTTGCTCCCGATAAATCCAGCTGCCCCCGTCACCGCCACTCTCAATTTCATCGCGCCTCCCCGGGAAGCAGATCGCGAAACCTCATGGCTGCGAGCTCCCGAAAATTGCGCCAGGTGCCCGCCACCGGGTGGTATCGGCTGTCGTGATCACTGGACCAGGCGACAGCAAATTCCGTGCCTCGGTAACCCAATTTCTTGGCGAGCCTCAGCGCTTCGATGTCGAACATGAAACCATCGGTCTTGAGGTGTGAAAACAGGTCTCGGGCCACATCGCCCTTATAGACTTTAAATCCGCATTGAGTGTCGCTCACCTCGATGCCCATGGCGCCCTTCATGAGATACCAAAAGACAACCGAACCGACCTTACGGTAGGTTGGCTGCTCGCGTTTCACTTGAGCCCCGGGCAAGCGTCGCGAAGCAATGGCAAAATCAAAACCCGAGCCGATTTTCTCAAATCCGTGATCGAGGTAGGAGAGAGGGACGCACAGGCCCGAGTCAACGAACGCCACGTAACTTCCGGACGAGTTCTTGACGCCATAGCGGATGGCGTAGCCCTTCCCGCGATTGCCACCATAGCTCAGGAGGCGGAAGGTGTGTTGCATGCTGGCGTTGATCACCCACTCTTCAACGATGGCGCGCGTGGCATCTCGGCTGCCGTCATCAACCACGATGACCTCCGACTGAGGTTTGGAACTGAGAAAGTCTCGCGCCGCCTCCAGATCATGAGTGATTTTTTTGGCCTCATTGAAGGCCGGAATGATGAGGGAGAGGTGCATTTCCCGTCTACTTTAGCCAGGGGCACGCTCCGAAGTAAACTCGCCGGACCCGCGCTGGGCGCGCGATTGACACCCCCTCCAGTCGTCCCGTACAAAAGCTTGTGATCATTACCAGAACACCGTTTCGCTTTACGCTGGGCGGCGGAGGCACGGACCTTCCTACCTATTACAGCCGTTTCGGTGGGTTTGTCGTCTCGGCGGCCATCGACAAGTACATGTTTATCGCCGTGAATCGGCCGATCGTGGACGATCTGGTTCGGGTGAAGTATTCGGCCTCCGAGATGGTGGAATCGACTGAGAGTCTCCGCCACGAGCTGGCTCGATCAGCCTTGCAGCACCTGGGAATTGGCAACGGAATTGAGGTGATCTCGATGGCTGATATTCCCGCTGGGACGGGGCTCGGCTCTTCGTCTTGTTACATGGTTGGCTTGCTCTCGGCCCTCTATGCGCTGAAACGGGACTACCGAACTGTCGCGGAGATCGCCGAAACGGCCTGCCATCTGGAAATGAATGTTCTGAAAAAGCCGATTGGAAAACAGGATCAGTATATCGCTGCGTTTGGGGGGCTCACGGTCCTCGATATCGCCAAGAATGGGCGAGTGAATGTTCGGCAGGCCAATGTGGAATACGAGACGCTCGATGAGCTCAATCGCAACACCCTAATCTTTTACACTGGCAAAACCCGCCAGGCGGAGGAAATTCTTAAGGATCAGAGTCAAGGCGTTGAGCGTTCGGACGCGCTGATCACGGATAGTCTCCACCAGATCAAGGAGATCGGGTACCGCACGCTTGAGGCCCTTGAGTCGGGCAATGTCGATCGCTTTGGTTTACTCATGGACGACCATTGGCGTTTGAAGTTGAAGCTTTCATCGCGGATCGCGGACCAGAGACTCTTGCGCCTTTATGAGGTGGGTAAAGAGAATGGAGCTCTGGGCGGAAAAGTAACGGGCGCGGGCGGCGGCGGCTTCTTTGTCTTCTATACCAATAATCGTCATCATCAATTGAGACGGGCTATGTTGGCCGAGGGCCTGCGCGAACTTCGTTATCGCTTCGATATGGAAGGGGCCAAGATTCTCGTCAATCTAACCGATAGCCGAGGCCACTATGAGCACCGCCAACTTTTCTGGCCGGTCGCCCGTGACGCTGATCACGGGTTATCGGGGTCTTGCTGAAGAGCTAATCAATCGACTGGGTAGCCAAGGCTCCGTCAGCGTGCTCGTGCGCGATCCTGGCGCGATCGCTGGGCTCGAAAAACGATTCCCGGAAGTTCTCTTTGTGGCCGGTGATGTCGTGAACGGTGCCGACGGCAAAAACTGGGTTGATCGTTCCCTAGAGAGATTTGGGCGCATCGACTGTCTGATCAACAACGCCGCTGTTTCGGGTCCGGCCGGTAGGACCCATGATATTTCGTTCGTGGATTTTCGTCTGGCAATCGACATCGATTTTTTGGCACCCGTTCGCCTCACCAAATTCGTTCTCCCCCATTTCCTCAAGCAGAATGGCGGTGTGGTGATCAATCTGTCCGGTGGTGGTGCCACTCAGGGGCGTCCCTTTTTCAATGCCTACGCCTGCGCCAAGACTGCGCTGGTTCGGTTCACGGAAACTCTGGCGATAGAGTACCCGGAGTTTCGTTTCTACGCAGTCTCCCCCGGCGCGCTCATGACTCCTATGATCGAGAAACTCAAGGCTTTAGATAGGGCGACGATTGGCAGTGAGTGGGATGAAGCTCAACGACGGTCGAAGGAAGGGGGAGAGGACCCTCTGAAAGCGGTCCACCTCATCCAGTGGCTGATTGAGCACCGTCCAGAGGAACTCAATGGAGCGGTTCTCAGCGCGGTCTGGGATGATGTGAAGGCGGCTCACTTGCCGCATAGCGCGGGCTGGTGGAGACTGCGGCGGGTGGATGAGGTATTGTTGTCTCGTCTGAAATCTTCAAAAAAGGGGCTGGAATGAGCCAAGGATACGTGGCGGACTTTTTGGGCGGAATGGAAAAGATTTGTCGCGATCTGGATCGTGCCAAGGTGGACCAGGTAATCGAGGGAATCTTTGATCTTTGGAAGAATGATCGCACCCTGTTTCTGATCGGCAACGGAGGCTCAGCTTCGACGGCGACCCACTTTGCCTGCGATCTCAATAAATGCACCATCGTGCCGGGTAAGAGGCGGATGCGAGTGATAAGCCTGGTCGACAATATTCCGCTGGTCAGCGCACTCACTAATGATGACGGTTGGGAGAATGTTTACAGCGAGCAGCTCATGAATTTCTACCGCCCTGGTGACGGAATTCTGGGTATCAGCGTTCATGGCGGTAAGGGGAAGGATAAGGCCGGAGTTTGGAGTCAGAACCTTCTCAAGGGGATGCAATATGTGAAGGATCATGGGGGGCCGGTCTTTGGATTTGCCGGCTTTGACGGCGGGGCCTTTCTTTCTATCTGTGACGCCTGCGTTGTGGTGCCCTACAACACCACGCCTCACGTCGAGGCTTTCCATGTGGCGCTCCACCACCTCATCACTGGAGCGGTCGCAGAAAAGATAAAAGGGACCTGATGCGCCGGGCATTGTTTCTGGATCGTGACGGAGTGTTGAACGAACTTGTTCAGCCCGCATCCGGGGTCTATCGCGCTCCGTGGAATTGGAATGAAGTCAAATTCTACCCGGGGCTAGAGATTCTCCAGTCGGTCCGTGAAAGGGGTTACCTTCTCGTGATGGTGACAAACCAACCCGATATCGAAAGGGGTCTCGTATCCACTGCGTTTGTCGATGAGTTAAATCGTTACTTGTCTGACAAATACCGATTCGATTCCACCTATGTGTGCCCCTTCCAGAGTTCGGATCACCCAGATAAGAAGCCCAATCCCGGCCTGCTTCTCAGAGCCGCGAGAGAGTTTTCGCTCGATATGAAGGGCTGTTGGTTCTTAGGTGACACCTCCAACGATGTTGTGGCGGCCGCGCGGGCCGGCTGCCGAAGCGTCTTGATCGAAAGGAGCTACAATCGGCAGGAAGGGAGCGATCGTAGGGTGAGAAGCTATGACGAACTTTTTTCGGTGTTAGAGGAACCTCTTGGGTAAGCCGATGGGTCCCATTCAACAGGAACTCCGTAAGATCCCCGGGATGAACTGCTTTTTTTGTTCCCCGGCGGAGTTGAACCCGGATGGTCTCAATCTTGTTTTCTCACCGAGCCCCGGTGGCGCTCGGACGGAATTTACGTTAGCCCGAAAATTTCAGTCGTACCCGGGCATGGGGCATGGTGGGATTCTCTCCGGCATCCTGGATGAGACCATGGCTTACGCCGGAATCTTCGAATTGCGATGTCTCCCGGTGACCAAGATGCTCCGGATCAATTTTCGAGCGAAGGTGCCGTCACTTGAGTCCAATTCTTGCGAAGCCCGGGTGGTGAGTCGATCCAAAAATGAATTTGCGGTTGAGGCTATGATCCGTGGTGCTAACGGTTTACGTCTCATGACAGCCAGTGCAACGTTTGCAATTCTCTCCCGGCGGGCGGCGGAAAAGCTCCTCTGCACGTCCAAACTTGAGGCTCTCGGAGCCTATTTTTCGTCGTGAATAGAGTGCGTCAAATAGTTCCGGCCGCTCTGGGGCCCGACCGGTTCCTTAAGGATCGCGCCGGTCTGTACGACGCGCTGAAGGCGGAGAAATTCGATGCCAGTCTGTACTCCTCCGCTTTCAATCCCTACCCTATCGCGGTTTCCGCCAGCCATTATGCAGAGTTGCGGGAATTGCAGAGCGCTCTTCGCGAGGTTCTTAAGGCCATCGTCCAAAATTTTTTCACGGACTCTCGCATTCGCGATGTGATTGCGCTGAAAGAGCCAGAAATGGCCCTGCTCCGTGAAGTGGAAACCTTGCCTTATCGAATGGGTAGTTTTCGTCCAGACATTCTTTATGCCGCAGATGGAACGCCTCTCATAAGTGAGGTCAACGCTCGCTTTCCCATTAACGGCTACCTAGCGAGCGCGATTCTGAATCGAGTCGTCCAGAAACACATGGGTCTTGACCCGTTGCCAGGGATGGTTGAGTTGGAAAACTATCTGGCCGAGCGACTGGGTCCTTCAGGCTTGATTGGGATTGTGCGTTCATCGGAGCCGGGGTGGGATATCCATCTTCTCAAACAGTGGTGGCCGGGTCAGTGCGTGAGTCGTCCGCCTGAGTCTGTGACGGAATCTGAAATGGCCCGCTGGGGCAGCCTGGTTCTGGAATTGGCGCAGGAGGAAATCGTCAGCGCTTTCGAACCACCGGTCCGAACAGCTCTAGTGAAACACCCCCACCTTCTGAATGATGTGCGGACGATATTGATTGTGCATGATAAACGCCTCCTTTCGCTCATCTCTCGCAGTCCGGTCATCGATGACTATGTGTCCGTCGATCTCATTGCCAGGGTGAGGCGGCACACAGTCCCGACCTGGGTGAAAGGGTTACACTCCGACGAGATGAGCCGGGCCGAAGCCGAGGGAGACTGGATTGCAAAGCCTCCACGTTCGGGAAAGGGCAGGGGAATCATTGTCTCACGGGGTCTCGAGCGCCGTGAATGGGCCCAAACACTCAGACAGTTGCCGCCGGATTGGATCGTTCAGCCCTACGTTGAGCAACTTCAGTTTCCGGTCTGCCACATGGTGGAGGAACAGTTGGTCACGGAAAACATGAATCTGGTTGGACTCCTGCCGGCGATTGACGATCATCCGTTTGGTTGCGGATTGTTTCGGGCGAGTGCTTCTCCGATCGTCAATGTCGCCAGGGGTGGCGCGATCTTGGCTCCCTATCTGGAGCGATCCACGTGAAGAGATTTCTCGAGGAGGCGGGCCGGCATCCCTGGTATGCTACCCACCGTAATTCGGGTGATCTGACGAGCTGGCCGGTCCTGAAAAAGAGTGATCTCTATGAAAAAATGGCGCAGGGGATCGGGGCGACGACGTCGGGTGTGTATTACAGTCGATCCGGGGGGACCACGGGTGGACGACCATTTTTCTTTCCGGTCGACTGTCGTGAAAACCATCGGCAGCGGAGAATCCTCGCTCGGGAGTTGAGGCGCGTCGGTGTGCTGTCACCTCAAACGGTCGCCGTCAATATTCTCCCCATCGTTCGCATGTATCGTTCGATGGAGATATTCAATGAATACTGCGAGCGTTGTGGCGCCACCGTGCTCCCGATGGCCGCTCAGGCCGAGGATCGGGAAATTGCCGACATCGCCCTTCAGCTGAATGCCAACATGCTGATCGGCATGCCTTCGCGCATGGTCATGTTCGCTCGATTCCTCGAGGATTCGGGAATTCGGCTCTCGCTCGGATCGGTGCTTTTTGGGGGCGAGTACCTTCAGCCAGGGAAGCGGGAAGTGTTGGGACGAGTATTGGGTGTGACGAGGTTTAGCGGTGTTTATGGATCGGCGGAGCTTGGCGTAATCGCCGTGGCGAGAGACCTGAAGGAGCGCCCCACCTATCTTTTCCCCAAATCACTGGTGCACGCCGAAATCCTATCACCCGACAGTCAGGGTTTCGGAAAACTAGTCGTGACAAACCTTATTCGCCGACGGTTTCCGCTCATTCGCTTTGAGACGGGTGATATCGCCCGTCTGGCTTCTGGCGAGGCCTCATCGGTCAGTGTTGAATTGGGAGGGCGCGAGGGCGATTCCTTTTTGATCGGCGATAATTATCATTCCTTGGCAGAATTCAAGAGAGTGCTTCAGCCGTTTTCGGAATTTCAGATTCTTCTCCGCTATGACGGGGCGGCGAAAAGGGATGTTATCCGATTCACTTTGGTGGAGGCGCAGCCCTTGGACGAACGAAAAAGATCGGTGGTTGTGAGTGAGCTCCATCGGCTCTTGGATGCCCACGAGGGTATGTTTGCCGTTGAAGTTGTCTTTGCGAAAGGTCACGAGCTGAAACGAGTGCCGACATCGCTGAAGGTACCCACCATCTTGGACGAGAGAGGCCGTTAGGCCATTCGAGCGCGAAGAAGTAAGCGAGAACAATCGGTGAATGGGGTTCGCGCATGGAGCGCTCTATGATTGTTGGAGATGAGGATGTCTCCAGTTTCCAGGTGGATCTTGTTCGCTTTTCGTTCGACCCACGAATTCAAGAAATGATTGAAGACCTCCACAGCCCAGAGGGCCTCTGCGGTGGCCAGCCGGGGCAACAGTTCAAACCCTGCTTGAATGACATCGTATCGAAAGCGAAAACCTCTTGAAGGGTCAATGATTGGCGCGATCGTAACCGCTCGCTTTGACATGTTGGTTTCAAAAACGTCGGGCGTAGCGAACGGGTAATTCAACTGTCTCATCAGGCAAATCGCTCGTCGACCCACGAGACTTCGTCCAAAGGTTTCCAACGCCTCATCCACCGAAAAAACGATGGAATCTCCCCCTTTGTCGGCTGGGCGGACTACCAGGAGGGCCATATATTTTTCTGGATGAGGCGCCCACGAGTTGTCGGTGTGGAGCGGGGCCTCACTCGCAGTTTCTGAAAACGTGGGGAGATGCTCAATATCTTGTCGCGGGGTGATTTTCCAAATCGTGGTTCCGGACTGGCCATGGCGACTCACAGGCCCAAACTGGTGAGAAAAGTGCTCAAAGCGCCTGGACACTTCTTCCAGGGGGCCGCTCACTGTGAACCCCTTCACAACGGCCCAGCCTGTACCCCGATCGAGTTCCTCTCTCAAGTCTGAGGGTTGGGCAAGGGCGACTCCATGTGCTGCGGCTGCGGACATGCTGTCTGGGAGTGCAAGCCCCAGGCCACTGTGCACGTGCGGGTTATTGGGACCCGAGATGGTGCCAATATGGAGTGGTCATCCCCGTTGGTACCAAAATGGTGACGCATAGCATATTAATGGCTCTCCCTCCACGAGCCGATACGCTAATGACCACCCTGTTCAAGCCTTTCTGACCCGCGAGGCGCGTGGGACTTTTCGAGTGATTCTCCATACAATTGTATTAACTTAAAGACCATGAGCCGCGATTGGACTCAAACTCAACGCCGTGTCGACCTCCTGCGCAAATGTCTGTCCGAGCGAATCCTCGTTTTGGACGGGGCCATGGGAACTGCGATCCAGTCTCACTCCCTGTTGGCGAAGGATTTCGGGGGAGATGAATTCGAGGGGTGCAACGAAAACCTAGTTCTGACACGTCCTGACATCATCACGCAGATTCACGAAAGCCATCTTCAGGTTGGGGCCGATATTGTCGAGACCGACACCTTTGGTGGAACACCGCTCGTTTTGGCGGAATTCCAGCTAGCGTCGAAGACCCAGGAGATCAACATCGCGGCCGCCCAAATCGCCCGCCAGGCCGCTGAAAAATATTCTACGTCCGAGAAGCCACGATTTGTGGCCGGGTCGATTGGCCCCACGACAAAGGCCATTTCGGTCACCGGTGGCATCACCTTCGATGAGCTCCTGATCCAGTTCTATGAACAGGCGAAGGCATTGGGTGAAGGGGGAGTGGATTACTTTCTGGTGGAAACGAGCCAGGACACCCGCAACGTTAAGGCCGCTATTTTGGGGATTCAACGATGGCTCGCGGAATCCGGGGCGCCGATCCCCATCGCCGTTTCGGGGACGGTTGAGCCCATGGGAACGCTTCTCGCGGGTCAGACGATAGACGCTTTTGCCGCCTCTTTGTCCCATTGCAATCTCCTCTATCTTGGGCTCAATTGCGCTACGGGACCGGAATTCATGACCGACCATGTTCGCGTTCTTTCCCAAATGGCGCCTTGGCCCGTGGCCTGTGTGCCCAACGCCGGTCTACCGGATGAAAACGGGAACTATCTCGAAACGCCAAAGATGATGAGCCAAGTGCTCAACCACTTTATCGAGAACGGATGGATCAACTTGATCGGCGGGTGTTGTGGAACTCGGAAGGACCACACCGAAGAGTTCGCGAAGCTTGTGCAAGGAAAAAAACCCAGAACGGTCCCCGCGCTCAATCAGTCTATTCTCTCAGGGCTTGAGCTATTGGAGATCACCGATGACGTGCGCCCCGTCGTTGTGGGCGAACGCACCAATGTGATTGGTAGCCGCAAGTTCAAGGAGTTGATTGTTGGAGAGGATTTTGAGAGCGCGGCCGAGGTGGGACGAGCTCAGGTGAAAAAAGGGGCCCAAATTCTGGATGCGTGTCTTGCAAACCCCGATAGGGAGGAATTGGCGGACATGGAACGGTTCATGGATCGCCTGATTCGCAAGATCAAAGTTCCAATTATGATTGACTCCACCGATGAGAAGGTCGTGGAGCGCGCCCTCACCTATTGTCAGGGTAAGGCCATCATCAATTCGATCAATTTGGAAGATGGGGAGGAGCGGTTCGAAAAGATCGTTCCGCTCGCAAAAAAATATGGGGCCGCCCTCGTCGTCGGAACGATTGACGATGATCCCCAGCAGGGGATGGGGGTCACTCGGGAACGCAAGCTTGAAATCGCCCGTCGGGAATTCGACCTGCTCACCCAGAAGTACGAGGTGAGTCCGTATGACATTTACTGGGATCCGCTGGTCTTTCCGTGTGGCACGGGTGATGAGAACTATAAAGGAGCCGCCCCGGAAACGATCGAAGCGATCCGTTTACTCAAGAAGGCCTTTCCAGGGACGAAAACCGTACTTGGAATTTCTAATATCAGTTTTGGTTTGCCCAATTCGGGCCGCGAAGTCCTCAATTCGGTCTTTCTCTATCATTGCGTGCAATCCGGTCTCGATCTAGCGATTGTGAACGCTCAGAAGCTCGAGCGGTATGCGACGCTTTCTGATGTGGACAAACAGGTCTGTGATGATCTTCTCTATAATAAGGGATTGGATCCAGTTGCCGTCTTTGCGAAACACTTTCGCGGTCGCGTGGCGGAGAAGGCCGCGAAGCCCAAGGCGCAGTCACTCGACGAGCGTTTGGCCTTTTACATTATCGAGGGGAGTAAAGACGGACTCACCGCTGATCTGGAATTGAAATTGAAAGAGTCGCCACCGCTGGAAATCATTAATGGTCCACTCATGAAAGGGATGGATGAGGTGGGGCGCCTTTTCAACGGCAACAAACTCATCGTGGCCGAGGTGTTGCAATCGGCCGAGGCGATGAAGGCTGCTGTCGCATTTCTTGAGCCGTTCATGGACAAGAAGGACACGAGCTCTCGAGGAAAGGTACTTCTGGCGACGGTGAAAGGAGATGTTCACGACATTGGAAAAAACTTAGTTGAGATCATTCTCGCCAACAATGGCTTTCATGTCGTCAATCTTGGGATCAAGGTCCCACCCGATCAGATCATCAGCGCCATTGCGCGGGAGAAGCCCGATCTCTTAGGGTTGTCAGGGTTGCTGGTCAAATCGGCTCAACAAATGGTCATCACCGCAACGGACTTGGCGCAGGCGGGAATCCAGACTCCGATGTTGGTCGGTGGGGCGGCGCTCACGGAGTCTTTTGTTGATAAGCAGATTGCGAAGGCCTACTCCACGGGGACGGTGGCCTACGCTTCGAGCGCCATGGCCGGATTGGATCTTGCAAAGATGGTTGTCGAGCCCGGGAAATTTCATCAGCTGAAAAGCGACCTTGCCTTCAAGCGGGCGAGCTATGCGCAGGTGGGTGTATCCGACGCGAGTGCTGCTCCTGCGGAGGTGAAAAAAGAGCGTTCCAAGGCGGTTCCCATATTATCCGATATTCCGAAACCCGAGGATCTCGAGCGCCACGTGCTCATCGGGAAGACGCCCATTGAGCAGATCTGGAACTACATGAACCCCATGATGGTTTTTGGTCGCCACCTTGGCATTCACGGCAACTCGGTTCGCCTTCTTCCACAAATTGGTCGTGATCCTAAACTGCGCCGCCATGTCGAAGAGGTCGATCCCAAGGCCTTCGAGATTTGGTCTGCGGTCGAGGCCACGAAGGAGAAGTACCGGGAGACAGAGGTTCTCAAACCAGTTGCCGTTTATCAGTTTTTGCGGTCGCGCAGTTTCGAGAACACGTTGGCATTTTTTGATCCCACAGGGGTTAGGGTTTTGGGCGAGATTGAGTTTCCGCGACAGGCCGTCGCGCCTCATCTTTGCCTTTCCGACTTCGTTTCGCCCGACCTTGAGCAAGGGGACACCGTGGGGGCTTTTGTGGTCTCGGTCGGGCGGGGCGTGCGGGAAGAGGCTGAGCGATTGAAGAATGCTGGCGACTATTTGAGGTCGCACATTCTGCAGGTAATAGCACTCGAGTCAGCCGAAGCCTATGCCGAATATCTTCACGGCCAGATGAGGCGCATGTGGGGCTTTCCTGATCCCGCGAAGATGACGATGCTCGAGAGATTTCAGGCCAAGTATCACGGGAAACGATACTCCTTTGGGTACCCAGCGTGTCCCCAACTCTCCGACCAGGTGATGCTCTTTCAAATGCTCTCGCCCGCGATGATCGGTGTGGAGCTGACTGAGGGGTTCATGATGGAGCCAGAGGCGAGTGTGTCGGCCTTGGTCTTCCATCATTCCGCTGCTAGTTATTTCACCATCGGAAAAGGGGCGTTGGCCGGGGAGCAGAACCGTGCTGACCAGTGAGGCACTTTGGAGAAAAGTCCCCGAAGGGTATTTAACAACGGGGATTGGCAGTCTGCCCCACCCATATATCGATGCGGCAATTCAGTTTAGCTTTGCCCATTCGATCCCTTTTTTGCCCCAATTGCCAGCTCGCAACCCGCAAGAGTTTATGGTGAACCAGGCTTTGGAGCTGCTTCCCGGACTGACGCCGGGCGCAGCCGGTCTGGTTGACCTCGATGTTCCGATGTGGGAAGCGAATCGACATTCGTTGGAAAAGACTCTCGCCAAGGCCTTCGATGTTTCTGAAACCAGCTGGTCGGCGTTCGAACGATTTGAACCCTCGCCCAGCGTTTGGAGTTGTTGGACGCCGTTTCTGTGGGAGCTGAGCGAGCGTCGGTCGCCCATCGCGAAGATTCAAATTGCCGGTCCCATGACCTGTCAGTGGGCGATTCGCATGAAAGATGGGTCCTCGGCCGATCATAATCCGGTACTTGGTATGCAGGTGTATCGATTGGTCCTGGCTCGGGCGATCGCCATGTGTCGACGTCTGAGAGCTGTGGGCGCGGTGCCGATTATTTTCTTGGATGAGCCGGGCTTCTACGGGTTCTCATCGTCAAACCACCGGCAGCGGCTGGCTCTCGAAGAATTGAAGCTCTTCATCCAGACCCTCAAGAAGGAGGAGGCACTCGTCGGCATCCACTGCTGCAGCAATACAGAGTGGTCGGCTCTGCTTGAGCTTCCGATAGACGTTCTTTCCATCGATGTGAGTCTTTCACTCTCCTTCTTGCTGAACGAGCCCACGTTATTGGAGAGTTTCGTGCTCAAAGGCGGGCGTTTGGCTTTGGGCGTGATCCCCACCGGCTCTCATCCGCTGAAGATTCGGGCATTCGAGCCCAGACTTCTCTGGCAGCAGATGCTTGAGACCTTTGAAAAGACGTTCCCGGATCGGTCGACTCTCGTGCACCGAATCCTGACGGAAGCACTTTATACATCTGCCTGTGGGCTAGCTCTTCACTCCGTTCAAGACGCGGAGGCTATTTTGAGTCATCTGATCGAGGTAGGGGAGTTCGAGCGTTCATTTCGATAGCCTGCTGACGTCGCTGGGCTTCTCGAACATACAGGGGAATTGGCTGGGTTTTTCGCCTGAAGATCAGGAAGGCGTAGGTTGCCAATATGCCCATACAAACTAAAATGAACCAGGAACTCATGCTGGCATAGTACGTCAGCGGTGGTGCCATCGGAAGGGTCACGGCGCGCTTGATGCTGTGGGGAGCTCCGCTGTCGAAGTCGTCCGCTAAATTGGCGCCGGTGGAGTCGACGATAAACGATCGACCGTTACTGTCCACTCGGATGCTGGGGATTCGGTATTCAATTGAACGAGCGGTGTCGAAGGCTCTCACCCAATAGTCGGTTCGCATGCCCCAATTGGGGGCTCCGCCCAAGTTGACCAGTGCGTAGACTCCATCCTCAATCGCAGTCTTCGTCGAGGCGTTGCTCAAAAGCTCAGTGTCAAATGTCACGCCGAGGCGTTCTCCGGTCGACAAAAGAATCGTTCTGGCCTGCGAGATCTGGGATGGCAGGAGTGAGCTGGCCAATTGGAGGTTGGGACTCTCTACGACGGAGGCCAGAAACCGAAAGGATCGCCCGGCCTCCTCGTTGTCGTGGCGAGCGATGTGTAGAGTTTGTTTCCCGTGGATGATGCTGACGAATTGAGTAGTCGGACCTGTTCCGACTGGGAATACAACCGATGTTTGAATGCGATCGGCCCACTCCTCGATCGGACCATGACAGAGCTCCTTCAGGCCTGCATCTTTGTCCTTCACCATGGGCCAAAAAATGATGTCACGCTTGATTGAATCTCGGCCCAGAATCTCCGTCTTTTCGACGAGATCGTTGATTTCCGGAAAGGCGGCTTCACATTCGGACGATGTGCGACTCACCAGAAGTGCACCATCTCGGTTTTGGGTCAGGGAGGCTTCTCGGCCGATGATGCCCAACTGCAACATTTTTGGCATCGTGGTTTTGTAGAGGAGAATTTCGGACCGGGCGGTCTCAGCACTTCTCATTCCCAGAACGGGGACGATCCAGTAGAGCAACGCCACGATCGCTAGAATCGGATGGGCGTCGGGAAACCGAAGCCGATTCGGCATGAGAAGAAGGGCAAGCAGGGAGCTCATTCCAAAGACCGCAAAAGAGAGGTACTCAACGCCCGCAAACTCCGATCCCTGAAGGATCCAGGACACGGAGTAAACGGCATGACCGAGCTTCCACCCGATAGGGCGGGGAATAATGGATTCACAAACCACAAAGAGCGCAGGAAGGCCGATGGCAAAATAGCTTTCCACAAAAAGCGGCATTCGGCGCCGAATGTGAAAGCGGTGGTGAACCCATGTGGCTAGGGTGAAGAAAATGGGCAGATGGAGGCACGAGGCGAAAGCAATGGTGAATTGAACGAGGCTAGTCCCCGGGTGGCTCAATGCGCCCAAGTGAAGCGTCAGGTTAGGCGTGAGCAGCACTTCCGTGAGTGCGAAACTCAGTGAGAGCCCCAGCCCAATCATTAACGACTGAGTGGGCACCGGTGTGATGGCAATCCACAGCACCGAAAAGACGGCGAAAACGATCATCGCGGGGGCCCAGCTAATCGGTGGCAGCGAGAGCAGAAAGCTCATCATCACAATGGCCGCCCTGAGCTTGGGGCGATTAGACACCCATTCCATGGGATCCATGCGTAGGCGGCGGAGCGTCAGTTCCAGTTTTCGTCGAGAAAGTGAGATGGGAACCTCCAGCAGAGGTTAAGAGCTTTAACTATTCATTTTACACCGCCCCCCTTTTCGGCCCCATAGAAAATGGGTAAAGTGCTTCTGACTCACATGCCCATGATTGTGACGCAATGTGGGGGCGTAGCTCAGCTGGGAGAGCACGAGCTTTGCAAGCTCGGGGTCGTGGGTTCGATCCCCATCGCCTCCACCAATCAATAGGTTCGGTTCTCCTCGGTTGATGGTGGGAGAGCCGGCATTCACAGTTGGTTTTTCCGCTTTCCCTCTTTATCGCCCAGCGGTTTTTTTGAACACAACCTTTTCTACAGACTTAAGACGTTGTTCCAATTCTTTAGTCGAAGGAGTCTCAATGACTTGCTTGAGGGAGGAGTTAATCAAAGTCTGATATGGAACACCAGTCCTTTGGGCTTCCGCCATAAACCATTGGAAAACCGTTCCATCGAGTCGAATGCTGGTAAGCACTTTAGACTTCTTGGGGTCCGCCAAGGGCCGTTTATTTACCGTTCCCTTACTGAAGTCGTATTCTTTTTTCATATACTTGCTGCTCCTTTTTTGTAGCCTTGCGGGCCGAGATAATACGAACTTCCGACTCGTCCCTGTAAGTATGGACAACCAACAGAACCCTCAACTTAATGGACACCCCTATCGTGGCAAATCGTTGCTCATCGATACTGTCGTCCTCAATGGTAACGGTCATCCCAGATTGAATAACCGTAGCCGCCTCTTCAAACGAAATTCCGTGTTTTTTAAAATTGCTCTCAGCTTTGATTGGATCCCAAGTGATATCCATCGATTATCAATGTACTACATTGTGGTACTAAGTCAATGCGGTGGTGTGGTGTTGAACTACTTAACGTAATAATCGCACGAAAATCGAGAAGCGAAAGGGGCGAAAATCCTTTCCGTATTCTCAATGACCACAGCTAGACTATTATGATGGCTGGTTTACTACCTAAATTTCGACGACAGTTGAACGGCCAGCTCTGTTTCCTTGCCCTCATTATCCATCCAGCACGAATTCTGGCGGACCCGCCAAATCTAACTATCCATCTACCATTGAAGCAACATGATCTCCGGGGGTGCGCGGTTCTCGCTGAGCTGTTGGGGCCGGAACATGAAATCAAATATCCGATGAAGAGCCGACTTAGTGCCATTCATCACACACCAAAGGAGAATCAAGGATTTTGGGAACGGTTTTTTGTAAGAACTGTAAGTCAGCTGCCTCAAGCGAAATATATAGAAAATCAGATTGATGGTTTTCTATATTTTTCTAACTGGTTTGAACAAACGGGGCGCGACTCCTACTCAGGCGCCCTACGAGAACAACATCGCTTAGCCGCCGTAGGCGCCAGCGGAAATAATTCATACAAGAAATATGATTTCGATACCGCAAGCAACCATCCCGACAGAATGCGCCATGATGCTTCTATGCCCGAGAAAGATCGTTTCGCTGAGGACAGCTTCGAAGTTTCCCCAGACATCCAACAGATTATTGCACTTCTGAATCCGGTCGGGCGCCAGTTCGAAATGATCAAAAAGGGAAGTGGAGCATGTGAATTCAAGACGCCCATTAGAGGAATTCCAGAGGAATATTGGCCGACCAATACTCTGGATCTTGGAACTATCAGCCATCAAGCATCAAAACCAGAGTACCTGGTAAAATACATCGAGCGTCTCGATATCTTAATGGAAAAAATGCGAAATCGCCCTCCAGTGGAAATAAAAAAAGGAACACGAGAGTACTTGGATCTAATCGGAGAACTGAGCGACTTCTACCACACAGCAATTAATGCTATGCCATTTTCAGGTATCAATAACTCGCTCTTTATGGCCGAAGTAAACTACATTTTATATCGACATGGGTTAGCGCCCGTCGAACACGGCTGGCTTGATCTCTATGCCTTCATTCTTCCGCCTGAATCATTTCGGGCACTATTTCAAAAGCATTGTGAAGGTACTGTTGACGTCACCAATAGCAGTGAAGGCGTTAATATCCTGGGTCTCGATGGCGGGTCGGTGAAGGGGATTGATATACCCATCCAGATTATTGACCTCCCAAGGATAGCGCCGAATCGGAAGTGACCCCGATCGGAGTGGGAGTGAATGCTTTAGTCAGGTCGCCTCCGCCATTTCTAGATGAACTAGTTACGTGCCGCAGATGATTGAGCGGATTGGCTGAAGGCGCCCCACCGAGTCACTCCATCGCAGACGTGGCCGATGTTCTGGTTGCCTTGCGTTTCGTCACCTTCAGATTTTCCCTTTCTGGCAATGAGAACGGCCTTGGTACAGTCAATTTGATCGGGAATTGGCAAAGCCAGGAGAAACTCTCGCTCTCCTTCATCAAGAAGAAGATAGGGGAGATTGTCTTCTTTGGCATATTGAGCCATTGGAGCAGCACTTTCGGAAAGGGAGCCGGAAAACAACGGCATCGAGTGAGTCTTAACGATGTGAATCTGTTGGGTGAGATACATTTTCAATACCTGTTGTGAAAAAAGTGGGAGTGACAAAATCCTTTTTTCCTCAAACCTTTCCCTGAATCCAACCGTCCGGCGTAGTTCAGTCGACCGAAATGCCGCCTATCCCCGCCTGTGTTACGCTTTTGATCAATGACAGTTCCATCTTTCCGGCGATTAACGCTCCTCATAATGGTGTTTGTCTCTGGATTGAGCGGTCTCATTTATCAGGTCGTGTGGCACCGGTATCTAGGAATCCTGCTGGGCGCCCAGGCGCGGGCGACGGCCATCATCCTGGGAGTGTTCTTGGGCGGGATTTCGGTCGGCTACTTTTTTTTCGGGCGCTGGAGTCGAAAGAGCACCCGAAACCTTCTGACAACCTACGCCGTGGTCGAACTGGGGATGGCGCTTTGGGGAGCGCTCTTTCCCACTCTCTTCCACACACTCACTCCGGTGACGGGGTGGATGTACCACATTCTTGGGGTCAATAACCTTCTCACCGATTTTGTCATATCGATTGTGCTCGTTGGGCCCCCTACCTTTCTGATGGGGGGAACCCTTCCCCTTTTGACACAGGCTTTTTCAGAATCTCTGCAAAAGGCCAGTCGACTTCACGCCTCCATCTATTCTTGGAACACCATCGGTGCGTGCGCCGGATGCATTGCCGCCGGTTATTTTATGATTCCGATGGTTGGGTTAGCCTCGGGGTCTCTCATCGCCTCATTGGGAAACCTCATCTCTGCGGCCTGCTGTTACTTTGTTTTTGCCCGCCAGACCTCGCCAGTGACTGACGCCGCAAGAGGGGACGGGGCTCGCGTTCCCCTGACTGCTCGACAAATAGGTCTCATGACTATTGGTTTTCTCTCGGGATTCTACATTATTAGTCTCGAGTCGATCGTCATTCGCCTCATGGGCCTGTCGAGCGGAGCTTCCTACTACAACTTCACTCTCGTTGTTTCGATCTTCATTCTGGGGTTGGGATTCGGGAGTCTCACAGCCTCGCGAATCGATGGTTACCGAATGGGGCGTCTCACATTCAACCAACTGGCGGTGGCGGCCACTCTCCTTATTCTCTTTTACTCGGGAAACTATTGGTCCTACTGGGTCCACCTTCTGCGCTCAGCGATTCGAGATGGTGGTGAGAATTTTTATCTCTACCAAGGCCTTCTGGGGCTTCTGTACACCTCATTTCTTCTCCTCCCTATAAGCCTAGCGGGTTTCACTCTCCCCTTATGCTTTCATTTCTTGAAAGATACGAAGGAGGGGCTGGGGGATCGAGTTGGCCAGCTCTATTCGCTCAACACCTTGGGGTGCGTTCTGGGCGCTGTGATGGGGGGATACTGGCTCCTTCATTGGTTCAATCTCGATCAGGTCTTCAAACTCTGTATTGTCTTGTCTCTTGTGGGAGCTGCTATTGCCGTTGAGTTAGCGCGACGAGAGCTTCATTGGTCCCCCGTTCGGGTGGGGGCTACGAGTTCGTTGTGTGGGCTTCTCATCTATTTGGTTGTCACCGCTCCTCCTTACGATCGACGCCGGTTTACTCAGGCCTTTCGTCATTCAGAGCCTATCCCAGGCGTGACTTATGAAGGGGCCGAAGCCTTCGGTGCCTATCTGAGCCGTTCAACGGAGTATGCCGTTTTTCGAGATGGGCCGAATACTTCCGTGGGAATTGGTGTATCCAGAGAAAATGGTGTCGAGAGTTCTCGGTCGATCTTTGTGAATGGAAAGTCGGACGGTAATACCCGTGGCGATCGGTTGACTACCGTGCTCTTGGCCCATCTTCCGGGTCTTTTGGCCAGACATATTGAACGAGCCTGTGTGATCGGTTTTGGCACCGGAATGACTATTGGCACCTTGAGCCTCTACCCGGAGGTGAATCAGATCGATGTCGCGGAGATTTCCGGCACCATTCTTGAAAACACCAAGGAATTTGATGCTTACAATCATGGTGTGAGTCACAATCCGAAAGTTAGGTTTCACGAGATGGATGCCTTTCGATGGCTGAACGGTGCAGCAGCTCCCTACAACATCATCATCAGTGAGCCAAGTAACCCGTGGGTGATGGGAATTGAGAATCTTTATTCAGATGAGTTCTACCAAATTGCACGCAGGCAGCTCACGGCGGAAGGTATGTTTGTGCAATGGATCCACACCTATTCCTTCAATGACGATCTCTTTAGAACAGTGTTGGCCACCTTGAGGCGGACATTCCCCCATATCTCGGTATTCCAGATGAGGGGAGGAGACATGGCTCTGATAGGGACTCAGTACGCGTTTGATGGGTCAGATATTGAAAGAGGGCGCCTCCGTTATGCAACCCCGGCCGTTATGGCCGACCTCAGCGAATCAGACATTCACAATCTAGAAACGGTCCTAGGGTACGAAGTCATTCCCGACGGCGTTGTTTCCGCTTTGGCGCCGGAAGGGACTCCCATTCATCGTCTCGAGAATCCTCGACTCAGCAATGGCGCTGCCCGTGCATTTTTTAGTAATCAATCTTCAGAAATACTTCGAAGCCGAAAGCAGGTGAAGGAGTTTTTCAACGGATCCCTCAAGAATTCTCTGCTTGGTATCCATTTTCGGGGTGCGGCCGGCTACCCCAAACCGCTCGTTTCCAGCTTCCTGGCTGCCTATTGCCGTGACGGATTTGCCTCGAATCGGATCCTCTGTGAGGAGGTGGCTACGATGGGCGTCCTCATGGGAATAGAGGGCGAGGCGGGGCCCTCATTGTCAGCAGAGAGCAGGGAGCTAGTGAATTATCTGAACCGACCCCACAACGGCCCCTTCACCAAAGAGTCCCTGAAAGACTACTCAGCTAATCTGGAAAAATTCAAAGCCACCTATTCTCCGCTGGCCCGACTCTCGGTCACCCCTTTGATAAACGAACTCGACCGATGCCTGCGCACTGTCTCTCCGCAATCAGACATCTATGGAGACTGCCTTCTCAATCGTGTCGTGCTGGGGGAGACCTTCTTATTGCGGTCGGACTCTGCGCCCTGGATCAGCCGTTACATGGATTGGTTTTCCCGCCTGGCATCCAACGCGGAGAACTATAACCGCTTCCAAGAGGCGCGTGACATCCTTCGCAAGTTAGCGGAATACCGAAAAGATTAGCAGGTCTAGTGAGTGGGAGGTTCCGGGGGTCCGGCGATGGGCTGAGATGTTACGCTGCGATCGGCGAGCTGGGCGTCGTAGACCAAATCCACAAATTTCTCATCTCCCGCTGAATTCATCCGGCGGTACCAATAGTAGTTTCTGAGAATGGACGCAACGTACTCCCTGGTCTCGCGGAATGGAATGAGATCGGTGAAAAGAACGGGATTATCGACAGGGTAACGATTCGCCCAATTAGAAACCCGCTCCGGACCAGCATTGTAGGAGGCCAGAGCCAAGGGAATATTTCCATTCAGGCGTTTCAGAAGCTCATAGAGGTAGCGCGAACCCACTTCAATATTCATCTCCGGATCATATAGGTCGAGGCGTTTGCGAAATCGGCGTCCCGTCTTGGGGAGGATCTGCAAAAGGCCCCGGGCGTTCGCTACAGAACGGGCCCGAGGGTTAAAAGCGCTTTCCTGCCGAGCGACGGCCAGAAGCAAATTCGGGTCGAGTCCAGCGATATTGGTCTCAAAGACTGGAAAGAACACCTTGGGGAAGTACAATTCCATGGATTGTTTTGAGACGAGCTGAGGGTTCTTGTACAGAATGTCGGACAGCAGGGAGATTTGAGAAACTCTATCGGGCCCGTCCTGTTTTAGCTCGGCAAGGTAAAGCCGAACCTCCGGCTCGAATCCCTGAGACTCAGCGGCTGCCCAGTCGAGAACTCGCGAGGCGGCAGCCGAGTAGCCAAATCGCTTAAGAAGCTCAACCTGGTCAATCAAAAGGTTTACGTTCGGGTTCTGCTGAGACCGGCGGGCGGAACCTGAGCCCGATTTACTTCGGAGGACATCCCCAGGGTCGGTTTTCTCCGTCGTCAGTGCAACTATCGTATGAAAGGAAAACGGATAGCGGGTGCGCATGAACTCCACAATTTTCGCCGCCTCTTTCTTTTCACCGATCTCCAAATAGGATCGTGACAGCCAATAGAGGGGGCGCCCCGTGTACGGCACATCCACCGATTTGGCCTTTTCAAAACACCGCATTGCTTGCTTAAAGTCTTTTTTCACAAAGTAGAAGAGGCCTGCCCGGGTGAATAGAATCTCCTGCTCAGCAGCGGCCTGCGGAATACAGTCTCCCCCCTTTTCGTAAAGTGCCGCAATTTCCAGCGGGTCTACGCCTGAGGGGAGGTTGTCTTCTAGTGTCGCAGCCACCGCGATGGCCGGGTTGTTGGGACAGCTGTTCTCCGAAATGGCCTGCTGTCTCACCGCGCTGAGTTTGTCAGCGGTGATTCGGGAAAAGTTGCGAATCATGGAATTTACGCTCGCCTGTTTCAGGGAAGTCCAGTTGAGAATTTTTCCCTCTCGAATGATCGGTCTGCCATTGCCAAATCCAAATTTGGACGAGGATGACTTGCGAGCGTGAAGTTGCCTGCGTTTTTTCTCGAGAATGGTTCGCGAAAGAATGGTGAAACAGAAAGGGTGGTCTTGAGGTTTGCGTTTGCACCGGCCAACGAGTGCAATGCCTTCGTGTTCAGGATCAACGCTAAGCACAAATCGATTGAGTTGGGCGAGTTCTCTATCGGTGATCCCCGGGCCAACTGTGGGTGTTTCGCCGCTTTGCTGTGGACCTCCCGATTCATTCGACGCTGCATTGGGTGCGGTCGCTGTGACGCTAAGAGTAATTGAGTCTGACTGCGTTCCTGGACTAGAGGAGCAGAAGGTTAGGAGCGTTGAGAGAAGGAAGAGACCACAGAAAGTTAATCCCCGGCGGCTCAAGACATACAGAGTATCAAATCGAACGTGCAGTATCTAGGGGCCAGCTGGTCTTCCAGCTGCATTTCTCACGGCGAGAAGGTCGTTGAGTTCATCGCGTTGCTCCTTAAAGGTGTCGAGAGCTGTTTGAAACTCAACAGTTTGTTTTCGCCAATACCCGATCTCTTTCTCCAAGTTGGGCTGACGCGCCCGCAGATTCTTGGTGGACTGCTCAAGATCACTGAGAAGATCTTGAAGGCGGCGCAGCTTATGTGAGGCGTCCAGATTCCAGCGCTCACGTTCAGCTATCTCGCGAGTGGCCGACTCCTGCTGAATCTTGACAGTCTGTTGGTCAACCTGTTTTCGTCTCGCTGAGTCGAGAGTCCGCGAAAACCGTTGAAGTTTTTGCAGAGCTTCGCTGTTCCTGGTCATCTCGTCCTTTGAGAGGGCGATTTTCGCGAGGAACTTCGATTTCAAGGTCGAGTACTCTTCGAGCAGCGTTCTGAGATCGGCGAGCTCTCCCGTCATCGTTTGGATATTCTTGTCAATGTTGGCAAGATTGCTCTGAATGTCTTTTATATTTTCATCCAGAGCTCTTATGTTTTCAGTGATTCGCTTGATTCCCTCTACAGCATAGACGGCCTTGGGCGCTGGCGGAGATGCGGCGCTCTCTTCACTCGCCGCTAGCGAGAGAGAGCAAGAGAGAAGGGCGAAGGACAAACTCAAGAGAACTGTCTCCAATTGGGGGCACTTCCCGAGACATTGAATTGAGCGCTTTGTCGCTGCCATTGTTACTATGGTAGGCCCGAGCTCTCTGGGCTCAAAAGAAATTCCTACAGATAACTGACTCGCTGCGCTCTGGCTTTTCAGTGCTGCTCATTCAGCATCGAGGTAAGATACAAAGAATGGAAGGAAGACCGTTTTTTGAATACTCCGCCGAGCCTGTCTTGCGGCGCCCCAAGCAGTTCTTCAAGCTGATGTTTCGGGATGCCAAGGGGTGCGGGCATCTCGTGATGCGACTCCTCCAACGCAACTTCGCCTCCCAGTATCGACAGTTCGCCCTCGGGCTACTTTGGTTAGTTCTGCCGGGTGTTATCAGCGCGTTTGTCCTCTTGTTTTCTCAATCAGGGTCCCTTGTCACCGACCGTAGCTTCGCCGTTCAGACGTTTCTCGGAACGCTCACCTGGCAGACTTTCGTCGAGGCAGTCTATTCGCCATTCCGCCAGATCATGGGCGCAACCTCCCTTCTGAAGAACGTAAACTTTCCCCGTGAAGCGCTCTTATGGGCATCTTTTTTGGAGGTTCTCACCACGTTTCTCATTCGAGTGGGCCTGATGGTCTTGGCGCTTGTGGTTTTGGGAGGCCCCATCACCTTCCAATCGACTGCCGGTCTTCTTTCC
Organism: Deltaproteobacteria bacterium; assembly: GCA_016196825.1. GTDB lineage: Bacteria > Bdellovibrionota > FAC87 > UBA2466 > UBA2466 > JACPWY01. The sequence goes on along the minus strand of JACPWY010000008.1, from coordinate 16,343 downwards.
GGCGCGGTGCTAGTGCTCTTTGGACTCACCTTGGGTCTGGCCATCATTCCAATCGGAATGCTCTTTCGAGACGTCGAGCGTGGCCTCGCCATCGTGATGACGGCCCTCTTTTTCCTCACTCCCACCGTTTATAAAACACAACCAAACGCGACGCTCAATTCCTGGATCCAAACGAATCCCATTTCCATTCTGTATTACACCTTGAGCGACAGCTTGATCTTCGGGCGAGCCACCCACGTCAGCGAGGTCCTCTGGATAGGAACAGCCAGTCTTGCCGCCCTCATGGTTGCCTGGGTCCTTTGTCGGATTGCCCTCCCCCACTGTCTCCAGCGGGTCAGCGTGTGAAGAAAGCCATCGAACTTGATCGCGTATCCAAAAAGTTTTGTCGCTCTCTCAGGCGCTCGCTTTACTACGGTGTGGAAGACATCGTTCGGGAGATGCTCGGAATTAAGCGTCCGGAACGCCTCCGGCCGAATGAACATTGGTGCCTTGAAAACATCTCTTTTGATCTTTTTGCAGGAGACTGTCTTGCACTGGTGGGCGAAAACGGAGCCGGAAAAAGCACGCTCCTCAGACTCATAAACGGCCTGTTTCCGCCGGACACGGGACGGATCCGAGGCTACGGCTCAGTCCGTGCGGTCACTGAACTCGGCACCGGCTTCAAGGAAATCCTAACCGGCCGTGAAAACATTTACATTAATGGTGCCATACTCGGGATGAGTCCCAGCCGGGTAAAGTCTCAGTTCGACAGCATCATCGAGTTTGCTGAACTTACGGATTATGTTGACGTGCCGTTGATTGCGTACAGCACTGGAATGAAGATGCGTCTTGGCTTCGCGGTCGCAATTCATAGCGGCACCGAGGTTCTCCTCCTTGATGAAGTGTTGGCCTATGTTGACGAACGTTTCCAGGCGAAGGGGTGTGAGAAGATTCGCAGGGCCTGCGCAGCAGGAATGACGGCCATTCTAGTTGGACATGACCGCAACCAATTTACGCGCACCGCTAACAAGGCGGCGGTCCTCGTACGAGGAAAGCTGACCTATTTTGGTTCCTATCTCGAAGGGGTTGACAGAGTTTTGAGCAACCCAATGACATCGGCCGAAAGCCAATCTTGGGGCCCAACCCAGCGCCGAATGACCACTCCATCGGAGTTAATCCAATAGGTTTCCGGAAACTTTGTCGTTCCAAATGAACGAGCCACCAGGCCGTCGGTGTCGTGAAGAACAGAGAAGTTGGGGCGACTCTTCATCGTATCGAACAGTCCCAACACGTCATTCGCCGATTCATCGACAGAAAGAGTGACAATAGGAGGGAGCGCAGCCCCCTTTGCCATCCGGTTCAGCGACTCAAGGGTTGGAATCTCCTCAAGACACGGAGGACACCATGTTGCCCAGAAGTTCACTATTGTAGCCGGCGAGTGTTTCAGAATCTCCCCTAGCGTGGTGGCTTTTCCCCATGTCGACGGCCCCTGGATCACCTTAAGCGATCTTGCCAATATTTTGGGGTCGGCCGCCTCCTGTTCAAATTTCAGATCGCTTTGAAAATGGGATTGGGTGAGCGAAGGAAGTTCGATGAGGGCCAAAAAAAGACCGATAATCAGGATGGACCCAATCCAGCTAGCTTTTTGGTTGGTCACAGAAAATGAGTATAGCAGGCCCAGAGAATCGCCGGGCAAAACCAGAGAAGGGACTATTCCTCTTTAGCGGACTTGGCCTTCCTCTTCGTCGCGGGTTTCTCCTCGGCTGCCGATTTTTGGGTCTTGGGCGCCCGGTCTGCAGCTTCAACCTTCTTGCTGGCAGCTTCCTTCTTCTTGGGCGCCGCCGACTTCTCTTTCTTGGCGCCTTTCTTGCTGCCGGTCTCGCTCATGAGATAGCGCATAATGCACATTTCGGCGCAATCGCCTGCGCGAGGGCGGGCCAGTCGAATGATCTGGGTATAGCCGCCCGAACGGTCCTTGAAACGGGGAGCGATATCGGCGAAAAGCCGCCCAATGGCCGAGCGAACCCGGTTTTCACCCTGACGATAGGTCTCGGTCGAACCCAAAAGCTTGATCAATTGACGGCGGGAGGCCACATCTCCACGTTTGGCTAGAGTTACGGCGTGGTCAGCCCACCAGCGGAGTTCCTTGGCGCGGGCGCGCGTTGTGTGGATCGAGTCGTGTTCCAGCAACGAAAGAGTGAGTCCTCTCAAAAGAGCCTTCCGATGAGAGGCGTTGGTGTTGAGCTTATTTCCAGCGTTAAGGTGTCTCATTGCGACTTCTCGTGCAAATTCGAAACTAGTTCAGTTGCTCAGTTCCGTCGTTCTTTTTCTTCTGGGCAAAATATGCCTCTGGGTCGAAACCCTCGATCTTGAGGCCGAAGCCAAGCCCCATCTCCTGCAGAATTTCCTTAATCTCGTTCAGGGACTTGCGGCCAAAGTTCTTGGTCTTCAGCATTTCGGCCTCGCTCTTCTGAACGAGTTCACCGATATACTTAATTCCAGCATTCTGCAGGCAATTGGCCGAACGAACCGAAAGTTCAAGTTCATCGACGGTGCGATAAAGATTATCGTTAATCTGATCAGCTTCGATGATCGTTTCGATGATCTCAGGCTCAAGGGTTTCGTCAAAGTTGATGAAAATGCTCAATTGATCTTTGAGAATCTTCGAGCTAAAGGCCACGGCGTCCTCAGGGCGAACCGATCCGTCTGTCCAGACTTCGAGCTCAAGCTTGTCATAGTCGGTCCGTTGGCCAACGCGGGCATGAGAAACCGAATAGTTCACCTTTCGAACGGGTGAAAAGAACGAATCGATGGCGATCATGCCTGCGGGCAGGTCGTCCTTATTGATCGATTCCGTTGGAACATACCCTTTGCCGTACTCCAGATTGAGTTCGGCCCGGAATTTCCCCTCTTTTCCAAGAGTGCAAATCAAATGATCCGGATTGAGCACCTCAACCGTGTCATCCGTCTGAATGTCAGAAGCCTTAATTGGACCAGGGCCATTCTTTTCGATGCGAACAATTTTCGGACCTTCAACATACATCTTAAAGCGAACCTCTTTCAGGTTCAGGATAACGTCAGACACATCCTCAACTACATCGGGCAAAGTTGAGAATTCGTGAAGAACGCCATCAATCCGTACGGACGTGACGGACACGCCTTGAAGCGATGAAAGGAGAATGCGTCTCAGGCTATTCCCAATCGTCATCCCGAAACCGCGCTCAAGCGGCTTCGCGACGAACTTTCCATACGTGTCGGTCAGGGAGTTCTTATCCACCTCAAGCCCGCGGGGCTTGATCAGCGTGCGCCAATTCTTGGAAGCCAAAGTTACATCGGTCATGATTTGCTCCTTATCTCGAGTAGAGCTCGACTACTAATTGTTCTTCGATGGGCAGCGTTATCTGCTGTCGCTCAGGCTGATATTTTACGCGCCCCCTAAACTCTGCGGGATTCTGTTCGAGCCAATCCGGAATCTCGTGCTTCTTGATATCTTCGAGGGATCGCAAGACAGGAGTGCATTCACGGCTTTTCTGTCGAACCGAGACTTCATCCCCGACCTTCAGAATCATATTTGGAATCGTGGCCGGCTTGCCGTTCAAGAGAAAATGGCCATGGAGCACCAACTGCCGAGCCTCTTTGCGGCTTCCTCCAAAACCGAGCCGAAAAACGACGTTATCAAGGCGAAGCTCCAGCCGCTTGAGAAGATTCAAACCTGTTGCGCCCTTCTGGGCGTCCGCCCGTTCAAAGTAGCCCCGAAACTGCCGTTCCAAAAGCCCGTAAAGTCTCTTTAGCTTCTGTTTTTCACGCAACTGAAGGCCGAAGTCAGAGACCTTGGTGCGACGTTGTCCGTGTTGACCAGGTGGATAGGCCCGGCGCTCAAAAGCACACTTGTCGGTAAAACAACGCTCGCCCTTGAGAAAAAGCTTCATGTTTTCTCTTCGACAGAACTTACAAACTGAACATGTACTTCTCGCCAAGTTTCACTCCCTATACGCGTCTACGCTTCGACGGCCGGCAACCGTTATGAGGTATCGGCGTCACATCTCGAACAAAGCTAATCTTGATTCCCGAAACCTGAAGGCCTCGAAGCGCCGTTTCTCTACCAGCCCCCGGGCCGTTCACGAAAACAGTCAGCGACTTCACGCCGAGTTCCACAGCCTGGCGGGCGGCATCTTCAGCGGCCACCTGAGCAGCAAACGGCGTGCTCTTACGGGCACCTTTGAATCCCTTGCGGCCTGATGATGACCAGCAGACCACGCCACCAGTTTGATCCGTGATGGTAATAATTGTGTTGTTGAAAGAACTTTGAATAAAAGCGATTCCCGCGGGAATTTCGCGGCGAGACTTTTTCTTTTTCGGTTCTTTAGTTTCTCTTGTCTCTTCGCTTTTTTTTGTTTCAGCGGCTTCGGCGGTACTCACTGCACTACTCCGTAAAATTTATTACTTCATTACCTTCAGCTGCTTACGAACGGCCACGGTTTTCCGCGGTCCCTTACGCGTACGAGCATTGGTGTGTGTTCGCTGTCCACGAACAGGAAGGCCTTTCCGGTGCCTGAGGCCCCGATACGTCCCCAAATCCATGAGACGCTTCACGTTCATCGAGACGACACGGCGAAGCTCCCCCTCCACCGGAAAACTCTTTTCTATATAGTCCCTAATTCTGTTGACCTGCTCTTCGGGGAGAGAGTCTGTCTTTGCGTTGGGATCGATGTGGATGGTTTGAAGGATGCTCTTCGCACGACTTCGCCCGATTCCGAAAATGTAGGTAAGACCAACCTCAATCCGCTTGTTTCGCGGCAAATCTACTCCGGCAATTCGTGCCACTGTGCTACCCCTGTCTCTGCTTGTGACGCGGATCTACGCAAGCGACGCGGACAACGCCACCACGCCTAAATATGCGACATTTATTACAAATTTTCTTAACGGAAGCCCGAACTTTCACCAATACCTACCGTTCTATAGAGGCCATATTTAGGCCGATTGAGAATAAGTTGTCAATTCTATTAAGCAAAGAGGTCATTTCGCCCTGTAAGTGATACGCCCCCGGGTCAGATCATAGGGGGAAACTTCAACGGTCACCCGGTCCCCAGGAAGGATACGAATGTAGTTCATGCGCATTTTTCCTGAAATGTGGGCAAGGATCGTCTTTCCGTTCGGAAGGGAAACTCGGAACATTGCATTTGGAAGAGGTTCGACCACCGTGCCTTCAAGTTGTATCAGGTCCTCTTTGGACATCGCGCCTGTCTCCCCTATTCTCCGTAAAACATAGCAAAGCGGGGCGAGTCCCATTCCGTCAAGACCTCTGGGGCGCCGTTCGTAATCGCAAGCGAGTGTTCAAAATGAGCGGAGAGAGAACCGTCGCGAGTCACTGCCGTCCATTTGTCGGCGAGAACTTTTACTTCACATCGCCCGGCGTTAATCATGGGTTCGATGGCGATCGTCATCCCAGAACGAAGTTTGAAGTTTGAGGCACCCGCAGCGTAGTTAGGAATCTGCGGTTCTTCGTGAAGTTTAGTTCCAATTCCGTGGCCAACAAACTCGCGAACAATTCCAAATCCGAATGGACTGATGACACTCTCGATCGCCAATGCCACGTCCTTCACCGAGTTTCCTTCTCGAGCGACCTCGATCGCGGCGTAGAGGGAATCCCGCGTGGCCTTCGCCAACTTCAGCGCCAAGGCAGAAACGTTTCCGATAGGAACTGTGACTGCGCTGTCTCCGTAAAAGCCATCGAATACAAGGCCAAAATCTAGCCCGACGATGTCGCCATCGACGAGCTTTCTGTCGTTCGGAATACCGTGCACCACCTGCTCGTTCACCGAGGTACAAAGGGAATGGCGGTACCCGAGGTAGCCTTTAAATGCGGGAGTAGCTCCCAGCTCAAGGGTCTTTTGCTCAGCGACTTTGTCAAGCTCAAGAAGGGTTACGCCCGGTTTTGCGAGTAGGGCAATTTCCTGTAAAACCTTGGCCACCAATCTACCGCTCTTTCGCATGCAGTCGATTTCACGTTTTGATTTAATGTGAACCATTATTGAAGGAGACGTCTCAATTGGTCTTGGATCCGATCGACCGCCTGATTTCCATCCAAGCGCGTGAGACGTTTTGCCGAATCGTAATAATTCAAGAGCTTTTCGTTTTGTCCCGTGAAGACCTCGAGTCGCTTCTTCACAACGCTGATCTGATCATCGGCACGTTGGAGCAGCTCACCGCCGCACTTATCGCACACGCCTTCCTTCTTGGGAGAAACGAAAACAACATGAAAAGGCTCGCCACAATTCTTGCAGATTCTGCGGCCGGTGAGCCTCTCGATCAATACCTTTTCGGGAAGATCAAAAAAAATGGCCGACTTTACGCGCGTCTCTGGTTTTGAATCGAGAGCGGTCGATTGCGGAATTGTGCGCGGAAATCCATCGAGGAGCACCTGTGATTTCGAATTCACTTTGACGAGCGCCTCTGAGATGAGCTCGATCATGACACCGTCGGGAACGAGTTCGCCTTTGGAAATAAACTGGTTGGCGCTAATCCCAACGGGCTCCTTTCGCGTAATGGCTCCTCGCAACATGTCGCCCGTCGAAAAGTGCTGGAACTGTCCGGTTTCAGCGAGACGCTTGGCCTGAGTTCCTTTGCCCGAGCCGGGCGCACCGAGGAAGACAGTTATTCTCAAGCTACCCCCGTCGTCCGCGAAGCTTCGCGTTTTTCATGAAGCCGTCGTAATCGCGCGTCAAAAGAAAGGTTTGAATTTGAGCAACGGTGTCGAGAGCTACGCCGACCAAGATGAGAAGGGTGGTTCCCCCAAAGAAGAACGAAACTTTGAATCGGGAGATCAAAAAATCCGGAAGAATACAAATGACGGAAAGGTAGAGTGCGCCTCCGCAAGTGATGCGCGAGAGAACCTTGTCAATATATTCGCTGGTATTCTTCCCTGGTCGGATGCCAGGCACGTAGCCACCATACTTCTTGAGGTTTTCTGCAACGTCATCCGGATTAAATACAACGGCCGTATAGAAGAAACAGAAAAAGACAATCAAGCCGACGTATAAGGAGAAATACACCAGTCCACCCCGGTGGAGTGTGTCTCGGATGTAGTTGGTCACCGGGTTTTGCCAAAAACTTAAGACAGTGAGGGGGGCCATTATGAGCGAGGAGGCGAAGATCGGAGGAATCACACCGCTCGTGTTGATCTTCAGCGGGAGATGGGCCGCCTGGCCGCCGTAAAGGCGCCCACCTATGTTTCTCTTTGCGTACTGAATCGGGATCCGCCGCTGTCCCTGCTCAAGGAAGATAATGACGCCCACGACGACAACCATGAAGAGAGCGAGAATCACGAGCATCAGTGCGGAAAACTCACCATCCTTTACTTTCTGCAGAGTCTGGTGCGCTGCCACGGGAATGCCGGACGCAATACCAGAGAAGATGATGAGAGAGGTACCGTTGCCTACGCCGCGTTCTGTGATCTGCTCGCCCAGCCACATGATGAAAGAAGTGCCAGCGGCCAACGTAATCACACTGAGCATTTGAAATTTGAAACCTGAGAAAAGAACGTAATTGGCGCTTTCGGCACTCATCAGTGCTTTGGTGATACCGAAACCCTGAAAGAGTGCGATCAAAACGGTTGCGTAACGAGTGTATTGGTTGATCTTCTTTCGGCCCAGTTCACCCTCCTTAGAGAGCGAGTGCAGGGTGGGAACGACGACCGTTAGCAGTTGAAAAATAATCGATGAGCTGATATAAGGCATGATCCCGAGAGCAAAAATAGACGCATTTTCCAATGCGCGCCCGGAAAACATGTTCAACATCCCGAAGAGAGTGTCCTGTTTGCCAGCAAAAAACTTGGCTAGCGTGTCAGTGTTAATACCTGGCACAGGGATATGGCAGCCGACTCGGTAAATGGCCAGCATTCCAATTGTAAAAAGGATTCTTCTTCTGAGTTCTGGGATCTTAGTCAGGCCTTCAACGGCTGCCACCGGCGCTCTCCTCGTTGTGCTCGCCGGCGATCTTCAGTTCTTCTGTGTGACCACCAGCTTGATTGATTTTTTGTACTGCGCTTTTTGAAAACCGGTGTGCTTTCACTGTGAGTTTCTTAGATAGTGTTCCTTCTCCCAAGATCTTGAAAAAATGATCGGACACGCGAACGAGTCCCTTCTCAACGAGTTTCTCAAAATCCACTGTGTCACCACTGGAAAAATGCGTCTCAAGAGCCGCGATATTCACTACGGCAAAAACTCTACGGAAGGCTCGGTTGAAACCAAACTTGGGGATCCGACGTTGCAGGGGGGTTTGACCACCCTCAAATCCCTTTGGTCGTCCCTTTCCGGAACGAGCGGTCTGGCCCTTTCCGCCACGACCTGCGGTTTTACCAAAGCCAGAGCCGGTCCCGCGTCCCACGCGAACCCGGGTTTTGCGAGAACCTTTTGGGGCAACCAGATTTCCCAAATTAAAAGAGGCTTCGGTGCTCATAACTACTCCTTCACCTCGGTAAGGGTAACAAGGTGAGTGACCTTCCGGACCATTCCTCGGATCGCACCGTTATCGGGGTGTATTACTTTATCGCGGGTTTTTCTAAGGCCCAGCGTCCGCACAATAGTGCGCATCCATCTTGGTGTTTGCGCCAGCCCACGAACCAATTCAACTTTCACTTTCTTACTCATAAATCAAAAACTTTCGGGTCAGTGAGTGCTCAGGTCCTCTGCGGTTCTTTCGTTCATGACTTGGCTCGGGTGACGCATCGATTGCAAGCCGTTCAGCGTCGCCCGCACGAGATTGTGGGGATTGCTAGTTCCAAACGACTTGGTCAGCGCGTTACGGATGCCAACCATCTCAAGGACGGCGCGACAAGCACCACCAGCAATAATACCGGTACCTTCGGAGGCAGGCATCAACAAAACGGACGCGGCGCCAAACTTCCCCAACACTTCATGTGGGAAGGTACCGTTCAACACTGGCACCTGGAAGAGAGTTTTCTTGGCGGACTCCCCGGCTTTGCGAATGGCCTCAGGGACCTCACGGGCTTTTCCAAGTCCAATGCCAACGTGGCCTTTTCCGTCGCCCACCACGACGATGATGCTAAAACTGAATCGACGCCCGCCCTTAACGACCTTCGCCACTCGGTTGATATAGACAATGCGTTCTGAAAGTTCGAGTTCGTTTGGATTGATGCGATGTGAATGCATTAGAATTTCAGTCCTGCCTCTCTTGCACCGTCAGCGATAGCCTTAATTCGGCCGTGGTAATCGTATCCGTTTCGATCAAAAAGAATGCGATCGACCTTCACGGCCAAAGCGCGCTCTCCAACCAGTTTTCCAAGCCGAGCGGCAGCTTCACAGCCCTTCTTTGACTTCAAAGGCTCAAAACCTTTCTCACGAGTGTTGCCCTGAGCCAGAGTGTTTCCTCTGAGATCATCAACCAGCTGAGCATAGAGGAACTTATTGCTCCGGGTGACCACTAGGCGGGCGATCAGGCCCTTCTGACGATCGATCTTCTTCTTAATCCGAACTTTGCGACGGACCCGTCGCAGAAGCCGAGGATTGGTTACGTTGGACATTCGACTGCTCATATTACTTACCACCTCCGGCACCACCGGCGCCGGCTGTCTTACCCTGCTTTAACTGGATGATTTCACCCTGATAACGAATTCCCTTACCCTTGTAGGGCTCGGGTGGCTTAATCTTTCTCAGATTGGAGGCCACCAGGCCCACGAGCTCCTTGTCGGCGCCCTTCAAAGAAATTTTCGTGTTGGCTTCAACAGCCGCTGAGATCCCCTGCGGTAGAGGAAACTCAACGGGGTGGGAGAATCCCAAAGTAAGCGAAAGCTTACTGCCCTGAACCGTAGCTCGGTATCCGACACCCTGGAGCTCCAAGTCCCTGGAATAGCCATTTAGGGCACCGTGAACCATGTTGGCGACTAGAGTTCTCCAGAGGCCGTGAAGATTGTGTTTTCCGGGATCGTCGGAAAGGTTCCTCACTGTGATTTCATCACCCTTAATCTCGATGGCGATGGAACTGGGAACAATTTTCTTGATGGATCCAGCCTTGCCTGAAACTTCCACAAGGGGAGCTTTGAACGAGACCTTAACTCCTGCTGGAACCTTGATAGTCTTTTTTCCTACACGCGACATAAATCACCAAATAGTGCAAACAATCTCTCCACCCACCTTATTCTCGCGAGCGGCTTGATCAGGAAGCATTCCCTTCGGAGTGGAAACCACCGCGACACCCAGTCCACCAAGAACTTTCGGAAGCTCAGTGTAACCACGATACACGCGACGTCCAGGGCGACTCACGCGTTTGATCCCTTGAATGACTGAACGCCCCTTTTCGGCGTACTTGAGATAGACGCGAAGGACGCCTCTGTTTTCCTGACGATAGAGTTTGTAATTTTTTACGAAACCATGCTTTTTCCATACTTCAACAATCGCGATTTTCTGTTGGCTCGCAGGGATGTCCACCTTCTTCTGCTTTGCATGGCAGGCATTTCGTACTCGAGTCAAAAGGTCAGCAATCGGATCAGTAAGCATTTTTCACCAACTCGCTTTGATTACCCCTGGAAGCATCCCTTCCAGAGCCAGTTTCCTAAAACAGAGACGACAAAGATGGAACTTTCGGAGAAAAGCACGGGGACGTCCGCAACGAGGGCACCGGTTGTGAGCCCTAGTCTTAAACTTTGGTTTTCTCTTCGCCTTAACCCGATGTGATAGTCGTGCCATAGTTAGTTCTTTCTAAATGGGATTCCCATCTTTTCGAGAAGGGTGAAGCCACCTTTGTCATCGCTCGAGGTTGTGCCGATGACGATGTTCATGCCTCGGGTTTTGTCCAATTTATCAACGTTGATCTCAGGGAAAATGATCTGCTCTTTGACCCCGATGGCGTAATTCCCGTGCCCGTCAAATGACTTGGTGGGGAGACCACGAAAGTCGCGAACGCGAGGAAGGGCTATGTTGGTCAATCTGTCGAGGAACTCATACATTCTGGCTCCCCGAAGAGTGGCCACAGCGCCGAGAGGCATTCCCTCTCTCAATTTGAACGCCGCAATAGCCTTCTTAGAGCGGGTCATTTTGGGCTTCTGTCCCGTAATGGTCGCAATTTCGTCCATCGCGCGTTCCATCACCTTCATGTCGGAAGTGGCTTCCTTCAAACACATACTCACAACGATTTTCGTAAGTCGCGGTACCTGCATTGGGTTGGCGCAATTGAGCTCTTTCATGAGCTCCGGGACGACCTTCTTATTATAGTGCTCAAGCATCCGTGGTTTCATAATCACTTATCCAAAGCCGTGTTGCATTTGCGGCAGTGACGAAGTTTGGCTTTCTCCGACTTTTTCACCACCGTCCGCCGACCCTTGCCACATTTTTCGCAGTACAACAAAACGTTTGAGGCCGCGATAGGGGCCTCTTTCTCCACGATCCCGCCAGGAGTCTTTCCCGTGGGGCGGGTGTGACGTTTGATAATGTTCAGCTTTTCAACCACAACTCGGCTCGACTTGTGGTGGACACGAAGAACCTTACCGGTCTTCCCCCGTTCCTTGCCGGTCATGACCTGAACGAGGTCCTTCTTCTTAACGTGACAAACTTCCAACATCTTAAAGGACCTCCGGGGCCAGCGAGATTATCTTCATATAGCCATCCTTGGAAGGTACGCGGAGCTCGCGAGCAACAGGACCAAAGATGCGGGTTCCCACTGGCTCCAGGTTCGCGCCCAGCAGAACAGCTGCATTGTCATCAAAACGAATGTAAGAACCGTCGGAACGAGCGATTTCACGCTTAGTTCGCACGACTACGGCCTTGGTCACAGTTCCCTTCTTCACCTTGGAGGTAGGGAGCGCATCTTTGATAGCGACCACGATTACATCGCCGACAGAAGCATACCGTCTCCGGCTCCCTCCCAAAACTTTAAAACACATGACCTTTCGGGCGCCAGAATTATCGGCCACCGTAAGATATGATTCGGCCTGGATCATGGGCCCACCCTCTCATTCAAAACTTTAACGAGGCGAAAACACTTATTTCCAGAAAGGGGTCGAATGCTAGACACCAGAACCTGATCGCCGAGCTTGCTTAGATTTTTTTCATCATGGATGAACAACTTAACGCGACCAACCTGCTTCTTCTTGTAGAGACGATGCTGTTTCGTGCGATCGATAGCAATGATGCGAGTCTTATCCATGGAGTCGCTCACGACAATTCCCTTGATCGATTGTGTACGTTTTCGCTCAGACATTCTTTTCGCTCTCTTTCGTACGCATTTTCTCAGCCAGAATGGTGTAGGCCCGAGCAATGTCTCGCCGAGTCTTTCGGAAAGTGCTTGTATCTTTCGTTTCCGACGTTTGAGCCTTGAAACGGGTGCGGAAAGCTTCATCCTTCCACTGCCGGATCTTGCCCTTCAACTCGTCGATCCCCAACTGTCTGACGTCACGGGCTTTCATTAGAGTGAATTTCCTCGTTCAATAATTCTAGTTCTGACTGGAAGCTTGTGGGCTGCAAGCGTGAGAGCCTCGTGGGCCACTTCCTTGGTAACTCCCTCCATCTCAAAGAGAATGCGGCCGGGTTTTACAACCGCAACCCAGTATTCTGGAGTTCCCTTTCCTCCGCCCATTCGCGTTTCGGCCGGTTTCCGGGAGATAGGCTTGTCAGGGTAAATTCGGATGAACATCTTGCCAATCTTTTTGGCGTGTCGAGCAATTGCGACGCGGCTCGCCTCAATCTGCCGAGCGGTAACGCGTCCGCATTCAAGGGTCTGGAGACCAAACTCACCGAAGTTTAGGTCGGAGCCACGGTAGGCTTTCCCGCGCATCCGCCCCTTCTGAACTCGTCTGTACTTTACGCGCTTTGGACTAAGCATTTTTTGCCTCTTCTGTCGGCTTAGGAGCTTCCGCAGCGGTCTCGGTGTTGTTGGTTGGAATCACCCGGGGGCGAATCCCAAGCAGCTCTCCGCGATAGACCCACACCTTAATTCCAATTTGGCCATACGTGGTCGACGCCTCTGAAAACCCGTAGTCGATGTCAGCGCGGAGAGTATGCAGCGGAACGCTTCCTTCAGCATAGCGCTCAGTTCGCGCAATCTCGGCCCCACCGAGGCGGCCTGCACACTGAATCTTGATTCCAGCGACACCAAACTTGAACGCCTGACTCATGGCCTTTTTCATGGCGCGGCGAAAAGCAATCCGCTTCTCGAGCTGGTCGGCAATACTCTCGGAAATGAGCTGCGCATCCGCCTCAGCCTTTCGCACCTCAACGATGTTCAAGAACACTTCAGAAGTCGTTAGTTTCTGGGTCTCAGCGCGGAGCTGATCGATGCCAGAACCCTTCTTTCCGATGATGATACCTGGGCGAGCGGAGTGAATATTGATTTTCACTTTGGCCGCGACACGCTCGATCTCAATCTTTGAAACACCCGCATGACGGAGTTTCTTGGTCAGGAATTTTCTCAGCTTCAAATCGTCGTGTAGAAACTTTGTATAGTCTCGAACTGTAAACCATCGGGAATACCAGCTCTTATTGACGCCAATTCTAAAACCGATCGGATGTGTTTTCTGTCCCACTATTATCGTGCCTCATCCAAGACCACAGTAACGTGGCTCATTTTTTTCAAAAGCTTATCAGCTCGACCCATTGAACGCGGCAAGAATCGCTTCAGGATCGGGCCGTCATCCACGAAGACATTCTTAACGTAGAGATTATCCACGTCGATTCCGCCCTTTTCCTTGGCGTTCGCGACTGCGGAATCCAGCAACTTCGAAATGATCTTCCCGCCTCTGCGCTTGGAATAGCCCAATTGGTAGTGGGCTTTTTCCACGGGGAAACCTTTGCAGAGACTCACCAACTGGCGAAGCTTTCGGGGGGTGACCCGAATAAAACTCAATTTGGCCCGTACCTCCATTTACTTACCCTCTTCCACTGTGGTTTTGCGGTCACCGGAGTGGGCAACAAATGTTCGAGTCGAAGCAAACTCGCCAAGCTTGTGACCCACCATGTTCTCGGTAACGAATACGGGCAAGAACTTGCGGCCATTGTGCACAGCCAGCGTTAGCCCGACAAACTCGGGAACAATGGTCGAGCGCCGTGACCACGTCTTAATGACCTTCTTGTCATTGGTTGACTGGGCGATCTCAATCTTCTTCATGAGGGTTGGCTCGACGTAGGGCCCTTTTTTTACCGAACGGGCCATAAACTAGCTCCTTCTCCGAATGATGAATGCATCAGTGCGCTTGCTGTTACGAGTCTTGAGTCCTTTGGCCTTCTGGCCCCATGGGCTTACCGGGTGGCGACCACCCGAGGACTTTCCTTCGCCGCCGCCCAATGGATGATCCACAGGGTTCATGGACACACCGCGGTTGTGGGGGCGAAAACCCAGCCAACGCATTCTGCCTGCCTTACCGATGACCTGGTTCTCGTGGTCGAGATTGCCAACTTGGCCAATCGTGGCCCAACAGCGTTGGGACACACGCCGGATTTCACCGGACGGCATCTTGAGCTGGGCGTAGTTGCCTTCAAAACCTGCCAACTGGACCATGGAGCCCGCGGAACGAGCGATTTTCCCGCCAGAGCCCGGACGTATTTCGATATTGTGGATGCTGGTACCAGCTGGGATCTTAATCAAGGGAAGCGCATTCCCCGGCTTAATGTCTGCCGTCTCAGAAGCAAGGACGACAGTTCCCACGTCAAGCCCAACCGGAGCCAAGATGTAGCGCTTTTCACCGTCCTTATAGTGAACCAAGGCAATGCGAGCAGAACGATTCGGATCGTACTCCAGAGATGCGATGGTTCCCTCGACGCCCAGTTTATTCCGGTGGAAATCGATAATCCGGTATTTTCTTTTGTGCCCACCGCCTCGAAAACGGGAGGTGATGCATCCGTGGGTGTTGCGACCGCCAGAGCTCTTCTTACTCTCAAGCAGACTCTTTTCGGGAGCCTTCTTAGACAACTCTGAAAAATCGAGCTGAGTAATGAAACGGCGGGAAGGGGTTGTCGGTTTAAAAGTCTTGATTGGCATAATTAACCTGCGACGAAGTCGAACTTGTCGCCCTCCTTCAACTTGACCATCGCCTTTTTCCAGAGCTTACGAGAACCCGTTTGACGCCCGAGACGCCGCGGCTCTTTGCGACCGACCATGGTATTGACCCTGAGAACTTTGACACCAAACAGCTTTTCCACCGCTTCCTTGATCTGTTTGCGGTTTGCAGTCATTTCCACTTCAAAGGCGTACTCATTCAAAGAGTGGGCTCTGAGAGTGTTTTTCTCAGTGACAAGGGCTCGCTTGATAACGTCATGAAGCATGGGTCAACCGCTCCGTCAGCTTCTCAGCAGCCTTGCGGCTGATGAAAAGATTTTGAAACTTCAAAATATCGAAGACGTTTACGCCTTCCGGGCGAATGGTCTTGTAGCCAGTGACATTAGCGATGCCACGGTTAAAAGCCCTTTCTTCATCTGTTTCCGCACAATTGATAAAGAGTGCGCGTTTCGTCTTAAAGGCCTGACCGCAATCCACGACCATTTTGGTACTGGGCTTCTTGCTCGACATGGTTTCGATGACAAAGAACCGATCGTTTTGATGACTGAGAGTCAGGGCAGTGAGGAGAGCTCCACGCATGACCTTCTTATTAATCTTGTGATTCACGATGCGGGGAACCGGTCCATGGGCCTTTCCACCGCCGACAAAGATTGGGGCCTTGGCGTCTCCGTGTCGAGCCCGTCCGGTGCCCTTCTGCTTGTACATCTTTTTCCGTGTTCCGGTGACTTCAGTGCGGGTACGACAGGTCGCAGTCTTATGGGAGTAGCGCCAGGCGATCTGGGCGCGAACGGCCTCGTTCAGAAGGTGGGGCTTGGGGACCACGCCGAATATGGCGTCGCTCAACTCCATGCTCCCTACCTTCTGCTTCTTCAGGTCGTAAACTGGTACCGATAACATAATAAGTGCTTCCTACAGGGTAATGGCCACATCAATTCCAGCCGATAGATCCAGCTTCATGAGCGAGTCAATGGTGTGCTGTGTGGGTTCGAGAATATCAATGAGTCGCTTGTATGTGCGGATCTCAAATTGCTCACGGCTCTTCTTGTCGCAGTGAGGCGAGCGAAGAACCGTGTAACGGTTGATTTTTGTGGGGAGGGGAATAGGACCGGCCACACGGGCCCCCGTCCGCTTCGCTGTATCCACAATCTCGGACACCGACTGATCGAGCAGCTTACAATCAAACGCTTTCAGTCGTATTCGAATCTTTTGGCTCTGCACCTAACTACTCCACAATTTCGGTCACGACGCCTGCGCCGACGGTTCTGCCGCCCTCGCGAATAGCGAATCGGACCTCTTTTTCCATGGCAATCGGCGTAATCAGCTCTACCTCAAGCTGCACGTTATCGCCAGGCATAACCATC
>JACPWY010000027.1 GCA_016196825.1 Deltaproteobacteria bacterium | reverse complement strand
GTGAGGGTGTGGATCTCGATTTTGCCGGAGCCCGTGCCAAGGCGCAGGATGCCGACGAGGTCTGAGCCAGTCATGCCGAATTCGTATTTGGGTCCGTCGTTGATTCCGATGGCGGTGGCTATGTGAAGGCCGAAGTTTTGGTAATTACTGCCTGCCGTGAGGCTGTGCGCTTCGATCTTTGCCGACCCAGACATGGCCTTGAGCACGGCAACGATATCTCTGTCTCGCACGACAAAATCAAACTTCCATTCCTCGCCGGTGGCCCAGGGAAGAGGAGTTGCGATGATGTATTGAGAGTAGTTGCTTGACGCCGCTAACATGAACAATTCCATTTGGCCTTTGGATTGGAGCAATCCTCCGCCCCTTCTCCTGACGGCCACCAAATCGCGCCCTACCATGAGGAAGCTGTAGTTTTCGGCGTCGGCTAGAGTGATGGGAGTCGCCGCATGAGTTGTATAGGTTTGATAGTTACTGCCTCGAGAGAGGATATGCACTTCCACTTTTCCAGAACCTGTGTTTCTTCGCATGATCTCGACCAGATCGCCGTTGAGCGGTCCGCCGCCGCTTAAGAAATCAAACTTATCGCTTTCTCCAGCGCCACGGGGAGTGGCGACGTGCATGTTGTATTGTTGGTAATTGCTGACTCGAGAAAGCGTGTGCACCTCTACTCTCCCGCTTCCGGTGTTTCTCCTCATGATATTCATCAAATCGCCATCATTGCCCACCTGGAGGTTTAAGTTTTCAAAAAAGAAGAGCCCTGAACCATCGATGAGGGGGTTAGTGCCTCCGTTTAAGTCGATACCGTAGGCATAAACCTTCTGACCTCTCTGGAATTGAAGAGGAAGCAAAAAACTAAAACCATGGTTACCGCTGACATTGCGTGTGCTGTTCACATCAGGGCGAGCAACGTTGGCCCTGACAACGAACGGGCCCGTTCCAATGCCCGCTGGGCCACCCCCATAAAGATGAACCCAGATGGACTCAGCGCTCAAGTTAGGATCATACGCCCACCCAGACACCACTCCTGAATTGATGGAGTCCACAAAGCTAAAACCATGTCCACCCGAGAGCCCGAATGCGTTGTTTGCATCCGTTCTCAATTGATCGGCAACGATACTTCGGACGAATTTATCGTTTGCGTAGATGTGCACGAGGATTGGGGTATTGGGAACATTTTGGTCCGCGGCCCAACCTGAAATCACTCCTGTCGAACTAATGCCATCGAAGTTTCCAATGGGAGGAAGATTGGCATAGGTCTTCGGTGAGCCAGTGAGCGGTGGATTGGGGCCCGCTCCCGTAGAATCGATGGCATACACCTGAATCGACTTGCCCAACAGCGAAGAAGGAAGCGGCACGCTAAAGCCATGGCCTCCGGTCAAAGCAAACTGGGCGTTTGCATCGCTTCTCAACTGATTTGCGGTCACCGCCTGATAGAAAACGTTATTGGCGTAGATATGAATCATAATTGACGAGCTCGGTGCATTGACATCAGCCGCCCAGCCACTCAAAAGCCCAGGAGGGGAAAGTGAATCAAGATTCCCAATGGGCGGAAGATTGACGAACGCCTTTGGCGACCCGGTCAGAAGCGGATTAGGCCTGTTCCCGCCATTATCAATGGCGTAGACTTTAATCGACTGTCCCGCATACGACTGAGAGAGTTGAAAGCTAAAGCCGTGTCCGCCTGAGAGTCCGAATGCATTGTTTGCATCCGTTCTCAATTGGTCGGCGCTCACGCTTTGGATGAATTTGTCATTTGCGTAGATATGAACGGGGATGACCTTTCCTGGAACACCCGGATCCGCGGCCCAGCCTGAGACAACCCCTAGGATGGAAACTGAATCAAGGTTTCCAATGGGTGAAATATTCGTCGCATTGATCGAGCCGCTACGAGGCGGGGGCGCGGTCGCTGGCGAAGCGGCAACGGCGCTAGCGATCTTCGGGGAAGAGACGATATTGCTACTACCCTCCCCAGGCTGCGGGCCATATCCCACCATAGTATGCTCAACCCACTTTTTCCCAGGATCTCCTAGTAGGGAATTTCTCTCAGTCACGGCCGTCGTAAAGATGTGGTCACCGATGCTATTGTTGTATAAATGGTAAATTGGAACAGATGCTGGTACTGGATTTACCGCGATGTATCCCTCCTCTCCCTCGAAACTCCAAGGTGAATTCGCAAGACGCAACAGAAAATCCTTTTCCCCGCTGTTTGCCGTGTAATAGTGGGTGCCGTTGTTCTTGTTATAGAGACGCAAAATTGGAGTGCGGTCATTTCCAGGTTCGGCATAGACAAAAAATGGTTTTCCCTCAACCCGAAATCCTGCCAAATGCTCCTCGGTATCAACAATAAATACCTGTGAAGGTAATTGTTTTTTATAGTTGTCGATGAGCTTCAGCGGGGCAAACTCGGCTATGCGCCCAGTGTAAAAATGGATGCCATCTTCAACATGCAGCGCTCGACAGATGGGCATCATTTTGTCACCGCTAACAGATGTATAGGCTTTACCCGCATTGGTTATGCTGCAAGGGTTTTGTTCATCCATATCAAGCGCAAATATTGTGTTAATATCTTTTGCTTTGACACAGGATACTTCAAGTTCAACATTGGGATCGACTGTCTTAAGATTATCAATGTTAGCTCCTCGTTCTTCGTTTTGCCGCACCACCTCACCGGATTTAAGTACAACAATATCCGCGAATTGATCATTGCCGGGGGGATCCGAGGTAACGAAATAAATAGCGCCTCCATGCGGCTCCGCTCCTCCCGTAGAGGAATATCGCCTTATTAGGTGCGCCACTCCCAAATTTAAACCGCCAATGTTTTGAACTTCAGCGGCTGTCGGCAAACGCCACCCACTCTGACAGCGGGAGGCCGCTCGAGTTTTTAGGCTCCGGCTATCAATGCCACCGCAATCGGAAGTATCAAGGTCGCCACTATCTAAACTCTGTAGAATACAGCTCGCCCGATTCCCGCCGCTCAAAGGTTTAATTACATCAGTTTTCCAAATCAGCCCCCCAGGACGCTTGTCTGCACAACCTTCGGCCACACTGCCGAACCGATCACTCTCGATAGCACACGCCGCGGTCGGTGGGTAAAGATCAGTCACTTCTTTCAATGGAGTAATCGCATCGACACTTGAAATCGAAACAAATCGTGCTTGGTTAAAAACAAAATCTCCCCTTACCACAACTTCACGATAGTTTAGATTGTCAGCGGTTAGAATTGTGCCGTCTTGATTACGGAGCGTCGGGTTTTTACTCAAATCGATCAAAATCTCCTTTTCATCCTCAGCCTTCGGCTGCCCGAATGTCGTAGCTCTTATGAATTTGATTTGTGATGGATCTAAGACAGGATTCGTCGATACAAATAGGGAATTGGCCGTCTTGGGAAATGTGTATTTTCCATTCAATCGCAATTGTGTCGGTGATATATACTCGATATGACCTGTGACAGCCATGTCCTCGGATGGTGATGATGTCGAACATTGACTGGCCTTCCGCACACAGACGGTATTCTGCGCCAACCACCTGCCATCGACCATTATGCGACTATTTCCCGAGGCGGTATATCGCCATCCACGCTCCTTACTCACTTCATCCCAGTGATAGAGTCTGTTATCAAGATTTCCGAACTGTCTGACCTCACCACCGAAAGAAGAGGTCAAGAATTGAAGCTGACTCGCTGGAAACTCACCACTAGGAAAGAAGGTCGTCGGCAAACCTTTCGGAATTTTTTTATCCGAAGCGATAAACTTGTATAAGCCTGCCGAAACCTCCGGACCTGTGGCCACAAACGGCATGTATTTATAAGTCACGGCCTGTGTCCCGGCGTCAGCTAATTCAGTTCCCGTTGGCACGCGCCAATCGGAAAAACCCCCATCACGGAGGCTTGAACAGTATGCAGTAGCGGTTTTAAGCCCAGACGCCTCTATATACCCAGAGCTAAAAACTAGTCCCGTCGAACACTGCTTGCAGCCACCGTCGTTACTCGTATATTCCAAGTCGTTTTGTGTGCAAGAAAAGCCCGGTATTCCAGGCGATGAACTCGCTAGACCAGAGCCAGAGCCGTCGTTGCTGCCAGCTAAGATCGGAATGATGATGGCCAGATGAAAAAAGATTTTACGTTTAAACATAGGAACTCTCTGAGAGGGAATCACATTGAGGATTTCGGAGTGTTTATCGAAAACCATGAATTATATTTGCCGGTTTTCACGATCATCATGCAGAGGGGCTAGTGCCGCGTTTTTCCTTCACAATCCCTTTACAATTGCCCTCTACCGGGTCCATGCCTCTCCGTCTTACCATAGTAAGGTGCCATTCTTGAGTTGTGAATTAGGGGTAGATGACCGACTCGGGGGCGGGATCCGCCTGGCGGGCGTTGTCAGTCACGCGGGCGGCGTTGTCGGCGATGAAGAGGTCGATGGCCGATTTTTCTTTTTTGTTACAGTCTTTGCAGATGTCGCGGAAATGGCTGAGGAGCACACGGGCCACGGAGTAGGGCCCGTTGGTATACCGATCGCAGGCCGATTTGCCGGCGTAGTCACCTGATGGGCAGACCTCGTGCAAAAGACCGGTGTCGGCGCCATGGCCGTCGCTGTGGCGGCCTTCATGGAAATAGGTGGAGATGCGAAAGTAGGAGTTCACATCATCGAGGTAGCTGCTGCCCGGGACGATGCGGCCGGTGAGGAGCGAGTCCTCGATCTTTACGATCCCCATGCGGGGAGAGGTGACGATCACCTTGGCGGCGTTAAACCAGATGGAGTAGACCGCGCGAGCCTTTTTGCCGGAGTTGTAGACGCCGACGCCGAAGTTGGACATTGTCGCGCTGCCAGCGGGGTCGAAGAGGGCGCCGAAAAGGTCAGATGGATAGGAAACTCCCGATTTTTCGGTCGAATAAGATCGTGGAAAGGATTGGGGGATAATGTATTTCACGCGAGCCGAGAGCCAGTCGCGGAGACTGTTGTTGTCGAAGCTGCTGATGTCGAGAATATCACTGCCGTCCATCCCGGATAGTCCTGCGTCGGACAGGATGCCGAGATCTTTTTGGATCGCCTCTTTGTAGTAACCCTGAATGGAGTTTTCAAACTGGAAATCCACTTGGGCAGCCGGCGCTTCACCCGTACCGCTCTTGTGCTTGGAGGCTCTGGGACCAAACAGAAGATCGCTCACAAGGCCGCAGCCAGAGACAAGAATTGTCACCGAAAGAAGAACTGAAAGCTTAAGAACGGCTCTCTTCATGAAATCTCCGCCTGCGAGGGAGCACTCTCTCAGGTGCCGGTGAGCGAGTATGCACCGCCTGTGCCAAGCGGGAACGGACGGCGCCGCAGGTGGGAGGCGTTGCCGGGGAACTGGGATGCGAGAGGCCGCTGGCTTCTGGGGTGGAGGTGGGGTGGGTGGCGGAGGCGACCCTTCTTGCTGTTGCGGGGAAGCGGAGCCACTCCATGTTTTGGTTGGAGATAGTCCGATCCGGTTCGGGATTTCGGACACCTGTGGAGGCGGCTTTGACCTAGCCCCAGGGCTCCATTTTTTTGTGAAGAGTCGTTTATTTTTATTGACGGAATCTTGAAGTGATTCAGATCTATCAATGATAAGTTGTTGGAATCAGATCGGTTTTTGAGGTTGGTTTTACTCTTTTTGCAAAAGCGATCAACTTTGTGTGGTCATCTTACGATTTCATTGGGTTTTTTCTCTTGAAAAATGCGTCGTCAAAAACCTGGGTTAGAGTCATCTCAATTAGGAGGCTCTATGTTTGAAAAACTTTGCGATGAAACTCTTTTGGTGGAAACAAAAGCTGCAGTGCTCAAGGAAAAGATCCAGACCAGCCGAGTGCTCGATTACCTGGCTGAAGTCGATCGCCGCCGGCTTTGGCTCAAGGAAGGCTATGCTAGCCTCTATGGCTTTTGCATTCGATATCTTGGGTACTCCGAGGGCGAAACTCACCGGCGCATTCAGGCCTGTCGGCTGAGTCAAAAAGTTGTTGAGGTGAAGCCTCTTCTTGAGAACGGGACTCTGTCTTTGACTTCTCTTACTCTGCTTTCTCCTGTTCTTGAGAAATCAAACGCCCAAGACCTTCTTCCCAGGATCATTAATAAACCTTCCCGGGAGGTGGCTGATATCTTGGCGAAGGAGTTTCCTGAAAAGATCCAAAAGAAAGAGATCTTAAAAATCGTTTTAGATGAGGAGCTCAAAGAACTTCTCGAAAAGGCAAAGAGGCTCGCGTCGGAAAAAGATGGAGCCGCGCTTTTGAAGAGAGTGCTCAAGAGCTTCGTGAGACAGAAGAAAACCCGAAACACCTTCACGCCACGTCAGACCCACCGTGTGCAAGCGCGTACGGCGAAAGAGGTAAAAGATCGTGATGGCTATCGGTGCGGCTACGTTGGTCCAAATGGTGTTCGGTGCAGCCAAGCCGCACACCTGCAGATCGATCATATTCGGCCGTACGCTTTGGGCGGGAGCAGTCGAGATCTAGCGAACCTAAGGCTCCTCTGCAGAGCTCATAATCTTTATAAAGCACGGCAAGACTTTCCTCATTGGCAAAAGCCTTTCACGCTACCAAGAGCACCCGATGTTATCGCGCAGCGGTAACATCGGGGCGACAAGCCGCTCGAAGATTTGGTGGAACCGGGAAATGAAGTCGGCGCGTCAGTGGCCGTCCCTTGGACCGCGGGCGCCAATCCCGAAAAGGGGGGAAAAGGTACGGACTTCCTTTTGGGGAATGGCTATGATGGATTCCTCAAAAGGAAGTCCGTACCTGCAGAGGAATTATGGAAGAATTGATCATTACGTGTGCGATTACGGGGGCGGAGATTGATAAGAGTCAGCATCCTCAGTTGCCGGTGACGCCTGGTGAGCAGGCGGAGGCGGTGGTGGGGGTGGTGGAGGCTGGGGCTTCGGTGATCCATATTCATGTGAGGGATGATGAGTACGGCCCGAGTCAGGAGCTCCGTCATTTTGAGAGGTCGTTTGTGGCGATCAGGAGTGCAGTGAAGGCGGCGGGTTTGGAGCAGCCAATTCTTCAGATCTCAACGGGCGGTGCCGTTGGAGAAAAGATGGAGCGGCGAATTCAGCCCCTCACGTTGAAACCGGAGATGGCGTCGTTCAACCTCGGCACGATGAATTTTGGCAATGACACCTTTGTGAACACGCGGCCCGATATGCGCGCACTGGCGAAAGCGTTTCGTGACAATGGTGTGGTGCCGGAATTTGAGATCTATGATCTGGGTCACATCGATGAGCTTCACTCATTGATCAAAGAGGGGGCTGTGGATGCTCCCTATCATGTGCAGTTTGTACTGGGCGTCCCGGGCGGGGCCCTGCCCTTTGGTCCAGAGGAGACGACGGGGAAGCGTGTTGAGTTTTTGATTTCACAACTGCCGCAGCCTTTCTCTTGGGGCATTGCCGGTGTTGGGCGATTTGAGCGGCCGTGTGCTGAGATTGCGGTCCGGCTCGGCGGGAACGTACGCGTAGGGCTCGAAGACAATCTTTATCTTCGCAAAGGTGTGCTCGCGAAGAATAACGCGGAACTCGTGACTGACATCGCCTGTCTTGCAAAGTCACTCGGGCGATCGATTGCTTCGGTCGCAGAAGCGCGCGCGATCCTCTTCCCAAAAAAGTGACGCACCGCGATCCAAAACGCGCGTTAGAGTTCGAATGAGAATCATTTAACTTGTTGTAATCCTTGACGCGCATTCGTAAGATATTTGTGGAGTTGGTTTTTTCCTAACATTGAAAGGAGCATCGTATGCAACGATTGGTTGGCATCATTGCCATTGCACTGATCTGTACATCAGGCTTTGGCGCGAGGAAGTACGGCATGGCGGGATGTGGTTTGGGGAGCTACGTGATCGACCCCGAGGGCGGCGGCGTTGTGCAAGCTTTTGCAGCAACGACGAACGGCACGGCGGCGACGAAGTTCTTCGGAATCGTTTCCGGTACGTCGAACTGCGTGCCTGATGAGGGCGATAAGAAGGCTGAGCTTCAAGAGAAGTTCATCCGTCATAACCTCTCCTCATTGGCGAAAGAGATCACTCAGGGCGAAGGCGAGACACTGGCTGCGTTCACGGAAGCGCTCGGTTGCTCGGCTGCGGTTGCTCCTGCTGTTCGCATGGAGCTGAAGTCAAACGCGCAGACGATCCTCGCTGCTCCTGGCGGCATGGCTGTTCTTGAATCGATCAAAGGGACGCTGAAAAGCCGCCCTGAGATTGGCCAAAACTGCCAATACCTGAGCTAGCACTTTTTTAAGAGGAGATTATCTAATGAAACGCACGCTATTAATTGTCATCGCAGTCACACTCCCCATGATCAGCTTTGCCGCGGGCAAGGATCAAGGTGGTTACAAAAAACACAGCTACGGAATGGGCGGCTGTGGCGTTATCTCGTTGTTCATCCAGGATAACACCATGATTCCCCAAGCCGGTAAGGCAGCCATCGATTACATCATCGGTCTGGAAGGTCTCAACACCTTCGCCATGACGACCGGCACGAGCAACTGCACCAACAATCCGGGCGACCATGCCCTGTTGATGGAACAGCAGGTGTTTGTGTCATCGAACTACGAGTCGATCACCCGCGAGGCCGCTCAAGGGGCCGGGGAACACCTCGTGGCCTTGGCCGAGGTGCTCGGTTGTGACAGCAATCAATTCGCGACGCTCGCCCAGAGCAATCACGCGCAGATCTTCGGCTCCGAGCCGAATGCCGCGCTTGAGAATGTTTTGGGCCTCATTCGCCAGGGGAATCTTTCCTGCGATAGAGTCTAATGCGTTGGTTGTTGTTTGTAGTTCTGTGGGGCTCGGGTTCCTGGCTTTTTGCTAGCGCCGATATTGACGTGCTAGTGGCCAGGTCCCGGGCCTTGCGTTTGAGCCAGAACCCGCAGTGGAAGAAGCTACTCTTCTACTCCCAACGTTGGTTCGGCCCCGAAAAGAGCCTCATCCCCTATAGTGATTTCTTTCTGACCCCTCGTGGTTCGACGGATCCCCAAGGAGAGCTCGAGGCGACTCTCGCGGCGCTCTTGGATCCCGACCCGCAGCTTCAGCTGAATATCGATCCACCCGTGAGTCGGCACGCGCAGTGCCAGTTTCCGGCGCGCAATCAGTGGCTCCGGTCGAAGCTCGATTTCCCGGCGAGCGCCCCCTCGATGGCCTGTGAGCGGCTTAACCAGTTTTTGGAGCAAATCGATTCAGATCGCGTGTCGCTGGTGTTTTCGTCAGGTTACATGGGGAATCCGGCGTCCCTCTTCGGTCACACGCTTTTCCGATTTCACCGACGGTCGCGTGGTTCGGCACTTCTCGATCATGCAGTTGGGTTTGCGGCGACACCCAACACGAATAATCCACTCTTGTATGCATGGAGAGGAACGGCCGGCGGGTTTCCCGGCGTATTCGATGTCTTGCCCTATTATGGGAAGATTCAGGAGTACAACAACCGGGAGAGTCGGGACCTTTGGGAGTATGAGCTGAAGCTCTCCCCCGACCAGGTCGATCTGATGGTGAAGAGCGTTTGGGAGGTCGGCCGTCAGACGATCCCGTACTTCTATCTGGATGTGAATTGTGCCTCGGTCCTCTTTGTTCTTTTAGACCTCACCGACCCCAGTTTTCACTTTGCCGAGGATATTGCGCTGTGGGTGACGCCAACTGATGTGGCCAGAAGTATCAATTCAAGTCCTGGTCTTGTGACGGCCACGCGGTTTTGGCCGTCGTCGCTCACCAGGTACTTGAGTCGGTTTGAGATGCTAGCGACCGATGAGGAGCGCGGCGCAGTAAAGGACGTGATCAAGTCGCAATTCCAGAAGATGGACGGGTTGAGAAATGGTCAGAAAGCTCGTGTGATTGATACCGTGTTAGAGTTTATCGACTATACGGAAAAGATGTCGGGCGAAAAGGCAGGGACAAAGTATGCGACTCTGCGGAACGACCTTCTCTTGAGGCGCTCTCGAATTCCGGAAGTGCCCGAGCAGATTCCGCAGCCTGAAAAGACTGCCAATCCAGCGTTGAGCCACGGATCGGTGAGGGTGGCCGTGGGGCCTCAGATCGATCGATTCGGCACGGCTTTCGGGTTCAACTGGCGACCGGCGCTCCACGACGTGCTCGGACAGGGAAACGGTTTTTCGGGCGATCTGGAGATTCGGTTTCTCGATCTCGATTTTCGGGCTCTTCCAAATTCGGTCCAGCTTTCTCGCCTGGGACTTCTCGACATCGTCTCGCTCGTTCCTCAGAAGCCCAACATGACTCCGTTTTCCTGGCGCCTCGGCATTCTGATGGAGGAGGACGGTGCTGGCGAGCGGGTCTTTAGAAAATACCTGAGGTACTCACTCGGCTACGCCGTGCGGCCGATGCGATCGCTTCTCGTGTACGCGATGCCGCTCATTGATGTGGGGCAGAGTGATTACCGAGGGCAAGGCTTTCACTTTGGCGCGGGACTTCAAACAGGACTTCTTTGGACGCCTTTTGCGACTTTACGCCTCACGCTCGGTGCTGTTGGCGAACGGCGCTGGGGCGGTGTGGTGATTGATGATCTCAGTGCAACAGCAAGCGGCGCCTTTGCGCTTTCCCAAGATAACGAGCTTCGCCTAGAAAACGCCTGGGGCCTTGGCGGCTACCGAGTGATGTTTTCCTACGCCCACTATTTTTGGCACCTGAACTAGAATCGAATCCTACCAGCTTTCGAACGTCCTTTCTTGGGGGAGTCCGCTGCAATGGGTTGAGCCTGCGGTCGTAAAGGCGTGTAAAATCATAAGAATGGCTTTCATTCAAAACGCCGAGGTCTCACAGCGCTCAAGTCTTCCCTTTGCCGTTGTTGCGGCGAGCTCTGCCCGTCGGTTCGACATCCCGCCCCTAGAGGTCATTTCACTGTTTGAGTCGCAGGGCGCGATCCTCTTTCGAGGATTTCAAATTGAACCCTCCCGTTTGCTTTCGATCACCGACGTTTTCACCGAGAGCTATTCGCGCGATACGATGAGGCGGCCCAATCGTTTTGGGGCGCAGTTTATCCGGAGCGTGGATCCGTGGACGAAACAGGTTGACCTTCACAGCGAGGGCAGTTTCACACCGGCTTGGCCCGAGGTGATTTGGTTTTGTTGTGTTCAGCCAGCGGGTGGCAAGGGGGGCGAAACCATTCTCTGCGATGGCGCTGAGCTTTGGAAGCAATTAACCGCTCAAGCGAAAAACTATTTCCTGGAGCATCCCATTCGCTATGATGCGCGCGTTCCGTTTACGCAAAACACTCCAGGGCGGGGTCGAAGGCCTTGGTTGTTCAATAGCCCTGGGACCTGCAATGCTTGGCTGGACTTCGATTCCTCGGTGACCGAGTTCACTCAAATTCGAAGTGCGGTCACGGAGGGGCGACAAAATGGCATGATATGTTTTGCCAACCACCTGATCATCGACGCGGCGGATGAACCGCAGCTCTTGAGGCGGTCATTAGTGGATGGCACAGCCATTGCGGAAGAGTTCACCGACCAAATCAGGAAGACGTCCGCTCAGCTCACCTTTGAACACAAGTGGCAGAAGGGGGATCTTCTCATGCTTGATAACCGTCGTTTTCTCCATGGGAGACGAGCATTCGATCCCAAAGACCAGCGAGATGTGGTCGTCGTGCAAACGGCAAGAGCGGCCTTCGGCTACGGCGTGACCACGCGGGTGGGGCTTAAGCAGCCTTCTTCTGCAGGTTGATTCCGTATTTGGCCAGAATCTCCATGCCCTTGGTGTAGGAGCTGAGGCTTGTCACATCATCAATTTCCATCGAAATCCCGAATGCGGCCTCAAGAGCAGCGATCAGCATCACATGGCCAATTGAATCCCAGCTTCGGGTTTCGTTAAATGCAATTTTTTCATCCAGCTTTTCCTTTTCCACCGAAAAGCTCTCGATGAAGGCCTGATCATACTTTTGTTTTTCTGGGCTTTCCATAGTTCCTCCGTGGGCGTGAGCTTCAATTTTATCCGACTCACAGGGGTGACAGTAAGTGTTAACCCCGACTGACCGCGTAACAAGTTTTCTGCGAAAAATACCGATGAGGACTCCATGCACACACCACCAAACACGTCGAGCGTGATCGACGACAGTCTAGACGAACCCACTGATCTTTTTGATGCTGCCGGGAATCGGAGGGTTTTCGTGCACCGCACAGAGCCCCGTCCGCAGATCAAAAACCTAGACGCTCTGCCTGTGACCGACCGAACACTGATCAGTTACTCCCGGTACCATCGCTACATCGGGCACGCGGGTGTGAAGCACTCCATTGCCATCCAGGCGAGCCGAGGGTGTCCCTATCGGTGCTTCTACTGTGATGTGTATAAGAGCGCGGAATTTCACTTTCGGCGCCCGGTCGATCACCTCTTCGAAGAGGTGAAACGGCTTTACGACATTGGCATTCGTCGAATTGAGTTTATTGACGACATCTTCAACGTCCACAAAAAACAATTCAATGGGTTTTTCGAGGAGGTCTTAAAACACAACCTCAAATTGAACTTCTACTTTCCCACAGGGCTCAAAGGGGATCTTCTCGAGAAGGATACGATTGATCTGATGGTTGAGGCCGGTGCGAGGGGGGTCAACCTGTCCCTGGAGCACGCGGCGCCGAGAATGCAGAAGGTGATGCGAAAGAATCTGAAGGTGGACAAGCTTCATGAAAACCTTGTCTACATCACCGAAAAGCATCCGATTGTGATTCTCACGCTCAATGCGATGCATGGATTTCCGACTGAAACCCAAGAAGAGGCGCTACAAACACTCGACTACATCAAGAGTATTCGCTGGATTCATTTCCCCTACTTGCACAACGTGAGGATCTTCCCAGGGACCGAGTTAGAGCACTTTGCGCTCGAGCAGGGGGTGCCCAGGAAATTGATCAAAGAATCGTACTCACAGTCCTACCATGAGATCCCAACGACTCTGCCCTTTCCAGCAGAGTTTACCCGGAAGATTCGCACGAGCTTTCTCATGGACTATGTGCTCAATCGTGATCGGCTCCTCAAAATATTGCCCTATCAAATGGAGCAGTTCAGCGAAGATGAGATCAATCAAAGATGCAGAGCCTACTTTCCCACCCGGGTGAACAATCTCGATGATCTCCTGAAGTTGGCGAAGATCGATCGATCGGAGATCGTGCCGAGAACCATTTTTAGGGAAGAGGCTATCACGGTGGTGAATTTGGAAGAGAAGTTGAAAGAGATCTATCCTCCGGCGGTGCCAAAAGATCCCGATGCCTTGAGGGTTTTACTGATTGAAGCCTCTCCCTATTTCACGACCGAGGCCGACTCCCGCGAGTACGCGGTATTTGAGCCGCCGTTGGGACTCATGGCACTTTTGACCTACGTGAATGAGAAGATGGCGAAGCAAGTGAACGGCAAGATTATCAAGGCGAGAATCGATTTTGATAGCTATGAAGACTTGGTTAAGCAGATCAAGGAATTTAACCCGGACGTGATCGGAATGCGCATTATGACCTTCTACCAGGCATTTTTCCGAAAGATTATGCACTATCTCCGTTCAAACGGAATTGAGACGCCCGTTGTGGTGGGTGGACCCTATCCGACAGCGTCATTTGAAGAGATTCTCGAGGAAGAGATGGCAGAAGTTGCGGTCATCGCCGAAGGGGAAAGAGTGTTTGTCGAACTTCTCGAGAAGATGCTGGAAAACAACAAGGAGCTTCCTCCGCCCGCGGTATTGAAAACGATCCAGGGCATTGCCTACCGAACAGACGGCGCCGAGCTCTCTGCGGCCGACCTTGTCACTGAGAAAGGGCGATCGGGAGGCCGAACGCGGGCAAAACTCTCAGGCGTCACACCGGAGATTCCTGCTCACAGTAAAAGTTAACTAGCCGGAGGTTTCATGCCAAAGATCACCAGCGTTGCCACCCCCGAGTTTGCGAAGCTCATCGTGGAATCCTCTGATGGCGCTCGCTACCACTCGGATCTGTCCGCTCTCAAATCGGTGAGGAACTTTCCGAAGGATAGTCGTGAGTGGGGTCGAGTCAAAATCGACAGCTACGGCATCTCGCTCGTCTGGTCCAGCCAGCTCCAGCTGAACCTGGCGCAGATCATTGCGCGATCCACCAAAGAGGACTCATTGGACACTGCAGTATTGAAGTCCAAATGATTGTGACCCTATGCTCACGCGCCCGGTGTGAGAACCGATGGGCAGGATTAGGGTACGAAATTCAATTTGAAATATCTACAAAGCGCTCCCAGCTTCAAATCGTACGTCCAGATTAGAGCAGAATGTTGTCGAGCGGAATAGAAGAGCATTCGATCAACAAGCCCGGGGATTTTCAATTTCCGGGATCTGATTTCTGTCGCGATTCGAGATACCGAATCCCAGGTTTGCATTGCATTCCAATCCGCATCGATCCTACCCAGGGATTGAAAAGAATCCCTTATCGCATTGTGTGTTTTGTCCTCCCGTGCCCAATAAGAGGATTCTCTACCTTCAGCGGTGCCAGGCGAGAAAAATCCCGGTCGGCTGTCCACAGCTTTGAGACCCCGGCGTCAAGGCAAATTGAGGCAATTCGGGCGTCGTGTATACCGCCTCCCTGAATTTTTGCGGTGGTAATAGTCTGCTTAAGGCGTTCCCAGTATTGCTGTCCCTCTCCTATTAATCTAAGCGTTGGGGATTCGAGCCATGAATCTACCTGGTCAATTGCCAGTACAGTCGGAGTGGCCGGTTTATAGATTCCCGGATGAGAGACGACAGCCAAAAATTCATGAATGCAGGGCCAGGGAATCGCCCAATCCAGACCGGATTCGAGAAGGGTTTTGATCCGCTCGGAGGCGGCTTGGTGCCATTGTGAATCTTCACGATGGGCGTAAACCAAAATATTTGTGTCGATGGCAATCACTCTCCGCGACCTCTATAGATCTTTTCTCGAATGGCAGCCCAATCGCCTTCCCTGACTCCATCCTGCATTCCCTGCCCTTTGAACGAGGCCTTTCGAAGCTTAAACTTACCAGGGCGTTGATTCTGACTGAGAATGTTTCTCAGAGCGCTCTCGACAACCGCTTTGAGCGAAATCCCTTTTTGCGCCGCATATTTTTTAGCCTCTCTGAGGAGGGACTCTGATATCTCGAAGGTTGTCTTCATACATAAAAGAATACCATAACACCCATATTTATGGCAATGCTGGGATACTCACGGCTCTTTTTTCACCGACGCCATTTCTAGCGAAAAGCTAGCCTAAACAGGGACGCATCGAGAAAGAGCCAATTGTCGACGAGCGAAAGGCCCGCTGGCGAGGACGCACAAAGGAGCCCCCGCAGGCGGGCCTGTAGGCCCGTCGAGGACGGCGACTGCGGAGGACGAAGTCCAGCGGGCCTTGCAGCCGTCAGGAATGGCTCTTTCTCGATGCGTCCCTGTTTAGAGAACTTATCGCCGTCTAGAAATCGGAGCAGGCGCTTTCTCACAGACGGCACCGTAAGACTCTGCGTGTGGCCGATGCCCGTTTGGACCCAAAGCTGCTTACGGCCGGCGGGGAGCTTTTCAAAGATCTCTTCGCTCCACGTCTTCGGCACGACCTTGTCTCTATCACCAGCTAGAACTACGACCGGCATGGTCAGTCGATCGAAGTAGTCTTCAAGCGCCTCGGAGTCGCTCACCAAAAAAGACAGTGGCCACTGGAAGAGCCAAGTAGGCCAGAGGCTGCCCAGTTTTTGCCGAGCAATTCGTCGATAACTGGGGAAGGTGGAGTCGAGCACCAGAGCGTCTACCGTGACACCGGAGTGAACAATGCTTGGGCCGCTGACAGCGCCGCCCAGACTCTGTCCGATGACGATATGGCGGGGGCACTCAGGAATATGATCGACAAAATATTTGAGAACAGCCGCGCCATCCTGCACAAGCCCTTCGCGAGTCGGTGTTCCCGAAGACAGACCGTAGCCCCGATAATCAAACGCAACGACATCGTAGCCCTCGCCGGCAAGCCAGCTCACTGCCGGTGCGTGGGCTGTGAGATTGGCTGCGTTGCCGTGGAACTGGACGATGAGCCCCCGGCAGGTCTTCCCGGAATGGACCCATCGGACCGTCTGAAGATTTTCGTCTCCCGAAGGAACCACGTGCTCCTCAAAGCGCGATCCCACCTCCTCCGGCGGATTGTAGAGATTACTATCGGGGTAATAAAACAGCGAATTACACGCGGCGAGGAGTGGCGCCCAAAGGAAAAGCCACAGCGGCCGCGACCAGTAAGAAAAGCGGAGTGAAGTAGTAATTTTCATGGGCCTTTGGGCTCATCAGGAAGAAGACGAGAAAAAGAATACCGGCGAGCAGAAGGGCTGTCGATAGGGTAAATGATTTCAGGCGAGTGGCGAGAGCCGCTACCACGGCCACTGAGAGGAAGCCGGTGACAGCTGGGAACTGGGGGCCTCCGAGCCTTCGAATCAGCGCGGGCAAGGAGATTGAGTCAGGCCGAGGCGGCGTGTGGAGGTGGGTGAGGATCACACCGCTCAGCACCCCCATCGGATCAGCGATCAGAAAGGGCAAGCAGATGGCAGCCGCGATGAGGGCCGCTGAAAGGCAGTCCCGCCAGGTGATTTGGCGTGCGATAAGAAGGGCCAGGACGAACAGAAAGCCAAACTGCTTGATTGAAAAGACGACGCCAAGAGCGAGGATTAGAAGACGTTTGTATTTGTGGTTGAGGGCCCACAGGGAAAGCGCGATGGCCCCCACGAGCGTGGGCTCGGTCCAGGATCGCCAGATGTAGACCATGGCCTTGGGGTAGAAGAGAAAAAGAAATGGGATCGCCGAGACCCAGGGCTCAGATGACTTTTTGGCCATGTGATACAGCACGAGTGCCGAGCCGATGAGGGCGATGACGAAGGCCCATCGGAAATCGCCCAAGTAGGTGCCGACCATCATTGCGATGAGATGGGCCGGCGGATACGGGAGGCTTGTCACCCAGGTGTCGATGAGTGGGACCTTCGCGTAGTAGGTGAGCCCATACGGACTTTTGCCTTTGCCCAGGAGCGCGATCGCGTTTTCCTGCAGGTACCAGAGATCAAATTGGGGCGGAGGGAGCTGAAGATAGATGAATGAGATTAAGACAATGCCTGAGACCGCGATCACAATCTGGATGGTGTAGCGTCGCCAAATCGTCGACAAAACGGTGAGGGTGAGCGCAATCGTGATGACCTTCTTGAAGGGCCCGATGGGGCCGTGGAGGTAGTATGGGATCGCGCATGATAGCGCCATGACGAGCGCCCAGAGTCGGCCCAATGGGGGTGGGACGGGCGTGTTTTTGAATAGCCCGATCCCGGCCATGATGGCTGATGCGGTGAGTAGCGGAATCGCAAGCTGTGTGTCGTCGAAGACGCCCCAATTGAGGGCGGTCAGAATGAGCGTCGCCGAGAGGAGGGGGAACATTCCTGCCATTATAGCGCGAGGGTATAATAGTTCAGTGAAGAATCTCCCTCGGCTTGCTCTGCTGATCTACGGGTGTTTGATACTAGAAAGAGTGCTCGTGGAATTTCCGCGTGCGACGCTCACTCTTGACTCTGTGTATTACGCATTGGGCGCGAGCCGGTTTTCCGAAGGAGCCTTTGGCGAAACCTTCTCTGGCCCGTGGCAGCCCCTCATGGCATGGTTAGCGGGTATTCAGGTCTTCCTGGGGCTTGATCCTCTCACGGCAGTGGTAACGCTTTCCGTGATCGGAGGCGGCCTTGCCGTTGTGATGTTCACCAGGATCGCCTACGTGATGGGCGGGTGGCCGGCGGCGCTCATAACGGGCGCGGGCCTTGCGAGTGACCAGCGTGTCCTCTTTGAATCGGCGGCCGTGCGATCGGATGGACTCTACCTAGGGATTGCGGCGGTGATTTTTGGTCTGCTGCTCAAACCCTATGATCGTGACCAAGGGCGGGTGGAGTTGTCATTTTTTGGTTGGTGCGCCGTCTTGGGGGCAATCCTTGTTGCACTCAGAGTGGCGGCACTGCCCGTGGTGGGCTTCATTGGCCTGTGCCTGCTCTTTGGCTACAAAATCAGCCGCAAGGCGAGAACGATCGGCGTGGTGGTTTTTAGCGCTGCGGTGGGACTCGTGCTCGGCGTGTTCTGTCTCTTTTACTACCGACGATTTGGTGTCTTTGTCCCCTCACTCAATTTCGTTCTGAATAAGTTTTTGTTGATTGCCGAATGGTCGAAGACCGATCCGGAGGCCTTTTGTCGTCTCTATGACGGCAAGAACACCATGCTGGCCGACCTGCAGTTTCTCGATCCTTCGGTCAGGACATTGCCCGTTGTGCCGCCGATTGATCCGTTGGTGATTGCGAACTACCGTTCGCAGGTTCTTCCTGCTGCGTATATCGTGGGCTCGCACATGGTGGGGCCGTATGTCTGGGCGGGGGTGGGGCTCGGGATCGTCGCACTGGTGAAACGGCGCTGGAATAAATTCCTGGGCTTTGTATTTCTCTGGACGCTCTTTTCCTGTGGTGCCCAACTCTTTTCGACAATCCAATACAGATTTTTCCTACCGATGATTGGTCCGCTCTATTTGCTGGCGGGCCTCGGGGTCAGCTACTTCGTTCCGCGGGAATGGAAAGGTTTTCGCGTCCAATACTTGGCAGCTCTTCTCTTCATTCTGAATGTCTGGGCCGGGCGCGTGCACATGAATCCGGGCTATCTTCTTTCGGGCAAATGGGTTGCGGGGCCGGTGCTTGTCGGGGATTACATTAAAAAGACTTACGGTGCTGGTCGCACCATCATGGCGATTGGTGCCTATCCGTCTCTCATCCGAGCCCATGCCCGTTTTAAGACGGTGCCATGTGTGGGTACGGACCAGATCGAAGCCTACATCCAGGACAAACGCGTGGAGTTTGTCATTATTCCAAAGCCCATCGATCAATACGCCGGCCCGACCGTGCAGGCGATCGTCACCCGCCCGGGCAGCCTCCTGGACCTCGAGCAAGAGACGGATCACGAACTCCTCTACCGCGTCAAAGGCGGTGTCGACAAATAGGATCTGCGGCTGAGTGGGAGCGGTATTTCGAGCCTCCGTCTATCGGGGCGATCAGTGTGCCTTTAGAAATACTGTGATCTTGTCGATAATAGAAAGAACCCTTCCTGAGTCTGTCATGCCTAGCACATTCGTTCATGGCCTGTTGCCCAGCAGCTGCGTGGCTTTACGCCGCAGTGCGTTTACGGGTTTGACGCGGTGGCAGGGGTTTGCGTTCTGGTTGAGCTGCGCTGTGATTGGGAATTTGCCTGATCTTGATGTGATCGGTGTTCTCTTCTTCCCAGGCCTTGCGAAGCTCATCCATCGGAACTTCGGGCACAATATCTTTGCGCTCGTTCTGTGGACCGTCGTTGGAAAACAACTCATTCTCCGGGCGACTGCGCGAAAGTTCTCCGTGCGTAAGGCCTATATCTATTCGGCTCTGCTGGTCGTGAGTCATGTGATCTTAGATTGCGCCTGCCAAGACGCTCCTGGAGTGCCGGCGGGCGTTCCGCTGTTTTGGCCGCTCTCGGCCTGGAAGCTTGCGAGCCCCGTGCCGCTCTTTGTGGAATACAGCCTTCAGGTGAACCGGGCGTGGTTTTTGGGGCACCTCCTTGCGAGCGACTACTGGACTCGCGCGATCTTCAACGAGGTTAAGGTGAGCGTGATCGGCCTCGCTCTTTTCCTATTGGGCGACAGGCTCGTGCTAGCGCTCTCCTCGTGGCACCGAGTTCCCGCCAAGCCCGATCGTGGCGATTCTCCCACAATTCGAGGGGAAACCGCACCCCCCGCGCGATCGGCCTCTCAATCCCTTCACTGAAATTCTCTAACAATTTGGTCGTACCCTTGAGGTGACGGGAGGCTTAAAAGGCCATGACCAATGAACTAGTCGGCAACCTCTACCTCTTTCGGACTCTCTCAGCGGATCAGATCGCCTGGATCGGGCGGCTCGCGAGCACGCAGCGGCATACTCCGGGGAGTGTTCTGTTTCGCCAGGGCGACAAGGCCAACGGCCTTTACATCATCAAGCAGGGGACTATCACCATTCAGAGCCAAACCCAAAGCGAGGAGAACAAGATCGCCACACTCCGGAGTGGCGCTCACTTTGGCGAGATTTCGCTTTTGACAGGTGATGTCCGAACGGCCACCGCGACGGCGATCGAGAATTCAGAGCTCCTCATGCTTAGCTATGATCGATTGAAAAAGCTTCTCGAGGACCAACCGCTGATCGGAGCACGGGTCTACAAGGCGATGGCCCAGTTCCTTTCGGGGCGTCTCGTGCAGACGACCGGTGACCTCACATTTGTACGGGAGAAACTTCGCGAACGGGCGTAGTTTTGATCTTTTCGATCACTTGATCCAGGGAATTGTAGAGCTCTTCGGGGCTTTGCATGACGAAGAGGCGCTTTTGCATCATATCGATGCGGTATTCCTGCGATCGCACTGCTTCAACCGTATAGGGAACCACGTCTGGTTCAGTGGAAAGGGCGTAGGCACACTCGGAAAAGCTGGATGCGATCCCTGCGCCGAAAATCCGGCGCCCCTTTGGGGTCTCGACCAATCCAAATTCGATCGTGAACCAAAAGAAACGCTCAAACTGTCGCTGTTTGTCGGCGTCGCCCTCGAGACTCGCCGCCGCATCGCCCGCCTTTCGGCAGAACTCGGCGTAGTCCTTATCGGCAAAAAATGGAATGTGCCCGTAGAGGTCGTGGAAAATATCGGGGGCCGGCGTGTAGTTGAGATCCCGCTCGTCGCGGATAAAGTTGCCCAACGGGAATTTGCGTTCCTGGAGCCCGACAAAAAAGCTCTGCCCCTGCTCGAGACCCTCAACCGGCACCCCTTCGAAACCAGTGATCTTCTTGAGCCGTCGATTCACATCGTCGAGATCAGGCACGCCGCGCTCAGCGATGCCCAATTTCTCAAGGCCCCTGGCAAAAATGGGGTGCATCTGGACGTTGCGCAAGGGCGTTTGCCGATCAAAAAGCTTTTGCCATGTCCTGTGGTCGCCCTCTGTGAACTGCCGGAGTTGTTGGGTTTTCACAGAACCCCTCGCCGTTGTTGATCCCGCTCGATGGAATCGAAAAGGGCCTGAAAGTTCCCCTCTCCGAAGGAGTGGTGATTCTTGCGCTGAATGATCTCGATGAAGATTGGCCCTATGACATCCTTTGTGAAGATCTGAAGCAGGTAACCCTTTTCATCTCCGTCCACGAGCACCTTGTGCTTTTCTATGCTCTTGTGATCCTCGACCACGTTGGGGACGCGATCAAAAACAGTGGCGTAGTAGCTCTCCAAAATATCCAGCGTCTCGATGCTTGTCCCCTCGAGCTTATCGAGGGAGGCGAGAATGTCGTTGGTCGCAAAGGCCAGGTGCTGAATGCCAGGGCCGTGGTACCGGTCGAGATACTCGTTGATCTGAGACTTCTTCTCATTCGCCTCATTGATGGGAATGGAGAATGTGCCGCACGGTGAGCGCAGCGCAAAGGATTGCAGGCCGGTCTTCCGTCCCCGGATGTCGAAGTAGCGCACCTCGGTAAAGCCAAAAATATTCTTGTAGAAATCGGCCCAATCTCCCATCGTCCCCTTGTAGACGTTGTGGGTGAGGTGATCGATGCGAGTGAACCCCTTGTCGGGCTGGATCTGAGAACCCAGAGCCTGAAAACCCATATCGCCGAGTAGCTTGGGGCTGGGTGTGACAAAATAGATGAGACTTCCACCGATGCCTTCGATAGCGGCGACCGAGTAGTCCACGCGGGGGGCCGCCTTGGCCCCGAGGGCAATCGCCCCCTTCTGCGCCTCTTTCGAATTTTCCATGTGCCAGCCCATCGAGCTGATGCTGGGGCCGTGAAGCCCGCTAAAGTCATGGCCGAACGATTTGGGATCAAAGTTCAGGAAAAAGAGAATCTCGTTCTGCTGGTAAAGCTCGATGGCTTTGGTTGCGTGTGTGTGGGTGTGCGAGAAGCCAAACTCGATGAAAAGTTTTCGCAGTGGTTTGGGATCGTGCGCCGCGAATTCAACGAAGTGGATCCCCTTTAGGCCCAACCGGTTCATAAGCACCCCTATTGGGCATTCTAAGCGTGGGGGTTACTTCAGCCAAGCGTCAAAATTGATGCGGTAACTCCCGCTGGGCGAGAGGATGCGGACGGGGTTTTCACGCGCGCGCCGCAAAAGCTCATGGTGCTCCGCGCGGGTGATAAAGTAGGCGCCAAACGCTCGGGGGAGCGCATTCACCGTGACGCTGTCGAGCCAATCTCTGCCGAGGGACTGGATGTAATCGATCTCGGTGAAATCGGCGATCTTGCCCGCACCGTCGTACCGCAATTTATTTCCACCCGGTTCAATAGGTGTGCGATCCATGCCTGTGCTAATAGAGGTGAAGCCGCCACCGGCTTCGATCCCAAAGGCGGCGCCGACCAATTTGCCGTTCGGCGCATCGGGCTCGTGGAAGGGGTGGTTGGCGTTGGTGTAGACCCCGATCGTATAGCCGTGGCCTCGCGAAATGAGCTCGATGAAGGCCCCTTGGATCTCAGGAGACAGCCACGTGCGGTTCCAGCGAAACTGCCTACCGTTTTCTCCCGTGAGAAAAGTCTTGCTCATCGTGTCCTGCGCCGAGTGTTCGGCGCTCGCCACATACCGGACAATCCGCTCCTGTTCATAGTTGATCCGGACGTCGTATTGGGGCTCTCCCTTCTTGTTGAAAAAGAGCTTCTTTGTCTGCTTAAAGGCACTGGATGTTCTTGCCAGCTCTCGAGTGCGCGCGAAATTGTGGATGCCGCGATAGGCCGGCATCTGCCACTCAGGCATTGTCCCCTCGACATCAAAATGGTGGTACAGCTTCCAGCCATTTCTGTAGGCAAAGAGCATCGTGTCGCTTGTGATGGGAGCGAATTGGCTAGAGACCCCGATATCCGTGAAGGCCCCCAAGTGCATGGCATCGATGTGTTCCATTGGGAAGAGTTCGAAAAGGTCCAGCTTCACCCGTGGCGGCAAACGAGAAGCCTCGTTCACCCGGTTTTCAATGAGAAATGCTTCGGGGCAGGAGAGGTTGATGGAGGCCCAAGCCCAAGGCCCGACCATTAAAAAAATCAGTAACTTCATTGTTTGTTTGTGTTGCTGCATGGCTTATGACTCATTGCGAAGAAACTTTCAACCGGAAAGAACGAAAGAATAATCAACTCTTAGCTATCCATAAACTCCTTCGCAGGGAGGAGTTTATGGCTCTTAGCCGTTACTCGCCAAGCTGAACTGGAAAATACAATCGTCGCTGGATGGAACCGGTGGGGAAAAGGTTAACTAAATCATTGCGCTCGACACGCGGGAGTGCGGTGGCGCAATTGCCCGTGAAGATATAGGTGCCACTCTGCTTGGCGAGTTTAAGGCCAAAGAGAGTGGCCAGCTCCTCAAGCGCGATATCAATCGACTTGGGCTCACTCATTGGGTTGCCAAAGCTCCATTCGACAAATCGTTCGGAGCACTCGCCCGGAATGAGGTAGCTGAAGGTGCCCACCTGATTCTTGAGCTCTTTCAAGACATCTCTTAAGGCCACTCCTTGAGCGTTGATCATCAGGATCTTCGTGTGGCTGTTGTCGGTGACGACATCGAGCACGCCGTCGGTCGGTAGGGAAAGGCCGGTTCGATAGAACCGGGCTCCCCCGCGCGTGTGGATACGGCCGTTGAGGTGGCCGATCATTTGCGAGACCGCTGATTGCATGGGGTTTCTCAAATCCACGTCCGAAACCAGCGTGAGCACCACCTCATTGCCGTTGGTCCGGACCTGATAGCCTCGATTAGCGAGCATCGATTCGAGCCCCATCGCGGTCCCAAATTGATCGATGACGACATTGCGGGCGCGCTCCAAAAGCTCGGGACTGCTTTCGTGAATGGAAAACTGCACAGTGGTGAGAAACTCCTCGCGGGGGGCAGCCACGGCTAAGGAGGTGATGAGAAATAAACAGATGAGAATCTTCATTCCGCACTCGCCGTTTCAAACTCGATGCTTTGAAGGAGCTCGGGTTTCACATAGTGGACCTGGACTCGGTTCTTGTCCTCGTACCTGATCTGCGCCAAGGGGGAGTCATCTTTCATTGCTTTTGGGGATTTGGTAAAGCTCAAAAGAGTCGAAGGGGCTGACACCCAGACCGCCAAGGCAAGGGCTCCGAGCGCCACGGCCGACGGGAAGAGCCACGCGTTGCCACCCGACCGACGATTCTCGCCCAACTTCCAGCCCTTCAGGATCAGGGTCTCATCGCGCTTAAGCGAAGCGTAGACCCGCATAATCGAAGCCGTTACATCGGGCTCAGGAACCAGGCAGTTTTGCCAGTTCTCTTCAATCTGAGCACAGCGAGTCTTGCAAGGTTTGCAGAATCTCAAATGCAGGCAAAGCCTTACACGGGAGAACCGCGGCACTTCGGACGGAATCGAGATCCACTCGAAAAGTTTGTCCGCCTTAGGACACGCCATACGCCTCACCCGTTAAACCAAACAACGACCGCTTTGCCCGCACATAGGCCTGGCGCGCTGCTTGAGTTGAAATGCCAACCTGGCTCGCCACCTCCTCATGAGTGAGACCAAGGGCATCCCGCAGCCAAATGATTTCCGATTCTCTGTCACCGAGCGACTCCATCGCGACCCTGAGCTCTCTCAGCTCCACGGCGCGCTCCGCTCGGGTGGCGCCGGTGGGGTCTTCCACGTAATTCAGATCCTCGACCGGGATGGCGCGGCTATGAGCCGAGCGCGCCACCTTGTCGATGAGGCAGTTGCGGACAGTCCGCAAAAGATAGGATTGGACGGAGACGTCGTCGAAGCTCTCGATGGTATCGAGATGGAGGAGAAATCGCACATAGGATTCCTGGAGGATATCCTCCGCCGTGGCTCGGTCGCCGTTTGTTTTCCATAAAAGAAATCGCATGAGGCCTGGGGCCGTCTTCTCGTACAAGGGCAAAAAGGCGCTCTGATCGCCCGCTCGTAAGCGCTTCAGCCACTTTTTCAGACCCTTTCCCATATCCTTGCTCGGTAAAGACGTAACACCGAAAACTGTGTGACAGATAATAGTATTTCAGCGAAAAAAAAGCATGCCAGCGCGGGCCTTTCTTTTTGATTTGGACGGCACGCTGATCAACACCCTGCCCGATATTGTGGGGGTGGTGAATCGGGTGCGAGAGGAGTTTGGTCTGAAAGCGCGACCGACTCCTGAGGTGGCGGTCTTCATTGGACGCGGCGCGGAGCATCTGATCGCGGGCTGTTTCCAAGAGGTGCTCGGCACGAGTACGGTCACTGCCGTCATCTCCCAATTTCGCGCCCGGTACTATGCGGAGCCTCACCATGGAGGGCATCTTTACGAGGGGGTGGAGGAAACTCTTCGCAAGCTCAAAAAGATGGGTTTCAAGGTGGGAATAGCCACTAACAAACCGGAACGCGCGGCCCACGTGACGCTCAACCACTACCTCCCCAACTTTGTCTTTGACATCATCGCGGCGCCGGAGAACGTGCCGACGAAGAAGCCGAGCGGGGTTCACCTCACCACTGCTCTTCAGGCTCTGGGTGTACGCCCAGAAGATGCCCATTTTGCCGGCGATGATCCGGTGGATCTCGCGGCGGCGGCTGAGGCCGGAGTCAAATTCTATGGGATTTCGTTCGGGTTTGGTGGCGTTCAGGCGCCCCTCATGCTTAAGCGATTTCCGGAACTTCTGGACTATTTAGAGCGGATTAAATAAAAGCGTTCGGTGCGCACCATCATCAAAGGTATGCCTATCCCTGAGCTCGAAGGGGTCATCCAAGGCCTTGGCCACTCCGGCTATCGCGCCAAGCAACTCTTCCGCTGGGTGCATCAGAAAAAGATCAACAATTTTCAAGATATGTCGGATCTTTCAAAGGCATTTCGAACCGAGTGTGACACGCGCTTTGAACTCCCTCAGCTGGCGGTGCACGAGCAGCACGAATCGAGCGACGGCACCATTAAGTATGTGATTCGCCTTTCGGATGACAAGAAAGTGGAGGCTGTTTATATCCCCGCCGAGGATCGCCAGACCCTGTGTATCTCGACTCAGGTCGGCTGCAAAATGGCGTGTGCGTTTTGCGCTACGGGCTACCAGAAATTTTCGCGCGATCTCAAAAGCTGGGAGATTGTGGACCAGCTCTTTGTGGTGAACACGCCGAAACCCATCACCAACATCGTGCTGATGGGAATGGGCGAACCCTTCGACAATTACGATGAGGTGATGAGGGCGCTGCAGATCTTCTCCCACCCCTTTGGTCCGCAGATTGGCAAACGCCACATCACCGTTTCGACGGTCGGGATTAGCGACAAGATTGAGGCCTTCATCAAGGCCGATATCGCAAAGCTTGCGATTTCCCTTCACGGCACGACCGATGAGCAGCGGTCGAAGATTATGCCGATTAATAAGAAGTACCCGCTGACCGAGCTCATGGACTTGTGTCGAAGTCTAACGATGAAGCGCGGTCTGAGGGTGACCTTTGAATATGTTCTCCTCAAGGATCTCAACGACTCTGATGAGGATGCGCGGCGGCTCGTGAAGCTAGTGCGGGACATCCCGTGCAAGCTCAACCTGTTAGCCTACAACGAGAACCCATTTATCGACATCAAACGGCCGGCGGAGGAGCGAGTGCTTGCGTTCCAGAAGATTTTGCTTGAGGCCCATCTGACTACAACTTACCGCAGAAGCCGGGGCCGCGACATTGGCGCCGCCTGCGGCCAACTCACGACCAAAAAGGCCGACAAGCCGGCGCTTCCGTCCCCGCTCTAATGTTATAATTGTCTTCCATGAAAAGGTTCATCGCCGAGAATCTTGAGATTCTCATCGGAGTGGGGCTTGCACTCTTTGCGGCGTGGCGTGTTGCAAAGCATCGCAGCCGCGATCGGGTGGCGAAAAGGCTTTTGAGGAAGGTCGCGGAGATGGGGGCTGAGCCGCTTTCTCTGCACCCGGATATCGATCCAGTTAAATGCGCTGGCTGCGCGGCCTGCACAGCTGTGTGCCCCGAGGGGGATATCCTCCAGCTCGTTGATCACAAGGCGGTGCTCGTCGGTCCGACAAAATGTGTGGGCCATGGTGAATGCGAGAGGGCCTGCCCGATGGGGGCCATCACGCTCGTGTTTGGCACGAAAACCCGCGGGGTCGATATCCCACGTCTGACCACTCACTACGAAACCAATGTTCCCGGGCTCTATATCGCCGGTGAACTGGGTGGCATGGGGCTCATCCGAAATGCGGTGAGGCAGGGGGTGACGAGTGCCACCCACGCGCTCAGCACGCCGGTTGAGGGCGCGGCCGATTATGACCTTCTGATCGTGGGCGCCGGCCCGGCGGGGATTGCGGCCAGTCTTGTGGCGATTGCGCAGAAAAGAAAGTATCTAGTCCTCGAGCAGAACAGTTTTGGTGGCACGGTCTACAACTACCCCCGGCAAAAGATCGTGATGAGCCACCCTGCTGAGCTTCCTATCGTTGGGATGATGAAGTTTGCGAAGAACAAGGTTTCGAAAGAGGAGCTGCTCTCGTTTTGGGTGGGGCTCAAGAAGCGACTCGATATTCAGATCCGGGAAAAAACGAAATTCGAAGGGCTGGAAAAAAACGGTAGCCATTTCCGAGTCGCCACTTCCCATGGAATCGTAACGGCCCACCGGGTGGTTCTCGCCATGGGGCTCAGAGGCTCGCCGCGAAAATTGGGGCTTGAGAATGAAGACCTTCCGAAGGTGACCTACAGTTTGAGAGATCCTCTTCAGTATCGGGGTGTGAATGTTTGCGTTGTGGGTGGCGGGAACGCCGGTGTCGAAGCGGCCGTGGCGCTGGGGGAGGAAAGGCTTGGGAACAAAGTGACGCTTCTTGTGCGCGGGGCCGAACTCGATCGTTGTAATGAAGATAACCAACGACGGGTGGAAAAGGTGCGGGATGCTGGGCTTGTCCAAATGTGGTTCCACTCGAGCGTGACAAAAATCGAGCCTCAAACGCTGAAGGTGAAGAGAGAAAACACTGAGGTCACCGTCGAAAACGATTTTCTATTTATTTTCGCCGGCGCTGAGATGCCGCAAAAGTTTCTCATGGGTCTGGGGATTGTGATTGATAAAAAATTCGGTGAGGCCTTTCGGAAAACCAACTGATGAGGACCTATCTCTTTCTCTGGTTGGCGGTGCTGCTA
This sequence comes from Deltaproteobacteria bacterium, assembly GCA_016196825.1. Taxonomy (GTDB): domain Bacteria; phylum Bdellovibrionota; class FAC87; order UBA2466; family UBA2466; genus JACPWY01. The sequence goes on along the minus strand of JACPWY010000027.1, from coordinate 26,741 downwards.
GCTCTGAGTCTCGAGTATTTTGCGCTCAACACGCAACCCGAGCTGAGCTCCCTCAAAAAACTCGGATTTACTCCTGAGCCCGGGCGCGCCCTGAGCCTTTACCTCGGCTGGGCTGGAATGGGCCTCATGGCGCTCATGAACGTCTATTCTTTAAGAAAGCGGTTTCGAATCGCGCCCCACGCGCGGCTTTCGCGCGTACTCGATTTTCACATCTTCTGCGGGCTGCTGGGGCCCACGCTCATCATTTTTCACAGCAACTTCAAGGTGCGCGGCCTTGTGGCGATCAGCTTTTGGAGCATGATCGTGGCCGCTTTGAGCGGCGTTGTGGGTCGCTATATTTACGTGCAGGTACTACGGCAGCGGAGGGAGAGCGAAAAGGAGTCTGAGCAGTGGAGCCAGCGACTGAATGAACTGTGCGCGCGCGCGACCGGGCCTGTGTCCGCCGATTTGATGAACCGAATGAAAGGGAGGGCGCTCAAGTTTGTAGGTCTCGATCCCAAAATGAGAAACCCGTTTCTTGTATTTGTATCAGCGCTCTTTGGTGATGTGAGACTGCTCTTTGATTCCCCCGCCATCCCTGCCGGCGTCCCCACGGCCTGTCGATCGGTTCTCAAAAACTATGCGCTCGCTGAGCGCCAGTCCAAATTTCTAGAGCCATTCCAAAAACTCATGGGGTATTGGCACTCATTCCACACTCCTTTTGCGTTTTTCATGTACCTCGCGGCCACTATTCACATCGCGGCCGCTCTCATTCTTGGGGTGAATCGGTGAAACGGCCTCGAGTGCTCGCGTGGGTCGCACTTCTTTTCGCGCCGTCCCTTTGGGCCATCACCACCTCCGGGCGGGTGACGTTGGGGGCTTATACGGGCATCGAGCAGCTCGCGGAGTCCTCGGGCGGGGAGTTTCGCAATGATGTCTTCACCGCCTCTGGTCGTTTCTTTTTCCGGGCAGCCGAAATTACAGCGAACCGATTCGAGTTTGTCTCGGATGTACGAGACAAAAACGATTTCTTTGGCCTGCTCGATAAGGAGCGGCTCAGGCTCACCAATGCCAACACGTTGCAGCTCCGTCAGCTTTTATTTCGGTACCCGGGGCCGACCTTTTTCACTCAGCTCGGGCGATTTGCGGTTCCTGAGGCGGGGGCCGTCTACACCGATGGTGTGCAACAGGGAGTGCACCTTCTTTCCTCTTTGCGCGGGAGTGTGTTTGGGGGACTCAATCCCAAACGGCCCGAACAGACCTACGTCCAATACAATCCGGATTCGCAGGTTTACGGGGTAACGGTTTCCTATGTGCCACTCTTTATTCCTGGGAAGGGCTCAATAGCCGTCGACATGGCAGGCGTGGGCACGCTCGTGAACAATCAGACTGACCGCTTGTACTGGTATACCAACTCGGTCTATCAATGGGGCCCCCGATCGCGCGTGAGCCTTCTCACCTATCTCGACTTTGTTCCCAACACTTATCTTCAAAATGGAACCCTCAATTACTCCCAGGAGGTTCGCAAGGATCTCGGCTTTGGGGTTACTCTGTTTTCTATCGATGTACTGGAATACCAGAGGCGTCAAAACGTGCGGGAGCAGCTGACTTCCAGCCCGTACCGCGAGGCGAACACGCGGGTGAGGTACGAGTTTGCACCAGACGCTACTTTGAATCTGACCTACGCGTTCGGTCAGCGCGACTCCGATAGTCTCCAAAAAAAAGAGGCCACACTCGAGCTCGATATGAATGCGGTTTTCAGTCGCCGGTGGGATTTTGCGGTGAGCGGAGGATACCGTGACAATTTTGCGAGCTATGACACCTTTGCCAACGCCCGCATTAACTACATCTCGAATGTCTGGGAGGTCGCCCTCGAAGAGCAGTTGGGGATTGAAAACTATAAGGGTGGCGGGCCAACGTACCACCCGATAACGACCGAGCTTTCGATCTCCCGGATCATTGATAATTCGCTCTACGGGACGCTTTCAATTCAGGACATTAGAGATGAACGCGTTCAGATCTTGAGCACTTTTTTTAAGATCGCTTATCGTTTTGGATCCCGTGAGATCCCACCGCTTCGAGACGGCGAACCGCCTCGGGGGAATCTGTGATCGCGCTTCTTCTTGCAGTGATGAGCGTGATTTGGGCAAAGCCACAAGAGGCGGAGGGGGTGTTGAACCGGCTTTTGGCGCCTGGTCCCCTCATGATGGCTCACCAAAACTTAGAGGGATCGCAGTGCCTCAAGTGTCATGAGGCGGGAAAGGGGATCTCGGAGGAGAAATGCCTTGCCTGTCACAAGGAGATTCGGGAGAAGGTGCTCTCGAAAAAGGGGTTCCATGGGGTGGCGACCGACAGCTGCATCACCTGCCATGGGGATCACAAGGGCCGCGAAAAGGACACGACCGATCTCGATGAGACGGCATTCAAGCATGAACGGACTGATTTCCCGCTCGACGGGAAACACGCTGGGCTTAAGTGTGCGCAGTGCCATACCCAATTGCGAAAGGATAAAGCGAGCCGAAAGATAGACACGCATTTCTTTGGGCTCTCAACGACCTGTGTTTCGTGCCACAAGAGGGATGACGTTCATCACTTTACGGGGAGATTACAAACCACCGATTGCAATCAGTGCCATGGGACCCGCGGCTGGAAGCTGGGACTGCAATTTGATCACGCGCGCGATGGCAATTTCAAGCTCGACGGGAAGCACGCCGAGCTCAAGTGCGCCGAGTGTCACAAGGCTGGAAAATACAGTTGGCCGGGCCTTAAGACGAAGGAGTGTCGAACCTGCCACGAGGATTTCCACAAACAAAACCTAAGTCCCAAGTTTCAAACTGGGAAATGCCAGCAGTGCCACGCGCAGACAACTTGGAAGATCGAGCCCTTCAACCACGCGGCGACCGGGTATCCGCTCCGTGGGAAGCACTCGGATCTGAAATGCGCTGAGTGTCACAAACAGGAAAACAAAGAAAAGGAGATGAAGCATTTCACCTGGAAAGGGCTCAAGTCCGATTGCCTCTCCTGCCACAAGGACTTTCACCGCTTCGGCCACCATCAATCCAAAAAGCTGGGTAATCTTGAGAAATGTCTTGATTGCCACACGGAACATTCCTGGAAGGAGACGCACTCGTTTAATCATAGCGTCGACACCCGTTTTCCCGTCGACGGAAAGCATGTTGGGCTCAATTGCACGGACTGCCACCTGCCCGGCTCCAAGAAAAGTGGTGTTCAAAGTGGCGCGAACGGGCAGTACTTTTGGTCTATCCTTGAGAAAGACAATTGTGCTGGCTGTCACAAGACTCCCCACACTGAACCGTCTTTTCAAGCGAAGCGCTGCAATGAGTGCCACAGCACGCAGGGCTGGCAGGTGTTCCAAAAGGACGGAAAAAAATTCGACCACGACACCACCCGATTTCAGTTGAAGGGGCGCCACACGGCTATCGCCTGTTCGGCTTGCCATGTTCTTGGGAAAAAGGAGATCTTCAAGTTTCCACATGAGGCCAAAGGCTTTTGTGTGGACTGCCACAAGAGTCCCCACAAGGGCCAATTCGATCCGAAGATTGCGGACAAGGCCTGCGCGGACTGCCACAACCAGACCCATTTCTCGGATCGAGTGAAGTTTGATCACGCTGAGAGCGGATTCCCTCTCAAAGGGGGGCACGAAAAGGTGAAGTGCTCAGAGTGCCATAAATCGACGGAAGAGGTATTTGAAGGGCGAACCCCGCATGCGAAATCGAAATTTCTCTTCCCTGAGATGAAAGACAAAGACTGCGCCACATGCCACAAGGATTTCCACGGGGGCCAGCTCGATACCATAAAGGGCCCCGTCTGTTCCAGTTGCCACACCGACATTTCCTGGAAGAGAGTGATATTTGATCACAATAAGCAGAGCCGATTTGCGATCACCGGAAAGCATATGGGCGTGAAGTGCTCAGAGTGCCACAAGACCATAGCGGGGCCGCAACACGTTCTCTTTAAGCCGATCTCCACAGAATGCACGACCTGTCACAAGGATCCCCACCAGGGTCACTTCGGTGTGGGTTGCCAAGAGTGCCACATGGACCAGGGTTGGAAACTGACCAAGGACTTTCACAAAAACTTCTCTCTCTCGGGTGTGCATTTTTCTTTGCAGTGCCAGGAATGCCACAAGGACAATCGCCGGCTCAGTGGCATGAGCCTGCAGTGTCAGTTCTGCCACCAGAAGGACGACACCCATCAGGGGACGCTGCCACAATGCGGGGAGTGTCACAAACAGCAGTTCTGGGAGAACACCGATTTCAAGCATTCCTTGAGCCGCTTCCCGTTGCGAGGCGCCCACCGGGGCCTGGAATGCGCGGCCTGCCACGGCAACGGCGTCTACCAGGGCACTTCAACCGACTGTAAGAGCTGCCACTTGAGTGACGCCTTCACCAGCTCCTTCCACCCCAACCCCATTCCCAGCTTCACTGACTGCAAAAGCTGTCACAATCAGTTTGCGTTCTGAGCCGGCGCCAGAAGGCCCATCATGATCGTGGGCGGGTCTGTCACCAAACGCTGCGGGCGAGGTGTTCCCACTGAGTGGGAAGCCAGCCCAGTTTTCTGAGAGCGGTCGTGGAAAGGTCCCATGGATTGGGGAAAAGATACGGGCCTGCCTGATCTTTGTTTGCGGCTGTCAGCGGAGCGGTGTGGGCTGTGTGCCCGCCCGCCTTGGCGAGTGAATGGACAAACTCATCCAATGTGAACGCCTCGTTTTGAGCGAGGTTAAAAAGGCCGCGCGCCTTCGCCTTTGCCACCAGGGCAAATGCCTGGCCCGCGTCCTGGGGCGAGACAAGTTGAAAACGATTCTGCGCGGTTGTCAGGATCGTTTGACCTTCACGAATCCGGTCGACGTACCACTGTGTGCGTCCCGTGATATCACCCGAGCCAAAAACCATCGTCGGACGAATGACGGAGAATGGCTTGCGGCTCTTGATGAGCGCTAGTTCTGCATCGAGTTTCCCACGGGCGTATTTCCAATGGACGTCAGCCAAGTTTTCATCTTTGGGTTTGAAAGAGTGATCCACGCCACTCTCGATGAGCGGATAGCTGAAGGCGCGGCAATAGCGATAGACCGAGATGGTGCTGTTTAAAATCCAGTGCGCCACTCGAGGCAGTGCGTCAATCACCTGGGTTACGTCGGCGCCGGTGTAGGCGATATTATCGACGACACAATCCCAGGGCATGCTGGTGAGATCTTTGAGGGAGCCTATCTCTGCGCGATCGGCCTTCACCCAGTTGCCGAGGACTGGCTGAGTCGATCGCGAGGTGACGGTGGTTTCAAAACCCGCCTCAATGAGAGCGCGCACAATGTGCCGGCCGATAAAGCCGGTGCCGCCGATGACGAGCGCTTTTTGAGCCATGGCATTATCTTACACCACGACCGATCATGAGTTCCGATATCAACAAAACTAAGAGTCTACCCGCCAAACTTGGTTCGCAGGATTTCGAGCTCCGACGAGAGGCGCTCCCACTCGACCATCTTGGCGTGGATGATCTGGTCGAGCTCGTTGTTTCGGGCCATTTGTGTCGAGTCGTGTTCGATGCCGCGTTTTTCCGCGGTCAAAGTCTCCATCTCGGTTTCGAGTGCCGAGACCTTTTTCTCAAAGGATTTGATCTGGTTCTTGATCTTCTTGCGTTCTTCAAAAGACAGAGCGGGCGCGGCCCTTTCCACCGGTTTTTCATAAATCTGGGAGAGCTTGGCCTTGTGGCCCTCGAGGTGGCGCACGAACTGCGGGAATTTGGCAAAAAAGCTGTCGAGATCGCCCAAGTGATCGGTGAGCTTGTGGTCGGTCGTGAGGTAAAGAATGCGATCGCAGAGTTTTTCCACAAACTCGCGATCGTGAGAGACGAAAATGGTCGTGCCCTCGAAATTGCGGATGGCATCAGCCAGGAGCTCTTTGGTTTCAATGTCGAGGTGGTTGGTGGGTTCGTCGAGAAGAATCACATTGTGTGGCCGCACGATGATCCGAAGCATCGCGAGGCGCGCGCGTTCTCCGCCCGAGAGCACCTTGGCCTTCTTATCAACAGCCGTTCCGCTGAAACCAAAACCGCCCAGGAGGCCGCGGATCTGTTCAAGGCTCATTCCCCGACCAACGCTGCGCAAGTTGTCGAGGACCGAATCGTCGAGCGACAACTCGTCCAGCTGGTGCTGGCCGAAATAGCCGAGCTCGACATTAGCCCCGATTTGAAGCGTACCTCCCGTGGGTGTCAGCCGCTGGGCTAAGAGATTCAGGAGCGTGGTCTTTCCGGCGCCGTTGTCGCCCATGATGCCGATCCGGGCCCCCCGTTTCAGATCAAACGACACATTCTTGATGATCGACGGCTTCCCCGCTTCATAGTGAAACTCCAGATCCTTCACCGAGACGGGAAATTTAGAGCCCTCCGCCGAAATGCGAAAACGAAGGCTTAAGTTGTATGCGGTTCCCTCAATGGCGAGCAGGCGTTCTTTGAGCTCATTCAGCTCTTCGGTGAATCGTTCGGCGACTCGGAGCTTGCTCTGGGCGCGAGCCGCGGTTTGGGCCTTTGCGCGAAACTTTTCATAGAAGGCCATGTTGTCGTCGATCTTCTCCTGGGTGCCTTCGATCGATTTTTCAACGAGCCGTTTCTCATCCTTGAGCGATTCGCGAAAGGTCAGATAGTCCTTCTGGTGGGTGCGAAAATAGAAACGGCCGCCGTGGACGACTGCGAGGCTGTCGGTGGTGCGTTGTTGGAGAGCCACGTCGTGGGTGACTATGACCAGACTTCCCTCGTACTCTTCCTTTAAGAACTCCTCGAGCCATTGGATGCTCGAGATGTCGAGGTGGTTGGTGGGTTCGTCGAGCAGCAACACTTGGGGGCGCTTGATCAAGACATCGCCAATAAAAACGCGTAGGAGCCAACCTCCCGAGAGAGTGCGCATGGGCGCTTCCATGAGGGAACGAGTGAAGCCCAAGCCCGCCAGCGTGCGGCGGCACTCCCACTCGCACTCGGCCTCCTCAAGATCAGGCAGAGCTGCGTGCATTCGTTCAATGAGGTAGTTCACGCTGGGCTTTGCGTTCTCCTGATTGTCGGTGATCGCGCGATCGAGAAGACTCTGGTCCAAAAAACCGAGGCGTACCTTGCCCACAGCCGAACGCTGTCCTTCGGACGCCTCGAATTCCCCCGCCATAATCTTAAGGAGAGTGGACTTGCCGCAGCCATTGCGGCCGGCGAGTGCGACCCGCATGCCGTCGTAGAGGGTCCAATTGACCCCGGAGAACAGCACTCGGCTGGGAAACCGAACGCCGATATTTTCAAGAACGATCTGAGCCGACATGGGCGGGCAGTTTAATGGCTCGGGACCTATCGGGCAATTAAGGATTACTTATGACCTCATTAGTAAGATAGACTTCCGCGCATGAGTGGAAAGGTCGTTATCGTCGGAGCGGGGTTTGCGGGGCTTACCGTTGCGAAAAAGCTCGGAAACTCCTCTTTCGAAGTCACGATTCTCGATAGGTCAAACCACCATCTCTTCCAGCCACTTCTGTATCAGGTGGCTACCGCAATGTTGTCACCGGCCGACATCGCGGTCCCAGTGCGCCATGTTTTGTCGCAATATATGAATATCAACGTGAAGATGCTCGAGGTGACGGGGGTGGATATTCTCGGGAAGCGCGTTCTTTGTGGTGGCGAGAGCGAGTCCTTCGACACGCTCGTGATCGCAACGGGCGCCCAGAATTTCTATTTCGGCAACCCTTGGGAAAAGGTGGCACCGAGCTTGAAGACTCTCGACGACGCCCGAGCCATTCGCAAACGGATCCTGACCGCGATGGAGCGGGCCGAGCTCGAGAAAAATAGCTCCCGCAGGGCCGAACTCCTGACGTTTGTGATCATCGGCGGTGGGCCGACAGGCGTGGAGATGGCCGGGGCGATCGCGGAACTCACCCATCAGACGGTGGTCGGCGATTTTCGGGTGGCCGAGGCGGAGAGAGCGCGGGTAGTGATCATCGAAGCTGGGGATCGCCTGCTTTCGACCTTCTCGGAGGAGTCCAGCCGCGAGGCTCAACGTGCCCTTGAGCACCTTGGCGTCGAGGTGAGGGTGAAGGCTCGGGTGAGCGATATTTCAGAGGGTGTGGTTCGTTTGGGAGACGAGGTGATTGCGGCGGGCGCCGTGATTTGGGCCGCTGGCGTGCGCGCGACGCCAGCGGCGGCGTGGCTTGGTGTTCCCGCCGATCGCGCGGGGCGTGTAGTTGTCGATGCTCATCTTAATTTGGCGGGCCAGAAATCGATCTATGTGGTCGGAGATGTCGCCGCTGTCACAGGAAGTGATGGAAAACCCCTTCCGGGAGTAGCTCCGGTGGCGATGCAGGAGGGGCGTTACGTTGCCCGTCGTATCTTGGGTGAAACCACCGAACCTTTTCGATACCGCGACAAGGGGAGCCTTGCGACGATTGGCCGCCGGGCGGCGGTGGCCGAGATGGGGAGCCTCAAACTCAGGGGCTTCATCGCCTGGGTGACCTGGACGGTCGTCCATATCTACTACCTCATCGGATTTCGCAACCGGGTGGTGGTGCTCATGGAATGGGCCTGGGCCTACTTCACCCGCCAGCGCGGCGCTCGCCTCATTTCCCCTGAGACTTGAGCTGTTTGGCCGTATGGTATATACTGGTATATACCATGCTGCTCTACCGGGTCACGGAAGCATTTCGCAAGAAGAGGGTGGAATTCGCCATTTGTGGGGGCTGGGCGGTTGCTCTCTACGGCGCCGTCCGTGGAACGGTCGACATCGACGTAGCGCTTATTCTTAGCGCTGCCAATTTGGAGCGCGCTGAGCGGGCCTTGAATGCGATTGGCCTTAAATCCCGCCTGCCGTTGAAGGCGGCGGACGTCAGTCAGTTTCGGGAAGAGTATATAAGAAATCGTAAAATGATCGCCTGGAGATTCATCAACCCGACGGATCCTACCGAGGTCGTGGATCTTCTGATCAACGAGGATCTGTCCCAGTATAAGCGGACAAACATTAAGATCGGAAAACAGGCTATTCCGCTCGTGGCCATTGAGGATCTCATTCGGATGAAGCGCCTCAGTGGGCGGCCACAGGATTTAGAAGACGTCCGTGCGCTGCAGGCTCTCAAGAAATGAAAACGATCCAACATTTCACTTCGGAGTATCTCAAGCAGTGTGCTGATATGAAGCCCGATCAAATCGCCCGATTCCTGGAGGACTTTCGCGTGATCTACGGCTCAAGAGCGGGCGGACCCTCTCAAGTCAGGGAGCCCAGCAAACTCATTAGTCTCAAGGTCTCGCCGGACCTCCTCAGGGCCTTCAGGGCACGGTGCGGGATGGAAAACATTCGCTACCAAACCCAGATCAAGACCCTCATGGAGAATTGGCTCCTTCTGCGCTGAGTCCACCGGCCCAACTAGCATGACCTAACCACCCTTGGGCATCTCGGTGGGTGCTGATATAATTGAGATCTACACACACTCCCCGGAATGAGCAAAGAACACTCCCTCACGAATTGGGTTCGTTCGCGGTTGTCTAGTGTCGCAGAGCGGCACTGCGAGCCGTTGAGCCCCGTCGACACTCTCTGGGCAGTCGTGGTCGCGGCAGTGACGCTCATTGTATTTGGCCCGTTTTCCACTATTGGCGTGGACGCTTACCACGATGGCTTCATGTTCAAGCCATCGCTTGATGTTGCGTTTGGTCAACGCCTTTTTTTAGAGACGGAAAGTATGTATGGGGCTTTTACCATCTATCTCCATGCACTAGCCATTCGTCTTCTCGGGCCCAACGTATGGGCCCTCAAAATCGATACGTTACTGTCTTATGCACTCTATTCAGGATTTATCTATTGGGCGTGGCGCTCGATTCTGCCCCGCTCCACGGCCCTTCTGGCCATGGTCGTTTGGTGGCTACTGCCTCCCTTTTATTACAAATTTGAAGGCTACGGTGGCCATTTCTTTCCATGGACCTCCGTTCACTCGCTGGCGCTGCAAGCTGTCGGATTGTGCCTATTTTTGAAGGCGATCAATGAGGACAAAACCCAGCTGTGGTTTTGGACGGGTGTTATCGGTCAATGTGTCGTGTGGTCACGCCAGCCGGTGGGGCTTGTTTTTTTTGGCGCACAAACCTTCACCCTTCTGGCGATGGCCAGACACGAGCGATCCTACAAGAAAGTTGTGCAATTTTTCGCAGGTCACGCGGCCTTCCTCTCACTTTTTCTGGCAATCCATTTTGCAATAGGGTCGTTTCGTCAGGTTTTTGAGCAGAGTTTCACGCAGCTCATTCCCTGGTACAAAAACTATTCGCCAGGCAATTCCTTCGGTGCAGCCAACATTATCCGCAAGATTTTCTCCCCCCACTCTTTTGGATGGCGGGCCATGGGAGCTCTATTCCTTGCTGTCCTCCTGCCAGCGAGCTTTCAGTCGAAAAAAATCTCGTCCATTGCATTGATTTCCATGATGGCTTTAGGACTAGCGAGCCTGTTGTCAGAAGGTCTTGCGGGAAGAGTTCACACGGAGTTTCAACTTTCCTTTCAATATGGATCCCGAATTGCGGTGCTTGCGATCGGGGTGAGTTTGTCGATCGGCCTTCTCCTTTTTTCGTCGAAACGCCTGGCTTCTTTGGTTGTCATCTTTCTCTCGGCCATTGGGGCACTTCATCAGGTGGTGCCCTGGGATGATTGCCATCACATCTTCTGGGCCATCTCACTCTCCATTGGGCCTTTTCTTTGGATGGTCATTACCCTTTCTCGCAATCGTGCCATTACAAACACAGCTTTGCTTTTGATCTGCCTCACGGTTTCGCTCATTACACTTCAAAAGGCGATACCAAGATTGCAGGGATTCGATGAAAAGGGGGGCGAGCGTCTCGTTAAGCTTTCTTACCCCAGTAATTTATCGGGAATATGGGTCGCGACCTCCGAAGCTGAACGCTGGAATCGCTTTGCCCACACAATTGAATGGGGAAAAACCCACGGCGGAACGGATCGCGCGGTGTTAATAGGGATACACGCATTATTTCTCACGACATCTCCCAATCTCTCCAATCCTGGTGGGCACTGGGCCTACCGAACCTACACTGACGAGAGTCACTGGCTCAGCTCAGTGGAAGACACGCTTCGGAGTCGGAGTGCTTTGGTGCTCGTGGATACGAATGACCCGACGCCCTTTGTGAAGGAGCGATTAGGGCCGGAGTTCGGCTTTTCTCTCGTTGAAACGATTCCGGAATGGCATCTGGAGATCTATTCACCGGTTCCACGATCATGAGCTCTCCACCCTCGTTTGACGAATTCGCCAAAGACTACGCGGAGTCCTTTCGTGGGTTGGCGGGTATACCTGGTAAGAAATGGCACGACTATGTCACACGATGGAGGGCCGATTATCTCAACCGGATAGCCCAAGAAAAACTGGGGAACTTAACCTCGATAAAGGCGTTGGACATCGGCTGTGGGATTGGACTGTCGCACGCGTATCTTTCATCACTGGGCCAGCTCTCTGGGGTGGACGTGAGTGCCGTATCGCTCGGCATAGCCCAGAAACAGTTTCCGCAATTCGCCTACCAGCTTTATGATGGAAAACATCTTCCCTATTCGGACGGCGCCTTCGATGTGACCATGGCTGTGTGCGTTTTGCACCACGTTGAGCCCTCGGAAAGAATGAGCTTCCTCTCTGAAATGAGTCGCGTGACACGTTCGGGAGGTCTGACCGTGCTCGTTGAGCACAATCCATTTAATATTGTCTCTCAATGGATAGTGGCCCGCTGTGAATTCGATGTTGGCGTCAAGCTCGTTTACCCCCGGAAGCTGAAGTCTCTTTGGGAAAAAACGTCGATGTGTGATGTCCGTGTTGATTTCTTGTGGTATGCGACACCTGCGCTACTGAATCAACGAATGGAAAAGCTGTTGCGTCGCATCCCTTTGGGGCTTCAGTACTCCACCGTGGCAACAAAAGCATAGCCAGCACTCCGCGTGTGTCATGAAACAGACTTACCTTTACACTGCACAAGTTGTTCTCTCTGCCGTGCTCCTTTTTATCGTTATCAACCTCTTGTCCGCGGTTTTCATCAGCTTGAAACCACCGCAGACAGCCCCCGGCCTTGCTCAAGGAGAGATCGAAAGAAAATTGGAGGCAGCCTACGGTGGCACCTCAACAGAAGAAATTGCCGCTTTGCTCAATGAGACATGGCGCAAAGTGAAGCTCGAGCCCACCCCTTGGACCCATTTTGCCGAAGCTCCCTTTGCGGGTCGGTACGTCAATGTGTCTCGGCAAGGAATCCGTTCGAACGGGCGTCCTTCCTGTGAAACACAGTTGCGACCTGGTGAGAGCCCTTTTCGAATTTTCTTTTTTGGGGGATCGACGAGCTGGGGTTACGGTGTGAGGGATTCGGACACCATTCCCGCCCAGCTCGAAAGGATTCTCAGCAAAACCCATCCGGGTAAGTGCATTGTCGTGTCGAATTATGGAAGGGGTTATTACTTTAGCACTCAGGAGCAGGCTCTGTTCTTAAGTCTTCTCCGGCGTGGGCTTCATCCAAATGCGGTGATTTTTCTGGACGGTCTCAATGAAAGCATCGTTGGGGAGTATCGAGACTTAAGTGATGAGCCATTGAATTTCTCGGCTATTTCGGAATCCTGGAGAGGCGCCGAAAAGAACGAAAAAAGGGGACTAGCTTTACGAACGTTTGTCGAGGAACTGCCAATCTCCAAACTCTTGGTCCGACTGAGACGCAAAATAGCGGGAGGCTCATTGTCGGAAGCGGGCGCTTCAAAAGAACCCGCGATTGATAGCAACAGACTTCCTGTTGATCAAAAGGTCGATCAGATTCTCGCGTATTTCCTGCACAATCGTAGAATCACCGAACTCGTCGCCCAAAATGCTGGGATTCAGTCCCTGTTTTTCTGGCAACCTGTTCCCCTTTACGCATACGATCTCAAATATCAGCTCTTCGAAATGTTCTACAGCCCCTATCTGAGAGGTTTTATGAAGAGTCTTTTTGAGCGGGTGGCGAGGCTCAGAGTTCCGGGGCTCATCAATATTTCCAATCTTTTAGTGAAATTTGATAAGGCGGCTTACGTCGACAGTCACCACTACAACCCCGAAGTCTGCGGGTTGATTGCCCGTGCGCTCGCGGAACACATCAAAGTTCCGACTCTAAAGCACTAAAGGTGTGGGGTGCGCTAGTTTTCCGGCCTGCATGAGCTGGAAATGGTGTCGGTGAAGTGAGGCAATTCCCTCAAGAAGCGGACGCGCTTTGGGAGCGGTGCCCCCGAAATCAACGCACGATCGGAATTGCATTTTCCTCACCTGGAGGCCACTGCTCGCCTTTTCCGAACAAAGAAACTTCGGCTTCTCCGCGGAAATGTGTGAAAAAATTCCCAGAACCCGAGCTATCGTGCACAGCTCTTCCGAGGCAAAGATTTTTAGGCTGACGGCCTGCGACCTTTGGCTTGTCGGCATATGGAGGATTCGCGATGCGCAATGAAGGATGGAATGCGAGCAATCCTCAACGTGCAAGTAATCGCGCAACGTATCTAGTGGAACAAGAATAGAAATGGGAAATCGATGAAGGATCCGTCGGGAAATCTGAGAAATGAGCCCTTGGGCCTTGTTTTGGTTTTGTCCGGGACCGTAAAGGCTTGAGATTCTTCCGATGAGAACGGCGATGCCAGGATGTTGGTTGGCAAACGTCCGCACCATTCCTTCTTGCCGGAGTTTGTGGTGCCCGTAAGGCGAGACTGGTTGGCAGGCGGAGGCCTCGTTGAACGGAAGAGAATCGTTGTCGCCGTACACCCCGCCGGCCGAACTGGCTAAGAAAAACAGACCGGGAATCGATCGGTTCGCCATTCGGATGTCTCCGAAGGCAGAGAGAAAATTCTCCAAGGTCTGTGACTCCCTCGACATCGATTCCTCCGTGGAACCGATAATGCCTCTTCCGGCGGCCCAAAAGATTGAGAAGCTCCGGTAATGCTGGTGGGCAAGAGGGAGGAAAGTCAGAAGGGCGGCTTGCAATTGGTCGCGGACCTTTTGGGGATCCTCCCAAGCAAAGTGAAAGGGAGCCTCCCAAACGTCAGCTCGGTAGGGCTCTTTCGAAACCATCGCGTTCAAGTGTTGGCCCAGGAGCCCGCCCTTTCCGATGACCCAAACTAAGGAGTCTAGCACGGCATCTTTCGGGACGTGGAAGATCGAGAGACAATCAAATAAAGCGGCCTTCCCATGCTCACGGAAAGCAAGGATCCGATGTATTCGGCGATCACGCCGATAGACAGCAAAACGACGCCAAAGAAGAATGAGATCAAAAGGAAAAGAGACGTCCAGCCTTGAATGGGAACGTTGCCGTGAATCTTGTCCCAAGCCGCCCAAGCGCTCAGGGCCAAGGTCACTAGCACCGATAGAAAACCCAAATAGGCTATCAGCCTCAGCGGAGACCGCCGCGAGGTCATTGTCATTCGAAAAAAGTGACTGGTGAGGCGGCCGAAACTGTAAGTTGATTTTCTTCCCTGAGTAGTGCGGAGGTGTACCGGACACACCTCGGCGTGCGATGTCACCCAATTGAGTGCGCCGTCGAGATAGACGTTATGGCCACAATAGGCGGCAAGACTCCGCGCTATCTCACCATCTATCATTCGAAAGCTGCTGAAATACGAAGTGTCTTTGCTCCCCATCAAGATTGCGAAAACGCTTTTGGCAACCTGACTGGCAATATTGCGAACCCATCCGTGGGGCGGAGTATTGGCGGCCTTCCCGTACACCAGCGTACTCTTTGAACGGATTCCAACGTCTAAAAGATTTTGTATGTCTGCGGGATTGTGCTGCCCATCTTCATCCATCGTCACAACCCAATTGGAAACGGTACTCGCCATACCCGCAAGCGTTGCAGCGTGTTGTCCAAAATTCCTTGAGAGCCAGATCAAGCGGACAAAGGAATGCTCGGCAGCCATTTCCTTCATCACGATGTCGGATCCATCTTGTGCGCCATCGTGGACGAAAATCACCTCTTGGATCCGGTAGGCACGGCCCAAGGGAGTCGTTTGAGTTTTGGTGAAAGGGATCATTTCAGAAATCAGATTTTTCAGATGCGATTCGCCGCTATAGACAGGTACGACGATAGAGATGAGATCGACTTGTCTCTGGGCGGCGGCACGAGAGCCCACCCGAAGGGGGGATGGCAGAGATTCGGCTAGCATTGGATATAAGTCTTTTCGGCAGTTTTGGGAAAATTCTAAAGGGGCTGTGACGCACGGTGTGAAGTCGAGCGCGGTGGGGCATGATATTTTCCATGCGTGGGGGAAAACATGAAAATTGTCTTGGCAGCTTTGGTTGCGGCACCGCTTTTTGCGTCGTCGTTTTGTTCAAAATATTCTGAAGGGGTGAATGGGCGTCAGCTACTGACCTCCCGTTGGCAGGAGCGGGATGTGGCCGCCGATCGGATCGTCGAGAGACGAGCCCCGCGCTATTTTGTGGAACATTCGCCGGTCTCGAGCGAACAGATCGTCGAGGTCTGCGCACCCAAGGCCGCGATGGTGTTTGACCTTCTAGCGAGCCGTAAGGTGATGGATCGTTTCGACGATGGAGACGATGAAGGGGCTCAGGATGAGGTCTTCACTCTCATCGAAAACGGCAACGTCAAGAATCGCATCAATCTGGTCTTCATGGGTGACGGCTACACAGCGAATGAAAAGGAAAAATTTCTGACCGACATGAAGCGGCTCACCGCTCAGATCTTTGAAAGCAAGACCTTTGCTTCGTACCTACCGATCTTCAACGTTTTCGCTGTGTTCCGGCCGAGCCACGAATCGGGAATTGGGAAAAACGACACTCCGAAAGACACCGCGTTTAAACTCTATCGCCAAGGCGACACGTTGCGCGCGATCTTCACGGGCAATGCCACGGCCGCTCACGACGCCTGCAGCAAAGCGCCCGGTTGCGACTACCCCATCTTGATCGGCAACGATCCCCATTACGGGGGGCTCGGCGGGGAATTTTCGATTTCGACCTCCAGTCCTCGCTCTGGAATGGTCGTGCTGCGCCATGAGCTGGGCCACTCGGTCGGCGAAATCGGTGAAGAGTATGATGGCGGCGGCTATTTTGGCGCGAACCACTCTTACTCGGTGAGCTCACTGGGGTGGTCACATTGGACCGACGGGTCTGTGGCTGAAGAGCCGAGTGTGGCACGCAACGTGAGCTGGCCCTGGGTGAATCTCTCAAAGGGGCCGTACACTGCCAAGATGACGAGTGATGGGAAGTGGGATTCCCTCTTCATGACAATCTCACTGTCAGGTCTTCAGACGAGTGACGATGTTGTTGTGAAGCTCGATGGGGAGCAACTGCCGATCGACAGCGAGCAGCAGGCCGATCGCAAGTTTTATGATTTCAAGATTGAGCAGGGTTTTTCGTCGGGCACGCATCAGCTCACCTTTGAGGAGAAGGTGCATGATGGCGACAACTGGGTCTCCAACATCACGGTCCATGAGTTCAAGAAGGAGTACAATTTCGATTCAAATCACATCGGCGCCTACCCCCTTTTCCAAGGGTCGAGGAGGGAGGGTTACCGGCCGACACACAACACCTGTCTCATGCGAAACATGATGTCAGACCAGTTCTGCCCGGTCTGCAAGGAAAACAACTGGATCAAATTCTTTGCGACCGTGAGCATGATCGACAGCATAGAATCACACGCAGAAACGACCGGCCAGAGGGTTTTCGTGAAGACGCAGCCCCTTGGTCAGTTCCGTCACGATGGGCGGGGCGAAGGGCAATACATCGCGATCCGTTGGTATAAAGATGGAGAACTTCAAAGTGAGTTCCTCGATCAGACCGAGATCGTGGTGACAGAGCCCAGTGCCAAATGGGAGGTTGAGGTCGAGCTCACCACTCCAGAGGTGAGGAAGGACTTAAACGGCGTTCTCAAAGCCCGCCGGAAAGTCACGTTCTAGGGACCGCTCAGTTCTTGAGGAAGAACTCAGGGCGCCAATAGAGGAATGTCAGGTATTTGTGCGGAACTTCCCAGCCGTAGGTGAGCGGGAGTGCGATCACAAAACCGACGCCGACCGTAATCAGGAAGGCCCTTTTGTATCGGGGGAGCCACCCGAGGTGTTCCAGCCACGCCACATTGGCAATGACGGCGAGCCAGACCGCGACCAGGTAGTGGTACATGAAGAGCGGACGTTGGATGGGCCAAAGCGGGACGTAGTAGGCAAAATACATGAGGACCGCAAAGCCGAAGGGTCTGAGATTGAGAGGCTTCACGCGCCCCAGCCGGCCCAGGAGCCAGTGAGTCACCATGAGGACCATGCCGACGAGACTTCCCCACCACAACACAACGTTGCCGAACAGGTAGATGAACCGATGGCTGCCGGTCCAATAGAATGGGGGTGTCTTCAGTATAGGCCAGGTCCACCAGCGGCTCGCGTCGGGGTGACCCGTCGTAATCGTCGAATTCGCGCGGTACATCTCTTTGTGGTAAGCGACGAGATCGTGGAAGAAGTTGTGCGTAGGAATGATGAAGGCGTCACCTACGCCGGGAAGTCTTTGATTGCGGAAATGAATCAACCAGGTGCCGAGAAAGATCACGATGAAAGTTCCGAGAAACGCGGCGAGCTGCTGAATACTCCGTTTCCGCAATGGAAAAAGAAAGACGATAGGGCACAGTGCGGTCACAAGGCCCGTGAACTTTGTCAGGCAGGCCGCGGCGGCGCAGGCACCGGCGAGTGCGGCCCAGTCCAGCGATTCTCTTCGCGCTTTAAGAGAAAAGAGCATGGCCCCTAGGATAAAAAAGATCAAAAAGCCATCAAGCAGGATGTAGCGGGTCTCGACAAGAGTCGCGTTCTCCAGGGTCAGGGCTAGTGCGCCTAGGAGGGCCGTCGCCGGTGAAACGGCAAGCTCCAGCAGCAGATAATACGAAACGACCGGCAGCAGCGTCCCCACCACGGCCGGCCAGAAACGCAACCAGAAGACGGGTTGCGAGCCGTAATTCAAACCGATGGACTCAAAAGAAAATGTCCCATCCATGCCAGCCAAACGCCCCGTGGTTGCTATGAGAAGCTTTGGGAGCGGCGGGTGCACGTCAAAAAAACGTGCGTGGGTGCAACAGTAGCTGTTGACGAACTTGCCATAGTGGACCTCGTCGAACACCACTTGCCGCGGAACATCGAGGCGCCAAAAGTGAAGAAAGAACGAAAGAGCGAGAATTCCACAAATAGCGCGACTAGAGCGTGGTTGAGATTGAATCAGCCGAGGCGTCCATGGCTCATGGGTGACGCTAACGGCGTGCTTCATGAATGGTCCCCGTATAGATGGTGGTTTCGCGGCTTTGAGGGGTCTCTTCTGCGATGACATAGGTGGGTTTGTCGAGAGAGCGCATGTGCATGCGGGCCAGGTACTCGCCCATGATGCCCAGACTAAAAAGCTGGATGCCCGAAAAGATCGCTATCTCGCATGCGGTGAAGGCAAAGCCGGGCACGATAGATCCGTAGAGACACCACCGAGTGAGAACGTAGGCCAAGATGCAAAACCCAAATGCAGTGAAAATGAATCCCACCCAACTCGCTATTTGAAGGGGCAGTACGGTGAAGCCAGTCATCATGTTGGCCGCATGTCGAATCAGCTGTCCCAGAGTGTAGTTGGATTCGCCGAACTTGCGTGGGTGGTGCGGCACGGAAATGGCGGTGAAGCGGGATGTTCCCCAGGTCAGACAGACATCGATGCAGATGTTGGGTGAGTGGTAATCGCGAAAAGCCTCCCTCAAACGCGTGGGAAAGACGCGGAACGCGCTCACCTGCCGAGCGGTGCCGGCGCCCAGCGCCTCTTGCAGCGCCATCTTTGTTGCGCGGCTCGCAAGCGCCCGAAAGAGCGAATGCCGTTCCCTCTCAGGGTAGCCGTACACTACGTCAAATTGGCCGAGCTCAGCGAGAAGGCGCGGAATGCTCTCGGGCGGGTGTTGGAGATCGTCATCCATGGTGACGATGGTGTCGTATCGGGCGGCGCGGATGCCGGCGAGCAATGCGTTGTGCTGCCCAAAGTTGCGCAGCATCGAAAAGCCGCGCACCGAACCCGACTGACGGGCCAGCCGCTCAATGACGCTCCAGCTCTCATCGGGGCTTCCGTCGTTCACAAAGATGATTTCATAGGGAGTTTCAGCCAAGACTTTACTAATCCGTTGTGTCAGTTCCTCGAGCGAGGGCGCGGATCGATAGACTGGAATGACGACGGAAACCGATTTCATGGGGGATAAATTATTCTATCACAGGTATACTAATCTTAACCTCTCCTGCTAAGCCGTCACTCCCGACATGAGATACCGGATCACCTTCAACAGACCCTTTCTGTCGGGCCATGAATTGGAGAATATCCAGAAGGCCTTCGACCTCGGCCACTCGGCCGGTGATGGCGCGTTCACTCACAAGTGCCACGAATGGTTCGAAAAGCGGCTCGGAGTCAAGAAGGCCCTCCTTACGACCTCGTGCACCTCCGCCCTTGAGATGGCGGCCATTCTCCTCAATGTTCAGGAAGGCGACGAGGTGATCGTCCCGTCGTTCACATTTGTGTCGACGGTGAATGCATTTGTTCTGCGCGGAGCGACGCCCGTTTTTGTTGATGTGAGGCCCGACACGCTCAATATCGATGAGAAGTTGATCGAGGGGAGAATCACTCGTCGCACGAAGGCCATCGTGCCGGTCCATTATGCCGGAGTGGGTTGCGAGATGGACGCCATCACCCGCCTGGCCGAAGACAAACGAATTGTCGTTGTTGAGGATAATGCCCACGGCCTCTTGGGAAAGTTCAAAGGACGATTCCTAGGCACCTGGGGCGAGATGGCGACCCAAAGCTTTCACGAGACAAAGAATGTGATTTGCGGCGAGGGTGGGGCGCTTCTTCTCAATGATTCCCAGTTCATCGACCGCGCCGAAATCATTCGCGAGAAGGGGACCAATCGAAAGCGGTTCTTCCGTGGCCAGGTCGATAAGTACAGCTGGGTCGATATTGGTTCCTCCTTCTTGCCTTCGGATATTTTGGCGGCCTTTCTCTTGAGTCAGCTCGAGTCGATTGAGCGAATTCAGGGGCTTCGCAAGCGTCTGTGGAACCGGTACTCCGAGGAGCTCTCCTCATGGGCCGAAACTACGGGTGCGACGCTGCCCCAGATTCCCAAGCATTGCGAGCAGAGCTACCACATGTTCTATGTCCTCATGCCGTCACCCGATGCGCGGGCCGGTATGATTGAGTCGCTGAAGGCGCGCGGGATTCAGGCGGTCTTTCACTATCTGCCACTCCACCTTTCCGAGATGGGCAAGCGGTGGGGCGGCAAGGTGGGGGATTGTCCTGTGACGGAACAGGTGAGCGATTGCGTCGTCAGACTACCTTTTTTCAACGCGATGACCGAAAGCGAACAAGGTGAGGTCATCGACGCTGTCAAAGGTTATGGGCGAATGGCGAAGGCGGCTTAGGCTTTTGTCTTGAGTTGGGACTCATTCGCCTTGATAAAGTTTTTGATGTCTTCGGTCACGCCGAGGAGCTTCTCCCACTGCTCTTTGTAGAGCGTGACGGGAAACCGGCCCAGGCCGTAAACGGAGACAGCCCCCTTTTCGCTCACGCGCAGCGAAAGGCCACGGCTCGCGCCGCCTTTGAGAGCCGCATTTTCAGCTCGGAGTCTCGCGAGTTCATCTTGGACATTTTCGTCAGCCATGAAATCTCCTTGTTGCAGGAGAATTCATACCACAGGGTAGGGAGCCTTGAAAGGTCGTCACAGTCTTCTCGATCGATCGGTCCGCGCCGCGGCTCCCATTTTTCCAATTCTTGAGCGCGCGGTGGGGCGTGGGTTTCTTTGGACCCCGGGAAGTCTTCCGCTGGTCGCCATGAAGGACGGTGACGATCTATGGATAGCCGACTCCTCCTCTCCCATTTGCCTCAGCCATTCCAGATTTGCTCAGCTCCTCATCGCGCTTTCGAAGCGTCACGGTGCGGGGACCGCCTATCACGATGCTCTCGGGCAATCGGTAGTTATGGGTTCGCCGCAGGTGAGGCCCGAGGCAGGTTGGATGTCGGCCCTTCGGCTACCGATGGCCATTTACATTCCTTCCACAGTGAGTCAACTCATTTACTGTGATTACTTCGCAAAAAAGAAGACACTGAGTGATTGGCTTAAGAAGGAAAAACGAAAGATCGCATTTCTATCCTTTGAGGAAAGTGAGGGCAGTGTCGCTCGGCGTCTCGTGAAGGATTGGAAGGCGAGTGTCCTTATTCTAGAGAGTCGAGGTGTCATTCTCCAGGCCGAGACCCCTCATTTACTCTCCGAGGCAATGGAGGCGTGGTGGGTTTTTGAACGGCGATTCTGCCAGCAGTTTGGATATGGCCTCTTAGGGTCCGTGATGGCGGGAGCGAGTCCGCTGCTCACGCCGCTGGCGTCCGTGACCTACTTCGCTCACGCCCAGATCTTGCAAGAGAGAATGGGGCGCATCGTGGAGGTTGAGGACGGCAACACTCGACTGAAGGCCAATGCCTTTCGATTTGACCCACCCGCCGCCCAGGCCTTTATGGCCCAGCGCCTTCTCCAAATGAGTAGCTCTGCGCTAAAGCCGCTGCCCACGCAAAAACCAGAAGGCCGCTCCGAGTCGATCGACTGAGCTCGGGCGCACTTCATGCTCGAGAACATCCGAGAGAAACAACACCACGGTACCCAGACGCGGTGACACCGACCGTTCGCCGGCCACTGTGAAGAGCACAAGTTCTCCACCCCACTCGTCGCGCCAATCTGCATTGAGATAAAGCACCATCGAAAGTGCTCGCCGGTCGTTTCCGCGGGGTCTGTCGAGGTGGCGCTTGTAGTGAGCGCCCTTTGGGTAAAGCGAATAGTGACCCTCTATCTCGTTGAGTCCGAGAAGGAGCTGGCGGTTGAGGGCGGTCCTCAGTTCGGTGAGGGATCCGAGAAGTTGGGTTTCCAATGGGTCCTCAAACTCTAGCCACCGAGTCAGATCGCCCCGAATGTCGGAGCATTTTCCACCCTGGGCGATTTGAGCCGGCTGAAAATCGGCTCGGAGACTTTTGGCACGCTCGGCGAGTTCCCGGAGCCTTTCAATTGGCTGCACCTCAATAATGGAAAGGGAATCCTTCCCAATCTCTGCCGCCACTCGGGCGCAGCTATCCGGCGTGGACCACAACATCCTTCGCAGCGTTTCAGTAAGCCAGCGCTCTCGTCAAGTCTCCGAGAAAGGCATTGATGCGTGAATTATTGAATTTGTTACTCCATCCCCGCTAAAATGGATTCTTTCTGGGAGGGTTATGAGACTTCTAGTGTGCCTCGCTCTTTGTTTAGCGGTGAGTCCGGCGTGGGCCAAGAAATCTGGAAAGAAGGCTAGAGCTGGCGCACGGCCAGCCAAAGCGGCGACCGCGGTGTCGCCGAAAAAAGAGATCACCCTGTACCAACGGTTGGGAGGAGCTTCCGCTTTGACTGCAATCGTGGACCAATTTGTGGCCAATTGCGCAGGTGACCCGCGTGTGGCCAGTTTCTTTACCTCTACAGCGGCGGACGCGGCCCGAATGACGCGCTTTAAGAAAAACCTCACTGATCAGCTCTGCGAGGCTACCGGAGGTCCCTGCAAGTATAGCGGGAAGGACATGAAGAACGCCCACGATACCATGAAGATCTCCAACGAGCAGTTCGATGCGGTGTCGGAAGACTTGACTGCCGCACTGACGCAGTTCCGTGTGGGGACTCGCGAACAGGCCGAGGTGATGAAGTTCGTCTCGAGTCTGCGCCCGAAGATAGTCACAGTGAACTCATAGTGCCACATCTTGTTGGTCCTAGGAGATCGCACGCGCCAGCGCGTAGGCCGCTCCGGCCGCTATCGCCCCGACGGCCAGAGTAGAGAGCGCACTCCGCCATGGGCGTGCCGTGAAAAGCCCCTTTACATATCCGAAGACGAAGAGCGCAGCTGAAGTCAGAATCACACTTAACCGAAGAGCGTCTCCTCCCTCAATGAGTGCATAGGGCAGAAGAGGAATCGCCCCGCCTACGGCGTAGGCTGTGCCGATGGTGAGGGCACTCGTGATAGCCCGCTTCGGATCCGGCGCGTCTATTCCCAATTCAAACTTCATCATGAAATCGACAAATTTCGTGCGATCCTTTTGAAGTGATTTCACAATCACCTGAATGCCCGGCTCCTCAAGGCCATACTTGCGAAACACATCCGCCACCTCCTCGGCCTCGACCTCTGGGATCTCGTCCGTTTCGCGCTCCTCCCGGGCTCGCTCGCTCCGAAAGTGTTCCATATCGGTGCGGGCGGCCAGGTAGCCACCGAGTCCCATCGCGATTGAGCCCGCCGCAATTTCCGCAAGGCCGGCTGTGAGAATCACATGGCCCGAATCAATGGCCCCCGCAAGACCGGCAGCCAGAGCAAACGGCACAGTGAGGCCGTCGGCCATTCCAATCACGATGTCGCGCACGACCGCTGGGGCCTGGAAGTGGCGTTCGGTGTGTGGTGATTGGGGCATGCGGTGATCTCTTAGGCGGCCGTTTCATCAAACGGCATCGCAATTATTGTAAATGATTGTGAAAACAACGTCACAATTGTGATTGGAACTCTACTGTCCACCGATCGGACAAGGCAAGTGGCCAGAACCACGAGCGATTGAGACGGAAGCAGGGATCTCTTCTCAAAAGATCGTCGATAGACTTGTCCATGACCGGTGTCCAGAAGCTAGTCACCGCTGGAAATAGTCCAGTCCTTTGAGCCTGGCTGCGCGGCCGTTTTCCCCGACCTCAACTTGGATCGACGCGTGCAATTCCTTGGGGCACACAGAATGAGGTGCCCTATGAATAAACGCGGTTTTACCCTGGTTGAGCTTTTGATCGTTGTGGCGATAATCGGAATTCTCTCCACGGTAGGCATTCCTACCTTCAAGAGGATGGTCCAGCGGAGTAAGCGCGCTGAAGCCAAGACCATGTTGAGCGGTCTTTATACGGCGGAGGGTGGCTTTCAGGCGGAGTATGGTGTGTATGGTAACCGCCTTGCCAAGATCGGCTTTGAGGCTGGCGGCGTGCAGAACTACACGACGGGCTTCCCCAGCGCGGCCTGCGCGGACAGCGCCATAGCTCCCTCAACTGCCACGAGCCAGGGCAGTGCGCTGAACGTCGTCTATCCTTCGTATTTCGAAACAGCGACCTTGGCGTATACCTCTAAAATAGACGCCGGCGCAGTGAGGAAACCGGCGGCGTGCGAGGTGGGAACCTCAGCCGCTGATGGCTCGACCTACGTCGCCTCCGCAACGGCAGCGGTGAACCCCAGCGCGACGCTGACCGATGTGACCCAAATGGATCGCTGGACGATCGATCAGAACCGCAATTTGGTCATGACGAACGACGGCGTCCGCTAAGCATGAGGAATCTTCGAGACTCTTAAGAGGGCGGAGCAGCTCCCCGAGGCTGTCCGCCTTTTTTAACTAATATTGATTCGAATTGGGAAGGCCATCTCACCTCTTGTCGTGTCGGTGATCGCGCCCTATTGTGCGGCCATGAAAACTGCCGCCTTTGAAGTCTCTCAGCTTCTCCAAAACCACTCTGGCTTTGATAAGGACGGTTGGCAGGAGTTCTTCCGAAATGAGGCGCTGTTTGCCGGTGTTTATGTGCTCACTCCCGGTGGAGAGGACACCCAGGATCCCCACGCCGAGGACGAAATCTACTACGTCCTAGAAGGGCAGGGGGAGCTTGTCTCCTGGGAAGGCGAAAGAGAGACCCGCCAATCGGCGCATGCAGGCTCCGTACTCTTCGTCTCCCGAGAAGTCCGCCACCGCTTCGAAAACTTTTCTGCGGGCCTCAAGCTCCTTGTCTTCTTTGCGACAAACCCAAAATAAGGCTACATTGAGAGCTGTTCGTTCTTTGACAATATGGGGGTGACCTGGTTTCGACGTGGGTGTTGAAGCTTAAAGTCGCAAGTCGAGTTCGTGGCTGACTCGTAAAAAAGGCTGCAAAAAAGTAACCGATGGTTACGCACTCGCTGCTTAATTAAGTAGCCGTCCCCGGGTTATGTCTCCCGCGCGGGCCCGAGTGGACGTTAAAAAGTGGGATCGGGCGGTGTAGGGTGTCTCAGCGGGCACCGCCTTCAAAAATACTGAGAATAGCGCTGCGGTAGCTAAGTTCACGGAGACGCTGCGGGGCGAATCCCTAATCGTGAAACAAACTTGTAGAGGCTTTGGTCGATCGCTTGCGGACGGGGGTTCGATTCCCCCCACCTCCAGCAGCTTGTCCTTCTCGGCGACGATGCGGCTGTAGATGGCGGGAGAGACCTTTCCCTTCTGGAGGAGTCTTTCCAGCTCCAGGATCTCCTTCTTCAGTTCGGCTCGCTCCTTACAAATCTCCGCCGTCTTCAACTGGGTGTAACAATCCAGATCGAGCAATCGGTCTTCCATGCCCTTCAAGAACGCCTCGGTTGCTTTGGGGGTGAATTTGGAAAACGGGGCAAAGACCTCCTTGAGGGCCGCGTCTATGTGATCCTCAGGAGTATTTTTGTTTCGTTCCGGGCATTTTACGTTGGCGCAGTGGTAATAAATGTAGACCTTGCCACTTTTTTTCTTCTTAACCTCCCCGGTCACCTGATGGCCGCACTCCCCACACTGAAGCCACCCCATATAGGGCTTGGGAATCCCCCGAGCGTTGCACCGCTGATGGTTTGCAGCCCGAATTCCGCGAATCTTCTGACAAGCATCCCAAAGGTCTTTCTCGATTAGTGGCTCATGCTGTCCTTTGACCAGTTTCCCTTCAAATTTCTTTCCGTGCCGCCGTGACTTAATCTTCATGACCCCGTAGTAGAAGGGATTGGAAAGCATCTCCTCTACCACGCGTTTTGTGCAGGTCTTTCTCGTACTCTTTTCTTTCAAGATATTAGTAAGCGCCTCCAGCGAGTAATTTCCGGTGGCATGAAGCTCGAAAATCTCTTTCACCACAGTGGCATTTTCTGAATCGACCACCACGACCGCCCGTTGTTCTTTACCCACACGAACGTTTTTGTACCCTATAGGAGCCGGGCCATTCCAGAGGCCCGCCTCCAGGCGAGCTTCTAGCCCTTTGTTGATTTCAGATTTCAGATTGTCGATGTAATATTTCCCCAGAATGATGCCCAAATAAAATCTGAGCTTCTCCTGAGGCGGAGAATTATCGTCAATGATCAGGTGTTCTCTCGTGAAGTGGAACTTCACGCCATGATGATCGATGAGTTCCTCGATTTGGACGGCGGATTTCAGACCGCGACAGGCCCGATCGACTTTATCGAAAATCACATGGCGTATCCCTTGCTTTACGACGTATTCAAGCATCTCAAAGAAATACTTTCTATCCTCCTCCTTAGAGGCGGACTCGTCGACCGCCCACGTCTTCACGAGCTTTAGATCATTCTCATTCGCGTATTTCTCTCCAAGTACCCTTTGAGCGTCCAATGAAAAACCGTCACGCTGATCCCTTGAGGACACGCGGTCAAATTTAATTGCATGCTGCATATTCAATCTCTTTTCCAAATGGAGGGCTCCGCTCTTCCTCCTTTACACGATCAATGATTTTTCGTACCTCGCTCTTGAGCTGGCGGATTCGTTCGATTTCCCAATCGACAGCAAGATTTATAGCACTCTTTACTTTGACAAATCCAGATCCGGAACCCTTGGCTACATAGTGGCTGGCGCGAAAACGCAGTTATCGTCGCAAAAAAGGCTATGCGGCATTCGTAATTTGCCATCTGGAGTTGGTGCCTGCGCGATTTCCTGATGCTAGCTTTTTCAGAGTGGGAAATTCTGGCTCCTGTTTGT
>JACPWY010000019.1 GCA_016196825.1 Deltaproteobacteria bacterium | reverse complement strand
CTACCGCTCAGGATTTAGTCCATTGGGAATTCATTCACCGGCGATCACTAACCGCTAACTTGCCGAATCAACACCTAACCCAAAGAAAAGGAAGGAGGAAAAACTGCACCCTTACGATGAATGAATTCTATACATTCTCTCCTTAGCAGAACATCTCGCATAATCGTTCGTCGCTGACCGATATTCGTAAGCTGTGATGACGAACGCTAAAGAGTAATCACCGGTCCCGTTCTCCTCTTCACACGCCACCGATCCTCCCAATGAAGATAGCTATGATGGTTGGACTTGGAAACATTTCCCCCTCTATTGCCCGGGCAGTAAGCTGCACGTCAGCACGCTACCGCCCCATCACTATCTGCAAGACGGCGTGTCAGTTCCCAAGTCGGACTCTAAACTTCATGCCCGCCAGTCGGTTACACCGAGCAGCTTTCCAAGTCGGGGCCGTGGGCGCGCCTAGAAAGCGGCCGCGAGGCGGTCGCCCCACAAATGTTCATGGATCGAGTTCGAGTGTGGCTAGACATCGGGAGATTTTCTCCGGTGGAGTCGGAGTTAGATCGTTTCGATAGCAAGAATGACAAGCAATGGGAAGGGATAATGCGCAGGCCAAATGAGGGGAACCCTTTTAGATTTAGCCATAGCGATTTTTCTGTTTAGTGACGCTGGAATTCGAGAGAAGAGAATTTTTCGGTAGCCGACTGTGCTAGAATGATAATTGAATCGATCCAACGTTTAGGGGGGCCACTCGTGAAGTGTTCAATACTCGGGTTTTCTGTGCTACCAATTTGCTTGGCTTTGTCGGTCACAGCACCGTCGGCAAATGGGGATGATAGTTTACTAACCAGTGCTGCTGAAGAGTATAAAAAGTCTATTCTGCCACTCATTGATCCAAGTCGCAGGGCGGAACGTGCCAAGAAGATGCAAGCGGATTTTGATGCAAAGATTAAGCATTGGGAAGAGTATGTCGCATCGCATGAACGAAAAAAGAATGATCCCAAGGAAGTGGAAAGGCTCAGTGCCGATGTAAAGGAGAGTTTCCTGAAGGGTGAACAGTATGAAATTGATGCTACCAAGAGGGAAATAGCGAAGGCCCTAGCTGAATGGGACTCTGACAAGGCTAGCCAAGAATATGAAAAGGTCTGGAGACAGAGAGCCGACAATGCCAAGGAGCTGATGGCAGGTCATCTAAACTACCTTTACGCAAGACTCATGAGTCAGGACATTCGCAGCGGTTTCCAGGGGCTGGATAACCGAATCCTGAACGTGAGCCACCAAATGAAGGTCCTACAAATGGCTTATGACAAGACTTATCTTGGCAAATATATCCAGGCCAAACTGGAAACAGTCATGGGAAGTGAAGAGTTCTGTCGGGTGGTCAAAGGATGCCCGGAAAGGTCCCAAGTGAAGCTGGACAGCAGTTTCAATGCTGAATTCAAACGACACTCACAGCCATCGGGCGGCAGCCACGCGGAAGACCCACGTAATCGGTAAGGACTTTCCCTGAGCAGTGAGCGTCGCAAAACGTTCGATCCACTTCTATTTTCTTATCTAGCTGCGATCCCGCCTACGGATGACCAACGAAAAGCTCCCGCCATGGGTGAAGGTAGGAAAAGTGGGCTCCCACCCAGGTGCGGGAGGAAATTCCTAGTAGCAGGCTGAGGACCAGGACGAGGATGTTCATCTGCATGAGTTCGCTGAGGACTGAGATCTCTAGCACGTAGCGAATGGCGTAGCCCATGCGACCGCGGATCATCTTTTGGAAAGCGCGGATTTCGGGAATGGTGACGAACATCAATTCTACAGCGTTGTAGACGGTGACGGCCCACAAAAATAAAGACGCCACTGCGCGGGCGGTGAGCGAGGGGGCGGTTTCGTTCCAATAGAGCGCGGCCAGGAAAAGACCCATCTCGATCGTGACGATCGCAAGCGATCGCTTGAGCCCCATCGCGACCTTTCTCTTGATGTATTCCCGTGTGATTTCGGCTGCCGTTTTTCTTAACGCCGAGAGGACTTGAATCAGGAAGAGAATCTCGGCCTTGTAAACCCAAAGACCTCGGAAGAGCCACATCATGCGAGGACGGCCTTTAGAAATGGAATCTCAAAACGCCCAGGCTCGAACTTGAGGAGGTGCGAGGCAATGTCTGCGGCGACTTCGCCGGTGGTGGGGCGCTCGAGCGCCTGGCGCAACGCCTGCGCAACAGAGTCAGGATCACGCGACTCGACCGCGAGGCCTACGGTGCCCAATGTTTCCTTCAAAGCGCCGTCACGCGTCGCTACAACCGCGAGCCCGGCCCGAAGGGCCTCCACGATGGGAATGCAAAACCCTTCATGTTCTGACAGGGATAGAAGGATCGAAGAGGAATAATAGAGTCGGAGAAGATGGCGATCCGAAATCTTCCCCAAAAACTTCACGCGACGGCTGAGAAAATGGCTGGCGACAAACTCGCGGAGAGTTCCTGCGTAATCTGGATCGCCACGCAAAGAACCGATGATCAAGAGCCGAACCGTTCCATCCATCTGAGCGAGTTTTTGAAAAGCCTCGAGGCACTCAAGCACCCGTTTGTGCTTCACCACGCGTCCCACCACGAGAATGGTTTTGCTACGGACACGTTTCCCTGCAACCACCTCTGGAAAATAGTAAGGCACAGTCGTCACGGCTGGGCAGCCCAGACGGCGCAATTCATTGCCAGTGAAATCAGAGAAAGCAAAGGCGTGGTCCACCGATCGTGCGATCATCTCCAATTGTCGCGCACCCCACACGGCATCTTCGCGCTGCGACTCAGCCAAGAGTTCGGGAGTGGTGACCCCGTGATAGATGACGATTTTCTTCCGCGCCGGCAGGTTCAGAAAATGATCCGCCACACGAGTGCCGATCGAATGGTGATAGATCACGGTGCTGGGCTGGGTCACCTTGAGATCACGCCAAGATTTGGGCTCGCGAAGCAACCCTCGGCGCACAGGACCCCAATGCAGAAAACTTTCCTGTCTCTCCGTGAGGATCAGATTCAATTGCCCGTGATCGCTCAGAAGGCGTGAAATATTGAAGGCCAACCGGCCGATGCCATCACGACGATTGACGATCGGCGTGAGCTGCACAGTGAAGGGCATGACTAATTCTGCGTCTTGCGGGCGAGGGCCTGCACGATGTGGGCGTTGCCTTCGGGTATCTCGCGGTAGTGGAGCACCTGGAAATCACGGAGCAGCCCCAGAACTTCATTGGGTTTGTAACAGTCGGCAAACTCCACGAGGGGATTCGGAGCGATGCGGATCTGATCCACAAGATAGGCCTCGAGCAGAAATGTTCCCCCCGCGACGAGACCACGACGTACTTCACTGAAAAAGCGCGGCATGGGTCTGAAGTAGGTCATAATGACCGTGTCGTACTTCATGAGGGGCATTAAGAAGAAATCCAAATTTTGGACTTTAGTCTCAATCGAGGTTCCCTGAGCCGCAGCCAGCGCTTTCGCCTTTTCAATCCCCTTTTGCGACGCATCACATCCCTCAACCTGAAACCCCTGCTTCGCCAAGAAGACCGCGTTGCGCCCTTCACCCATGGCCACATCGAGGGTCCGCCCTTTTTTCAAGAATGGCACGTTGTTGCGCAGACTCAGGCAGGGCTCCTTGCCGAAAAGATAACTATCGCCAGCATAACGCTCGTTCCACACTTCAGCGACGGGGCGCTTATTTGGATCGGGTTCCGGGTACTTGATATCGTCCAGCATATTGGGGGACTATGACAGGTGATGAAACGGATCGCAATTGGGGTGGGGGGGCGCTTTCACAGCGAATCCCTTTTTCATGCTCTCACCGCCGCAGGCCATGAGGTCCGACTTTTTTCAAGCTATCCCAAGAGCCGGATTAGAGTTCCCAGACACAGTTTGACGACCTTTCCGCTGGCGGAGATCGGGTATCAATTGGGTCGCTTGGCCCACATCGAAGATCCGGCCGACCGATTCAAGATGGGCTATCTGGGCCGTCGCATTCTGGAGCAGGTCCAAGCCCTGGCCCCCGATGTCTTCATCGGCTGGTCTTCATTCTCCTTGGAAACTCTCCGCGCACGGCCCGCGACCACCCACATTCTCATCCGCGACTCGACACATATTTCCTTTCAAAACGATATTCTCGCGGAAGAGTACCGCCGCCGCAGTATTCCTTTCCCTAAACGAGAGTTCTGTTCCCGCCGTGAACTTGAGGAATACGAAAAAGCGGATCAGATTTGGGTTCTGTCCGATTTCGCGCGAAGCACCTTTCTGGAAAGAGGGCTCAACGAGCGAAAGATTTCGGTCCTTCCGCTCGGGGTTGATCTGCGCCTCTTTGTTCCGCGCCCCCACCGAAAGACCACTTTGCCCATTCGGGTAGTCTCTTTCGGAACACTGTCGGTGCGCAAAGGCCTGCACTACCTCCTCGAAGCCATGGAGCGTCTTCCCTCCCACTCCATCTCTCTCACTTTGATTGGTCATCTCGAACCTGAGTTCAGAAAGATTCTGACCCGTTCCAATCGAGTCGATTGGATCCCAGCACTGAAACAGTCGGATCTGGCCCAAAAGCTTCCGGAATTCGACGTGGCCGTCGTTCCGACGCTTGAGGATGGTTTCGGGCAGTCGGTTGTCCAGGCCATGGCGAGCGGCCTTGTTCCCGTAGTGACGAAGCACTGTGGAGCCTCCTCCATCATTGAACAGGGTGTGAATGGATTTGTAGTGGAACCCGGGAATTCGGACGCGATCGCTTCGTGCTTGAGGGAGTTGATCTCCAGCCCGGAGAAGATCGCTGGGATGGCAGAGTCGGCACGGGCTGCCGCCCAGCACTTCACCTGGGAGCGCTATGCCAATCGCAGCCTGGCGCTTCTAGAAGAACATGTGAATCCCTGTGTTCGCCATTAGGAATGTCTGATCGTTGTAGAGGTAGATCAGCTCCACGGTCAGCAGCGCGTTGGCGAGTGGGAATCCAAACATCCCACCGAAGAGTAGATAGGAACTCTTCAGTAGATCGGAGTTGCTCAAGAAATTATCCCAAGGTCCGCTCGAGGCGATGCGAATCTTATAGCCGATTACAGGGCCAATGGTGAACCGTGGATTCTCCGGATGAAACTCAAATCTGTATCGGACGGTCAGTGACGGGTAGAGATCCCATTCAAAAGCGATGTCTCCGACGTTGTGTTTTCCGAAATACTGTCCCACTCCCAGATTGAGCCCAAGACCACTGTCTGAATTCTGCGAAGCGGACCAGCGTCGTGGGAGAATCAGCCCCAATCCGGCTCTCCCGTAAAGACGATTGGTAAAACCGAGCTGAGTCTGGCTGATGACCATCTTCGCCTGAGATCGCATCAGCTCGAGCTCGGCCTGGATCTTTTCGACGGACTCTTCGACATCCTCTAATCGCTTTTCGATAGTGGTATTATTGACCGAATAGGCCACCAAGGAATGGAAGCAGACTAACGCAATGGGTAACCAGAGATTGAGCAGAGCCATTTTCATACTGAGCCTCGTTGGACCCCTCCTCTTCGCCAACGACCACAAGGTCTGCGAGCAGGTGAATGAAAAACTTTACCGGGAACAGATCAAGGTCGCCGAACTCACCGGCCTCAAGGAGGATCTTGAAAAACGGTTCCAGGAATACAGCAAGGAAGACTTCACCGCCCAGGTGGAAGGGATCGCCAATGAGATCCACCGAAACAAAGCCATCAAAGTTGCCTTTGCCAAGCGGCGCCTCACAAAGATGATCGACTCAAGAATGCGGGATATCGCCTCAACGACACAAGACTTCTGTATCGAGTGCCGGGCCAATGCCACCAATCAAAACACCCGCGATCGCTACTGTGAGAATTGCCCCGAACACTGTCCCAAGAATAGGTAGAGGGTGGCGCGAAATCCGCTAGGTAATCGGACTACGCGCTCTCCGCCGTTTTCTTATCCAGCGGAATATCGCCACGCCTCAGCGACCGCACCATCTCATTGAAACCATCGACCAACTCCCGGAACTCATCGCGGTTCCTGAAATGGAGCTCGACATCGCGCCCCTCGAGAATGTCACGGATGGTCCGCTTGATGGCATAAATTGGGCCGGCTATTCGGTGTGAAAAAATCACTCCCAAAAGAGTTGTCCCCAGAACGAAGACAACGAAGGAGAAACCAATCCCCGCAATCAAAATGGCGAGCTCTCTTTGAAGCGCGCGGGTGATGTCACCCTCGAGTCCCCCGTACTGCACTAGCAGGGTGTAGTTTTCACTCACAAAGTAGGAGATCACGGCGCAGGTCACGACCGCGTGAAACACGATCCCTCCAACGAGAAGCGCTAAAAACCGGAACTGGAATTTCGGCTCGGGAAAATAATTCCGTTTTTTTCGGGCGGAACTCATTCCATAATTATACGGCACCTAGAGGATTCCCCTCTGCCGCAACGCATGATCGATCTCTCAACTCGATGAAGATTCTAGCGCTCCAATCGACATCAATTTTTGAGCAGTATGGCGGGGTCGAGTACTACCTCGACGACCTTCTCCGCTCGCTCGGAAACCTCGAAGGGGCTGAAAATGTCGCCTCCCTCGTTCCCGAGCGGAACTCTTTCACCCGAGAGCCCGATGGCTCGTACCAGGTCATTCCTGTCCCAATGACCGGCCGCGGCTGGCGCCGACGTTTCGAGAATCGAGTTCCGCTCCTCCTCTTCCGACAGGCTTTCTCATTAGGTCGGCGGATGCGGCCCGATCTGATTCTGTGTGGGCATGTTTCGCTCGGGCCACTCGCCCTCTTGCTCTCAAAGCTTCTAGGGTGTCGTTTTGTTACAGTGGTCTATGGCATCGATGCCTGGGGCAACCTCTACCCTCATGATGAATGGTGCCTCAAACAAGCCTCCGCCCTCCTTTCAATCAGCCATTGGACGAAACAGATCCTGGTCGGGCGTGGCTACGATGAAAAGCGCATCCACATCACCCACCCCGTGGTTGCACCCGATCTCACACACGAGGGTCGGTCTGCCACGCACCGTGATCCCTTCACGCTTCTCACGGTCTCTCGTCTCGATGCCTCGGAACGCTACAAGGGACACGACGACACTCTCCAGGCCCTCGCACAGTTGAAAAGTCGGGGCGCTCGCTTTCGCTATCTGATCCAGGGGAGTGGCGACGATCTCGAAAGACTCGAGAAACGAGCTCGGGACCTCGGGCTCACGGAAAGCGTTGTCTTTGTAGGGGCCACCCACGATCGCAATGAGCTGCGCGCTCTTTATTCCCAGGCCGACGTGTTCATCATGCCGTCACGTTTTGGACGTTGGGGGAATCGTTGGCGCGGCGAAGGTTTCGGGATCGTCTATGCGGAAGCCGGAGCCCTAGGAGTTCCGAGCATCGCCTACCGGTGTGGCGGCGCCACCGACATCATCGAGCACGGGAAGACGGGTCTTCTCGTGGAGCCCAACAACATCGCCGAGCTCTCGCATTCCATTCTCTACTGCATGGACAACCCGGAGGTGGTGCAGAACCTCGGCGAGAATGCCCGCAAGCGGGTACGGAGCCATTTCACTCGCGATCAGATGAAGAGCTCAGCTGAGGATTTTCTCCGCGCACTGAGAAAATAGACTGCGCTCCCCGCCAAAAACGGCGGACGGGCGGCCAACCGCGCGTCACACGTCCCTCACCTCGCACGAGAAGCCGCTCAACTGGCGCGGGAAGATGAAGCCCTTTGCGGCCGATCCGATTCCCCAGCGCCTCGTACATCTGGTGCAGACGCTCCACCTGCGGGAAATATCGACGCTGGAGGAGCCAAATCGAGTGGCGATCGCTCACGGATGGAGAGAGCCCAGCCATCACCCCAACCATTTGATCCCATCCGAACTTCACCTCGAAAAAACCCTGTTCGTCGTCTTGCGGAGTGTGAATGCTGCCAACTGACCGTCTTCCAGCGGTCAACTCTCCCGGCGAGTCTGACCATCGCACACCCAAGGAGTCATAATTCCAGGCGCCCAAATCTTCATCTCTTCCTCGGTATGCGACTAGCCCCCGGAAACGCTTCGCCGCCTCATCGAGATATCGCTGATCATCGTAGTGGCCGGCCCGCGCATCCTTTTCACAAACCGCCAAGCATTGCCTCGCCCACCATGTGAGAAAGGGTCGAGCGCCCGGTCGAGCGGCCAGCAATCCAGCGTTGTAGAAACCGTGCTCTCGGGCATTCACCGAAGAACGATTCCAATGAGGAAAAAGGAGGGCGTCCGTCCCTGGACGCATTTTCTTCAGGAGGCGCTGGGGCGAACGAAAGAAAAACAGATCGAGATCGCTATAGAGAACAGCCGGCTCTCCGGAATCCAGCGCCCGTTGCATGAGCCGCGACTTGGACATGTAAGCGCGCTGCGCCCGCGTCCGCTGCCAAATCGTCGCAAGCTCCGATCGAGACCACAGATCCTCGAGACGGTAGCTCCGCTTTAGGCAGAAGGCGTATCGCTCAAGGATAAAACGCGTGGACTCGTCATCCAGCCCCAAAAAATGGAGCCGAAATCGACCCCGGGTCACCTGCCGCAGATTCTCCAAGAATCCGGCCAACGGGATCAGATAATCCCGGCTCGCCATGCAACAGACAGCGAGCGAAGTGGCGGTGAAGGGGACGCCCCGGTCATTCCCAAAATCCGTTCGCCGTTGGTCGTCGAAAACGTGACCCAACTCCTCCTCCCAATCGGGTGTCTTCGAAAAACTCCATTGGGGAAGGGCGATTTGCTTTCGGTGCGATTCCACAACCCATACCGCCGGCGTCCCCAAAGCTTGGGCCGCCCTGACTACGTCAGGGTGGGTGCTGACTACGCGGGCCGCGCTCCGCAGAGCCGTGAGGGCCACCCTCGGTGAGCGCGGACAGGTGAGGATCCGCTCACCCGGTCCCCAGGCCGCTAGTTCGTTTTGAGTCAGGGGAAGAGCCGCCCAGTCCGATCTCAGCCGCGACGCCACCATCGCACGAAAACGGCCATGCCACCGAGCTTCGCGGTCGGTTGACCCGTTAACGACGGTCACAGAGGGGGCACAGGAAAGAGAACTGAACGGCTTCAAGCCCGCCAATCATGCCTCCAGCCACACCTTGCGGCAAACCGCGCAAGGTCACTGTCGTCTTGACGCTCCAACCCTCTTCGTGAGTAGCTATACAAATGTCCCGGACGCACCAGACCTGGCCCGAAAAGTGGCTGGAGCATGATCGCTCGATCCGCCCCTACCTTTGGAGCCACCGAGTTGTCGGTTGGAGCGGTAAACTCGCGTCACTGGCGCTTTTTCTCTTTCTCGTCTTCGATCGTCGCTGGATAGCGATCCATGAATGGTCGACCCAATTCGCGTCTCACAATTCGCTCCTCCAAGTGCTCCTCTACATAGGTGCACTCGGAGTCCTCTCGCAACTCATCGGGCTCCCCTTTCAATTTGCGTCCTACAAAATCGAGCGCCACTTCAAACTGTCCAAACAATCTTTGCGCTCGTGGATCGGCGACCTGCTGAAAGGGCTCGTTCTCGGAGTCGTGATCGGGGCGCTCATCCTGACGGCACTCTATTCGTGCTATGTGTATAGTGGCGCCTTGTGGTGGCTCTACACAGCCCTCACCTTCATGGGATTTTCGGTGCTCTTGGCTCAATTGGCCCCGGTGCTTTTGATTCCCATCTTTTACAAGTTGGAGCCACTCGAGAACTCTCCACTCAAGGAGAGGCTACTCGCGCTCTGCACCCGTTTTCAGATCCCCGTGAAGGAGGTCTATCACCTGGGGCTGGGTGAGAAGACCGAGAAGGGCAACGCAGCGTTTGTGGGGATCGGTCGGACCAAGCGGATTATTATTGGGGACACGCTCTATCAGAAACATTCGGCCGACGAAGTGGAGGCAGTCTTCGCTCACGAGCTCGGCCATCAGGTCCACAACGATTTGTGGAAAAATATTGGCCTTTCGGGAATTTCCGTCGTCATCGGGTTTGCGCTGAGCAACTTCCTTCTCGAATCATACGCACAGGAATCGCTGGGGCTGCGCAATTCCACCGGCTTGAAATTGGTGGTCTTCCTCTTTTTCGTAAGTCTGATTCAGATACCCTTGGGGCAGGTTCAGCTGCTGTTCTCGCGCTGGCGAGAGCGGACGGCGGATCATTTTGCCGCTTCTACGGTGAAGGTCTCCAGCCCTCTCGCCGACTCTCTCGAGCGGCTCACGATCCAAAATAAGGGCCAATTCCTCCCCAATCCGGTGATCGAGTTTCTCACCTACAGCCACCCGGCCCCCTGGCGCAGGATCTCTCGGCTGCGAACAGAGTTTAGTTAGTCGCGCTTGGGTGAGCCGTGGCCGCTGACGGCGGAAGCGATGGGGACATGAACTCGGGGTGCTCGGCTGGCGCTTCAAAACCGGCAATCGTGAGAATTTCAGAAATATCCTTCACTAAGTGGAACTTGAGTTGCTTCTTCACATCATCGGTGACGTCTCTCAGATCACCCTGGTTTCGCTCAGGGAGAATCACCGTCCGAATGCCGGCTCGATGAGCCGCGATCACCTTCTCCTTGATACCACCCACGGGAAGGACGGCCCCTCGCAGAGTGATCTCACCAGTTAGCGCCAGATCGGGCTTCACGGGGCGTCCCTCGACTAAAGAGGTCAGCGCCAGAAACAGAGCCACGCCCGCCGAGGGTCCATCTTTGGGGATGGCCCCAGATGGGACATGGATGTGAAAATCTGACGAGTCAAAACGATAGGGCAGGCGCCCCATATTCGCTCGGATCAAGCTCAGGGCAATTTGGGCCGACTCCTTCATCACATCACCGAGCTGCCCAGTCAGAATCAGGTTCCCTTTCCCCTCCATTCGGGTGACCTCGATCTTCAAGATCTCACCCCCCACTGGCGTCCAGGCGAGCCCCGTCACGACTCCAGGACGCGGGAGCTTCTCAATCTCCTCGGCGTAGAATCGGCGTGAACCCAAGATCGCCTCGATCATCTCCGACTTGATCTCGACAAAGAGAGGCGGCTGTTCAGCGGCAAGTTGTTCAGCCGCGAATCGACAGAGGTCGGCCATCTTTCGGGAGAGCTCTCGCACGCCTGATTCCCGCGTGTAGCCATCCACCACAAGCTCGAGGGCCTCATCCGCCACGCGGACTTGCTCGGAAGTGAGACCGTGCTCCGTGATCACCTTGGGAAGAATATGGCGCCGAGCGATCTCGATCTTTTCGATCTTCGAATAGCTCGTCATCTCGATGATCTCCATTCGATCCCGTAAAGCCGGCGGGATCGTCTCGACAACATTCGCCGTCGTGATGAAAAAAACATTCGAGAGATCGAACGGCACGTCGAGATAGTGGTCGAGGAAAGTATTATTCTGTTCGGGATCCAGGACCTCGAGCAAAGCGGATGCGGGATCGCCGCGGAAATCGATGCCTACCTTATCAATCTCGTCCAGGAGAATGACGGGATCTTTCACACCCACCCGTTTCAAACTCTGGATGATCCGACCGGGGAGAGCCCCAACGTAAGTTCGGCGATGGCCGCGGATTTCGGCCTCGTCGCGCAGACCGCCCAGGCTCGCGCGCATAAACTTCCGTCCCAGCGCCTGCGACACAGCTCGTGCGATACTGGTCTTGCCCACTCCTGGCGGCCCCACCAGACAAAGAATCGGCCCCTTCAGATCTTTCTTGAGCTTAGCGACTGCGAGGAACTGGATAATCCGTTTCTTTACCTTCTCAATCCCAAAATGCTCATGATCCAATATCTTTTTCGCATTGGTCAAAGAGATCGCCTCGGTGGCCAGCGCGCTCGTCTTACTCCATGGCAGTGCCAGCATGTAGTCGAGGTAGGTGCGTATGACGTGGTACTCCGGCGAGGACCGCGAAATCCCATTGAGGCGAGCGAGCTCCTCCTTGGCGATCTTTTTCGCTTCAGGAGAAAGGCCCGCCTCTTCAATCTTTTTCGTATAATCGTCTGGCGTCTGGGGCTCTTCACCCAGCTCTTCATGCAACGTCTTGATCTGCTCGCGCAGCAGGTGCTCCCGCTGATCCTTGGTCAGCCGCTCCATCATTTTCGCCTGAATTTCGTTTTGGAGTGTCACCTTCTCCTTCTCGGCCACCATTTGCTCAAACAACATCTGGAGGCGACGGTCGACATCCCGCGTTTCCAAAATGGTCTGCTTGGTGATCAGAGGGAGGTGCAGAAACGTGCTGCACAGATCCGCAATCTGCCCAGCATCGGTGAGCTGTGTGAGAAGTTTTGAAATCGATTCCGCCGCCGGAATCGACGTGAGAGCCAAAATCGCCTTCCCCAGTTGCCGCAGCTCTTCCGCTAACGCATCGACTCGGGTGGTCTGGCTGGGCATAACCTCGGCCATCTGAAAACCCCGAGCCTCAAAGTGACTCACTTTGTCAATATACTCGGCCACCTCAAAGCGGATGAGGCCATTGGCGACGAGTTGATAGCCGCCCCC
Source organism: Deltaproteobacteria bacterium (assembly GCA_016196825.1). Taxonomy (GTDB): domain Bacteria; phylum Bdellovibrionota; class FAC87; order UBA2466; family UBA2466; genus JACPWY01. The sequence continues at coordinate 84,493 of JACPWY010000019.1, read as the reverse complement.
CTCCATTTCATTCATCTTGGAGATGAGACAAACGACACCAATTGTATAGAGATCACTGGCGGCAGGCTCCTCCTTGGAGCTGTCCTTTTGCGACACCACAAGGATGAGATCACCCGCTCGTTTGGCTAGTTTCACCGCCTCAATGCTTTTCAATCGGCCGACGATCAGCGGCACGGCCGCATTCGGAAAGAGGACGGTGTTTCTCACCGGAAGAACCGGCAAGACCTCCGGAATCTCAATGACCTTTTTTCCGATATCCACGACACCCACTCCCATCGGGGACTAAAATAGTCCCACATGCCGGTAGTATGGAATCCATTTCGAAAAGGTCAACTGGCAGCCTGGCTGGAGCCGGACTAGCTCTAAGCTCGGCGCATCTTCTTGACCCGCATCAACTTTTTGGCCCGCCGCCTACGAGCAAGCTTTGGGTTCTGGCGTTGTTGTTGGCGACCGCGTCGTATCTTGGCCTTTCTCGCGGCCTTTTTTCTTGCTGTCTTTCCTGCCATTAGGGACCTCCTTCACACAGATAGAGGGCACGGACAGTGCCCGGTAAAGATGTCAAAAACGTCTCGGTTTTCGGGTGCGCAAAGTCGATCCGGGAAAGCCGCGTGTTACCGCCACCCAAAATGGAATGTTGCGCGAGGAAAACCGATTGGGTCGAGCAAGCCACTGCGTCGATCAATTGGTTGGTGTCCGCCGCGAATAAAGTCTCAGTGCGACCCTCACGATCAATGGCGTCTACGAAGGAAGATATGGGGACTGTGAATTCACTGGAGCCGGCCAGATCGCGCGAAACGACGAGACGATCATCAGGGGCCACGCATGCGTCGAAAAAGAGTCCCTTCCCCTGAAAGGCACTCGTCGCCACGATATCGCCGCCCGGGCGGATGAGATCCACGCGCGGTGAGTAGATCGCCGATGGAGTTGTAATCGAATAGCCGAGCCACACCATTCCATCGAGTCCGGGCAGAAGCTTTTCTCGCGCCCAAAGTTCATGACCTTTTGCGAGTTCGGTCTTTTGGGCGAGCTTCAACGAGTGGGAAATCTCCAGCATTGTAAGACTCCCGCGCCCCTCACGCTGAACTCCCCAGAAGCCGCAAGCGGCCGGGACCACCCGTTTCAATTGGGCAAACGCAGGATCGGTCGATCGCTCTTGAAGCACTCCGTTAGCGTCAGCACGAATGAGTGTTGTCCCATCAAGGAGAAAAATGGCATTGGCGATCTGATCGGAAACCAGAGTCACATTCAATGGAACGGAATGGCGGGTTCCCGTCGGGAAAAAGAGAGCGACCGACTCCCCGTCCTGCACCCACAGGCGACACCCTTGGGGGTCAAAGCCCCAGCTCTTCGCGCCGACCGACCATCGGTGAACCTCGTGGCCCTTGGAATCGGCGTGAAGAATGTAGTCGTCTCCCACCATCCAAAGCGGTCGCGCACTCGCAATGATCGGAAGAAAGATTACACATAACCAAAGCAGAGAGCCCATCCCTAAACTCCTTCTACTCGGCCCGGCTAATCTGAAGCATGTGCTCAGCTTCTCACGACGCTTTGCTTTCGACAAGGCACCCATCCTTTACAACCGGTCCGACCTCGCAGACGCTGGGAAGATGGGGTTGCGGGACGTTTCCATTCTTATGGTGGCGCGAGATGTGGCGCCGCGTTTTCTTGAAACTGCGATCGCGAGTTGTGAGTATGACCTAACGGCCGGCGCGGAGTTGATCCTGGTGGATGACGGCTCAATCCAACCGATCATTTGGAGAAGTCCCTCCATTCAACTCATTCGCGTGGAGGAGCCGGTTGGCATTCCCGCGGCCCGCAACATCGCGCTCAATGCCTGCACCCGCCGTTTTTTCACCTTCCTGGACTCCGATGATGAACTCATTGCCGGCTCTGTGGCGGCTCGTCTGGAGCTGCTCCGGTCGGGGGGTTGGGATGGGGTGTTCGGCCAGATCGGACGGGTGATCGACAGAAACGGGCGGAGTATCGAAACACCCATGGCAAAAACACCCTTCGTAGCCCGACTCACGCCCGAGACACTGAAAGCAGATAACCTCGTCGCCTGCGGTCTGTGGTTGGGCCTCTTTCGCAAGGCGGCCGCTGATGCGATTGGCCCTTTCGATACCCGGCTCTCCCGCGGGGAAGACCGAGAATGGGCCCTTCGATTTGTGGCCGCCCGCCCCACCGTCCTAGCCCCGCTCCCTTCCGTTAACTATCGAATTCATAAAGATAATTTCGTACACCACACCCTGTATCCATAGACCGGATACGATCTGTATCAATAATCCTAGACTTAGATGCATTGAGTCACGTATAGGCCTTCCCCATGGAAGAACAACTGGCCATTCGAAGTAGCCTTCAGTCCCAACTCACGGCCCTCAGAAGCCGCAACCCAAGGATGTCGGTGAGAGGTTACGCCCGGCGGCTTGGCATCAGCGCCGGAACCCTCAGTCTGGTTCTCCTCGGTAAACGTCGGGTCTCGGCTAAGCTGGCACGCAAGCTCACCGACAGCATGGCACTCCCCCCACCCGAACGGGGCGCGCTGCTGGATCTCATCGAGAAAAAGGCGGCCCGCTCGAACCGGCGCCCCAATTCCGATCGCTACCTCCGAATGGAGGCAGATAAGTATTTTCTCCTCACTGAGTGGGAGAACTTCGCGATCTTGAATTTAGCGACGATGAATGCGTTTCAGGGCGACCCAGATTGGATCGCTCAGCGGCTGGGCATTCCGCGTAAGAAGGCGGCCGACGCGATGGAGCGACTCGTCCGAAGCGGCTATTTAGAGCAGCTGGAAAGCGGAGGCTGGCGTCGCTCGAAACCCTCTCTGACCACAACTGAAGACACACCCAACGAATGGATCAAGAAGTCACACGGCGACACCCTCACTTTGGCCCAGGAAAAGCTTGGGACGATCCCCGTTCCGCAACGTGATTTCACCTGGATCACCTTCCCGATGAACCCGAAGACGCTGGCCAGTGCGAAAAAGATGATCCGACGATTTCAGGACGAGCTGATGGATCAGGCCGAGGTCGAAAATGAGCCGACCGAGGTCTACCGTATGGCTGTGCAGCTTTTCCCGCTGACCCAGCTGGAACACCAAAACTAATCCCTCTGCTCGATTGAATTTGGTCCAATCGGCGAGGGGATTTTGGCCGACCACGAGGACGCACAAGAGAGGCCCCGGAGGCGTGCCCCCTGGACACGTCGAGGAGCCGAACGCGGAGGACGAAGTGGTCGGTCAAAAGCACCCGCCCAGTGGCCAAATTCAATCGAGCTGAGGGATTAGTATTCACACCTCTTCGCCTTTGAGCTAGCCTCTGTCGTCTATGGCGATCGAGTACACCGACGGGGCAGCTGAAGAGGCGCGCGTAAGGGCCATTCTGGCCGACTCGCCGAATCTAGGTTCGGGGGAAAACCCGGGCGCGACCCAGTATGGGGAGTGGTCGGTCCGCTACCACCTTTGCCGCGAACGCTCGAATCTTGTCCGCCCGTTTCACTTTCAGGGGCTAGATGTTGTGGAGATCGGCGCTGGCATGGGCGCTGTCTCTCGATACCTCGCGGAAAACGCCCGCTCCCTTCACACGATCGAGGGGACGGAAGATCGTCACCGTGGAATCGAATTGCGTCTGCAGGGTCTTTCAAACTGGACCGGCGAGGTGGCGGAGTTTGCGACCTGCACTCCACGGCGACAGTATGATGTGGCCATTGTGATCGGCGTCCTCGAATACGCCGAACGGTTCATCACACCCACCGAGTTGGCGCACCCGATCTTTCTCGAACAGGTGAAACGGTTTTTGAAACCCGATGGAGTATTGATCCTCGCGATCGAAAATGCCCTCGGCCTGAAATATTGGGGCGGCGCGGCTGAAGACCACAATGGAACGCTTTATGACGGAATGGTGGGCTATTCCTCCCGCCCCGGCGCCAAAACCTTCTCCCGTAAACGGCTTTCCTCGCTTCTTCAAAGTTCGGGTTTTGAATGCGCCGAATTCCTCTACCCCTTTCCCGACTATAAGATCCCGAGCTGTGTGCTCACGGAAAGGATGCTGGAGCGGGCCCCCGAGGCCGCGGCCTCGCTGGCGTGTCACAGGCCTTATGAAAACTATACGACCCCGCGGGTGCGCTCCTTTCCCGATTCTTTGGCCACGCTGACCGCGGCTCGTGAAGGTTGGCTTGCCGAGATGTCCAACTCCTTTTTGGTGATGGCCTCAACGAAGGCGGATTCATCGATTCTGGAAACGGTCCGGCCGCCTCGCGACCTTTTGGCCTGGCACTTTGGGAACTCCGAGACCCGGTTCCAGGAAAAACCCTCGGGGCTCACCGTTACCAAGGGCAAAACCGAATCGCCGCTCGTTCCGGGGACCCCTTTTCGTTTTGAGCTCGCACGCGCCGCTTATTTCGAGGAATGGGATCGCTTCCAATTCCTTTTCACGCACTATCTGCGTTGGGCCGCCGCCCGGTATCGAGAGTCGAACGAAGCACTCAGAGCTGAGGCGCTGGATGCCGTCTTCCTCAACGCCATTGTCGAAGGAGAGGGATTCACCAATTTTGATCTCGAATGGGACAATGCTGGCCCCGTTCCCGTGCACTGGTTCGTGTTTCGGAACGTCTTTGCCTGCATTCGAGATTTTGAGACATTGAGTGCGTCGGCGCCATTTCGCACTTTGCATGACCTTTACACCGTTCTTTGCCACTCCATCGGAGTTGCACCCCGTTTCGAGGAGGCCCTGGAGCAAGAGGCCCAGTTTCAGGAGCGCGTCGGCGGCGGATCTCGAAACCACCACCGCGCAGAGCTTCGGAAGCTTTTTGGTCAGGTCTTTCCACCGCTCGCCTTCCCCAGGCAGCCCGCTGTGGAGGCCCACTTGCGCAGCCGCCTCCAAGGGCTCGAGGCCGAGAACGCAGCGATGAAGGCATTTCTCAATAGGCGTTCGGTGAAAATGGCTCGCCGAGCGTTGAATTTGATCAAACGGGTCACGCTTAGAGCCTATCCTAAAACCCTTTCGTCGGGAGGAGCGAGGCAAAATGTCCTGGACCGAGGACGCACAAGGGAGGTCCCGCAGACGTGCCCCCTGGGCACGTCGAGGACACCGACCGCGGAGGACGAAGGGCCAGGACATTTTGACCGTTCCGAGTAGAAAGGGTTTTAGGATAGGCTCTTAAACCAAAAAATGGCGCTTCACTTTCGCAATAACGGAACCACAGGCCGCTGGGAGCTGCCCGTCGTCGATTTTCCCCTCGGCTGGGTGCGGGTCGATTTTGAAAACTCGGCTTCGCGACAGCCCTTCACGCTTTGTGTGACGGCACGTTTCGGGAAAAACCGCGAGCCCTATCGAGTGACTCTTTCTTCACCTCGACAAAGGGGCGAAGCGTTTATCAAATTTCCCGGGTGGGTGGAGACCCTTGCGGTTGAGGGTGCAACTCCGCAGGCCATCTCTTTCCGATCCTTGGCCACTGCCGGTAGCCTCGCTTTGAGCCTGATGCCGATCCTGGCTCGGTTTCTCGTGCATCCAAAAAGACTAGTGACCTTTGTCCGCCAGCTTATCGAAACCCAGGGCCAACGGCGGCTGGTGCGCGCTCTCATTCAGGATCTGGTTTTTCAATCGGGCGAGTGCGTGAAGAATGAGTACGCGATCTGGGTTGAGAACTACGACACAATCGATGACTCAAAGCGGGACCTCCTGAGGAAACAGTTCGAAAGGCTCTCGTCTCACCCCAAGTTTTCAGTCATCCTTCCGGTCTACAACACGCCTGAGCCCTACCTAACTCGGGCGATTGAATCTGTGACTCGCCAACTCTACCCATATTGGGAACTTTGTATCGCCGATGACAACTCCTCCCTATCGTCGGTGAAAGCCACTCTCCAAAAGTTTGAAGAGCACCCGCGGATCAAGATCACCCGACGCCCGATCAATGGCCACATTTCAGAGGCTTCAAACTCCGCCTTGGAGCTGGCCACTGGGGACTTTGTCGTCTTCCTCGATCACGATGATGAGCTGTCAGAGAATGCTCTGCTTGAGGTGGCCGCACGCCTCGATCGCCAGCCGGATCTCGACCTCATTTACAGCGACGAGGATAAGATCGATTCCTTTGGCCACCGGTTTGAGCCACACTTCAAGACCGAATGGAACCCTGACCTGTTTCTCTCCTACAACCTCATCACTCACCTGGCCTGCATTCGGCGGAGTCTAGTGAATGCAGTCAGTGGATTTCGGCGAGGTTATGAGGGGAGCCAGGACTATGATCTCTTTCTGCGCGTGATCGCGCACACATCTCCCGATCGGATCGGTCACATCCCGAAAATTCTCTACCACTGGCGGGCGATCGCGGGCTCCACGGCGCTCGGACCTGGGGCGAAGGGGTATGCCCATGAAAACGCCCGGCGATCCATTCGAGAGTACCTACTCTCGCAAGGCGTTGAGGCCCGGGTGACTGAAGGGTATGAGAGCTACCACCGGGTGGTGTACCCGAAACCCAATTCCCAACCACTGGTTTCGATCATGATCTGCACACGCGACAAAAAAGACCTTCTCACCGCCATTGTGCACGATCTGCTCCACAACACAGACTACGACCCCCTCGAGATTCTGATTGTCGACAATCAAAGCTCGGAACCGGAAACCATCGACTATCTAAAGGCAATTTCGTCCCATCCCAAAGTGCGGGTTCTCCCTTTCAACCACCCCTTTAACTTTTCCGCGATGAATAATTTCGCCGCGCGCGAAGCTCGGGGGGACATTCTGGCCTTTCTCAATAATGACCTTCGGGTCATCGCACCCAACTGGCTGGATGAGATGGTCCGCGTCGCGAATCAAAAGGGAGTTGGAGCCGTGGGGGCCAAGCTCTATTACGCCGACAACACGATCCAGCACGCGGGGATTGTCCTGGGTATCGGTGGCGTCGCCGGCCACCCCCAAAAACATCAGCCCGCGAACACGGGGCGCTTCATCGGGCGAGCGAATGTCATGCAGGCCTACACTGCGGTGACCGGAGCGTGCCTTGTGATCCGACGGACTATTTTCCAAGAGGTGGCGGGTTTTGATGAGGTGAACCTTCCTGTGGCTTTCAATGACGTTGACCTCGGGATTCGACTGAGGAAGGCTGGCTATCGCAACCTATGGACCCCTTACGCCGAGCTCTATCACCTGGAATCCGCAACCCGTGGATCAGATGAGGCCCCCGAGCGAATCGATCGGTTCCGCCGGGAGAACGACTGGATGATGAAGCGTTGGGGCGACGCCCTCGCGAACGACCCATACTATAATCCCAACCTCACACTGGCGGATGAATCCTGCACCCCCGCCTTTCCCCCACGGCCCTCTGAAAAGAGTACCTGATAGAGAGTTGCTTTAGAGTTGGAAGATGCGGACGGTGACACGGCGGTTTTTAGCCTGGTTTTCCGGGAGGGAATTGCCGGCGGGGTCGCGGTTGGGGACGAGTGGGCGTTGGTCGCCGTAGGCCATGACAACAATTCTTTTGAGCAGTTCGGGAGTCACGTTCATCACGTAAAAGACAGCGAGAGAACGACGAGCCGCGAGCTCCCAGTTGTCTCGAATCGAGGCGCCTCGCAAGGGGACGTCATCGGTGTGGCCCTCAATTCCTATCTGAAACTCCTTGGGGACTGTTTCCAGCACCTTCGACAATTTTGCCAGAACAATGACTCCACCCTCCGTGGGAATATAATCGCCGCTAGCAAAGAGAACCTTGTCCTTGATCTCGAGACGAACGGTGTCTTCCTCACGGACCACCTCGATCATCTGGTCGAGATGCTCCTGCTTTGTGAACTCTTCCATCTTCTTTTGTAGCTTTTCAGCCGGGGTCTCGGAGGCCTTCCCGGTGCGCATGATCTCCGCGATCCGAGACATGTCGACGTTTTTCACCTTCTTATAGGTGAAGCTAAAAAGTACGACGAAAAAGATGAAGAGCAGAATCATTAGATCGCTCAAACTCATCAGCCACAGAAACTCATCGTCACCGCCGCCGCTCATTTCAGTAGTCCTCTATTTCTTTCCGGCTGGAGCTGCATCGATCACTTTGATATTGACCGCGTCAGCAAAGTAGGTCGCCGGTTTGCGTTTTTCTAAAGTCTCAAGCCAACGAATCGTTTTTTCATAGGCATCGATTTCCGCCGTCATGACCCGATCAACCTTCGCCTGAAGCGGTGTCCAAACGGTCATGGAAAAAAACAGTCCAAAGAATGTCGTGAGAAGGGCTAAGCTCATTGAGGAGCCGATTGTCGAGGGATCCTGCATATTGGCGAGCAGGTTCACCATTCCCATGATGGTTCCCAACATTCCTACGGAGGGGGTGAGCTTGATACCCATTCCAAGCACACTTACGCAGTTCTTCATGTTGTGCTCCACCCGTTCACATTCCGATTGCAGGAGCTCGCGAACGTCCGGCGTAGGCATTCGGATCGACAGGCGATCGATCGTTTTCACGATAAACGCCGAAAGACCTTTCACCTGCACCGTTTCAAACACTTTCGGGCCTTGCGTGTAGAAGTCCTTTGAGATCTTCTGCAGCAACATCAATTCGACATCATGTTTCTTTTTAACCTTCATGGCGGAGCGACCAAAGACAAATCCAATCGTTTGAAAAAAGGCCCGCACCTCCGAACACATAAACACGAGGGCCGTCGGACCGATTCCGGTCAACACCATAGCCGGCCAGTGAAAGATTCGCATGATGCCCGTGGCTTCCGATTGGGATTCGAACTCGAAGACTATAAAAAGACAGCCCACCAATATGGCGAATCCGAACATTTTGACTATCATTGCATGGCCTCTCTGAATTTCTTGGTCAGGTTTACACGGGCAGCCTTAGTCTGTTCCTTCGGTGCCGTCTTTGAAGCTTGAATGGTCTGGCGCAACATCTCCTGACGACGGGGCGAGATGGCATCGAGAATCACTTCGCACACGTCATCCGGACAGGTCGACAAAGCCATCGCGAGCTCGTCGTTGTCCGCCTCGGCAAGAATGGTCTGTAGCAGCGAGTCGGGTAGGGTGGAGACATCCTCCAACTTGAACTTGAACTTGCTCAAATCGGGGTAGATCTCGGGGTTCGTCTTTTCGAGGTCGCCCAATATGACATCTTGGTTCGTCGACTCGGCAAGCACATTCCCCCAGTACTCGACATCTTGTTTTTTCGCTCCAAAGAGATGGGCGGGCATCATCTGAACGGCCGTGCGAACCTCTCGCTCAATATTGACCAATTCTGTGAAGGGCGTCGTCTGAACCTGGGGGACAGCCGACAGAATCTCAAGGCGACGCCCGGCGGGCAAAGCCTCGAGGATTGAGGCCGACTGCTGCGGCTTCATGAACCGAAGCATTGCGCAGACCGCGACGGGAGTTTCGTGATTCACCAGACTCACGAGCTGCTCCTCGGAGAGCTCCGAAAGGAATCCGAAAAACTGCTTCGCTTGCCAATCGCGTGCATTCAGGTACTCAGCAAAGTCCCGTTCGTGTTTTTCAAAAACCTCTTCTGGATTGCCTGGCTCTGGCACCTCCGATTTGGGTTTCGGAAACCCGAGACCGGTCATCAGTCCATCCATCGTGGGCCCTTTGAGCAGACCATAGAGCTCGTCCTTCTGCTCGGCCGAAAGTGTGCGGTAGTAAGGCGCAAAGGCCTTGGAGAACATCAAGAACTTGTCGAGCATCTTATCGCGGCGCTTGTGCTTGGCCGCCTCTTCATCAAGCTCCTCGGCGGTAGCTGGCGTCTTGGTGCCCCCGGCGCCATCAGTGCTCCCTGCCTTTCCCTTCTCGGGCTCCTTCGCCAGATTATGGCCGGGAATCAGGATGCGAAGGAGATTCTCGAGCGGATGTGGCGCCAGAGGCTGCGGGAATTTCTTCTTCATCGCGCGCACTGAAAGCGATCGCCAATGCAGGATGAAATACAGAAGGGCACCAAAGGCTGCGAGGCAGAACCACTTGGCCTCCCAGACCTTGTCGAGCCAAGTCGGCTCCGGTTTCACTGGCGGAGGCGGTGGGAGCGGCGCCTTGGGATACTCGAATCCATCCTCCTCCATATCCTCATCGTCAAACTCCACCGGTGTCGGCGTAGGGGTCGGCGCAACCGACGGCTTCGGTGGTTTCAACATCGGCACCTGCGCAAACACGAAAGTCGACTTGTTTGCATATCCCTCTCGGAGATAGCTCTGAATAAACGCGCGCGCGCGGTTCATGGTGTCCAGGGCAACGGTGTCATCGAAGTTCACCAAGACATGGACCATCTGGAGTTCCGGCGTGTCCACGACTCGGAAGACCTGTCTCACCCGTGGACCATGTTTCTTAGCTGACAAGGGCTCCGGCTCGGGAATATAGCCCGGCATCGGCTCTTCGTTAGCCGGGTCGTCCTCGACGACCTGTGGCTCCTGGATACTCTCACCTTCGATGAGCTTTCTCTCCGACTTTGTCACAACGTCCGTGTGGATCTGAACCAGATAGAGCTCATGCGGGATCATCTTGGAAAGCGCGTTGTCGAGGTCGAGCTGCACCTTCGACTCGACAAGGTAGGGGTCTGGCGCCGCAAACGCCAGAATTCCTAGTAGGAGTGATAATTGAATCACTTATAGCGCTCCAGAATTCCTTGGGTCACTTTCTTTTCCGTGTCGAGAGTCTGGGCCTGCTGCCAGGCCTTCTGAGCCATATCCTTTTGCCCCATCTTGTAGAGCGCGCTGCCCTTCATGAGCCAGGCCCGTAGGTGCGTCGGGTGCTTGCGCAAGATCTCATCAACATACAACGCCGCTTCGTAGTACCGACCTTTGTGAAAAAGCCGATTGGCCTTGAGAATCAGGCCATCACTCTCATCGAATTCCACAACAGGACTGGGTGTGGGCGTGGGGGAGGCGACAACTACCGGTGTTGGTGACGGAGTGGGCGCGATCACGATCTCTTCGTCCGGCTCCTCCCAATCCCAATCCACGTCATAAAAGGGAGTCGGGGATGGGGACGGTAAGTTTTGGGGCGGGAGACTGGTCGGCGCACGATCGGGGGTTTTCTTGATCGTATCCTCGGCTAGCTCCGAAAGCGGAATCTCAAATTCGTACGCCCTTTCAGACGGAAGATTGTGATCGCCCCAAAGGATTCGGCGCCCGTCGGGCGTGATAAGAATCAGATTATTGCCCTGCTCTTCGACCTTGTACTCAGGTGGAGCCCAGACCAATCTCCCCCAGATCGTGAGCAGAATCAGAATTTTTGATCGACTGAGCATCCTTGCTTCAATCTCCATTCGTATCTAACGACCGAACGCAAACCCTACGTGCACTCCGAAATATCCGTTCATCTGCCCAGCAGTGGCCGTGCCCGACGGTATGAAATACTCCCCGTCGAAACCGGCTACCGCCAGTGAGCCCAAATAGATCTCATAGGCCCCTTTGACGACAATCCCCTTGTCAGCGCCTGCAAAACCAAAACCGAGCCCCAAATTGATCGAATAGGAAAGCGAAGAGGCGCCGTATCGGCCAAACCAGGCGAGTGTGGGATTGAGATAGATGATCGATCCCGTTCCCATCACCGCGCCGGCGCTGAGACCGGCTTTTCCAAAGCCGACCTCCTCTAAGAGCGAGAGACCGAAACCCAGCGGCATCGTTGTACTCGTGCCACCGATGGCCTGGCCACCACCAAAAGTCAGCAAGACCTGAACCGCTCCATCGGTGAGGCTCATCGCTGGCACGCGGAACCGTTCGGCGGCGATGACCACGGCTGTCGGGTTCTGGTAGAGCACCACCTGCGCCATGACGGCGAGCTTCGTGCGATAGAGATCGATCGTCATGAAGGCGTCTATAGGCTGCTTCATCCCGATTCGCTTGAGTGTCTCGAGATCCGGCGCCCCCTTTTTCACGATGAGCCGCTCCTCAGACACAGTCACATGGGGCGTGCTGCACTCAGGGCAGGTCGACACCTTTTCCACGCCGGCTTTCGCCAAGCTTTTCACGACCTCGGTCTCTACAATCTGGGAGTAGTCCGCCTCAAAGGGTGGATTCGCGTAGACGGAAAAGATTCCGATCGCCATCGGTCCGCGGTTGAGCTTCATCACCCAACGGGCGATGTCATCACCCAGAAGAGAGGCCGCATAAAACTCCGACTCTTCGGGAGAGCGGGCGTACAACGACGTCGGCGCGCTCAAGACCAACAGGAGCAAAATGGAAAATTTTCGTCTCAAATAATTACCCAATGCGTCAAATACACACCTAGAGGTCTCACTCCCTCAGAAGACGCATCGGAATATCGGTCCTAAATCTTCTCGAAAATCTTCACAATTTGGAGACGTTATAAAGCGGAATGAAGTCAGCGAGTTAGCCCACTCAAGATGGGCCCAAATTGGGTGAAAACGGCGATCTCGTCCTGGGTCACCTCAAATGTGATGTCACCATCGATCGCGTTGACCAGAAGAGGGATTCGATGACGAGTTGCAAAATCCTTCACGCGCCGGCAGCGGGGCTGGTTCCAAAGGTTTGTGGGCGCGGGCACAACTATCCAGCGCGGGGCGACCATTTCCAAGAAAGCCTCGCTCACCAACCCTTCGCACCCATGGTGAGGGGCCTTCAGCACATCGGCGCGAATATCGATCCCCCGCCGCAGGATCTCATCACCGCCAGGGCTGTCGAGATCACCCGTGAAGAGAATTCGTCGGTTCCCCGCGCTAAGACGGAGCACAGCACTCATATCGTTCACCGACGGAGCTTCATACTCACCCGATTTCTGGGCAAACGCCGCCAAGACGTCGAGAGAATGTTTCGCCTCTTGGTGAAGAGTCTCACCGGTCTGAATAGTTTTCACCGGAATCCCGAGCCGAAATATCGTCGAGAAAATGCTGTCTATATCCTGGAGATCACAGCCCCAGGGCACTTCACGCCCACACCCTTCACGAGAAGGCAAATTGCGATAGACCGTTCCGATCTCAATCCCACTCTGCTGAATAGCCAGTAGGCCACCGTAGTGATCCTTGTGAACGTGGGAAATGATCACCGCCTCCAGTCGTTTCACTCCTCGCTGCTTCAGCGCCGGCACGATAAATTCGCCCGACCGTCCGGCGTCGATCAAGAAATAGCGACCGCTGGGAAACCGCAAAAGATGGGCATCCGCCTGTTGGCGAGGATTCGCATTCACATTGATCGCGACCCATTGAAAATTGTCGGCTGTGTTCGATTGGGACGGGTTCCCGAGAAAAAAGAGAAGGGCAAGGCCAGCCACTGCAAAAAGGCTCAGGACACGACTCTTCACGCTCCTCGTACTAATGTTTTCGATCACAGTTCCTCGTTATATTCTAAATACCCGATACTTACTCGAATCCGAAGGCGGATTGGGGATCGGGCCGAAGAGCTCCCAGAACTCATCCAGCCACTTTAGATATTCCTCAAACGTCATAGTGTGTTTTTTATTCTCTCGATTTCCTGCCATTCATCAAAAAGGTCTGCATATTCTTTGACCCTCTTCCAATCAAGTTTGGGAAACTTTTCCATGAGAGAGAGAATATCGGCTTTATCCTGCAGCTCCCGGCGAGGACTATTCTTATAGGCCTGAATTTTCAGACCGATGATTCCCTCTGGGCCCACCACTCGAATTCCCAGTGCGCCTGGCTTGGCAAGAGAAAGCATTTCAAGGCCCAATGGCCGATTTGCTAGCAAGAAGTCGACTCTACCGTTGCCAGAGAAATGAAGAACCTCGCTGGTTTCCATCGCAATCTGCCATCCCAACGAGGTCATCAATTGACTGATGCGCGCTTTGTCTTTTCCATCAACAAGAAGATCAACGTCAAAGGTAGCGCGCTGAATTCCAAGAGAGGCTAGCCCCAACCCCCCAATGAGAGCGTGTTCAATGTTTTCCCGCTCCAGATTATCGTGAACAGTGATCAGGATCTTTTGAAGGGACATCGGAAATACGTTATCGGAGCCAATAGGCTCGAGTCCACAGCTTTTCCGGCTCCTACAATGTATGGTGCTTCTGTGGGGGAAATATGTCGGTTCACACAATTTCGTGGGCCCGTGCGAGAACCGATTCTCCCCTCAGGCTCAGACCGTGCGGGATTCTTCACAATGCCCGCATCCCATCAGCACATTCCCCCAGTACTCTAGAGACTGTAGACATTCAGATCTTTAGGAGCAAACGATGTACGTTGGTAGCTGCTCACAAATTAAAGCCTCTCTGCGCTTCGCCCAATACGTTGGGTTCGCGCTTATCTTAGCTGCGTCCGCAGTTTCTTGCCGCAAGCAGAAAAAAGATTCCGATAAGCTCATCTCTGGTCCGGCCAATCTCGTGGCGACAAACGGACCGATCGATTTCGGCACGGCAAGCGTGGGCGGAACGGTCACGGCCAACCTGACCCTTTCCAACAACGGTGGCCTCCTCGCGAGTGCCCCGCAACCCAAGTCGCTCACTGCCCCGTTCACCTTTCTCGGCGGTTACTACCCCGGCGTCGGCGGAACTTGCGGCCTTGTGATTCAGGTCGGTGAGACCTGCACCGTGGTTCTTGCTTTCAGCCCGACCTCAAGTGGCGCCGCGACAGGCGAGCTCTTCTTGACCTACTATAACGGGGTCGACAGCAAGACCGTCCTCACCTCGGACATCACGCAGCTGACTGGTGCGGCCTCCGACGGCGCGGTCCTCTCGATTTCGAATGGCGCCACCTACGACTATGGAACGATTGTGATCGGCAACACCTCGGACAAGAGTTTCACCGTGACTAACACGGGCACGGTGGGCGCGACGGCGATGGCGGCTGGCACCCCCGCGATGGCGGCCCCGTTCACCTTCAAGGGCGGCGCCTACCCCGGCACCGGGGGCACCTGCGGCGCGACCCTCGCGGCCAGTGGCACCTGCACGGTGGTTGTGCGCTACACCCCGTCGGCCGCGGTGCTGAGCTCGGACACGCTCCGCCTCACTTACAATGATGGCACAAGCACACAATCGGCCACGCGCGCGATGCAGGGCACGGGCCAAACCCCGGCCTCTCTCTCGGTTTCGGACGGCGCCACCTACACCTACCCCGACACCTACGAGACACTCACGGCCGACAAGACGTTCACGGTCACAAACGCGGGTAGCGCAACGGCAACTTCGTTCTCGAACACAACTCCGGCCCTCGCCGCTCCGTACGGTTACAAGGGTGGTTCATATCCCGGCACTGGCGGCACCTGTGGCGCCTCGCTTGCCGGCAGCGCGACCTGCACGCTCATCGTGACATACTCCCCAACGGCTACGGGCGCCACGAGCAGCACCATCAACCTCACCTATAATGATGGCGTCGCCACGCAGACCGCCTCCCGCGATGTGGCTGGCACGGGCCTCGGCTATGCCTCACTTTCGATTTCAGATGGCGCGACCTACAGCTTCGGTTCGAAGTACATCAACACCACAAATACGGATAAGTCCTTCACGGTGACCAATTCGCAGCACGGCTCGGCCACGGTCGTGAGTGGGGCGGCCCTCTCGGCGCCGTACACATATAAGGGCGGTGCGTACCCCGGCACCGGCGGCACCTGTGGCAATTCAATCGGAAGCCTCGCCACCTGCACAATCGTGGTCCGCTTCAGCCCGACCGCCCTCGGTGCCGCGAGCGATACGCTAACGGTCAACTACACTCTTCCGGATGCCTCGACCTCGAGCGCGACCCGCGCGATGACCGGCACAGGCATCGGCAACCCCGGCTCGCTCGATACGACCTTCAACACCACGGGCCAAGTGGCCTCGTCGATAGGTTCTGCGGATGCCTACGGATACGCTGTGGCCCTGCAGAGCGATGGCAAGATTGTGGTCGCCGGTTCGAGCTACAACGGCTCCGACACGGATTTCGCGGTCGCCCGCTACAGCACCGCCGGCGCGCTCGACGCCTCATTCGGTACGGGCGGTAAGGTTTCGATCGATGTTTCGGCGGGTGGAAACGATGTTGCCTACGCGGTAGTCATCCAGGCCGATGGCAAAGTTCTAGTCGGCGGTTCGGCGGCCACCTCGGGTGACCTCAACTTCTCGGTGGTACGGTTGACTTCGGCCGGTGCGATCGACACCGCCTACGGCACGAGCGGCATCGCCATAACGCAGTTCAACGGCCAAGACGATGTGCTCCGCGGCCTCGCGCTCGACAGCAATGGCAAAGCGGTTGCCGTCGGTTACAGCATCTCTCTCGCGGGCAAGAAGCGTTTCGCCATCGCTCGCTACGGCACGGATGGAACGGCCGACACGACCTTCAACACCACGGGTAGAGCGGTGTTCAGCCCGATCGCAAATTCACAGAATGATTGCTATGCCCTCTCGATTCTTTCCAGCGGCAAAATCGTGATGGCCGGCACGGCTCTCTCCGGCACCTATCAGTTCGCGGTGGCCCAGGTGAGCTCGGTCGGTGCGATCGACACGGACTTCGGCACCTCGGGCTACACCACGGTTGATGTCACTGCCGGCACCGACATCGTGAAGGCAATGGCCATCGACTCGAGCAGTAACATCGTCCTCGGCGGCGTGAGCGCGACGGGTTCGAACCAGATGACGGTGACGCGCTTGACCTCTGTGGGTGCCGTCGATGCCACCTTCGGCACTGCCGGCACCTACACCACCGCGATTGGCGCGGGTGCGGCGGATGGCACGGCGCTTGTGATCGATAGCTCGGGCAACATCATCATCGGCGGCTACTCGACAAACACGGAGAAAGACTTCGCGATGATGCGGCTCACCTCAGCCGGCGCCCTCGACGCGAGCTTCAACAGCACCGGCCAGGTCGAGACGGATTACACAGGCCTCGGCGGCGCCGCCAACAACAACAGCATCTTTGGGTTGGCGCTGCAGTCCGACGGCAAGATTGTGGCGGTGGGTAATGCGCAGGCGGCCAGCTACGACTTCGCGATCATGCGTTACTGGCCGTAAGTCGGAATGCCCGGACAACCCATGGGAGTCCCCCAACAAAGTTTAGCCCTGAGCTATCCCGACGGAACGAAACGGACGGTTTCTTTCCAGGTGCCACCCACCTTTTACGGCCATCATATTGAAGACAGAGCGATTGTTTTTCACGTAAACGACCTCGCCCCTATCGCGTTCTCGGGGAACATCGTGATTGTAGGCTCCCGATCGCTCGGAGTACTCACCGGCACCAAACCTCACAATTACTTCGCTGTGCAGATCATGCCTGAGGCACCGACCATCGCGCGCCCCCGGGAGGCCGCAGTCGCCCAGTAGTCAATGAACTCCACCGCCAATGTGACCCGCCTTGGCGTCAAGGTGAGGCTTGAGGAGGCGCTTCCGGATTTCCCGAGCGTCGCGCGCCAGCGTCTCTGCCAAAGCCGACATTGCCTTTCCCTCTTTGAATAATGCTGTACTTCTCAGACGCGAGAACCGTTTCCGGATTCTGCTCCATCCATGCGTAGGTTTTTCTCAACCCGTCGACGAGCGGTACGCGCACATTCCACCCCAAGAACGCCACCCCCTTCTCCGGGTTGGCATACCAAGAGGGGTGATCCCACCCGCGGTCGGCAAACTGTCCAAAGCGCGGAAGGTCCGTGATTCCAAATATTTCTCGGGCCGTCTCGGCGAGATGCCCCAATGTCGTGCAGATCCCGCTGCCAATATTGTAGACCTCTCCGCAGGCCAACGAGTCCGCCTTCATCATCACAGCCTCGAAGGCCTCAAGCACATCGTCGATGTAAACAAAGTCCCGCGAGATCTCAGGGGAAGCAAGATCGGGCAGTGTCCCCTTCAAGGCCTTCCAACAGATCTGAGGAATCAGGCGCGAGAATTCTTCGAGTGGTCCGTAGACCGAAGACAAGCGCAATGACCACGCGGGCACGTTGAATCGACGACCATAAAACTGAACGAGTTGAGTCGCCCCCAACTTCGAAACGGAGAAGTGGCTATCCGGTTCACACGCCATATTCTCGCGGGGGGCCGCACAGTTGAATCCATATTCGGAGGATGACCCGGCCTGAATAAAACCTCGAAGCCCGGGGGAATCCTTCAAGACCTCGAGCATCGCGCGAACCGAATCAAAGTTCACGCGGTAGATCAGATCCTGGCGTTGATCGCTTGGGTAGCTTCCGTAGGCCGCGCAATTCATCACAAATTGCGGCCGGCAACGGAGCAGTGTTTCCCGCACCGCCACAGCATCCGTGATGTCCACCTTGAGACGCGTAATGCCATCTATTCCTTTGAGTCGCCACCCGATCGTTTTGGGCGACTCAAGAGCCACAACCTGCCAGCCCCGTTGGGAAAAATAGCGGCACGCGTTAGCGCCGATGAAACCCGCCGCGCCCGTGATCAGAAGAACTCGGCCGTCCGAAGGGGTTTCTGGTGCTTGCGTCATCGGTTGGTCTTAGCATGAAACCCACCGAAATCCCAGGCCAGGCGCGAGGACGAAGAGCCTGGGCTTTTTGACCAGCCGAGTAGAAACTATTTATGAAATACGTTCTAAAATCATTTTCTGGAGCTGCGGGGTCCCCCGCGAATCCTGGCCATTTTTTCGCAACAAATTTTGTTTCGCTCTGCGGGGTCTGAATGAGAACTGCGGTCATCGGAGCCGGCGCGGCTGGTATCACGGCTGCCTACGAGCTCTCAAAGGCCGGCCACTCGGTCGATGTGTTTGAGGCCGCCCCCGTTGTCGGCGGCCTCGGACGCTCGTTCGACCTCTGGGGACAACGCGTGGATCTCGGCCCCCACCGATTCTTCTCCTGCGACGCCCGGATCAACCGCCTCTGGCTCGAGGTGATCGGCCGCGACTACGCGATGATCGACCGCCTCACGCGAATCTATTACCGAAAGCGATTCTTCCACTACCCGCTCAAGCCTTTCGACGCGCTTTCGAATCTCGGCGGATGGGAATCGACGCGCTGTCTCGCGAGCTACGCCACGGAAAAATTCCGGACCAGGGCCGCGTCGCACGATTTGAGCTTTGAACAATGGGTCACCTCGCGCTTTGGGAGGCGACTCTTCGAGGTTTTTTTCAAGACCTACAGCGAAAAGCTCTGGGGCATCTCCTGTGAAGATCTCGATGCCGATTTCGCGGCTCAACGAATCAAGAAGCTTTCGTTGCTTGAGGCGATCAAAAACGCTTTTCAGATCGGAACCACCCAACATAAAACGCTCGTCGATCGCTTCGCTTATCCCAAGGAGGGCTCCGGCGCACTCTACACTCGGATGGCCGACTTCATAGAGCGAAAGGGCAACAAGGTCTACCTCAACTCACCGATTCAAAGACTGATGTCTGACCACGGCCATGTCACCGGTGTCGAGCTATCGACCGGAGAAAAACGTCTTTATGATCACGTCGTCTCCACGATGCCCCTGACACTTTTGGTGAAATCCCTTTCCGGTGTTCCCGACTCCGTCCGCGCCGCCGTCGATGGCCTCTCATTTCGCAACACGATCCTAGTTTATCTCGAGATCGACTCGAAAAACCTCTTCCCCGACAACTGGATCTACGTCCACTCTCCCGAACTCCAGACCGGTCGTATCACCAATTTTCGCAACTGGGTCCCCGAGCTCCACCGAGGATCCGAGAATTCGATCTTGGCCCTCGAATATTGGTGCAATAGAGACGACACCCTCTGGAGCGACTCGCATGACTCACTCGCCGCAACGGCCTCGGCGGAGCTCCGCAAGACGGGGCTCATCGGCAAGGCCAATATCCTGCGCGGCCATGTCGAGCGGCTCAATCGCTGCTACCCAGTTTATCGACGAGGATACAAGACCTTGGTCAGCCACATCGCAAAGTGGATCAATGGGATCAACAATCTCACACCCATCGGTCGGTATGGCTCCTTCAAATACAATAACCAAGATCACAGCCTCCTCATGGGGCTCCTCGCCGCTGAAAAGATAAACCAAGGGGCGAAGCACAACCTCTGGGACATCAACACCGACTACGAATCCTACCAAGAATCGGCCGTGATCACGGAGCTCGGACTCAGGTCCGAACACCAGGAAGAACTCCCCATTCCGACCGGCACGCTTCAACCTGCCTGACGGGAAAGATGCCGTTGGATCAAGGCGACCAGATCACCCACATTCCGCGTCGCCTCCACTTCACCCGTGCGAAACTGAATGCCAAATCTCTCTTCGGCCGCGGCCACGATCGACACCTGTAACAGGGAATCCCATTCCTCGACCTCATCGGCGCTGAGCGCTGGCGTGAGCGTGACCGGCTGAAGAAGCAGGTCGTCAAAAATGGTCTGGAGCCTCAACAGCACGGTGCCTGCATCCACCTAGACACCCAGCCATTTCCCGAACTGGGTCATGGGGATAATCTCAGTGCGATAATCCTTCACCTCGACATGCTTTTTCCCGAGATGGACCTGAAAAAAGCGCGGGATGGGCATTCGTGGGGCAAAGTATTTAATCGACGAGCTCACCTCCCGATCCCCTGACTTACATTCCACGGCGAAGACCGGCTTTTTTCGATCGCACACGAGGAAATCGATCTCTTTGCCAATCGGTGAGCGTAAGAAGAGTAGCTCCAACCGTTCTCCAAAGTGATCATATCTCGCATGACAATATTTCAACAGATGGCTGGCCACAAAATTTTCCACTCTTGCCGACTCATTGGGAACAGAAGACCAGTCCCAGAGGTAAAGCTTCTTTTCCTTCTTGGCCGTCCGCAGGGGGGCAAACCCAAAGGGGGAAATGCGAAAGGAGTAATAGAGATTATCGAAGATCTCTATCCACCTTGCGACAGCCTCGTAAGAGACCTTGAGCTCAGTTCGAAGGTTGTTGAGTGAGAGGAGACTTCCGACTCTGATAGGCAATATTTCCGCAAGGAGACTGAGTTGACTGAGCTCGTTCACCCTCTCCAAGGAAATCAGGTCCTCTTGAACGACTCTAGTAACGCGTTCATTCTGCCACACCTTCCAAGCGCGCTCTTCTCCCTTGAGAAATGGCTCTGGAAATCCCCCAAACTTAAGCAAATGATCAAGATCGGACGATTTTGGCTGCTGACTGATCTCACAGAGCGACAGGGGATGAAATCGATAATAGTGGTACCGACCAGTGAGAGCGTCGCCCCCCCTTCGAAAAACATCCAGTCGCGCAGACCCGGTAACGAGAATCTCCTTTTTTGACTTGTATTGATCGAAAAGCCCTTTCAGAAAATTCCGCCATTGTCGGTACTTGTGAATCTCATCAAACACTAAGAGTTTCTGATCCACCGGCAATTCATGGTTGAGAATCCGCGTCTTTGTCCCGTGAATATCCCAATTGAAATAGGCCGATTGCTCAGGATCCGCGTTCCCCAGGAGTTGAAATGCTAAAGTCGTCTTTCCGACCTGGCGCGGCCCACCCACAAAAACCATCTTTTCCTTCAGTGCCGTTTTCAACCAAGTTGTCAGATAGCGTTTCAAAGGAATCCCCACTTGAATACTTTTCGGTATACCAAAATCTATTCTTTAATACAAATCGGTATACCAAAAAGTATTCAAACTGCGCCGACTGAAGTGACGGTGGCTTCGATCACAAGCCAGTACATTGCGGTGTCCTTAACCATGAGCTCCTCAGTAGGGTACACTTCACTCCATGGAGCCAGCCTTTTCCACTCGCATGCAGGGCTGGCTGTTCTGCGCTCTGCTCGCATTCCTGTTAGTTCTGCCGTGGGCTCTTCCGAGCCTGCCGGGCTATCGACCGGAGCAAAAGTTTCATTCCGCACCGAGCCACGGCGGCCACTACCAGTTCATGGCTCATTCAATATTCGAAGAAACCGGCGACATCGATCTCCTTGTTTTGGGATCGTCTTACATCTGGAACGCAGTGAACACCGATCTCTTGGCCGAGACCCTGGTGCCTGGAAAAAAATTGGTCACCTTGAATCTTGGCGCAAACTGGCGAGGGGAAGATTTGATCTATCTTCTTTTGAAAGAGCTCCTCCAACGACGCCGAGTGCACACGGTCGTCATCGATCCACCCGAGGGCGATGCGGGCCGAAAGGAACCCCACTACTACTCGCTCTACTGGTGGATCGCGGGAGAACACATCGGGGAGCTCAACGGCCTCGATCTTCCCTCGAAATTCAGACTCTGGGCCTACTCCTATCTAGGGGCTCCACGGCATGTCTTAGGCCTTCTGAGAAATAGAACCTATCTCATAAATAGTTTCGTAGCGAGGCTGAGTCAAAAAGCCCTGGATCAAGGACGCACAAGCGAGGCCGCGGAGGCGTGCCCTCTGGGCACGTCGAGCAGCCGAGCGCGGAGGACGAAGAGCCTGGGCTTTTTGACCAGCCGAGTAGAAACTATTTATGAGATAGGTTCTAGACACTCTCACCCATCCGATCCCACCATCTCCTCAACGGGCGCTCTTCTTAGCGCAAGAACTTTCCCTGAAGACCCGTCCTTCCAAGAAAAAAATATTTCGACCGGTGCGACAGGGACTATTCTTTCCCCCGCCACACAAAACAATTTCTCCTCGCTCAACCGACCGCTTCCCCCTTACGACGCCTATTTTTTCGCCAAGGCGGTGGACCTCGCGCTCACCCACGGGACAAAGGTCGTGCTCTTGGACATGCCTCGGTTTCTCGATCGCGCGGATCACACAATCGTGTTGCGCCAAGACTGGAGGAGGCGCTTTCCCGCTCCCAATCTCTTTGTGGCAGGCGTTGTGCCGGCCGATCTTTTCTCCAGTCTTTCGGAAGACGAGGTTCGGGGCCTCTATTACGACGTCAATCATTTCAACATCAACGGGGCTAGACTCTTCACCCGAGCTGTCACCCCCACTCTGGCGGAGATCTATGGAACAGCACCAAGCTCGACTCTCTGAGCTCGCCCTCTGGGGAACGCTCCTGATGCTCACCCTGCTCAGCCTCCGGCTCATTGCGCTCATCCCGCGAGAGGTCTTTGACCCCACCCTCGCCTATGGAGGGTTTTAGTGTATTCGTGGACCCGCATTTTTGTGGGTTGGCTGTTCTATGTCGGAGCCGGCCGCACGTTGCAGCGGCTTCACTCACCTACCGGTGAATCACTCTTTGCCGCGCTCAACCTCATTTCGATCCGCTTCATTGTCCGCATCGTCTGCGCCTCACAGAAGATCTCACCCACCGAGGCCGATCATCTCACCATTCTCTCCATCATCATTGTCGTGATTCACTACGGGCTTCTCAAGAGATTCGGGCACCGCCAAGACAGATCCTTTTGGTTGGCTTTCCTTTTCCCACTTTTCCTTTTGGCAACGGTCAAGTCGCTCGGACTTTTTCTCGTGGGAATCTCCTTTCTAGCCTTTCGTCTCAGCTTCGCAGCGCTCGAGGTTCGAAACGGAACGGCCACCTTTCCCTCCTTTGCCGCCTACATTTCGTTCGCGCTGTTCGCTCCGACTCTCAATGTCGGTCCCATCAGTCCACTCACCACCTTCCAGTCCCCACTTCCCCAGACCCAGGGCCTAGCCACGCAGGCCGTTATCCGAGTTCTGGTGGGGCTCGCAAAATTTCTCGTCTTAGCCCCTCTCATGGATCAAATTTCCTTCCAGAAGGTCTATTCCGAAAACGCCATTCATCCGCCGATCGATCTCGCTGTAGCGTGCATTGCCACCTATCTGAAGATCGTTCTCAGCTTCTCCGGCTTCTGCGATATCGCCATCGGCACGGCCGGCCTTCTTGGCATTCGGGTGAAGGAAAATTTCAACCAGCCCTTTGCCGCCCGCAATATAAAAGATTTCTGGAATCGACAACACATTACACTGTCCGAATACATGCAGACGATCGTGTTTTTGCCGCTCACTAAAACCCTCATCCATCGGCTCGGGCCACAATCCGCCCATTGGGCGATCATCCTAGGAATCACTGTCGTCTTTTCTCTCATTGGACTCTGGCACGGCCTCGGCTGGAACTTCTTCCTATTCGGATTGACCCATGCCGCCGGGGTCACTTTCAACTATCTCTACGGCCTGGGTCTCAAGAGTCTGCCCAGAGAAAGACTGAGAGCCTACCAGCGGAGCCGGACTGTCCATGCGGTGGCAGTCCTTCTCACGTTCCTCTTTGTCAGCGCGACATTTCTTCTGTTTGCGAATTCACTCGCGGAGATCGATCGAATTCTCCGCTTGACCCAACTATAAATGTCGATCGCGGGGTAAACCCAAGCACATCCAATTCGCCTTCAACAAATCCCATATTGGGCAGAAGCTCCTTCACAAGGCGGTTTTTCGCAGTCTCCACATAGTTCGCTCGAATCCATCTCCAGCCGCGACGCTCAGCCAAAGCGACCAACGCATTGACCGTCAGCTCTTCCACCTGACGCCCCAACACCCGGCAACTCATCACCCACGTATCGATCGCCGCGCCCTGGCCGCTCTCCACCAGTAGCACCGCCGCGATGAGCCCCTGATCCCCGAAACGATCCCGCAATCGCACTGTCACCCCCGCGGAGCCTTCGCTTTTAAGAAGCGTCTGTATCTCTCCCAAAGTCCTCCGCTTTGCGGTGAGGTTGAATTGATTGCTCTTACCGATAAGCTGGGCCACGCGCGGCAGATCGCAAGCCCCGGCCACTTGGACCTCCGCCACCATTTCAAGGGAGCGCAGATAGAATTTCAGATCCGAAACAGAAGTTTTCAGATCCTTCCGCTGCCTTTGCTGATGGTAGAGTTGCCCGCGTTCAAAATCTTCTTCCAGTAGCGAATGGGGTTCAAAGTGACGTCCCCGCTGGAGCCGACGAACAAAATCCACTGGGTCGTCCCCCAGTACCACCGTGGCTACCTCGGGCAGAGCTAGGTTCACTTCGGCGATCTCCGCAGGATTATCGTCGACAAAAACGAACGATTCCAGCCCCAACGCCAGCTGCCGGGCGATAGAAGCGATCGCCTCAGATTTTGGTCCCCAATTGACTGAGAACCCGGCCAGGTCATCCATTTTCAGCACCATCTCCGGGTGATTCACAAATGCTTCGCGCGCCAGCGAATCGTCGTTCTTGCTGCACACAACGAGCAGGATTCCTCGCTGAGCCAGCGTCTTCACGTAGCTCTGAAACCCTTTGAAGGCCTCCCCCCGCGCCGAATTGTGCCCCAGTTCAACCCCCTCCACACCCTCCTCTCCCAGGATCCCGCCCCAAAGCGTGTTGTCGAGATCGAGCACCAAGACCTTCTTCGGCGTCTGTCGAAGACGTGAGATCATGTGAGCGAGCTCTTTTGCCGCCCCAAACATCAATTCTTGCGAAAAGGGTTGTCGACTTTCCAACCACCCCCGGGCATCACGGCTCAAGTCGGTGCCAAGGCGTGCGCTGAGAAATTCCAGATCGCACACCCGCACGAAGGCCGGTGCCCGCAAGCCCAATTCCAAATTCACCATCTTACGAAAAGCCCAAAGGCTACCGAGCTGCCGATTTCGATAAGGCCCGAGATCACAGTCTCCAAAAAGCGGATAGTTCAAAAGCAAAACCTCCGCCCCCAAATGATCAAAGATGCGCTGGCAGAGCCCCAGTGTTTCCTCCACGACCTGATTGACACGCCCCCGACTGACTGACTCCGCGACCCTAAGACCATCCTCCCAACGAAGGAGGTTTTCCGACGGGAAAAAAGCCACCACATCAGGGCGAAACCCGACGAGTTCGCTCTGCGGATCATTCACCTCCCAAACCTGGCGATCGATCTCCCCCACCCAAATCTCCGCCCGAATCCCTTCACCCAAAAGGGCCGCCTCCACGCCATCACAAAATGGTCGAAAGTTGGCTCCGCCGATCAGAGCCAATCGTAACGCGAGCCAGTCCGCCCTCCCCACGATTGCCTTTGCCCGGTCGGCTTCCCGCTTGAGCGCAAAAAGATCGGAGAATGACAGCGCCAACCCCACCATGCGGCGGTACTCAGACCAATACTCTTCCGGTTTCGCATTCCGAAGAGCCTTCAGATGATCCAGGTTCATGCGTTGAGAGGGGGAGTTTCCAAACTCTGTCGGAAGTGTTGGGGAGTGAGATATCTTTCCCGCGCGGCCTCAACCATTTCGGTGAGGATGCCCCGCAAATCATAACGGTAGGACCAACCCGGGTAGTGATGCTGAAACTTACGCACATCGCTGATCCACCAAATGTGATCACCAGTCCGCGCCCCATCCTCGATCGTGTAAGAAATTTCGCGCCCCGCGATCTCCTGAATCAGCTGAATCACTTCCAGGATCGAACAGTGGCTGTGGCGCGAGCCACCGATATTGTAGACGGCTGCGCAACCCGGCTGCCGATAAAAATGCCAGAACGCGCTCACCAGATCAGCGGAATGGATATTGTCGCGAACCTGCTTCCCTCGATATCCGAAAATGCGATAGGGGATCCCGGTTACTGCGCATCGAACAAGGTAAGGCAAAAAGCCATGGAGCTCGACGCCAGAATGGGCCGGCCCCGCCAGACAGCCCCCACGAAAAACGCCGGTCTTCATTCCAAAATACCGGCCATATTCCTGCACCAGGAGATCGGCCGCCATCTTGCTCACCCCGAAGAGACTGTGCTTCGACTGATCGATTGGCATCGTCTCATCGATGCCGGATTGCGCGAAAGGATGTTTGGGATCCACTTCATACCGAGATTCCCCCTCGAGAATCGGCAAAGAATTGGGACGGTCACCATAGACCTTATTCGTTGAGATAAAAATAAACGTGGCGGCTGGGCAATGGCGGCGGGCGGCCTCCAGCAAAACCAAGGTCCCCACTGCGTTGACAGAAAAATCGGTGAGCGGCTCGCGCGCCGCCCAGTCATGGCTCGGCTGGGCAGCGGCATGCACAATGAGATCGATGGCGCCACCAAATCGCCCAAAGAGCGCGTTGACCTCCGCCTCATTGCGAATATCGAGCGAGTGGTGATGAAAGGGTTTCAGATGATGCGTCAGCCACTCAGCGTTCCATTGCGTCGAGGCTTCGCCTCCAAAAAAATAGGAACGCATGTCGTTGTCGAGCCCATGAACCTCCAGCCCCTGAGAAACCAAGAATTTTACGGTCTCGCTCCCCACAAGCCCGGAGGAGCCGGTCACCAAAGCCACTGCCATCTGCAGAAGCTCTCAAGACTCCCGATCTCTCGTCAACCAGGTAGAATAACGAAATGGAGATCTCTCCCGATTTTCATTTTGACCAGGTGCATCTCGGCGATCGCCACAGCCATGAATACCCACTCAGCGAGGAGCTCCACCAATCGTTCATGGCGCTCTTTGGCGACACCAACCCCCTTCATGCGGACAAGGAATTTGCCCAAAAGGCTGGCTTTCAGGGACCGGTGATCCACGGTGGCATCCTCCACGGCCTTTTGTCCCATTTCATTGGGAGGGTCTTTCCCGGCCGCCAAGCCCTCCTTCTCGGGGCTGATGTGCGTTACCACGCTCCGTCCTATCCTGGAGACTCGGTGGAAATTGAAACCGTTGTGGCCCAGAGAATCGAGGGGGAAAGGGCGCTCATCCTCCACCTCACCATTCGAAACCTAACCCAATGCGGGGTGGTGGCCCGGGGGAAGATCACCGTGGGCTTCACCCGCCTGAAACCTTGAGTTTCGGTTATTCCCCAGTATTCTAGAATGCATCGTGATGATACCGATCCTCGACCTCAAACCTGAAATTGAAGCGCTGTGGCCCGAGATTTCGCTCGCCCTCGAACGAGTTGTGAGGAGCGGCCATTTCATCCTCGGTGAGGAGGGGGCGCGCTTCGAGCAGGAGGTTGCTCATTTTTTGGAAGTCCCCTATGCGGTCGGCCTCAATTCGGGCACCGATGCACTTGTGATCGCGCTCAGAGCCCTGGGCGTTGGCCCCGGCGATGAGGTGATCACCACCCCGTTCACTTTTTTCGGAACCGCCGAAGCGATTAGCCTAGTGGGGGCTCGCCCCGTCTTCGCCGACATTCGGCCCAAGTTTTTCGACATCGATCCCGATAAGATTTTGATAACGAATCGCACCAAGGCGATCCTTCCGGTTCATCTTTTCGGACAGAGCGCCGACATGGATCGCATCATTGAGATTGGGCAGAAGGCCAATGTGCCCATTATTGAAGATGTGGCTCAGGCTTTCGGAGGTCGTCGCCATGGACGACGATTGGGTTCTTTAGGCACCGTCGGGTGCTTCTCCTTTTTTCCAACGAAAAACCTGGGGGCTTTCGGCGATGCGGGGCTGGTCGTCACATCCGATCCCGAGTTGGCGCTTCAGGCGCGAAAACTTCGCACCCATGGCTCAATCGAACGCTATCGTAATGAGACACTCGGGTACAACTCGCGCCTCGACGAACTGCAGGCCGCCATTCTTCGCATCAAGCTCCCTCGCGTCGAGGCGATGAACGCCGCCCGCAATGTGGCTGCTCGCCTTTACACAGATCTGTTGAGCGACATGCCGGGCGTCGGATGCACCCCTCATTCTGAAAGCCATGTCTATCATCAGTTCACAATCCGAATTCGGGACGGGCGGCGAAATGCGGTAGTCGAAAGCCTCAAAAAGGCCGGCGTATCAACGATCGTCTATTATCCCACCCCGGTGCACCAATTGCCGGTGTACCAGCACCTCGCTATTTCGTGCCCTATCGCCGAACAGGCGGCGCAAGAGGTTTTGTCATTACCCATTTGGCCCCAGATGACACCCGCGATTCAACACACAGTGGTCAATGCCATCGCCAACGCCCTGGGCGTGAAATCGTCGACAAGGGCACAGCTATTTGGGAGAGCCTCGCATGGATCAGAAGCGCATCCCGGTCTGTGAGCCCACCCTCGGCCCCCGCGAGCTCGAATACGTCACTCGCGCCGTCTCGACCGGCTGGATCTCCTCCGCGGGCGAATTCATTCCGAGATTTGAGGAGACCTTTTCCGAAAAGGTTGGCGCTCGCGAGGGGATCGCCGTCTGCAACGGAACCGTCGGTCTCCACCTAGGACTTAAGGCCTTGGGGATTGGAGGGGGCGACGAGGTAATCCTTCCGTCCTTCACTATGGTGGCCTCCGCCCTCGCCATTCAGTACTGCGGCGCCACTCCTGTGTTTATCGATTCCGATCCCGACACCTGGACGATGGATCCCGCTCAACTCAAGGCCGCCCTCACCCCGCGCACCAAAGCGGTGATGTCGGTCACGATCTACGGTCACCCGTGTGATTTGGATCCGATCGCCTCGTTTTGCCGTCAACACGGCCTGAGCTGGCTGGAAGATGCGGCCGAAGGGCACGGCGCCCTCTACCAGGGCAAAAAGCTCGCCGCCCTCCCCGATGTGACGGTCTACTCCTTTTACGCCAACAAGATCATTTCGACCGGAGAAGGGGGAATGGTCTGCACCAACCGTCGTGAACTCGCAGACCGCTGCCGCTCCCTCAAAAATCTCGCGTTTCCCCTGAAGGGCGAGCGGCGCTACCACCACGAAGAGGTGGGTTTCAATTATCGCATGACCAATCTCCAGGCAGCCCTCGGCTGCGCTCAAACGGAGCGGTTTGAGAGCCTGGTCGAAATGCGACGACAAAACGCTCGCCGCTACTCCGACCGGCTCCGCACACTCGAGGATCTCATCCAGCTCCCCGTCGAGCGAGAGTGGGCCCGCAACTGTTATTGGATGTACGGCATCGTCTTGCGACCAAGCTACACCAAGCGGACCGTCTCAGACGCGATGGCCCTTCTGAAAGAGCGGGGCATCGAATCCCGGCCCTTCTTTTCGCCCATGCACACCCAGCCCATCTTCCAAACCGGTCAGTCGCTCCCGATCGCGGAACACCTCGGCGCCAAAGGACTCTATCTGCCGTCGAGTAGCCACCTGACGGAATCGGAGATCGATCGTATTGCAGCGACGCTGCGGAGGGTGCTCACCCCATGACCCCCTTCGGCGAGCGGTACTCGAGCCTGTACGACGCCTTCTACGCCGGGAAGGACTATGAAAAGGAGATCGACCTCGTTCTTTCGCTCTGGGATCGCCATGGCCGCTCGGGCGGAAAGACAGCACTCGATTACGGCTGCGGCACCGGCCGACACTGCGAACAGCTCGCACGCCAATGCTGGACCGTGACCGGCGTCGACAGCTCCCCCGACATGCTCGCTCTGGCTCGCGAGCGAGCCAAGAAAACCGAGCTCCCCATCGCATTTCTGGACCACACACCCGACGGGGCCACCGATCTCGTTCTGTCTCTGTTTTCTGTCTTAAACTACCTGCCCCATGGGGAGCCCCTTTTGGCGGCACTGAAGCGCCTGCGCCTTTGTCTGAAGCCGGGAGGGATTGCCATCTTCGACGTTTGGAACGGCTCGGCGGTGCCTTTTCAGTTCGCCTCCTACCGCGAACGCTCAGCCCCAGGGTCCGACGGAGCGCTTTACACCCGTCAGTCCGTGGCTGAACTGGATTGGATTCAACAAAAACTTGAGATTCGAATCGACCTCTCCAGCCGCAATGGATTTTCGGCCTCTGAAAATCACACGATGTATTACCAAACACCGAGAGAATTCCTGGCGAACCTCCGGGCCGCGGAATGGGAGTGCCTTGACATGCTCCCTGCCTACCGAGAGGCGCCGGTTTCGCCAACGGACTACAATCTGTTATATGTTTGCCGAGGAGTGGGCCATGCTTGAGATTCTGACATCAGGCGACCAGATGATCGCCATTTTCATTGGAGCCACGCACTCCCCTGAGAAGACGAGCTTCCTCACACCTCTGAGCGAGCCCATTCAGTTGGGCATCGGCGTTTTCAAAAAAGGGGGATGCGTGGAGCCTCACCGCCACAGAGGGAAGGCCGCCGTAGTTGAAGAGTTTCAGGAGTTCATCATGGTCAAGCGGGGGAAAGTGATCGCCTCCGTCTATGACACCTCGGACACACTCTTAAAGGAATTCGAAATGGGACCAGGCGATTCGCTTCTCCTCTTAAGGGGCGGCCACGCCTTTCACTTTCTGGAAGACACGGAGTTTTTGGAGTTGAAGCAGGGGCCCTACTTGGGGCGAGAAAACATGAAAACGCTCATCAACCCTCGGCCCGTTGTTGAGAAGCCGGCCGTTCATCAGGCCGTTTTGGGAGTGGAGTCGACGACGCGGAACTAATCCGCTTCGGCTCGAGCCCTAGGCGCACCACGATCCACGGCTTAAGCATCGACCACCATGAAATGACAGGCGTGATCTTCGAGTAGTTCTTCCTGCGGGCCGGATAGATCATGCTGATGGGCACCTCCTGATAGCGGTAGCGCCGACTCAAGAGGACCTTCGCTAGAACAAAATACTCAAACTCATATTTGAAGAGCCACGGCAGATCCCAACCCTTCGCGATATCCTCGAGAAGAGCGACCCGGTAGGCCCGAAATCCGCAGGTGGCATCACTCACCCGCTTACCCGTGAAGATGAGTGGAATCAGATTAAACAAAAACGGGATCCCGTACCGACGAATGGCGGGCGTATTGTCACAGCGTCCGCCCGGCAAAAATCGACTCCCCCACACGTAATCGGCCTTCCCCTCCAAAATGGGATTGAGGACCCGAGGCATCTCGGCCGGATCCATCTTCCCATTGCCGGCCATGTGGATCACGATATCGAATCCCTGCTCGATCGCGTACTGAGTTCCCTGGATAAGGGCGTGGCCGATCCCCTTTCGCTCCTTGAGTTTCAGAAAACGAAAACCCGACTTCTCGATAAGGGTCTCAGACCCATCATCGCTGCCATCATCAACCAAAAGAATTTCATCGCACGCGATTCCCTTTCGACACTTCTCAAGCACCAAAGAAAGATCAAGCGCCTGGTTATAGACCGGAATGATGCAGAGGGATCGCATGGTTTGGGTGGAGGACTTCTCTATTATCGGCAAAACAGGCGAAATTCTGAAGTGTTTTAGGCAGTCTAGCGCGTTAATGCGTTGGGCTAAGAGCCTATCCCTAAATCCCTTTCGTCGGGAGGAGCGAGGCAAAATGTCCCGGACCGGGGAGAACGGGCCCTTTCTTTTAAAAGTTGGCGATCAAGCGATACCGGAGAACGAAGGGCCAGGGTGTTTTGATCGTTCCGAGTAGAAAGTGTCTAAGTGGCAATGATCACAGCGAAGGTCTGCCGTGCTGCGCAACAATATTTCTTTTTTGTTGGACCCAGAAAAGACGAAAATCCAGGAATGCTTTTGGCGAAGGTGTGGCCTAGAATAATTCCGACAAAATTGAGCGAGGTGGCCCATGCATGAGCAAACCCAAGTGCCGATAAAATCACAATACAGAAAGTATTCGAAGGAAAAAGGATCGATGGCGAGCAGTTTCGAGGATGATCGCGACCGGCTCGCATCACTTGTCGAGTCCGCCGACGATGGGATCGTAGGCAAGGATCTGGACGGCACGATCACCAGCTGGAACGAAGGCGCCGAACGAATTTACGGATTCACAACAGATGAGATGATCGGCCAATCAATTTACACCCTGGTGCCGAAAGACCATTCCAACGAATTGGCGCCCGTCATAGAAAAGATTAAACGAGGTGAGAAAACTGAGCATTACGATACGAAGCGCATTAAAAAAGATGGCGTGATTATCGACGTCTCCCTGACGGTGTCGCCAATTAAGAATAAAATAGGCGACGTCGTGGGTGTCTCGTCCATTACACGCGATGTGACGGCCCAGAAAGAGGCTTCGCAGCAAGCTGCTCAATATGCCCGAAGCTTGATCGAGGCGTCCTTAGATCCACTCGTGACCATTAGCGCCGATGGTAAGATCACAGACGTTAACGAGGCCACAACCAAGGTTACGGGTATTTCCCGAGAAGAATTGATCGGGTCCGACTTCTCGAACTATTTCACGGAGCCTGAGAAAGCGCGAGAGGGATATAAGCAGGTATTCGCTCAAGGGTTTGTCTCCGACTATCCCCTCACGATTCGGCACAAGGACGGAAAGCTGACCGATGTTCTTTACAATGCGTCTGTTTATAAGAACGTTCGCGGAAATGTGCTGGGCGTGTTTGCCGCCGCTCGCGACGTGACCGCGCAGAAACAAGCGTCGCAATACGCCCGCAGCTTGATCGAGGCTTCCTTAGATCCACTCGTGACCATTAGCGCCGATGGTAAGATCACGGACGTTAACGAGGCCACAACCAAGGTTACCGGTGTTTCCCAAGAAGAATTGATCGGGTCCGACTTCTCGAACTATTTCACGGAGCCTGAGAAAGCACGAGAAGGTTATCAACAAGTCTTTGCCAAAGGGTTTGTCGCTGACTATCCGCTCACGATTCGGCACAGAGACGGAAAGCTGAGCGACGTTCTTTACAACGCCTCCGTTTATAAGGATGGAACCGCGAATGTGTCAGGCGTATTCGCCGCTGCTCGTGACGTGACCGCGCAGAAACAAGCGTCACAATATTCGCGAAGCTTGATTGAGGCCTCTTTAGATCCACTCGTGACCATCAGTCCTGACGGCAAAATCATGGACGTTAATGAAGCGACCATGAGAGTCACGGGCACCTCGCGACAGGAGTTGATCGGCTCCGACTTCTCGAACTATTTCACGGAGCCTGGGAAGGCGCGGGAGGGCTACAAACAGGTATTTGCAAAAAGCTTCGTATCTGATTACCCGCTCACGATTCGACACAAATATGGAAAGCTGACCGACGTTCTTTACAACGCCTCCGTTTATAAGGATGTCCGTGGAAACGTATTGGGGGTTTTCGCCGCTGCTCGTGACGTGACCGCCCAAAAACGCGCCGAGAAAGAGGTCGCGGAACAACGAACCAGAGAGCTTGTTCGTCTGGCCGAACTCGAGCGATTTCAAAAGCTCACCGTGGGACGCGAGCTCAAGATGATTGAGCTTAAAAAGGAGATCGAGGAACTGAAAAGGAGCTCGGGACCAGCGGCGTAATTCATTAGCTTTGTCATGCTTTCACCTCATCACGAAGATCCGCACAGGGCTGAAGAACGTTTTCGCCTCTTTGCATCCACTGTCGTCGACTACGCCATTGTCATGCTCGATCCCGAAGGAAGGGTTGTGAGCTGGAACGCGGGCGCGGAGCGACTCAAAGGTTACCGATCCGAAGAGATCCTGGGCAGCCATTTCTCTCAGTTCTATCCCAAGGGGGATATCGAGGCCGGAAAACCCGAACGAGAGCTTAAAATTGCCAAGGAAACAGGACGCTCCGAGGATCTGGGTTGGCGGGTTCGCAAAGACGGCAGCCGTTTTTGGGCGAATGCCGTCATTGGGGCCATTCGTGATAGCGACGGTCGGCTCGTGGGGTTTGGTAAAGTCATCCGGGATCTCACGGAAAGAATGCACGCCGATGCTGCCCTCCGTGAAAGCGAGGAAAAGCTCCGTCTTCTCGTTGAGAGCGTCAAAGACTATGCCATCTTCATACTTGATACAAAAGGCACCGTTCTCAGTTGGAACGCCGGTGGGGAGCGGATCAAAGGGTATCCGGCCGATGAGATTATCGGCCAACACTTTTCAAAGTTCTACACAGAGGAAGATGTTAATCATGGTAAACCCCAACACGAGCTTGATGTCGCTGCACGGGTAGGGAGATTCGAAGACGAGGGTTGGCGAGTCAGGAAAGACGGCTCAAGGTTCTCGGCTAATATCATTATCTCCGCGATCAGAGATAATACGGGCAATCTCATCGGATTCTCCAAGATCACTCGTGATCTCACCGAAAGCAAGCAAGTCCAGTCGTTGGAAGATATGCAGCGGGCGGCCGTGAATATTCTTGAAGACTTTGCCACTGAAAGACTACGTCTTGAGGAAAATCAGCGGGCAACCTTCAATATTCTGGATGACTTCGCTCAGGAACGGTTGAAAAGCGAAAGCACTCAACATGCTACCTTCAATATTCTTGAAGACTTTGCGTCTGAGAAATCGAAGATTGAGGACACCCAAGCTGCGACTTTCAACATTTTGGAAGACTTTAGTGCTGAACGCGAAAAAATGGAAGACCTGCAACGGGCCGCCTTCAATATCCTGGAGGATTTGAATTCAGAAAAAGAGAAACTGAAGCTTGAGGTAAGGGAGCGTGAGCGAGCCGAAGGGGAACTTGCCAAGCTTGCGGCGATTGTCACTTTCTCCGACGATGCGATTATCGGAAAAACACTGGACGGCAAAGTGACTAGCTGGAACGAAGGTGCCCAACGAATTTTTGGTTATGCAAATGATGAGATATTGGGAAAACCCATCTCTTTGTTAGTTCCCTCTTCCCTTGCCGATGAAGAGGCTCATATTTTGGAAAGGCTCAAGCACGGGGAGCGGATTGAGCATTATGAAACCGCGCGCATTCGAAAAGATGGGACTATTGTGGAGATGTCCATCACCGTTTCTCCCATAAAAGACGCAAGCGGGAACATTGTCGGGGCCTCCAAGATCGCTCGGGATATCACGGCACAAAAGAGAGCAGAAGAAAACCTCAGGGGCCTCGTCGAATCGGCACCCGATGCCATGGTGATTACAGACAGGGCAGGTAAGATTGTCTTAATCAACGCACAGACGGAGGAGGTCTTCAGGTATCAGCGCAATGAGCTACTCGGCCAATATGTCGAGGCACTCATACCGGAGCGTTTTCGACAAAAACATCCCGCGCATCGCAACAATTATTTCGCAAATCCCAAGGCACGCCCCATGGGAAGCGGAATGGAGTTGTACGGTTTGCGGAAAGATGGAAGTGAGTTTCCCGTTGAGATCAGCCTCAGCCCTTTGCAAACTCCGGCTGGTGTTATTATTTCCAGTACCATTCGCGATATTACGAGTCGCAAGAATGCGCAGAAACAAGTTGAGGCCTCACTCAGAGAAAAGGAGGTTCTTCTCCGTGAAATCCATCACCGTGTGAAGAACAACCTCAATATCATCTCGAGCCTTCTCGACCTCCAATCCACCCATGTTGCTGACCCCGAACTCCATGAAGCATTCGCCGAGAGTAAGAATCGCATCATCTCGATGGTTCTCATCCACGAAAAACTTTACCAATCCAAGAGCATTGCAGAGATTGATTTTCATTCCTATGTGAGGGAGTTGGTCCTGAATCTCTACCATTCCTATGGGGTTGACCCTTCGAAATTTGAGCCCGTTCTCCAGACAGAGAGTATTTCTCTGCCTATAGATACCGCTGTTCCTTGCAGTCTCATCATTAACGAACTGGTGTCGAATTCGCTCAAGCACGCATTCAAGGGAAGGAAAACAGGGAAAGTGTGTATATCAATGCGTCAGTCCCCAAATGGTGAGAATCTCGAATTGGCGGTTTCTGATGATGGCGTTGGCATTCCGAGTGGGTTCGACGTAACGAAAGCCCGCTCCTTGGGACTGAAGCTCGTCACAATGCTCAGTCGTCAGCTTGACGCGGAATTGATGAGCCCTCCCACCGGGATAGCCGGAACCCATTATCAAATTCGATTTCCTTCACCCGAAAGGGCTGCCGCCGTGGGGGGTCAGCAATGAATAAAACGCGCATCTTAGTCGTCGAAGACGAAGCCGTCGCGGCGATGAATCTAGAAACCAAATTGGTCCAGCTGGGCTACGAATGTGCTGGCATAGCCTTTTCCGGTGCCGAGGCCATCAAGAAGGCGGCGGAGACCGTGCCGGATCTCATCTTGATGGACATTAAGCTCAAAGGAGAAATGGATGGGATTGAGGCTGCGATCCAGATCAAAGAATCGAACAACACCCCGATTGTGTATCTGACAGCGTTCTCAGACGACGCAACGCTCTTCCGCGCCCAGAATACAGCTCCCTACGGATACCTCGTGAAACCAGTGCGTGACACCGCCATTCGCTCGACCATTGAGATTGCACTTGAAAAAATTCGCCTCGAAAAGGGCCTCCTGATTTCTCTGGAAAAACAACGGGCTTTGGAGGAACAGCTTAGCCGATCCAACCGCGCGCTCGAACAATTCGCATCGATTACCTCCCATGATTTGAAACAGCCCCTTCGAATGCTTTCAACCCACCTTTCACTCCTTCAGAGAAAGGGCACAGAGAGATCTGACCCGGAACTGGAGCGACTCCTTCAGGTTTCAGTCGATGGCGCTCGGAAAGTGGGGGAATTGATTGACGACTTTCTTCTAAACCTCAGAAAAGAACAAGGGGCGGAATCGCGAGGTGGAGTCCACCCCGCCGTTACTGAAACCTGTTCAGACAAAAACTTTGGCTAGAAATTCTTCCCAATGAAGACACTGAACGCCCTCTGACTCGCCGGTCTTGTGGTCCTGGGAGAGATAGAAACGCTTCCCTGGCGGTCAAGGGGTAGAGATGAAACACATTGGCCCGCCCGCCTAACAGGTTTGCACCGCCGCGCTTCAGCTTGCGTGCGCTAGACCCGGTCAGAGCAAATTTGGTTTTCTTCTTTTCGATCAGCTTGTGCACAGTATTGAGAAGTTTTGTCGATTTTTGAACTTCATCAATGAAGACCCAATCACTTTCTGACGCCAGCATCTCCAGCTTTTTCGGATCCCGTGAATACTCGTTCAAAACCTCATCGTCGAGCAGGTCAACGTAATGGCGTTCGTCAAACGCGGGAAGCTGCCGGATGAGCGTGCTCTTTCCGGTGGAGCGCGCCCCGAAGAGAAAAAAAGATCGTGACATCAAAGGGTTACAAAGTCGATGGACCATACTCCAAAATTCTCAACGTTTTTGGAGTCTTGTCAAAACGCCTGTAGACGTCATCGAATACGTACGTTTTAATATTGAAAATACGTACGCTTTTTTGCTATTCTTTTGGGATGAAGCTGAACGCCTCGCGCCTGAGGGCCAATATCTATCGGTTACTGGACCAGGTCTTGAAGACCGGGCGTCCCATCGAGATCGTGCGGAAGGGAAGGACCATACGGATTTCGGCTCTCGAGCGTGTCAGCAAGCTAGATCGGCTAGAGCGACGTGAAGGGTTGAGTGGCGACCCCGAAGAGCTTGTTCACATGGATTGGTCGAAACACTGGAAGCCAAAGCTTCCATGATTCACCTCGACACCCACGTGGTGGTTTGGCTCTATTACGGGCGCAGCGAGCTCATTTCCGATAAAGCGAAAAAACTGATTGAGGTCAACGACCTCAGCATTTCCCCGATGGTTTCGCTCGAGTTGGAGTATCTCCACGAGGCCGGAAAGGTATCGGTCGGTTCCAAAGAGATTTTGAGAGACCTTGAGATGCGCGTGGGCTTGGTTTTGGCCTCAGAATCGTTCGAGCTGATCAGCGAAGCGGCCATAGAGCAATCGTGGACGAGAGATCCATTTGATCGCCTACTCGTCGCACAGGCCATCATCGGCAATGCAAGACTTGTGACCAAGGACCGGTCTATTCTCAGGCACTTCGGGAAGGCTATGTGGTGATGCTCTAGAACTGAATCGGCGCCTTGAACGAAGCGCTCATATCATACCGATAATTGCGTCTACACGTAAAAAACGGTATGCTTTGTCAATGGCACACAGAAGAGAGCGCGACGTTCTGGAGTTACTCAAGAAACGAATTCGGTTGTGGCCTGTTTTGGGTGTGGTGGGAGTCAGGCAGTGCGGTAAAAGCCTATTGCTAAGGGAGCTTCTAGCTCCCTGCGTGTCGGGCGACTATCACACGATGGACTCAAAGAAGGATCGGGAACGGGCCACGAGAGCACCCGAGAGTTTCAGTGCCCCGAGAATCAAGGGGGAGGCGCTTTTCATTGATGAGATACAAAAGGTCCCCGATCTCTTTGACGCGATTAAGTTGCATGTTGATGAAAGGCGGCGCCCCGGAATGTATGTCATCAGCGGTTCGACTGAATTTTCCCGGTACACCGGCGTGAGAGAGTCATTGACGGGGCGAATCGGGCTGATTCAGTTATACCCTCTCAATTGTTCCGAACTTCATGAAAAGAAAATGGGGAAATATTTTCTGACTTTTCGGAAATCGGAAAGCCAAATTTCTTTGACGCAATTTGATAGGACACTGGAGCGAGGTGGGATGCCCGGGATCTGCTTTCTGAGAACCGATTCCGAGTTTTCAAGCGCGGTCTCCGTTTGGATTGAGACCACGTGCCAAAGAGACATTTCCAGGGCCGGTTCCGGAAAGTTTGATGGAGAACTGGCTCAAGATATCCTGAGCGCGGTGGCGAGACAGGAAGAGCCCACCGCGGCGGCCATTGCCATAGTCGTAGGTCGTGACAGGCGAGTGGTTCAACGATATCTAGACGCATTCACCAGAATATTCGTCCTGAGAGAATTAAGACCGCACCAAGCCGGCGTCGGGAAATCAGAATACATCTTGTGTGACAGTGGAATCGCCCACTCTCTCGGAGCCAACCGCGACACGCAGTTGCGGACATTCGTAGCCGTTCAGGCCTTATCCACTTTGGAGTATCACGGTTTCGGTCGACCGAGACTGGAGTATTATCGAAATGAGAAATCCTCTAGGATTCCAGTGGTCATCAGTTTTCCAAAGGCGAGAAACAGTCCACCACCACTTGCCATTCGTCCTTTTGATGGTGAAGCTCCGACACGTCGGGATTGGGCCAGTCTGATTGCTTTCCAAGAAAGAGCACGCTCCGAGAAACCGCGACTGATGATGCTAACCCACACCAATGAGAGCTATCGAGAGGGCGGGATTGACGTCTGTTCGCTTAGGGGGTGAGCATGTTCAGAGGTAATATTACTCTTATGACATACCCTCCACCAGTCGGAGCCCCCTTAGTCTGGACAATTTTTTGAGGATCGCGACATGAACAAGAAAGTGACAGCAGTTATTACCGATGTTCTTGGCGATAGAGTGGTAGTACTCACGGAAGCCTTGGGACACACTATGGCCCGTCACTTTCCCCTTTTCCCCGAGGAAATAGTTCTAGAACTTGTCGAGCGGGTGCTGCGGGATCCATCGGAAGTGTTCCAAGAGCAAAAGAAACACCTATTTCACCTTTTTTATCGCTTCGATTCCCTCCATTACCTGCTGGTGACCGTTCGTCGTAAACACAAAAATCTGAAGAAGGTTCATTATGCAAAAAGCTAAGGTCAACTTTATTTCAATTGGCGGTTCAGGTGCTCTTCACCTTGATTTTCAACCTGGCCCCTTTGGGGATGCCACGGAGGCGAAAAAGGGTGATGGAGTAGGTTTCTTTGCGCAGAATGGCGATCTTCAGGGAGTCACGTTCGATGATGTGGATGCGAAGCAAGACCACCAAACCCTTGAATTCGATCGCTATCGAATCGAGATTTCGGTGAATAAAGGCAAGGTATCTCATTCGGCGGTTCTTTTGGCCCCCCCCCCGGAGGCCCTGCAGGCATGACGCGCATGGCCGTGGTGGGCCGGCGTCGTTAACTCTCCGCCACGTTCTGACGACCTGCGCAACTGGTTTTCTTTTGCGTTCGTGGATCGAGAAAGATGAAAATGCAGGCATGTTTTTAGCGCAGATGTCGCGTTTTGAATGCGTGCTTCACCGAGCGACCGGGATCATCACGATTTTCTTCGGGGCCCTGGGTGTCTACGCATGGCATATCCATAGCGCGGGGTTGATTCAGCTCTTTCCCAATTCGGCTCCGATGCAATTCAACACGGCGATTTGTTTCCTGGCCTTGGGCATTCTCGCTCTTCTCGACGGCCGCCCCCCTCTCCGCAAACTTCTCGCCTGGGGGCTCGTGGCCGTCACGTTCGTGATTTCAGGGCTCACGCTCCTCGAATACATCACGGGAAAAAACCTGGGAATCGATCAGTTTTTTGTGTCGGCATTTCCTCTCCCCTGGGCTCCCTACCCAGGCAGAATGGACGCGCCGACCGCCCTGAGCTTTGCCTTGCTGAGCGTTGCCGAAATATGTGCCCTGAGTCGCCGGCTCTCTCCCCTAAAAAGGAGCTGGTTTTCGAGCACGCTGGCGGGATTTGTGGGCGCATCGGCCGTGGCCGCACTCTACGGTTATCTGGCAGGAATCCCGCCCTCGCATCAGTGGGCCGGGCTGACTGGGATGGCCATTCACACGGCGGGCCTCTTCCTTCTCTTGAGCGTCGCGTTGGGCACTCGCGCGTTTTTCCAAAGCTGGCGAGAATCCCGGCAGATTCCGTCCTGGCTCGCCATCTCGGTGGGAATCTCGGGGCTGACGGTTTCGGTCATTATGTGGCAGGCCGTGACCGCGAACGAAAGAGACCAGATTCAACATGTTTTTTCAAAAAAGGTGGAAGGGGCCCAGAGAATTGTTCAGCTGGGCCTGCGAGAAAAAGAGAGAGCCATCAAGCGGATCGCCAGGAGGTGGGAGATCGCCGGAGATAGCTATCTGAAATTTTGGAGGGAAGACTCCACTCAATATTTTCCAGATTACACCGCCCTTCGCTCCATTCGCCTGTTGCCTCAAGGCAATGGATCGCAAAGCTTGATCTCAACCAATCTCTTTCCGCTCTCCAATCTCGATCATTTCCTCCCGCGGGCGGTAGCGACTGCCACGAGGCAAAAGCACCCAGTGTGGGTTCCTGATGAAACGGCAACAACGCTTCTCTTTGTAGTTCCGGTCAAAGGGCTCGGGGCCGTGGTGGCGGAGTTTGGGGCTAACTCTCTCATTCGGGATTTGCTTCCTAGCTCAGCGGAGGAGAGCTCTGGGTTTCTGGTTCTCTCAGATGCTCATGAGATTTATCGGCGCTCCCCTACGAACGTGCCCTCCTCTGCTGATTGGTGGCAGCACGTCACCTTCCCGTTGGATGAAGACACCAAATGGGAAATGGTCATCCTTCCCTTGCGCGCCGAGGCTGAAGCGATGGTCTCGCTCACCCGCTGGAAGGTGCTTTCGGGGGGGATTTTTTTCTCTCTTTTACTCTCCCTCCTTGCTCATTTGTGGAGACTGCGGAAAGGGGATTCTGATCGCCTAGAGGTACGGGTTCAGGAGCAGACTCACGCACTCAGAGACCTGGCTGGAAATCTGGAAAAAAAGGTTGAAGAGAGGACCCGATTGCTCGCAACCAGCGAATCTCAGCTTGCTTTGTCTCTCTCTTCCTCGGAAATGGGGAGATGGGAGTTGGACATCAACGCGGGAGTGGTTTCGTGGGATGCGAGAATGCACAAGATCTTCGGAACAGCTCCCGAGACCTTTGAGACAAGCTACTCGCATTTTCTTTCCTTGCTGCACCCGGAGGATCGCTCGCGCGCGGACACGAAGGTTCGGTCTATTGCGGGCACAACCCTCCAATTGGACGACGAATACCGCGCGTGCTGGCCCGATGGTTCGGTCCACACCGTCCAGGTCCGGGGCAGGAGTTACAACGACGAACAGGGCAACCCCATCCGACTGGTTGGCGTGTGTTGGGACATGTCGAAGCGAAAAAGAGTCGAGGCCGAGGCGCTGGCGCACGAGCGGCGGTTTCGGGCGGTTCTCGAGTCAGCCCCCGACGCCATGATGATCGTGGGTTTCCGAGGTCAGATCACCTACGTCAATAATGAAACCGAAAGGATGTTTGGTTATTCCAAGAGCGAGCTGATCGGTCAGCCCGTTGAGATTCTGGTTCCCGAGAGCATCCGCGCGCAGCATGTCTCTCTCAGGGAAAGCTATTTTCAGAATGCCACCATCCGCGCCATGGGAGCTGGAAAGGACCTTCTCGGGGTGAGGAAGGATGGCCGGTTCTTTCCGGTGGAGATCAGCTTGAGCCCCGGACAAGGGGCGATCCATGCTGATGCTGATGCTGATGCTGATGCTGATGCCTATGTGATTGTCGCCGTGAGAGATATCACCGTCAAGAAGGAGATGGATTCCCAAATGCGAACTCTCGCCGCCGTAGTGGAGGGGAGCAATGATTTTATCGGCATCTGTACGCCCGAAATGGCGCCGATCTATGTGAATGAGGCGGGCAGAGAGATGGTGGGGCTCACATCTGTCGACGATATCAGTAAGACCGCTCTGCTCGACTACTTCCATCCGGACGATCGAGCCCTCATTCAATCCACAGCGATTCCAGCTCTGGAATCAAAGGGGCGGTGGTCCGGTGAGGTGCGATTCAGGCACTTTACGACCGGAGCATCCATTCACACGATCTGGAACGCCTTCCTGATCAGGGATCGCTCGGGCAAGGCCATGGCCTGGGCGACTGTAAGTCCCAACCTCAACCGCGTTAAGGAGTCTGAGGAGAGAATTCGCACGGCACTGGCGGAAAAGGAAATTCTGTTGCGTGAGATTCACCACAGGGTGAAAAACAATCTCAACGTCATCTCAAGCCTGCTCGACCTTCAGCTCAGATCCATCAAAGACCAGTCTCTGGGGGGCGCTTTTCGAGAGGCGCAGAATCGCGTGGTATCGATGGCGATGGTTCACGAAAAGCTCTACCAGTCGAAGAATCTGACTCGAATCGACTTCGAAGAGTACGTGAGAGATCTCCTCGGTACCCTGTTCCATTCTTACGGAGTCGACCCTAATCGCGTGACCGTGAAGCTCGACATCCACGACGCGGACTTTGAAATCGACACCGCCATCCCATGCAGTTTGATCATCAACGAGCTGGTCTCCAACTCCCTGAAATACGCGTTTCACAACAAAG
Organism: Deltaproteobacteria bacterium; assembly: GCA_016196825.1. GTDB lineage: Bacteria > Bdellovibrionota > FAC87 > UBA2466 > UBA2466 > JACPWY01. The sequence continues at coordinate 41,268 of JACPWY010000019.1, read as the reverse complement.
AGAAGGGGACGATTCGGGTGGGAATCCATAAAAATCGTGTCGAGGGAGATTATGAGCTGGTTGTCGAGGACGACGGCGTCGGCTTTCCCGAGGCCTTCGACATTGACCGCTCGAGGTCGCTTGGCCTGCGATTAGTGAAGACGCTCACCCGCCAGATCGGTGGGAGGGTTCACATGGATATCGATCACGGCGCTAAGTTTTCCATCTTTTTTGGAAGTCCTTCTCATCATCAAACAGGGGAACACCATGTCCAATGAGAGAATTCTCATCGTGGAGGACGAAAGCCTCGCGGCCATGAACCTCGAAGAAAAACTATTGGAGTTGGGGTATCGGAGCGCTGGAATAGCCTTCACGGCGGAAGAGGCCATCGCGACGGCGGAAAAAGAAAGGCCCGATCTCGTTTTGATGGATATCCAGCTGCGGGGAATGCCCGATGGGACGGCCGCCGCTCAGATCATTCACGACCGTTTCGATATCCCCGTGATTTTTGTCACGGCCTTTTCTGACGATCAAACTATTGAAAAGGCCAAAAAGACGCACCCCTTTGGCTATTTGATGAAGCCCTACCGGGACCATTCCATAAAAACAACGATAGAGATCGCCCTGAATGCCTATCGCCTTGAAAAACGACTCGAGGAAAGCGAGAAAAATTTTCGCTCCCTCTTCGACCTCGCGCCGGTCGCCATGGTGGAGGTGGATACTGAGGATCGCATTTTGCGAGCCAACGATGCCATGGCCCGTCTTTTTCAGCGGCCATCGTCGACTGAGCTGAAAGACAGGAAATTAGAAGACCTCCTCGAGCCAGGGACTTGGGAAGGGGGCAATGCGGCTCAGGAATTTCGGGTTGTCCTTCCCCGGGGGCGAATAGTTTGGCTTAAGGGAGAATCCCGCAAAATCCAAGACACCTCCACCAGCCTGGACATTCGTCTCCACATCTATTCCGACATCACCGCCCAAAAGGCCTTCGAAACCGTCCTCTCTGATCGGGCCCAGAGCCTTTCGGATTCCAATGAGCAACTTCAACATTTCACCTCGATCGCTTCACATGATATGAAAGCACCCGCCCGCACCGCTAACCATTACGCGGCTCTCCTCGCCCGGGAGTACGGCGATCGACTAGACGATCGCGGCCAGGAGTACCTGGGAACCATCCTTTCGGAATCGAAGCGGATGCAGGAAGTTGTTGAAGACCTCCTCGAATACTCATCTGTGTCCTACTCAAAGCCCGAGATGAAGGTCATCTCGCTCGTCAAAGTGGCGCGCGACGTGCTCGCCATTCTGGCCCCCGAAATCACCGAGAAGAGAGCCGACATCTCCTTCGATCTTCTGCCGGAGGTAGTTGGGAGCGAGGTTCAACTGCGGCGTCTCTTCATGAATATCGTCGACAACGCCCTTAAATACTCGCGCAGAAAGCCCAAGATCCACATTGCCGCCTCGACCGAGGGAGATCACTTTGTGATTTCATTTTCAGACAATGGAATCGGCATTGACGAAGCGGACACCAAAAAGGTCTTTGAAATATTCCAGCGCGGACACAGCCAATCTCAATTTCCGGGCACCGGTATCGGGCTAGCCAGCTGCAAAAAGGTGATGGAAAATCACGGCGGTACAATTTGGGTAGATTCCCGACTCGGAAAGGGAAGCACCTTTTTCCTCTCGTTCCCCACACGCCCCCTCGGCCCGTCGCGCGAATGCAGCTTCACACCATCTTGCAGCGTAAGAACGTCCGATCCGGTATGAGCGCCAAGTTTCTTGACCTTCGCACATTTGTAGAATGCTGACGCGCAGTCCATTGCCCGGGCAATGAGAAGTGCCGCCAGAAAGAAAAAAGCCCAGGCTTCAGCGCCTGAGCGGCCAGTGGCTACTGTTGCGCCACCCACCCGACCGCTGACTCCGTACAAACGCAACTCTATCCGCTGGCAACTGCGTTATGACGTCGTCCTTAGAGACAAGCACCAGTGCACTCACGTTCACTCGGATGGCACCAGATGCGAGGAGCGGCGCTTCCTCCACATTCACCACATCCTACCGGTGTACCTCGGTGGACAGGATGTCCTAGAGAATCTGACCACGCTTTGTTCCAATCACCATAGTTATCTTCATTGGGAGGATCAGTGGCGCGTGAAGAAGAGAACGGGCCCGGTGATCACTATTTAGTTCGTCGCTTAACGAATGTCGGTGAGCGATAGTTCACCCAGATAGATATTCACTTGAGGATTTCCCGTGATAGGTGGTGATTTTCCGTAGATGTGGTCTGAAATACAACCTTACTGGTTTTCTTTTGCCAGGTTTGCCAGCGTCGTTACGCAGAGGTCGGAATCAGAACACGAGGCCTGACTCGCTCCATCACGACAATCGCAAGAGCCGCAGCCAAAGCGCTGAGAAGAAGCCCCACCGACAGGCGAATCCCCATCGAGGCTCGGCGAACGGTCGTCTGTTTCGTCGGGGCCAAGAATACACTGGGCTCACGCACGCTGGCGATCTCATAGCTCAACTTATCGCGCTCCCCGGAAAGCGAGTGTTGCTGCTGCGTATTTTCCAAAAGCTCCTTCGAGTGGGCGTCGAGCTGCGATTGCAGGAGAAGGAGGAAAAGCTGCCCGGTCACGTTTTTGTCGTTGAACCCTTTGGCCAATTTCGGTAGTTCGTCGTTCACGTTCGCCTGACTTTTCAAAATCATCGCCTGACGCACCTTGAGCGCCTCAAGTCGATTCTCGACCACCGAAAGGCTTCGCTTCAGAGGAAGTTGGTGCTCCGCTGCCAATCGCTCCTGGTCGTTGGCAAGACGCTTAAAGACCTCCCCATTCATCCGAATGTAGTCGGCCTCAGCCCCTTCGCGCGCAGTGCCGGTGATCTCGAGGCTTTGGGCACCCGCAAAGATATAGACCGCCATCGTCGTCTCTTTGTCGTCAGGATGAGTGCGTCGGTATTCCTCCAGTATCGGACTGATGTAGTGCTGATTGACCCGCAACGCCGACATGCCAATCGGCTCCAGAAGCTCCGTGGAGTCTTCTTCCCAGACGGTTCCCAACTGGATGACCGATCGGTACGCAGAGAGATTCGGCTGGCGCCTGATGGCGATAACGCATAGCACCATTCCCGCCGCCAATATCAAACTCAGCGTCAGAAAGTGGGCCTTCACAAGCCGGGGCACCACCGCAAAATCGACCGCAAATTTCATTTTTTCGTCCAAGGGAAACCTCTGCGGCTGCAGGGTAAATCAGGGCAAATGGGGTGACAAGGCTAATCTGATTGATTACCTTTGCGGCGAAGGTGGAGACATTTACCAACTCAAAAAACATCGCCCGCTACGCCTTTGGCCGCGGGGCTGTTCGGGGGCTTGAGACTCTGCTGGCCGCCCGCCGAACCACGGCTGACGATTTTGTGGTCTTTTTCGTAGACGCCTTTTTCCGAGGAAGGTTAGGTTCCTTGGCGTTCCCGGTCCGCCCTCAGGATCTTCTCGTTTTCGTTGAGACCGCCCTCGAACCCACCACCGATCTCGCGGACCACATGACCGCAAACGTTCGCAAACATTCGGCGAAAGCCCCCTGCTGCGTCGTCGGAATGGGCGGAGGAATCACTCTCGACGTCGCCAAGGCGGTCGCCAATCTCCTCACCAACGGAGGAAAGGCGGAAGACTTCCAGGGTTGGGACCTCGTCAAAAAACCGGCCCTCTACAAGATTGGGATCCCCACCGTTTCTGGGACGGGGGCCGAGGCCTCACGCACCTGCGTTCTCATGAACGAGAAGAAAAACCTGAAGCTCGGGATGAACAGCGAATTTACGCTCTATGACCAACTCATCCTCGATCCCGACCTCACCGAGTCGGTGCCAAAAGAGCAGTATTTCTACACAGGGATGGACACCTACATCCATTGCATCGAATCCCTCGCGGGGAGTTATCGGCACCCCGTAGGGGATGCCTTTTCCCACGAGGCGTTGCGCTTGGTCTCGGAAGTTTTCGATTCGAACGAAATGATGGCGCTCGCCAACCGCGAAAAGCTGATGGTCGCCTCCTATCTCGGTGGGTGCGCTATCGCGAATAGCTACGTTGGAGTGGTCCACCCATTCTCGGCCGGCCTCAGTGTCGTGCTCGGGATTCACCATTGCCTCGCCAACTGCCTCGTCATGAACCAAATGCAGGACTACTACCCCCGCGAGACCGCCCACTTCAAAAAGATGTTAAAGGCGCAGGGAATCACCCTTCCCAGTGATGTTTGCCGAGGGTTGTCCGACGGGCAGATGGAGCGGCTCTATCAGTCGACGGTGATTCACGAACGGCCCCTGACCAATGCTTTGGGGGTGCACTACAAAGACACTCTCACCCTCCGCAAAGTCCGGGAGCTGTTCCAACGGATCTAACGATGCGCAAACACAATCCCGAAGTCTCGATCATCGTCCCCGCCCGCAACGAAGAGCGCTATATCGGGCGCTGCATTCGTTCGCTTCTCGGGCAGACGCTCGCTCCCCAGGACTTTGAGATCATTGTCATTGACGATGCGAGCTCCGATCGCACGCAGTACGCGCTGGAGCTCTTTGGCGAAGATGTCCTCGTGATCCGGAACAACGAACAACAGGGGCTTCCCAAATCACTCAACATCGGCATTAAGGCCGCCCGGGGCCAATTCGTCGTTAGACTCGACGCCGATGACTACGTTTCGGCCGAATACATCCGGCTTCTGGCCCTTTTTCTGAAAATGAACCCCTACATGGATGCTATCGCGTGCGACTATCTTCTCGTCGACGACCGCGAAGACGTCATCGCCCGCAAGAACTGCATGCAGGATCCGCTTGGGTGCGGGATCATGTTCCGAATTGAACACCTGCTCGAAATCGGCCTTTACGACGATAATTTCCTCTACCATGAAGACAAGGATCTCCGCCTGCGCTTCGAACAAAAATACAAGATCCACAGGCTCGAGCTTCCTCTGTATCGCTATCGTCGACACTCAGAAAATATGACTAACGACCTAGCTCAATTGGCCCACTACCAAAAAAAGCTTGAGGCTAAACACGGGGAGATCTCATTGTGACCTCGCCACCGACCTATCGAGTTCCTTTGAGTGGCCGAGGACACCAATACACGGATGAAGAGGTGCGCCTCGTCGCCGATCTGATGCGACAGGCGGACCCGATGACCCAGGGGCGCCACCAGGATGAGTTTGAGAAAAAGTTTTGCCGCGTGTTCAACGCCGAACACGCCTTTGCCGTTGCCACAGGAACGGCCGCGCTCGAACTTTCGGCCATTCTGTGCCGCCTGAAGCCCGGCGATGAGGTCATTCTTCCGGTCCACACCTTTGCCGCCTCCGCCATTCCCTTCGGGCGCACTGGCGCCAAGCTGGTCTGGGCCGACTCCGATCGCGACACCTTTCTCGCCACCGCCGCCACTCTCGAACCCCTCATCACGCCCAAAACACGCGCTATCGTGGTGGTTCACCTCTACGGCCTTGTCTCCGACATGGATCCGATTCTTCTGCTTGCCAGGAAACACAATCTCCTGGTCGTCGAAGACGCCGCCCAATCGATCGGCGCCGCCTACAAAGGACGCCCTTCGGGAACGTTGGGCGACTTCGGTTGCTACAGTCTCCACACCCACAAAAACATCAGCACCCTCGGTGAGGGGGGAGTCCTCACGGTGCGCGATGCGGAGAAGGCCAAGCTTGTACCCGGCCTTCGGCACAATGGCATGCGCCCGTTCGAAGGGGCCCGCGAACGCTACTGGGTCCCCGCGATGTCCAATATCGATTTCGATTTCGAAGGATTCTGGCCCTACAATTTCTGTCTCGGAGAGATTCAATGTGGCCTGGGATCGGCCTTGATCGATCGAGTGGCATCCATGAACGCCGATCGCGCCGCCCGCGCCGAGAGGGTCCGATCAGCTCTCAAGGATTACCCGGAGGTGCGCTTCCAGAAGCAGCCCGACGACTGCGGCCACAGCTACCATCTCCTGCCGATGATCGTGGATCCCCAAGCGCTGGGCCGCTCTCGAAACGAATTCATGGATATGTTGGTGTTTGAGTACGGCATTCGCTCCGACGTGCGGTACTGCCCGCTCAATCGCTATCCGCTTTTCCAAAAGGCCGGATTTGGAGCGGCCCAGTGCCCCAACGCCAATTCTATCTTCGACAATATGATCTCGCTCCCCTTCCAGCACTGGATGACGGAAGAGCAAGAGGGCTACCTGATCTCGAGCCTCAAAGGGATCCTAGATCAATTTCGATCCCGACGGGGTGTTTGATATGCGACAGATTCGACTTGGCTCCTGCGACCTTTCGGAAAACTCCTTGCCCTACGTCATCGCCGAAATCGGTGTGAACCACGAAGGATCCCTCGAGCGCGCCAAAAAGCTCATCGAGCTGGCCCAAGAGGGCGGAGCCGACGCTGCAAAATTCCAGACCTACAAAGCGGGCAAGCTCGCCTCGAAACACAGCCCATCCTATTGGGACCTCTCGAAAGAGCCCACCACCAATCAATTTGATCTCTTCAGCAAACTCGATGCGTTTGGCCCCGAAGAATACCGCCTTCTGGCCAAACACTGCGAACAGGTCGGAATCGATTTTCTTTCGACCCCATTTGATGACGAAGCAGTGGATCTGCTCGCACCGCTGATGCCGTTTTTTAAAGTCGCCTCGGCAGATCTCACGACGACCCCGCTTCTCCGTCGAGTGGCTCGCTTCGGGAAACCCATAGTGCTCTCGACCGGTGCCAGCCGACTCGGTGAGGTGGATGAGGCGATCCGGACCCTCACAGAGGCGGGGTGCCGCGAAATTGCGTTGCTCCACTGCGTGCTGAACTACCCCACGCCCGATCCGCATGTTCACCTCAACATGATTCCGTCTCTGATGGAGCGCTACCCCAATTTGATCGTGGGCTACTCTGACCATTCTCTCCCCGATTCGACGATGACCACGCTCACAGCGGCCTACTCGATGGGGGCCCGAATTATCGAAAAGCACTTCACAAACGACAAATCCCTTCCGGGGAATGACCACTACCATGCCATGGATTCGTGTGATTGCGCTGTGTTCGTCAGAAACGCCCGGCGGATTCAAGTGCTTTTGGGCAGCCGTGAAAAGGCCCCACTCCCTTCGGAAGAGGTTTCCCGCAAAAACGCTCGCCGGAGCATCGTCCTCGCAAAAAGTGTCAAGAAGGGACAGCCCCTCAGCGAGCTCGATATCACATACAAAAGGCCCGGCCTCGGCGTGAGCCCTCTTCACTGGGATAGAATCTTGGGCACTCGAGTGACCACTGACCTCACTGAAGACCATGTTCTTCAGTGGAAGGATCTCGACCTCTCCCCCTGGAAAGACAAGGTTGTGGCGGTGGTTCAGGCTCGCATGGGTTCCACTCGCTTCCCGGGGAAAATGATGGCCAAGATCGGCGACCGCCCGCTGATCTCCTGGGTTCTCGAACGAGTTCAGCGGTCGAAACTCGTGAACCAAGTCATTCTTGCGTCCTCGAGCGACCCGCGCAACGACGCCCTCGAGACCGTCGCAACTGAGTTGGGAATTCAGACTGTTCGGGGCGATGAAAACGATGTCCTTTCGCGTTTTGTCCTGGCCGCGCAGGTGGGCGGCGCCGATATCGTCGTGAGAGTTTGCGCTGATAACCCATTCATCGAGCCCGAAGAGATCGATCGCGTGGTGACACATTTCCTCCACCAGCGCCCCGACTACGCGTTCAATCACGTGAGCCGGTTGGGGAATGGCTATGCCGATGGGTTTGGAGCCGAGGTCCTCTCTGCTCAGATTCTGGGCGAGATCGATCGGGTGGCCACTTGCCCAGCCCACCGCGAACACGTGACGAGCTACCTTTGGGATCATGCGCACGAATTTGAGATCGCCACCTTCCCAGCCCCCGATGCGTTGGCGCGTGAAGATTTGAGGTTCGACATCGACACCGGCTCCGATCTCGCCCGCCTCGGCCCCATGGGCGAAGCTCTCGGGATCGGTGCCAAGGCGGCGGAGTTCATCCAGGTCGCCGAAGACCACTCGCTGTGAAAGAGATTCAGCTCGTCCTTTGCGATGATCCCAATTTTTGGCCCCGCGAAGGCCCGGTGACCGCGCCCGGCCGGTGGTGTTTGCCGCGAAAGCCACTGCCCCATTACGAAGAGCTTTTGCGTTCCGGCCGCGTTTCGATCTCCCCCTACCCGTGGGATGATCCGGAGCAATTTCGAGCGGCGGCCCGCTATACAGAGGTGCTCGTCGATCGCGTCCTCAGGGAGCTGACACCTCGGCTCAACGCGCTTCACGGGCTCGATCGAAACGAGCGCTACTGGCGTATTCTCATCGGCCCATGGCTACTCTATTTCACCGAGGCTCTTTACGATCGGTACCGGGCACTCGAACCTATCTTTCAGAATAATTCCTCCGTGAAGTGCATCGGCCTAGCGGAAAAGGACTTTCTTCTCCTGCCCGACTTTTCAACCACCTCCCTCGATCATCTTCTTTCGGACCATTACAATCTCCAGATCTCGACCCTACTCGCGGAAAAGCTAGGGGCTCAGATCAAACGGCAAAGCAGGCTCCACACCCTCCCAAAGACGTTCTCGTGGAAGAACACTTTGCGATCGTTTGAGGCACAAGTTTGGTTGGTATTTCTTCGAAGAGCCGAGGCGATCATAGTTGGCGGAGCGATGCCACGCGCGGCCTCTTGTGAGTTCCTGAAGCAGGGTCTCGGTGTAGTCTACAGTGAAAGGCTGCCGCCTGTCTCCGTCGGCAAGGCGCAGAAGGACCCCACGCTGCGCGGCGAGCTCTTTCGTGGTTGGTCCAGCCAAGATCGCTTCGAAAGTATTCTTGCCAGCCTGATAGAGAGGGAGATCCCGACGCTCTACGTGGAAAACTTCGAGGAGTGGAGAAAATGTGCCAAGAATCGACCTCTCAAGGCCCGCACCATCGTCTCGGGCACCAGCTGGTGCGGTGATGAGATGTTCAAGATTCTCGCGGCCGAGGCCGCCGCCAATCGCGGCGCCCACCTCTGCTCGCTCCAGCACGGCGGCTACTATGGAGTTCTCGCTTTCAATTGTCTGGAGACACACGAACAAAAGTGTACCGATCGTTTCTACAGTTGGGGCGTTTCGAAGGGGCTTTGGCCCAGAGCCGACGTGCGCCCGATGCCCTCCTTCAAACTCTCGGCCGCGCTCAAGATCGGACAGCGGAAAAAGGGCGCCCCCGCTTCAAGGCCTATCGTCCATGTTTCTACGATCCACCCGCGTGTGCTTCTGCGCTTCCAGAGCCACCCCGCTGGCCCACAATGGGAAAGGGTCTACGACGATGAAGCTCGGTTCGTGGAGGCTCTCGATGACAAGGTCCGCCAAAAAATGATCGTCCGGGTCTCATTGAATCCCGATTTCGGTTGGAACCTGAGCGAGCACTGGCAGCGCCTCGCCATCCCTTTCGATTCCGCGCCCACGTTTTCCCATCACCTGCGCTCGGCCGGCCTCATCATTGTGAACCATCCGGCCACGACGATCCTCGAGGCATTCGCCGCCAACGCACCCACGCTCCTCTACTGGCGCCCCGGCACATTTCTATTCCAACCCGAGGCCGAAGCGGTTTTTGAAAAATTGATTCAGGCTGGCGTTCTTTGGACTACCCCGGAGGCAGCGGCCCACCAGCTCAATCGCATCGGCTCCGATGCAACAGCGTGGTGGAGCCAAACCATTGTGCAGGAGGCACGAAAAGAGCTCTGCGAGCACTACGCCCGCGCCGATCTTGCTTGGGCCTCGATCTGGAGAACCGAGCTCCTAGCCTTTTGATCACAGGAATATTGACGCTACATTAGCGACTGTAGGATTGTGAGTAGATGTGTATTTACAGGGCCTTCCGTGCCGGGGGGCCGTCGGCATGATTCCCTTTTTCTACCTTCTGCTTTTCATACTGCTCACCAGTAAAGAGGCGGTCTGGTTCAAGGGGGTCATCGGGACGAGTGGATTCAATGCCGTCGTCGGCGTGCTTCTCGCCATTTGGTTTCTCTCCTGCTTAGTGGAACGAAGAGGGGCAACCCTCTTTCTGCGACACACTCTTCTATTCTCCCAGACCCGGCGTGGCGCATGGTTCATGGCGATCCTGGGAAGTCTCATTGTCTACCTATTGCTGCACGAGCTCATCGAAGAGGATGGAGGCATGGCGCTCAAAATGGCGGCCTATCTCCTCTTCTGCCTTTCGCTCTTTTCCCAGTCGGATCGTGTGAAGCGAGCTGGATTCTATTTCGCCTGGGGCACGACGATCGCGAGCTTTGCCCTTCTCACTCAATGCCTCATCCTTCACACGTTCGATCAAGGCAACCTCGAAAAATTCACGGAGCTCTCCAACACCGAAATCGATGGCCGCGCCAACGAAGGCTATATCAACCCTTACCGCCTGGGGTATCTGCGCAAAGAGGCCGAGGTAAAGTATGGCCCCCTCGAATTCAATCGAGCCTTCGGCTACACGACAGAGTCGAAATACGGTTCTCTGATCATTCTCGCGGGGGTAGCCTGTCTTCTGCTCACGGTCGCCGACTGGCCGCTCTTTCTCTGGATTTCACTGCCACTCCACGCGGCGGCTCTCTTCATCAACCATTCTTACGCCGCCTTCGGAACGGTCTTTATCGCAATGATGATTGTGCTGTTTCGCAATCGGCTCTTTCGACGATTGGCGATCCTCAGCGGCATTTTCGCTGCTGTCCTCATCGTCTTGGTTCTCCAGAAAAAGGTGCCGCTGAACCCCTTCGTCGGCGCCCGCCTGGAGGCGTTTTTCAACACCACCGTCAACACCTACACCTGGATACCCTGGGACCGGGCCGGGCTGTTTGGCATGGGAATCCGGTCGCCAGCCGAAAGGCATTATGCCGCTGGCCTTCTCTTGAATCTCGTCCGCTTTGGACTCGCTGGGGTCCTCCTCCAGATCACACTTTTCTTTCTATTCGCTGGACAGTGTGTCTCGAGTATTCGGAGTTCGAACGACTGGAAATTGCGCTGGGGGTTCGGGGTCGTGCTTTCGGTCACGCTGATCTGGCAGCTCCTCTTCACCTCTGAATTCCTGTCGCCGCTCTTTGCGCTTCTACTCAGCCTGCCTTTTTTGGTGACGGACGCACAGGATTTGAGACGCCGCCAAGCCTTGGTAGTGGATCCCTTTGGGCTTTTTCGTCAGCGACCGAACACGTAGTTAAAAATTTGTTTGTACTGGGTGTCGTCGAACATCGCGGCGTGTTTCTTTTGGACAAACTTAAGACCCGTTCCTTCAATGAAGGTCTGTATGGCCGGTGACTCGGGCAAAACCTCGTTGAGTTCTATCGAGAGCGATCGAAGCCGCAGATCCCTCAGGGTCTTTTCGGCTCCTCGGACGATGGCAAATTCGATCCCATCCACATCGATCTTGATGTGGTTGGGAAAGGATTCAGTGTACTTCTGCACGAAGGAATCCAGCGAGTAGGACAGTCCGCCCTGCTTGAAGGCGGGGCTGAACTCTTGGTGGTTAAGATCGATGGCCGAACCAAAGTTGTTGAGCGCACCGCCAGCCTGAAATTCCGGAATGTAGAGGTAGTCGATGCCATCGCAGTCCGAGAGCGCGACACTGAGGCACTTCACGCGATCGGCCACACCATTCAGATAGACGTTCTTATTGATCAGCGCGTAATTTTGAGATTCCGGCTCAAAGGCCATCACGTTGATCCCGCGTTTCGCGGCGTAGATCGCATAAATTCCAACATTGGCTCCGATGTCGAACAGCGTCGCACCCTTTTGGAATGTATCGATCCACTCCAGGGTTTCGGGCTCCTTGTCCGCAAACGTTTCCGCTCGCCAGCGGGTGAGAGGATTCGGACAAGCGAAGACGTAGTCGATTCCATTGTGAGTGAGATGAAACGTGGGGGAGAGACGGCCAGCCAGCTGGCATGTCACACGGTTGGCCTTGTTCAGCGCCAAACCATTCACAACCGAATCCGCGAAAAACCTAAACACTCTCCTTGAGAACGTTTCGGATGTTGAGCTCATACGACCCCTTTGATCTGTCTATAATGGTTTTCGGGCGCGACCAATGTCAAATGGCTGGCCCCTAGCCTGAAAGTGACAATAAATTTCGGTAAAAACCGCCAAGGCTTGCGTCAGGTGGGCTACTACAGCGACGTACTCACTTTTTTAAACCTCCCCGTATCTATGGATACGACTCGGCTTAAAAAAGTGAGTACGTCGCTGTAGTAGCCCACCTGACGCATTTTTCCTCGAAATTTATTGTCACTTTCAGGCTAGAGATTGGCCCAGACCGTCACAGGGGCTCCGTCCCCCCCTTCGAGGAAAAACGGAGAAACGAGAAGGCTGTGAATGGGGGCTGGAAGTGCCGAAAGGTCCATGTCTTCGATCGGATGAATCGGCTGGTCACCACCCAAGAAGGCTCGGTGGGCCCTTCGTCCCTCCTCTCGGTTCACAAAGCTCGAGAGCGAGATGAGATCGAATCCGAAGAATCTCAGACGCGGACACTGCTGGCGCAAGTCAGCCGCGAGCTCAGGCTGAAACCCGGGAGGGTTTTGCCAATACACGTTTTCACCTCTATGCCCGCCCCACCCCGTCTTAAGGAGAAGAGCCTCGCAATCAGCAGAGATTGAGGCTAGGGGAAGATCCTCTGATCCGAGCAATTGCCCGGGGGCCGGGCACCGTTTCAGATCCATCACGCCCACGTTGGTCGTAAACCAAAAATCCAATGGGGCCTGGGTCACCGTTGGTCCGCTCTTAATAAAGTGGGCTGGCATATCGATGTGGGTGCCGGAATGGTTGGTGAGCAAAAGCTCGAGCATGTTGCAACTGTCCCCCTTTTCGAGTGAGCGCACTTGTTCAAATTGCGGGCGCTTTCCACCGCCGTAAGCGGGCGTCGTTGGGGAGAGGGGATACGACAGAAGAATCATGGCTGAATGTATAATCCGGGTGATAATCTGTCGGCCAGATGAATCTCACGCGATCTCTGCCGCGACCTGACGAAGCGGGGGCCCTCCTCTTTCTTCCCTATTTGGCGGTCTATATCATCGCCTGGGCGCTCCAGATCCCAGTTCCCGCTGTCACAATAATCTTTTGGGGGCTCCACGCTCTTTACTTGGCATGGTTCTTCACAGCCGCTCGGGAGGCTGGCCTGCAAACGCTCCTTCCGTGGCTCGCGGTTTTTGTCGTTCTGGCGCTGCCCGGCGCGTATCTTGAGTACCCGTCCGATGCCTGGGAGCATTTTCGACGCCTCTACAGCTGGCAGACGATCCCAACCATAGGAACGAGTGAGACCTGGCACAAGTTCTCCTATTTCTGGGGCTGGACAATCTTGGGCTCGATTCCTATCCCGTACCGTCGATTCGCCCTCGGCCTTTACAGCAGTTTTTGGCTCACCTTCACGGCCCGCATGATTTACAGATTTGCGCTCAGGCTCAGCGACGACAAAAGAGCCCCCGCACTCAAGACGTTCGCGTATCTCGGCCTTTTCGGATCAAATATCTTTGGTCTCCGTTATTACTCGACCTCCTCCACTATTCTCGCACTTATCGCATTTGTGCAGGTCGAAACCACGCTCCTCGATTTCCTTCAACGCCGGCGAAAGGTGCTGTGGACCATTCCCCTCCTCCTGGCGGTGATGGCCCTCAACCACGCCGAAGAGATCATCCTCACTGCCCTCGCCTCAGCGGCGATCCTCATCGGCCATTGGTACGAGAAGGCCCCCGCCCCCAAGAGGCGTCTCTTCCTCCGAGCCTTCCTCATTGCCTGCATTCTATCGGCAGTCGCGGGTTGGGTGGCGATGCGGATCAATGGCTACTTCTTCATCGCCCACATTCGCAACACGGTCCCCGAACTCACCCGATACGGGTCCCTTAAGATTTGGTCACGCACCGGCCCCTTCGCCGACACGATCGGCATTTCGGGAGTAGTGAGCCTCCTCCTCGCACTGGTCTTTTTCCGACAATTTCCGATCGAAGGGGCGCTCACCATCGCCCCGTTTTTTGTGGTCCTCTGTCCGGCAACGGCACTCCTTCTCTGCTGGCTCATGCCTACCGGCTACATCCTATACCGAATTTTCTATGTCCTGCCGTTTGGTTTCATTTTAGTGAGCTCGCTTCTCCGCGCGCTCCCTTTCTGGGCCGCTGGTCTGCTCGTCGCCGCTCTCGCGTTTCCTCCGGCCTTTCCGTGGCGAGGCAGGCTCGCCTTCCTCCTTTATCGCGCCCCTGCCGTCCGTGAGTTCACTCATCTCGACCAAACTGCCAGGTGGATAAAAGAGAACCGGCCTGGGATTCTCACCTGTGAACTCATCACCGACGACATCACTGACTGGGTCGTATCCACCCACCTCGGCCGCAATTTCTCTCGCGCAAATCGCCTCGCGCCGCGTCTTCTCACGCAAAAACTCGACACAACGGAAAAAATTCTCGACCACGCCCAGAAACACAAAGCGTGCGGAGTCCTCGTCGCCCGCCGCTCAGAACTTCCAGCTGAAACCCCATCCCGCGCCGCCCGCCTCTCCCACCACTGGGACGAAAACAAAGGCGATCAGAGCTGGCAAATCTCTGCCGAATTCGAAGCCGCCGCCGCCGGACTTACCAACAATCACTGGACACAAATCCCCGTCCCACCGTTCTACAATCTTTACGAGCCCGTCGACCACGTCAGGAATCATGGGAAAGAGTTTTACCCCCGATCAGACCACCCATAACTGGGATTCGGGCCTTCTCCCCCACCAGCCGCACATAGTGGCTTTCGGTCGCGGTGACTGACGCTGCAACGGTGAACTTCTCCAGAACAAGACGCTGGCCGGCCGCGCCCATTTGTCGGGCGAGATCGCGATCCGAGAGCAATCGATTCACGGCTTGCGCCATCGCCTCAGAATCTTGCGAAGGCACCAGAAGTCCGTTCTTACCATCCCGAACAACATCGGGGACGCCGCCGACGCTCGTCGACACGACGGCAAGTCCGGAAGCCATCGCCTCGAGAATTGCGACCGGGCACCCCTCTGAAAGCGATGAGAGCGCCAAGAGATCGATGTCGGCATAAATTTCGCGGAGCTCTCTCCAAAAACCCAGAAAGTGGACTCGCTCCGCAATCCCCATGCGGCGAGCCTCTTCCTCGAGCTGCATCCGAAGCTCACCATTGCCCACTGAGGCGATGTGGGTCTCGGGATGGGCTTTGAGAATCGCAGGGACCGAGCGCAAAAAGGTCTCGACGTCTTTGATCTGCGTGAGACGGGCCACAATACCGACGAGAGGCGTGCTCTTCCCGATCCCCAAATGGCGGCGCAACCGCCCCCGAAAACCCGCCAGATCCGCGAAGGGCTCAAGCTCCAGTCCCAGCGGCATGGAAAAGGCACGATCGCTGGGCACAACACCTCGACTCGTCGCCTGCTTCACGACGGTCTCTGTGTCGGCAAAGATGGCTTCACACCGTTGCCCCAGGAATTTTTCGAATGAGCCAATCGCTCGACTCGCCAATCCGCCGAAATACCCCTGAAAGACCGTCCCATGATACGAATGAATCTTGACCGGCACGCGCAATAGCCAAGCCGCCAGCCGACCCAGAAGCCCTGCTTTCGATGTGTGTGTATGGATCACATCGGGCCGCTCATGCGCGATCAGGACAAAAAGTTTCCAGAAAGCGATGAGGTCCTTCCCCAATCGAATTTCTCTCATGAGCTCGGGGATATATCGTTTCACAAACCGATACTCCTTCCGGTCCATGTAATCGAACATCTCGCTCTCTGACGACTCGACCGTTCCGTACACAAGCCACACCTCGTGCCCCAGATCCGCCAGTCCATCGGCCAGAAGGATATTGTAGAGCGCCGCCCCACCAACATTCAGACGCGTGATGATATGAAAAATCTTAAGGCGCGGTTTCAAAGAATCGCCCCTTCACGAAGAATACGCGTAAGCCCCTCTCGCAAGGAGACCCGCGGATTCCAAAGCCCCGTCGTCTGGAGCCGGCTGCTGCTCCTCGTCTCGGGGACCTCGTCGATGCGCTCCTGATTCACACATTCAAAGGTGAAGGTGGGGCCGATCAGCTCCTGCAGGGTCGTGAGGATCTCTTGCACCGAGTAGGATTGCCCCGATCCGATATTAAATACACCCGAGAGTTCGCGATTCCGGATCACCAGCAGAGTCGCTTCCACCAGATCATCCAGATAAAGATAATCCCGCCGCGGGGTCAGGCTCTTCACCTGCACCCTCTCGCCCCGCTTCCATTGCCCTACACACTGCGAGATTAAAAACCGCTCGTCCTGACCAGGCCCATAAATGTTAAAAGGCCTGAGAATCGCCGAATCGACGGAGAATCGCTGGGAGTAAAACTCGCAAAGCTCCTCCGCCAACCAGCGTGAATGGGTGTAAGGGTTGAGCGGCGCGATGGGGTGTTCTTCATCGATGGGCAAATACTTTGGGGCCCCGTACACAAACGAAGAGAAATAGATCAGCCGTGACCCCATCCGTCGACAAAAATCCAGCACTCTTTGCGTGCCCAGCGTATTCATCGCGTAAAACGGCCCAGGTGTCTCCCAGCTCGTCGGAATAAAAGATTCCCCGGCCAAGTGAACGACCTGACCGATGGGTTTGTCGTAAAAGGGGCGAAAGGCCTCTTCCGAGAGAATCTGGTGGCCCAGCGATCGCGAAAAGCGGTGAACCTCAAACTCCTCAGCCTGAAGTCGCCGGCAGAGAGCGCGGCCGATAAAACCCTCGGATCCCGTCACAAGAATGGAATTACTCACCCGCCTCCAAAAGAGACGATTTCAGATCCGTGAAATAGACCTGGGCCCTTTCAAAATCTTCGTGGCGACCCACATCGAGCCAAAAACCTTCGTGGCGAATCACATTGGGAAACTTTCCATACTGAATGAGCTGGAGCATCAAATCATCGAAACCGAAAGGCCGCCCCGCAGGGATGTCATCGACAACCGAGCGTTTCAGCGCGTAGATCCCCATACTGGCCTCAAATGGAAGCTTTGGCTTCTCGCGAAATCCAACGAGCTGGCCCGTCTCATTCGTCTCGAGCACGCCGAGGTTGGTCTCCACTTCGCGCGGAAAAGAGGAGATCGTAAAGCCCGCGCCACTCTCGCGGTGCTTTCGGAAAAAATCTGAGAAGGAGAGATCCGTCAGGATATCGCCATTCAACACTAGAAAATCCTCGGGCAGATCGGGGATGAGCTTGAGCGGCCCCATCGTGCCCAGTGGTTGGCTCTCCATCGAGTAGTCTATTCGAACGCCCAAATGGCTCCCATCACCAAAGTAGGTGCGGATCAATTTTCCCAGGTGGCCCAGCGTCACCGTCAGTTCGCAGATCTTGTGGCGAGCGAGTTGCCGCACCAACACCTCGAGAATCGGCGTATCGCCGATCGGCATCAGCGGCTTGGGCAACACCGTCGTATACGGCCTGAGCCGAGTGCCGAGGCCACCCGCCAAGATCACCGCCCTCATCGCTTCCCCTCACACATTGTAAAGTCCACTTTTATAGATGCTGCGGTGCTGGCTGATCCAATCAATGGTTTGAGAAAGTCCCTTTTCGAGTGTCACCTGCGGGGCCCAGCCGATGAGCGAGCGCGCCTTGCTGTTGTCGCTCACCAGACGCATCACTTCACTCTTCTCGGGGCGCATCCGTTCATCCGCCTGAACGATCGGCTTTTGCATCTTCATGAGAGCAAGAATCTGATTCGCCAGATCACCCACGGTCACGCCACTGCCAACGCCTAGGTTGATCACCTCACCCACTCCACCGCTTGCCTTCGCAGCGAGGAGAAATCCATTCACCGTGTCCTCGACAAAAGTGAGATCCCGGACCGGTGTCAGCGATCCCAGTCGGATCTCCGGGTTGTCGAAAGCCTGGCTCACAATCGTCGGAATCACCGCGCGCGCCGATTGGCGCGGGCCATAGGTATTGAAAGGGCGCACGGTCACCACCGGCAGCCCAAACGAAAGGTGAAAGCTCTCCGCCAACTTGTCGGCCGCAATCTTACTCGCTGAATAGGGCGACTGACCCTGGAGGGGGTGCTTTTCGTCGATTGGCACATATTGAGCAGTGCCGTACACCTCGCTCGTGGAGGTGTGAATGAATCTCTCCACGCCCGCTTTGCGAGCCGCCTCGAGCACATTCAGCGTCCCTGCCACGTTAGTCGCGATATATTCATGGGGCGCAACATAGGAATACGGAATCGCGATCAGGGCGCCAAGGTGGAAGACCTTTTGACACCCGCTCATCGCCTTTTCCATGCAAAAGGGATCACGCAGGTCGCCCGAGATCACCTCGACCGAATTCAAAAACTGTTGGGGAAGATCCTCGAGCCAGCCCCAATGGTTACGACAGTTGTACTGAACGAGAGCGCGGACCGAAAGACCCGAACGCACGGCCTTCTCCGTCAGATGGCTCCCGATGAAGCCGTCCGCCCCAGTGATAAGAATCTTGTCCATTCCATCGCTAAGATAGGGAACCCCCTCGGGATCGTCAATCAAACAGGCCGCATGACGCAACGTCCCAAGCCCAATCTCAGCCACTCGAAGGCGCGCTAGGGGCCTGAAGCTCCAACAGGGTTTTCCACTCGGTGAGATTGGCGTCGAGTTTGAAGTAGTTGTCTTCGATGTTGATAGGTTTGGGCGCCTTGAGAAGATGGTGGAGTTCGGCGCCGGATTTGGCCCATTCGATCTCCGGATTTCCAAAGAGTGGACTCAAATTCATTCCTCGGCCGGGGCTGGCTAAGACGATCGGCAATCCAAGCCAAGCGGCCTCCATAGCGATCGAAGTTGTCGACGAACAAAAAACAACATCGGTCGTTTCAATGAGGTCACGAAAAGGGGAATAGACGAGTTCCATTCCCCGATCAGACGAGATCAGCGACCGCACATCACAGAACGGGTGGGGTTTGATCCGGATTCGGTCATAGCTGGTGAGGCCGAGCTGTTGAGCTGAAAAGAGGAGATTGAGTTGGAAGCGATTCTCACTCTGATCGTAGCCCGTCAAAACCAGAAGCGTCCGCCCGTTTGCTTTCAGCGCTCTCATCCGGCTCTTGCGTCGACCCATCAGAGAATCATATCTCAAGGCCTCAACCACCTTAAGTTTGTCAACGGGGAAGCCAGTGTTTTGGAGAAGCCCCCAGGAAAAGCCCCCGTTGACGAGCAGGCGATCGGGAATCCGATCCCGTTGCGTCTCACTCAGCACGTAGTCCTGGCGATCGGATAAGTGGCGGAGATCAAGCGGAGGGGTGGTTGAGTGTTGAAAACCAAAAATTGAAGAATTGTGGCGTTCTCGCCAGTAGTGCATCAGAGCTTGTTCCCAGGGTTGGTTTTCCCAAAGGTACACGACGAGAGGGCTGGACTGGACCGACCGAGAAAGAGCCTCGAACGCTAAGTTGTAAAAGATATTCTCAATGGCCACCTTGCCAAAGAGTGAACTCACCCAGTCGTCCCTGAGGAGCTCAAAAAAAACAATCTTTGATCGAGCGAGGTGGAACTCCGTTTTGATTCCCCGAAGGTGAAGGGCCCTTGCAATCAACGAAAGATACGCAAAGATTGCCTTCGGGAGGCAACTCCACGTCAGGAATTGGTCTAAAAGGTTGTAGTTCGCCCCTCGCTCTTTTTGATTCAGGCGATGACAGAACTCGAGGGCCTCTCGCCGGGAATACTCGGGGTGCTTGGCGTAGATCCAAACCCACCTGAGAAAATATCCCGCTTGGCTCAGCTCGGCCGGGATTCGCCCCCAATAAAGGGACTGGAATTCGCCTTGCTTCGCCTTTTCCTTATCGATATTCGGAAAGTAGGTCACTAAGAGGATCTCTTTGGAGTCACGGGGAGGACTGGCGGCCTCCGGTCGGTGAGAGCGAGCCAGCCGCCAGAGGCGAAGGGCCAGGTACAGAAATCCCAGCAGCAGGGGTGAAGGGCGAAATGAGGGTTTTCGACCGCTCCTCGTTTTGCGATAGGTCCGACCGGTTGTGCGGCACCACCGAGAAAGGATAATCTCCACGTTCCGGTTGTGGCCCCTGTAATGAATATTCGTAGCGCCCAGTTCATCCAACAGGATCTCAAGGGCCCTCAACTTGAAGACATCGTAGATCTGGGGTGACTTGAGGGGCTCCTTTTCATGGACGAGAGAGGTCCGCCAAAAGGAGGGGGCCGATCCCACTCGCAGGTGTTCCGACAGCGTACTTTGATTGATCGGGTGAAGGCCCATTTGGTAGGTCCAGGCGAGGTATTCATCGCGAATGGTGAGCGAGAGTTCATCGGCCTTGTCGGGCAGGGAATAATGCCCGGACCTCAATTCAGTGGGGCGATTCCAATAGAGCAGAGATTCTCCCGGTTGTGCCAAGTAGCCGGTGTCATCGACGATCGTGAAAGTTCTTTCAGACGCACTCACCAAAGTACCCAAGGGGCCTTACCGCTATTATAAAGGCCATTGAGAAGTTGGTAATCCCGGGCCGTGTCCATGCACTGCCAGAAGCCCTCATGTTCATGGAGCATCATCTGCCCATCCCTGGCCAGACGTTGCATGGGCGTCTGCTCTAACATGAAGTTTTCATTGGCCGGAAGATACTCGAAGATTTCTCGTCGACAGACAAAAAACCCCCCCGAGATAAAGCCCGCGGTGGCCTGGGGTTTCTCATTGAACTCAATCACTCTTCCGGAAGCGTCGCTTGCGATCTCCCCAAATCGGCTGGGAGGACGGACCCCAGTGAGAGTGAGGATCTTCCCGTGGGATTTATGGAACCGGACCAATTCATCCAGATTAACGGAGCCGACACCATCACCATAAGTGAGTAAGAAATTTTCCTCATCGGCGACATACTTTTGAATTCTCTTGACGCGTGTTCCGGTCAGAGATGTCAACCCGGTGTCCGCTAGGGTGACCCGCCAATCGCTCTCAGAATGTTCTTCCTGGTATGCGATCGGGGTTTGCCCCCCAAGGTGCATCGTGAAATCCCGCGTGTGGGCTTTGTAGTTAAGGAAGAAATCCTTGATCACGGTGCTCTTATAACCCAAGCAAAGTACGAACTCTTTGAACTTGAAACTCGCGTAATACTTCATGATGTGCCAGAGGATGGGGTACCCCCCCACGGGGATCATGGGCTTAGGGAGATCCTCCGAGACATCTCGGATGCGAGTTCCGTACCCGCCGCAAAGAATAACAACCTTCAAGTTCACCTCACCCAGCTAGAACCCCCGGTTCAACCGGGGTTCATCAAGGACCAGTAGTGGCCGGTCAGCCCACGACGCAGGGCATACGCTAAGCGATTCAATACAAATAGGAAAGAGCCCCGGGTGAGAATGGTCTTAAGGCCCTGAGCATAACTCCCCGTCAGAATCTGCTTGGCCCCCATCAGGGTGTAATACTGGGCAAGTCTGGCCTCAAATTCGCGGTCGCTCAGGACGGAGCGCCACCTTTCCAGAATTCTAATCGATTCCTGATACCCCGTGAGCGCCACCTTGGCGGTCATACTCCCACCATGCACACGGTATCGGCAGAGGTACTCATCCACCGCACAAACATCGTGTTCTGAGGCAATGGCTACATTCAAATAGTTGTCCATTGAAAACGTGAAATCCGATAGAAGCCCACCACTGGCCATCAGGGCCGATCGGCGAAAAAGAACCGAGACAAAGGCCATGAAGTTGCCGCGCAGGAGCAGGTCTCGGATCACTTTCCCCTCGGGCAAGAGTTGCCCCTTCATCTTGTACGGAAACTCCCACTGCCTCCCATCATCGGTGAAACCGAGTGTGCGGCAATAGATAAGAGAAACGGAATTCCCTCGCTTTTCAGCTTCAGCCATCTGGCGCTCGAGCTTGTTTGGCAGGAAGAGATCATCCACGTCGAGAAAACCCACCCACTCGCCACGGGCCTCCTTGAGAGCCTCGGCCCTGGCTGGTCCAAGAGCGGTGTGGGTCGGGGCGTAGAAATACCGGATGCGGGGATCGGAATAGCTCTTGGCAATTTCAGCCGTATCGTCTTTGGATTGATTGTCCCAAACGATGAGTTCCCAGTTTTCATAAGTTTGGTCGAGAAGGCTCTGAATGGCCTCGCGCAAATATTTCGCGCCATTGAAGCCATTCATGATGATTGAGACGAGAGGTTTCATGTCCATTGAAACGGTATCTCAGGGTGATCGATTGGGCGCCGTTCAACCTCGCCTTCCTCAAAAGGGATGTCGGTGATATTCGCGATGAGATTCACCCCCGAACCGATGCCCTGAAAGCCGTACCAGATCATGGGGGGAATTCGAATCAGTTCGTATCTGTTTTCGCCACTCTCCCATTCTTCGGTCTTTCCGACGGTTGGAGAATGGGGGCGGTCATCATGAAAAACAAAACGAATGGTTCCTACGGGGATGGCAAAATGTTGCGTCATCCTGAGGTGGCGTTTCCAGGCCTTGACGACACCTTCGCGAACCGTTGAAAAATAGGCCTCGCCAAACTGGGAAAAAAGAGGAGAGTCGGCTCGAAGCATATGGAGCACACTACCCCTGTCATCGCGAATCGTCCTCAGCGGTTGAACTGTGAGCCCATGAATCATGACAGCCACGCCTGCTTGCGCTCGCGCGCCAAGGTTTCATAATGGTCGATCTGGCTGACCGTCAGCTCATTGGCGGAAGCCTTGTCCTCGTAGAAACGCCGGTACCAGCTTCCGGTGAAGTCGATCGTCTCTAAGAACGAAAGCGTTGAGAGCCAACCCAAACGACGGTTTGATTTATCGCAGTTAAGTTTGAGAAGTCCGGCCTCTGCGACAGCTCCGGAAGTGCCTTGAGCGGAAACCTGCCGGCCGGGCCAGACGTCTTCTAGGGCGCGGGCGACCTCAACCACAGAGTGGTCGGCTTTGGACTCAGGTCCGAAGTTGAACGCTTCGCCCGAGAGAGCCCCTGGGTCATTGCGCAACTGAGCCCCCAGCCAAAGATATCCGCTCAGAGGCTCAAGAACATGCTGCCACGGTCGTGTCGAATGGGGATTTCGCAGAACGGCAGTCTCCTTCTTGGACCAGCTCCGCATCAAATCGGGTACGAGGCGATTCTTCGCCCAATCGCCACCGCCAATAACGTTTCCGGCCCGGACTGAGGCCACATGACAGCCGTCCGGATCGGCGAAGAATGATCGCGAGTAGCTCGAGAAGGCGATCTCAGCACAGGCCTTGGATGCGCTGTAGGGATCTTTGCCCCCGAGGCGGTCGGTTTCTCGATAGCCGTACTCCCACTCCACATTTTCGTAACACTTGTCGCTAGTAATGATGACCCCAGCCTGAGTTGTCGACGATGATCGGAGACACTCAAGGACATTGACCGTCCCCAGAAGGTTGGTGTCAAAGGTGAGTTGAGGGGCATCATAGGAGGTCTTCACGATCGATTGGGCAGCTAGGTGAAAGACGATCTCAGGGCGAAATTCTCGGAAGGTCCGCTTGAGCAATTCGAGATCACGTACATCCCCCTGGGTGTGTCGAATTCGCCCAGTCAAAGTTAACTCTTCGAACAGGGAAGGGGAGGACGGGGTGTTGAGTGAATACCCCGCGACCTCGGCGCCTAACTTCAGAAGCCAGGAGGATAACCAAGATCCCTTGAAACCAGTGTGGCCAGTCACCAACACCCGCTTTCCGAGGTAATGGCCTCCAAACACTCGACTCTGCAATTGATCTCCTCGGATCAGGTATAGTTCAAGGCGTTTTCATTTTAAAGGCTCAAAACACCGCGTTAGAACCGACCCTTCTTTGGCCAGTTTATTTGACATTGGACCGTCCGAAAAACCATTATTGGGGCCGGTGAAGAAACCAAAAGACAAGTCAACAGAGTCCTCAGGCCCGAAGGTCGTGGTTTTTGGCGGTTCCGGCTTTCTGGGTAGCCATGTTGCGGATGAGCTGACCGCACGCGGCTTCGATGTCACAATCTACGATCTTGTTCCATCGCCCTGGCTCCTACCATCACAGAAAATGGTGGTGGGAAATATCCTCGATCGGGAAAACGTGATCCGAACGTGTGTCGGGGCCGACTACGTCTACAATTTTGCCGGACTCGCTGATATTGGACAATCTCGGGAAAACCCCGAGGCGACGGTCCAGCTCAACATTCTGGGTAATGTTCATGCGCTGGAGGGGGCGAAGGTGAGCGGCGCCAAGAGGTTCGTCTATGCCAGCACCGTCTACATCTACAGCGAGTCGGGCTCATTCTATCGAGCGAGTAAGCAGGCCTCCGAGAGGTACGTTGAGATCTATTCAGAAAACTCGGGACTCGACTTTACAATTTTGCGGTATGGGTCCCTCTATGGCCGAAGGGCCGATCCACGCAACACTATCCACGCCTTCATTGAGGGCGCCCTCAAGGAGAAGACGATCCATTATCAGGGGACGGGTAACGAATTGAGAGAGTACATTCACGTTGAAGATGCCGCTACGTGCAGCGTCGACATTCTCTCAGAATCTTATCGCAACGAGCATGTCCTATTGACTGGTCACCAGGCTCTTCGGGTTCGGGATGTGATGACGATGGTGGCCGAAATGCTGGGCAACGGAATCGAATTACGCTTTGAGAGCCGCGATCGAGAATCCCACTACAACATCACTCCCTACATCTATAAACCGCGCATTGGAAAAAAGCTTGTCAGTAACCGTTTCGTGGATCTTGGCCAGGGCCTCTTAGATTGCATCCATGAGGTTGATGAAAAGTTGAAATCCATCCACCACCCGTCTTCATCAGTAAGCGGCCACACTCTGACGGAGTAGCCTTTCAATGATTTCCGTCCGCGCTGTGTTTTTTGATTTTGATGGAGTTATCCTGGAATCAGCGGGGCTGAAGCATGCCGTGTTTGTCGAGGTGGCCACCGAGCACTCTCCTGAGTTAGGGAAGGCTCTTCAAGAGGCGCTTACGGGCGAATTGGGTTCGAGTGAACGCGTCCGCGTAGCTCATTGGATGAAGATGCGCGATCCCCGTCTTGATGAGGGGAGATTTCTCAGGGATTTTACTTCGCGAGTGAAAAGCCGCCTCGAAGCTGCATCGCTCGTTGCGGGGGTCGCTCCGTTCATTCAGGACTGTAGAGAGCGGGGTCTGATCTTGGCTATTATCTCGGCCGCCCCCGAAAACGAGATTCGCAGACTTCTTTCGCTGAAAGGCATTGATCCGGAGAGCTTTGCGGCAATCGGCGGCTCCCAGAGTGGAAGCAAGGAGACCGTCGCCAGACAGGTGTGCGAGCGTCTTTCACTCGAGCCCAGTTCCGTTCTGTATTTTGGTGATATGCCGTCAGATCTCAATCTGTGTGAGGCCATCGGCTTTCACTTCGGCAGAGTTTTGAGTTCGGCGGGAGAGCGATGCCAGTGGGCCAATGGCGCGTTCCCCGTTTTTGCCGATTTTGTAGATTGCAAGGCGATAGAAACCGGTCACAAATAGAACGAAGGAAAGCCCCCAGGGCATCAATCTAAACCGAAAATACTCTCCGCCATAAATAAACAACGGTATGTGGAATCCAATGGCGGTGAGGCCTAGTAATCGCAATTTCAGATCGTGCGCCCGTAAAGCTAGAAAGGTGACAAACATCATCGATGATACCCACAGAGAGACGCAATACCAACTAGGACTCCATTGACGATACAGCTGGGTAATGGCGGCCCACTCGGCTGGATTGGCCGGTGTTCCCGAGAGAACATTCCGGATCACTCGAACATAGAACTCAGGCGGGGCAAGATAGACATTGGGCGATCGCGAACTGATGGTGAAAAACACCTCAGGGTGACCGAAGTACCAGTTGTGAATTGGTATGCCAAAGTAGGGCAAAAAGCCAAGAGCCATGGCGGGGATCAATTTATACTGCTTCTGAGACATGAAATGAACGGCGACACCTAACATGAAAAATCCAACGCCAATGGAGAGGAATGGGCGAACAACGGCCGTGAGCGCCATCAGGAACCCAAAAACTATACACATCAGTCGGGAAGGGGATCGTTTCCCAAGCTCGTGAAACAACACCAATACACCCAGGAGAAAAATGGCATTTCCGTAGGGTTCGGCCAAAGAGATCCTCACGAGGTCCACATAATATCGATGGTTCCACCCGAAATTCAGAAAAAACTCTGAACGATTGAGAATGAAAATGGCTGAGAGGCCATAGGCCAGGCTCGCAGGAAGAAATCCTTTAAGTAAGAAGTAGAAAAGAACGGGAAGGAGTGAGACCTCCAATAGATGGTAAAGCAACGTGTCGCCAAAGAGGATTTTTCCGTAGGCGACGAAATACCTCATTCCAGGAATCCACTCGTACACGTCCTCCTCGCCCCGAAAAAACTCGGTCCAGTTTCGAGCGATGAGGTTCCGGGCGATTTTGATCGCATACCCATGGTACACAATCGAGTCCGAACGTCCGGAGAAGAGTGGGTAATGGCCGAAGTCATTGCGGAGTTGGGGGGAGAGGGAAAGGAAAAAAATGAAAACAAGAGAAAGAGGGACGAGAGCTGTCTTCCAGCGGAGCCTGACTCCGAACGCGAGAACTCCAAGAAAGCCCAGAAATTGAAAGAGCCACCTGAGAGAATTCCAGGCCCTCCACTTCAGCGCTGGCTTCAGGATCATCCTCAAAGGGGTACCCACGGACACGCCAAACACCTTAAGGCCTGCATCGGCGTCCGTTAGGTCGCGACACATCTGATGGTCCGTCGATCCCAATTGACGATAATGACCTCCGCGCTGCTCCCAAAAGGAGGTTCCAGTCCAACACAGTTGGCTTCCGGCGATAGTCTTTGGCCATTCGTAAAAGACATAGAATGGAAGCTCCGAACGGGTGAGATCCGAGGTCGCGTCCCAATAGCTAACGGCCAGCTGGTTTGTAAAACCTGCTCGAAGTTCAGAGAGATTCCTAAAACTGATGAATTGAGTTTGGCGAGAGTACTTCGGTGAATGGAGTAAGGCATCGCCAGAGGTGGCAAAAAGTGCGGGGGATGGGCCCATCTGGAAGCCGGGAACATACAACTCATCCTTTTGTCCTCTGTGAAATCGACCATGAAATCGCCAGCAAGCTCCATCATCAGGTGAGCACCAACCGGAGGGTGGGTGCAGTTTCAAAAAGGCGTCTTGAAGAAAAGCAAACACTTCGGGAGGGAGGAGTTTGGATTGAGGTTCATCCGGCTTTCCTTCGGTGACAAAATAATTGTGCCCCTCATCGATGAGAAGTTTCGGAGCTGAGAAATTGACGAGGGCAATGAAGCAAAGCCCCAGCACCGTTAGGATCTGAGTTCTCAACGACCTTGATTCACCGGTAACCAAGAATACCGTTGTGACAAACAGGGCGACCACCAAGATCGTTGATGTCATGGGGAGGCCACAGACGAGAACGAGAGCTAAGAACAGACCGAGCTTTCCACAGAAACTTCGCATTCCGGTGCTCATAAGAGGGTTTTCTTCCAGAGGATCGGATATAGGGTAAGAAACCCCTTCTTACAAGGCCGGTGGTTGGAATGACGCGTAAAAGCAGACCGCTCAAGAAGGCTTTTCTCGACTGTTAATAGACGTCTGTGGCAAAAGACAAAGCGTGACCCGAAAAGCCTTAACAGTCATCGTGCTGGTCGCTGGGGTGGCCACGCTTGCCCTTTTTTATCTCTACACAGGGCTATTTCAATACATGGATGGAGATGTCGGGATTTACCATGCGGTTCCCTATCAACTCCTGCACGGCAAATACCACGCGGTTGACTATGGATTTATGCAGGGGCCCGGCTACGCCTTGATCAGTTTTCCGCCGCTCCTTTTCACCACTTCTTTGGTTGGCTCCCGACTCTACTTTTCCCTGGCTGCGATTGGTTTGGTGTTGTGGCTGCTGTCCTATTTCCGAAGTCGCGCCATAAGGATCCTGGCGCTTCTCTGGCTGCTCACGCAATTAGAATTCACTCAGCAATTGACTAATCTTGGCACCAAGAGCGCTCTCATCTACCTTCTCTGCGCCATCTCCGTCTGGTCTCTCGTTCGGTTTCTTCAGGGTGGTTCCAGAATCTTGCTCTGGATCGGCTTTACGCTTTCTGCATTAGTGGCTCTTTCAAAGTACTCATTTCTGTCATTACCGGTTTATCTTTTCTGTGGGGTCGCGGTCTTTTCTGGGGCCAAAAGCCGATGGCGCAACGTGGTCACTGCCGCGCTGGCCTTTTCCGTCACAGCACTTGGCGTAATGGCCCCCATTCTGATTCACCAAAAGGTACCTGAGCTCGTAATCAACGTCCGATTGCTCCAGCAGGAATTTGCTTTGGCAAACTACACAAGAATGGACGGGCTTCGGAGCCTTTCGGTTGTTGCGCTCCACCTGCTCATTAACTCCCTCCCGGTGTCATTCTTGAGTGCCCTCAACCGACAAGAAATCACTCGATTTTTTCGAGCGGGGGTCAGACCCGACCAAGTTTTTCTGGTCGCGCTTGTGACCTATTTTGGGCTCTATTTCGTCAGCGTCTATGTCTTCCTGTTTCCTGTGGGATCATTGCAATATGGAACAACTGTAGCCGGTCTGTTTGTCTTTGGGTTGATGGCGATCTTAGGGGAGTGGCCTCGCCAATGGCATCAAAGAGTCGTTCTTTTGGGGCTGCTCTGTGTCCCTTTATATTTTAACTGGCGGCACGAGACCTTTGCTCGGGTGGCGCATTGGCGCCTGAATTGGCCGGATTTCCAATACTCTGTTTTAGGCAGAAATCCCGTCGTTTCGATCCTCAATGGCCTTAAAGATGCGGGCCATGAGCGATACCTTGTTGTCGGCCTTTTTCATGCGGAGCTTGCTCCGTCCGCCCTGACTCAGTCCGAGTATTCCGTTACAGGGATTGGCATCGACGTAGTGAAACCCTCAAGGGAAATCGCCAATCGACAAAGGTATATCGCCCATTCCAATTTCGATGATCTCTTGGTCAGGGAGTCGGTGGTCGCATTGAATTGGCCCTACCTCAGGGACCTTTCGTTCTATGAGGGGCGAATCTTGCAGCATGAACTTCGGCTCTTGGCGGCCGATGAGTACTATCGGGTTTATGTGAAGGCCAGGTAGTACGCTATCTCACGGGGGGCAACTCAGGTTCGAGAACTTTGAGAAGACGCTCCATCGCTTCGCGAGGACCGAGGGAGATTCGGACAAATTGATTCTCGAAGGGGAGCCGGATGTGGGTGCCAAGGAGAATTCCCGCTTGCGAACACGCTGCCAGAATACGGGATTTGGTGGGGGCGTTGCCGAGATCAATCAGCAGAAAGTTAGCGGCCGTTGGAAATGTCCTAACGCCAAGGCGGCTCAGTTGGGCCACGACCAAATCCTTTCCCTCCTCAACCTGATTCACGTAGTCCCCAATCAGGTTCTCGTGGTCGAGAATGTATTCTCCTAATTTAAGCGCAAAGGCGTTGCAGTGATCAATTGGCTGGAGCTTTGCGACGAATGACAGGATCTCGGGGCTTCCCAGTGCGTAGCCCAGTCGGATGGAGGCAAGGCCCAGGGCCTTGGAAAAGGTCCGTGTGACAACCATATTCTTGAACCTTTTGAGGTGCGGAAACATCGTCTCGGGATGGAAATAGAAGTAGGCCTCATCGACCAGGAACAAAACGTCATATTTCTCGCAGTGTTCCGCCAATCGCAAGAGATCGGTCTCGCTCAAGACGGTGCCGGTAGGGTTGTTCGGGTTGGCGATCGCCACAATTTTGGTCTTGGGCCCAATCGCAGCCACAATGTCATCGACCGAAAGCGAGAGATTCGGGCCAAAGGGAATCCTGACCGAAGTAGCCCCGCAGATATTCGCAAAGACCTCGAACATGGCAAAGGAAGGATCGAGGAAGACGACCTCGTCCCCTTTGTCGAGATACGTCTCAAAAACATAGCGGATAGCCATCTCAGAACCGGCGGTGACTAGGACATGGGACTCCGGGAGGTCATGCTTCTTGGCAATCTTTTGATAGAGGACACCCGGTTCCGGGTAGGCCGCCAAGAAATGGGGCGAAACATTCGAAAGCATTTCCTGGATGATTTCAGGGGAAAACCCAGAAATGTTCTCGTTCTTATCGAGTCTGAGGCGTTCGTAACGCCCCGATTGAGGCGTGGAGATTCTGACGAGATCGCGAATGCCCGACCGAGGCTGTGGCATCAGACCACCGTACACCGATCGCACGGGCTCAAACCTGAGCGCTTCTGAGCGGCGTGTGCTTCACGGTATTGTTGGTATTTCTCTCCCCGCCAGAGCTCGGAGATCGACGACGTCGCGACATTTCCGATGGCGAGTTTCGACTTGTAGTCGACATCACACGGGTTCACAACCCCATCCCACCAGACGAAAAGTCGGCGCCAGAGATCAGAGCAGGGCGTTTCCATGCCATTCTTCGGGCAGTCGTAGACATTTTCCCAAGGGTTGTAGTCGACAAAGGCCACCTGATCGACGAGCTCACCCCAAAGTCCGTCCATGTCATCCAAGTTCTGCTCTTTAGTGAATCGAACGCCCGAGACTCGAGTGATCATTCGGCTGTCGCTGTACTGTTCACTCTTGATCTGCCGGAAGAGACGGATGTTCTTCAACACTCGCTCGAGGCTCCCGCGTACCCTCAACTGACTGTAAAGTGGCTCGGACGCCGAATCAGCAGAAAAGACCAAGGTATTAGCTCCCGATTGCAAGATCGCATGGATATTCTTTTCATCCAGAAACCAGGCGTTTGTATTGATCTTAACCGCCAGGAATTTTCCCTGGAGGTATTCGAGCATCTTCCCAAAGTCTTTGCACATGAGAGGCTCGCCGCGCGAGGCGAGTGTAATCGCCTCGCACTGCCCTTTAGCTTCATCGACAACCTTCTTGAAGGTGTCCAATGACATCTGGCCCAGAAAACCACTCTTGTTGGAGGTAAAAGAGGCGTCGGTCTGGTAACAGAAGACGCAACGATAATTGCAGATTGATGTGGGTTCGATCTGGAGGCAGGGCGGATAGTCATCTATCTTCTGCTCGACTGGGAAAACATCGTATCGGTAGCGGTAAAAAAGATAGCGCGAGAGTTCACCTTCGTTGAGCCGACGGATCTCCTCGATCACATGGGGGTGGAGCTGGAACTTCACCTTTCGGGTTTGCGACACCGGAAGGTCGAGGGCATCTTCGCAAGCGGTCCGGACAATCTGATTGTGATAGTTGTCACCCTGAACCACCGTTTTCAGCAGCGCTTCAATGCGGTTTGCCACATCGGCGTGGCCCGCGGTCTGGCCCCGCATCCCGACAAAGCTGTTGGCCTTGTGGTAAATCTTGCGTTCTGTTTGCGGGAGTTCCATGGGAATAATCTATGCCCTTCCACCCGGTCTGGGCAAGGAATGGGGTTCGACGAGCGGTCTGTACATCTCCGGGCGACGATCAGCTATCCGGTCGACCTCGTGCTGTCCGGGGATATTGACCCAATGTTTTTGACGAGGCTGCAATGGATCAATCTCAGCGAAAAGGACCTCCTCCCCCTTGCTCTGAGCTACGACCAAGGTGGTGCCTCGCGGGTCTACGATTCGGCTTCGGCCAATGAATTCAAAACCTCGTTCGGTGCCCGCCCGGTTCACCGCAATGTAATAAACTGTATTCTCAAAGGCTCGGGTGTTGATGACATTGTCAGCGATATATTCCGCCCCCGGGGGCCAATTGGTGGGAAGGACTATCAGTTCGGCGCCCAAGAGCGTGAGCGTCCGGGCCGACTCAGGGAAGCCTGCGTCGTAGCAAATATTCATACCCACTTTGATGGGGCCGGCCTGGTGGACCGAGAATGGGCGGTCGCCAAGCGTGGTAAATCGGTCGACCCCAAGATAGGGAAGGTGGGTCTTGCGGTAGCTTCCGATTACGCCGACCGGTCCAATCAACACGGCCGAATTGAAGACCAAAGCGCCACTCGCCTCGAGAAGCCCAAAGATGGTGAAACACCCAAGGTCTTGGCAGATCGCGTGGAGCCGCTCAGTTGCCGGACCCGGGATTTGCTCTGCAACGGGTCGAGCCTCCTCAAGGCTGTTGAAGCAGTAACCGGAGAGCGCACATTCCGGAAAGACCGTGAGTTGAGCACCCTGGGCGACAGTCCTTCTCAAATGCCGTTCCATGGTAAGAAGATTGGCTTCATTCTCGCCGATCTTCACGTCCATCTGGACACCGGCGATCTTCATTGCCCGTACCTTTTAAGCCACCACTCAACCATGGGGATCTGCCATTCGTAGTCGACATCGCAGCCCGCCTCTTGAACGAGCGGAAAAATCCGTTGTCCCATCCACTTTTGCGGCAAGAGGCCTTCCTCAAGACGGTCGAGACAACGTGGACGAACGATCGAAGTGCTCATGTCGGCGAATAATACGTCTCCCTGAGAATCTCGGTCACAGTTAAGCGTCTTGGGATCGCCGAACGTTTCGAAGGGGACAAAGGGTTTAAGCAACCCCTCGGTATCCCGTTTTCGCGCGCGCAGCGGAGACCACATGTTGTAGCGCGAAACCGTCACGGCGGAATCGTAGCTCGGGTTCTGTCGCAAAACATTGATCCCCATTTCGATGGTGGATGATGTGATGGTTGGCGCATTACAGAAGAGGAGTACCATCAGATCGATCGTTGCCCCGGAGTTTCTTTCACAGATGGTCTGGTATCCATGGACATAGGCGTGCTCACCCAACGCCGTTGAGCTCGCCAAGTGAGCGGGGCGATCGATCACCTCGACCTCCATCGCGCGGGCGAGAGTCTTGAGTTCATCATCATCCGTCGAGAGAAAAACCTTATCAACGCCATGAGCGCGTTTTGCCGCATTCATGGGGTACCAGGCGAGAGGATGCCCGAGAACAGGATATGTATTCTTTCCAGGAAAGCCCAGGCTCCCCTTTCGTCCCAGAAGAAGTGCAGCGATCATAGCGAAATCCTTACCACGCAGCCATTATCGACCAGCCCTTAGGGGAAGCATGGCGGCCTCGGTGAGTGTGAGCGTTTCGGGGGCTGGAAACTGAACAATCTCTCTCAAAGACTCTGGCTCAGCGATAGTGTAAAGCGAGCGATTCTCCTCCTGCAGTAAACCGATCTGTAGTCCTAGGGCGCGGAGCGGGCCATACAATCTCACGCGGGCATTGAAAAGACGCACCCAATACAACGGCGCGCGGAAGAGATTTTCAAACCTCCAAAAGAAAGGGAAACGGAACAATTTGAATTTTGCAATTCGAAAGTACCCACCGCGCGCGTAGTCCTTGATCTTTCCGCGTAGAACCGCCTCGCTTTCAACCAGTCGAGTCCAACCCCGTCGCTTATAGTAGTGGATGATGGCGTCGCGAATGATCTGATGCTGCCAGAGCATGGCCCGCTCTGTCGTCTCCTCAGAGCAGTTTTGATAGTGCTTGGACGATGCGGCGTCGACATCGGAGATTTTGAGGAGGTAGGCCTCCTCAGAGTCGAGTGTCGTACCGACCATTCCCCACCGTCGCATATACTCGTAACCCGGCGTTCCCGGCAGAGCCTGAAATAGATTGGCCGAAATTCTCTCGTTGGGGAGCTCGTCCATCCCCTCGGTCGCCAGTTTCACAAATTCGGTTGTCTGTTGGATAGTCTTTCGATTTTCTCCGGGCATCCCAAGAACGAGCTGGACGATCGTGTACATTTTCTCTTCGTTGAGCTTGCGAATCACCGAGAGGTTTTGTTCCAAGGTGGCCCGTTTTTCCATAACCTCCAACATCTTTGGGCTGCCGCTTTCCATGCCAAAATACATTGCCGTGCAGCCGGCCGCCTTGAGCTGACCCACAATCTTGGGGTTCTTTTCTACGGTGAACACTCTGACACCGGCGACGTGAAACAGAATGTCGAGCGGTTTCAGGGCCTCAACCAATTCATCGACTTGGCGTTTATCGGATCCAAAGTTCTCATCACCAATCTGGAAGAAACCCACATTGAATCGATTCTTCAGATGATGGATAGTTGAGAGAATCTTTTCGACGGGGACGGCGCGGTACCCTTTATCCCAGCGGTGGCAAAATGTGCAGCGGGCCACGCATCCCTTCGATGTCAAAACGGTGGCGGTTTTCTGAGTCGCCCGGTGTGGTTCGTAAGCTCGGGGATCACGGGCGAAATGGGGAATGTCGAATGGGTTGGTGATGAAGCGGTTGATATCAGAAAATTTTTCGAGAAGATCATAGTTGGGTTCTGGCAGCTCTTCGTTGGGGATGGGGGCCTCATAGCCAGTGAATACGAGACTTCCTGATCGATCGAGATAGCTGATCCCCAGAATCTGATTGAGTTCCTTGGTCGGCCTAAAATCACCAAATCGCTCAAAGTGACGCACAAGATTTACGATGACTCGCTCGCCCTCACTCACAACGCACAGATCGATCGGGCACTTCTTGAGAAGGATTTCGGCGCTCGCGGCGAGGTTGCCCCCGAGAACAATCTGGGTGTTGGGAGAGACACGACGAACGGCATGAGTTAGGTCACGAACGTAGCGGTAGGCAGTCGACACAACCGCGCTGATTCCAAGAATGTCAGGTTGTTGTTTACGAAAGAATTCAACGACCGTTTCGAAATCTGGTCTGAGGCCATCAATATCGAAGAAGTAGGGCGAATAGCCGGCTTGATGGAGACGCTCGAGAAGCGACGTCGTCCCCACGGGCGGAAACGATGTGGGAACAGGCCTGATGGGGGTTGTGCAGAGAACAATGTTCACGGGTATCCCCGGAAGATACACATTTACCCAATATCGTACGGTCGCTATTGTATCGTCAATATTGTGACTAGGATTGGCGGACACCCCGGAACCGACTCCATGAGGAAGAGGTATGCGTTTAAGCTCGTTTCCAATGTCCTGTCCGGTCTCTGCAATACCGTAACGCAGCTGGTTGTCCCCCGCGTGTTGGGCCCCGGTCAGTACGGAAATTTTTCCTTCGTGACAAATTTTTTTGGCCAGGTGGGCAGCCTGTTAGACGCAGGGAGCAGCACAGCGCTTTGCACAAAAATTGCTCAGCGTTCAAAGGAGTCGGGGCTTGTTCGTTTCTACTCGTATATTGCCTCATTCCTCCTTCTCGCCCAGGGGCTCTTCATTCTTGTGGTTGGACTGACCCCTTGGAGCGGTTGGGTGTGGCCTGAGCAAAATCTGTCGATCGTCGTGATGGGGTTTGGCTGGGCCTTTTTGACCTGGTTGACGACGACAGTGATCAACATGGCCGATGCCTTGGGGCTGACGGTCTCATCGGAGAAGGCCAGAGTCTGGAACAAGCTAATTGGCCTCGGAGGTCTTTTAGTTCTTGCCCAGTTTCACCTTCTCAGCCTGGCGGGATATTTTGGACTGACCTACGTGATTTTCCTGGGGCTCTTGGCCCAGCTGTTTGTCATTATCAGGCGGTCGGGTCTGTTGGGAGATCAGATCCGAGAACCTATCTCTTCTTCTCAACGCCGGGCCTATTGGGGTGAGTTTTTCAGATTCAGCCGGCCGCTGTTTGTGTTCATGGTCGTCTCCAGTCTTGCGAATGTTTTTGAGAGAAACCTGCTTCAGCAATTCGGTGGAAGCATCGAACAGGGGTACTTTGGATTTGCCATGCAATTGAGCAATCTAAGCCTCCTCTTCACGCAGGCGATGGTCCCCCTGATTCACAGAGAGTTTTCTATGGGATCAGCCGAGGGGGACAGGGCCAAGCTCGTTCGCCTCTACCGAACCTATGTGCCGCCGCTTTATGCCCTTTCCGCGGCGTTTTGTGGATTTGTCGCGATCTATTCGCGCGAGGTCTGCCTCTTGATGGGCGGGGCGAAATATGGAGGAGGGGCCAGTTGCCTCTTTTTCATGGGGCTCTTTCCGATCTGCGCTACGTTTGGCCAGCTGAGCAGTGCCCTTTTTTACGCCTCGAACCGGACCGACATTTTTCAGCGGATGGCACTCTTTTCTTTGATCGTGGGGGTTCCGATGGCCTATTTCCTCTTGGCGCCCGGGGATCGAGGCGGACTTGGTTTGGGAGCCGAGGGTCTGGCGATCAAGATGCTCTCCTTTCAAACAATCTTGATGGTGTTTCAACTCTATTGCACGACGGAGCTTTTGGGTCTGTCGTTCGCAAAGCACCTTTCCCATGCAATGGCCTCCGTTCTCATTTTTCTCGGCTTCGCATTTCTTTCTCATTGGGCCGTCAAGCACCTCGCGATGACTTCCCATTTGCTTGTGGTGCTGTGTGGCGGGGGACTTTACGGACTTATCGCTTGGTTTTCCTTATTTGCGACTCCGCAACTTTTTGGAATCCATCGCCAGGATTTTCATTCACTGATTCAGCGGGCGCGCGACCGACTGAGTTACTAATGAGGTCATTAGTAGGCTCTAAGAATTGAGTGAGAGTTCCCGACTCTCTCGCCAGGCGGAGACTGGACGGGGTTGGGCGAGCCCCTTGATGGCGGCGCGGCCCATGGCGAGGATCGCCTCCTCACTGGCGCCCCCAATGTGCGGCGTCGTCAGAAAATTAGAGAGCCCGATCAGCTCACTATCGGTGGGCGGCTCGATGGCAAACACGTCAAAGGCTGCTCCCCCCAAGTGCCCCGACTGAAGATGGAGCTTAAGAGCGAGCTCATCAACCAAGTTTCCTCGGGCGGTGTTTATGAGGATCGCACCGGTCTTCATCTGGGCTAATCTTTCGGCACTCAAAATGTTGCGGGTGCTTTGATCACACGGGATGTGAAGCGTGAGAATGTCGGACTCGCGGACAATCCTATCGAGGTCCACGGCCTCCACGCCGTGACGCGAGTAGAAGGTCGATTGGTCCACAATGTCATGGACCAGAATGCGACACTCGAAGGGCTGGAGCAGCTTGACCAGATCCTTTCCAATGTGGCCACAACCCAAGATTCCGACCGTCCGGCTCGAAAGCTGGCCCCCCGGCCGCTGATCCCACCGGCCTTGGCGCAGCCCTTGATTGAGCTCCGGGACGTGCCGCAACAGCGCGAGCATGAAGCCCAGCGCCAGCTCCGAAACCGAACGACGATTCACGCCCCCCTGCCAAGCAAAGGCCACCCCATACTTTTCCAGCGCGCCAAAATCGATGTTGTCGACCCCCACGCCATACTTCGAAACGGTCTTCAATTCCGGCACACGACTGAGAACAAACTCATCGATCGTCTCCAGGCTCACAATCGCCTTGTCGTGGCCAGCCAGAAAATGGACGAGCGCGTCACCACTGAGCTTTCCAACCTCATTGAAGGTGACCTTGGAGTAGATCTGGGTGAGCTCGGCGCGCAGAATGGGGTGGCGCGAAAAAGCCCGCGATGTGACTGCTACTCTATCCAAAAAACCTCCGACCTCATTCCTCAGCACGGCTGGGTTGAGCTGAGGAGTCAGAATTTGACGATCCCTCGGCCGCTGTCAACCTCGTTTGACGCTCGAAAACCCCTGTGGCATATGGACCTTACGCGTCGGGGCTCATGTCTATCGGTCTAAACCTCAAGTCGGGTGCTCTCTTTATTTTGGTCCTTTCCCTCTCAGGAGTGACCACCGAAATCATCCGCTTACTCTGCCGACGGATCGGGTTTGTGTCCCGGCCGGTGTCCAACCGCTGGAGCACGCGCACCGTCCCCCTCGGTGGCGGTATAGGCATCGCATTCGGGCTCATCGTTGGTCTCGCCTGGATAGACCTTTCCCTCTTTCTGAAGATCGGACCTGCCGTCTTCCTGGTCTTTGCGCTCGGCCTGTTCGATGACTACAAGGGCGTCAGCCCCGGCGGCAAACTCGTCATTCAGACCATCGCCGCGTGTTACGTGGTGGGAAACGGACTCGTTCTCCCGATCCCCTGGCCCGTCTTGAGTATCCCGATCACCGTGCTCTGGATCGTTGGAATCAGTAACGCCATTAATCTCATCGACAACATGGATGGCCTCGCCGGCGGGATCGTCCTCATCGCCGCCATAAGCCTCGCCGCCCTTTTGACGCTCGATCCCACCAACGCTCCTTACGCCACGCTGTCACTGATTGTGGCGGGGCTCATCGGAGGCTTTCTCATTCACAACTTCTACCCGGCCCGCATATTCATGGGAGATTCCGGGAGTCTGCCACTTGGGTTTCTTTTGGCACTGCTCTCGGCACGGGTGCGGGTCGCGGGTCAACCCAACTCTCTTCTTTTGCTGGCGCCGATCGCCATGGTGCTGCTAGTCCCCATCTTTGACATCGTTCTCGTCGTGGTCGCGCGCAGCACCGCTTCGCGCCCCCTGATGCTTGGCGGGCGGGACCACAGCTCTCACCGTCTCGTCGGCATGGGCCTCAGCGAGCCTCGGGCTGTTTGCGTCCTGTACCTCATTGGCCTCCTCGGCAGCATGGCCTCACTGTATCTCGTCAACGCCTCCAGCGAGGTGACGCTCCTAGTGACGATCGTGGTTGCTGTCGTTTCCACACTCTTCGGCTTTTTTCTTCTGGAGACCGTTGTCTACCCGCCCGCTCCACAAAAGGATCCCTCGATTCCCACCGGCTTTCGCGCCTGGTTCAGCGGCCCGAAGAATCTTCCGATACCGATGCTCTATGTCGTTGAGGTAGCCATCGATATCTGCATCGTCACCTTCACCTGGACGCTGGCCCACGTTATCCGCTTCAATGAGGCCGGAGAGCTCAACTATTACCGCACCTCCTCAGTCATTCCGACGCTGCCGTTTCTCATCGCGGTCAAGCTTTCCTGCTTCACTCTCTTCCGCCTCTATCGAGGCTTTTGGCAAAATGCGCAGGGGCGTGACGCATACAACGTCTTTAAAGCCGTGACGCTGTCTTCGCTCCTTCTCATCGCGGGCTCGGCTCTCAGCACCCGCCTACAGGATCTCTCTCGAATTGTGATTCTTCTCGATTGGTCGCTCACGTTCATGGCGATCACGGGCGCCCGCACCGCCATCGGATCGTTTCGACGCTGGTTCGGTCGCCTGGCAATCCAACCCTTTCGCGCCGCCCTCGTGGGGCCACCACACTTGGCCCCTCTAGTGACCGAAGCACTCAAACGGGAGAGCGGAATCAATTTTGCGGGGGTTATCTCCACCGAAAGAGCCCCGGAGAATGAAGCCATTCTCGGCATGGCCGATCGCTTGGAGGCGGTTGTGAGCGAAAAGGAGATTGATATTCTCTTCGTCGCGACCTCAGACTTCCACGAGCAACTGAATTATTTGGCGGCAAAGGGTATTATGGTTCGGCCGGTGCGACTCCAACTGAGCTGATTCGGAAAGTTCCATGGATTGGAAGACATTTTTGTCCGCTGCTAAAGGGCTGTTTCCCGATGATCTCTTTCTGATCGACGCCGAAGACTGCCTCCGCTATGGCAGCGATTGGACCAAGACCGCGGGCACTGCGGGCCTTGTGGTGCGCCCCCGAACTACCGACGAGGTGTCGGAGGTTCTCAAGCTCTGCTCGCAAATGAAGATCCCCGTCGTCCCCTCAGGGGGCCGCACGGGGCTCGCCGGGGGAGCGGTCGCCCGGGGTGAGTTAGTGCTGAGCTTCGAGCGAATGAATCGCCTCAGTGAGGTGGATATTCATGGCAACACGGTTCGCGT
Organism: Deltaproteobacteria bacterium; assembly: GCA_016196825.1. Classification (GTDB taxonomy): domain Bacteria; phylum Bdellovibrionota; class FAC87; order UBA2466; family UBA2466; genus JACPWY01. Next base: position 1,898 of record JACPWY010000019.1, on the reverse strand, counting down.
CCAGGCTGGAGCGACGACCCAAGCCGTGCACGAACACTGCGCCCCGCAAGGCTTGATGTGGCCCATCGATCTCGCCAGCAAGGGTTCGTGTGAAATCGGCGGAAACCTCTCGACCAATGCCGGAGGCCTGCGAGTGATTCGTTACGGCATGGCACGCAAGTGGGTCGTGGGCCTTCAGGCGGTCACGATGGCGGGAGAAATTCTCGAGCTCAATCGCGATCTCGAGAAAAATAACACCGGCTATGATCTCATCCAATTACTCATCGGCAGCGAGGGAACCCTCGCCGTCATCACCGAAGCAACGCTCAAGCTCACGCGCTTTCCCAACCATTCCTGGGTGATGTTTTTTCCGTTTGAGAGTCCGCGAGCCACTCTGGATTTTTTCGCCGAAGCCCGGCGGGGCCCGTTTGAAATCCTGGCATTCGAATTTTTCTCCAAGGCCTGTCTCGATATCGTCAGTGCCCGACTCAATCGGCAGTCGCGCCTCGGTCATTCTTCGCCCTTTTACGCCCTGATGGAGGTCGAATTCCCCGTCGGGCGCGAGGACGAGGTTGACCAGTGGCTGGGGATGATGCTCGAAAACAGGGTTGTCTCCGACGGCCTCCTCGCCAAATCAGAATCCGAAAAGGACCAGGTCTGGGGGCTCCGCGAGGGAATCACCGAAAGCATCCAGGCCACGGCCCCCGTGAAGAAATACGATGTCTCGGTTCCCGTGCGAAAACTGGCGGCTTTTCTGGAGGAGGTGGAACGGGCTCTCAAACAGAGCGGTCTTGGGATTGAGCTTTATCTATTTGGTCACCTCGGCGACGGCAGTCCGCATCTTAATCTCGTGAAGCCCGCCATCTCGACGATGGAACAATTCAATCAGGATTGCGCCGAGTTTGAAAAAACGATCTTCGTGCTTCTCAAAAGCTACGGCGGCAGCGTCTCAGCCGAACACGGCGTAGGGATTCTGAAAAAGCACTGGCTCACCGTCAGCCGAAGCCCCGCCGAAATGCGCCTCTTCCGTGACATCAAGCGAGTATTCGATCCCCAAGGGCTCTTGAACCCCGGTAAGGTAATCGATCTCTAACAGCCACGCCCTGGAAAACTTCGACTTGAAAGTGAGAGAATATGCTGAGGCATTTATTAAAGAGGGGATTTTTCCCGACGCATTTAACCTTACTCAGATCTATCAAATAGAACCAGGTCGTGCGGGTGAACTAGATTACGCCTTCGTTTTCATCCGAAAGAGCGATGGAAAGAAGGTAAAGCTGATTATTGAGCAGCTGTGTGACGTTACGTGGACCGCTTCTTACGTGAAGTGACGGGCTTAACACCGAGCCGTACCCCTTAAACTACCTATTCTCTGCTTTGACATCTAGCAATGACCTTGAGAATCAACTGAACGGCATTCTTTAGAAGAGCCAGGGTTTTCGGTTTGGCGTTTGTGGGTTTGGCGTTTGGGGTACAGTTTTCGTTCAGTCCCAGCCCAGTTGGGAATGAGAATTGCTTTTCCAATGGGCATGTTGAGCGATTTGGACTGGGAAAGACCAGAAACGCCTTTTATTCCATCGCGTACGCCAGCCTTAGAGAATGCGAAGCCATTTTGGAGCTGGAACAATTGACCAGTTCAGAGACCCGCCACCTTATCGATAGCCTGGGCAGAATCTTGTTCGTTCTTTGCAGACCCGACTCCAAACCGAACCCAGACAGTACGCTAAACTCCAAACCCACAAACGCCAAACCGAAAACCTATGGTACGGCCAACAAGCGTGTTACTGACAAAACGTAAGTCTGGCCAATGGACTAAATGCCTGGCGGCATGGAACTTAACGCGATTGCCCATGCCTTATCGACGTCAGAATTAAAATTGCGTTCATGAAGCTCTAAACTCCATTTATCCTGAAGTCTGTAGT
>JACPWY010000014.1 GCA_016196825.1 Deltaproteobacteria bacterium | reverse complement strand
CCTCCTCGTGCTCTGTTAAGTACGTCAGGTCCGTCTGCGGAAGAGTCGCGTACGCCCGCCTGAAAATGCGAAAGACCACAGGGACTAGGATTTCTTGTGAGAGTAGCCACCCAGCGATGGTGGCATCGTCGCAGTAGCCTGCTAATCCCATCATCACCTCTACTGGGAAGACCGAGGCGGCAGCAATTCCGCAAGTCAGAAAGTCCACAAAGCGTAAGCCCATTAAGGCCATAAGTTAAGCAGAGCAGCGACTTGCATAGCAATTTCGCGTTCGTTTTCGCGAAGATTTCGCTTGACATTCTGAGATATATATGATATATCAGCTATTCGATCCGTTACTTTTCCCGTGGAGGCTGTCTGATGGCTACCTCGCGTACGTCGCTGTCCGCCAAGGAGCGCGCCCTGTACTCCAAGCTGCGGCTGCTGCTCAATGAACCTGGGCTTGTCCGCGGCAATCTGGTCGAGATGAAGCGCTCCTGCGGTAAGAAGAGCTGTAAGTGCCAGACCGACCCTGAGGCAAAGCACCGCTCGCTGTACCTGGGCATGAGTATCGCTGGCAAGCATAGAATGATCTACATCCCCTCGGCTTGGGAGGATCGTCTCCGTGAGTGGACATCGCGTTACTCGGAGTTGAGGGATCTGCTGGAGCAGATTTCTCTGGAGTCAATCCGCCGTATTGAAGAGCGAAAGGGGTAGGTTTGCTGCGAAGACTCTGCCGTTATCTGGAAGGTGTATATGGGTTGGGGGGCTATGTGGCGGAGCTGACCGACGCCCGGGTTCGGCCTCAGATCGAGACCGGGAGAATCTGGCTGAGCGGATTCATGATGTTTGTTTTGAGAATACCGAGCCTGAACGCATTGGAGAACCAGTTTCGCCATTCGAAGCTCGGGCGAGGGGCCAACCGCGACAAGATGCCCAGCGCCGATACGATCGGCCGGGGTTTCTCTTGTATGTCGATGAAGCCTCTTCGCCGCATGATAATTTCGATCAATAAGAACTGTTGGCGTAACAAAGCAATTCATCAGCGTCCCGGCCAGTCTCATCGAGTGGTGGCCTTGGATGGCCATGAGACAGTGGCAAGTCGATCCCGGTGCTGCAATCATTGCCTTGTGCGCGAGTTGACCATAAAGGGTAAAAACGGGAAGAAGAGAAAGGTGAAGGAGTACTATCATCGGATAGTGGCTGCCCAGTGGGTAGGGTGCAAGCCGGCGGCGATTGTGGACATCGAGATGGTTCTTCCGAAGGAAGGCGAGGTGGTTGCGGCAAAGCGGCTGGTGGCCCGCATCCTGAGTGACTACCCGCGCCTGATCGATGTGATCACTGCTGATGCGATTTATTTGGAAGCCCCATTCATTCGAATGATCGTCGAGGCTGGAAAACACGTCATCGTGGTGATGAAGCAGGAGGCCAGAGACCTTTACAAAGACGCTGAAGGTCTTCGATCCGTAATCAAACCGAGAACATTCCAGGACGGCGCGCGCACCTCGCGGATTTGGGACATTCCCAATTTGAGGTCGTTCACCACTCTGGGCCGGCCGGTTCGTGTTGTCTGGGCCGAAGAGAAAACCCTATCCAAGAAAGTAGTGCCGCAATCGAAGCCCAGACAAACAACCGGAAATATCATCGAAGCAACCTGGGTCTGGGTCACCACCCTTGGCCCGTCGGTACCGGCTACCAAGATTCAGCAGTGGGGCCACGACCGTTGGGATATCGAAAACAGGGGCTTCAATGAACTGGTTACTCACTGGCATATGGATCATTGCTTCGTCCACAACCCGGTTGCAATGGAAGCTCTCCTGCTCACCCTTGCCCTTGCCTTCCTGACTACTTATCTTTTCTACGAGCGCAACCTCAAACCACAAATCCGGCCAGCTACTCGCCTCGCTCTGGCTTCCACCTTCCTTTGCAGTGTTGGCATGTCTCTGGCTGATTCCTTCCGATTGTTCGCTTCACCTGGCTAGATCGGTATTTCCCCCGCCAGAAATCAGGTCCTTATAACCCGCGTTACCCAATCATCCCGCACCCGTGTCTGCCCACATCGGGCATCTGGCCTTCTCTTATCTGATTCTTCCCTTTTGCTGGCAATCTTCCCCCAGGTCTGCTCCTCCTCCCACCTCTACTGCCAACCTACATCTCTCCAGCCGCGAATCTTCACCCCTCATAACCCTCATGAATTCATGTGTTATGCCAGAGTTGCGGAACTGCTGGCGTTGGAACTGCCCCGTTGCCAATACAAACACCCGTTTGCTACTATGCCAAAAGGCTGTGATCGCAACGGCAGCTCCCGTGCCCGGCTTCGGAGGTCACTTCATGAAATCCATCCCGCGTCTGCTGACGGCCCTTGCGCTCATCATCTGCATACTCCTGGCCGTCGCCTACGCCAGAGAGTTGGGCGCTCGTGAGGCACGTCAGAGAATAGCCGAGGTAGTCGGTCTCGAGAAGGCGGATGCGGTCCGCATCAAAAGCATCAACACCGGGATGGGTGGCGAGGCGGTAGTGGAAGCCCAGTTCGAAGCCGCATTTCGATTCAACAAAGACAAACAGGGAACCTGGAATGCCGTCGAGGTGCGTACCGGCGACCGCCGGTGGGAATCGATAGAGTTGATCCAGACCGCCATCCGGAAAGAGAAAGTGCTACGAACGACAGCCGACCTGCGGACGCTGGTTACCGCGCTCGAGGCATTTCGGCGCGAGCGGGGCTTCTACGTGGCGGCCGGCACCGGCGCCGTGCTGCTCGATAACCTCGCGCCGCGGTTCCTCTCGT
>JACPWY010000005.1 GCA_016196825.1 Deltaproteobacteria bacterium | reverse complement strand
GCATCTGGTGGGCCCGCATCGCGCCAAGGAAATGTTGTTTACCGGGCGGCTGCTCTCCGGGGAGGAAGCGGCGCGGATCGGCCTGGTCAACCATTGCGTCCCTGCGGCTGAGCTGATGCATGCCGCGATGCGCTATGCCCGGGAGGTGGCAGACGGGGCTACCCTGGCCATCCGCTACACCAATCACACGGGACAAAGACAGCTTCCCCTCCGGCATCCTTGATCATCTGCACCGTCTGTCCCCCACCGGGCCCGATCCGGTCGGCCACCACCACCCTGGCACCCTCCTGCATAAACGCCAACGCTGTGGCGTATCAACATAGCCTGGCTGGAGCGACGACGGCACCGGGCCCGTAGCCCCCATAGGCATTAAGCTAACGGAATAACCTGTTGAATTGCCAAGGCAGAAAGAAGTCTCCCGACCGTGTTAAGATGGCATGGGGTGCTCGTCCTAACACGGTACGAAGGAGACTTCTATGGCTGAACATTTGCTCAGCTCCCTGACTATGCTAACAGAATTCTTTGCCGCCGAACATATTGAAGCCGCCGCACGGCGAACGGGTTTTGTGCAACGTACCTCGAAAATTACGGGGAAACTCTTTCTGGCCTTGGTCACCTTCGGGGTGTGGAGTGATGCCAAAACGAGCTTCGCGCAACTGGCGGCGAAAGCGACGCAGGTGGACGAGCATGTCGAGGTGTCTCCAGAAGGGCTTTATCAACGTATGAATAAACGCGCGCACGCTTTTCTGCAGGAGATGATCCAGCACGTGTGGGCAAAAACACACGCCATCGAACAAGTCTGCGAGGAGGAATTCTGCGCCTCTTTTACCAAGGTGTATCTCGCTGACAGCACCGGTTTTGCCCTCCCAGACAGTCTCAAGGAGGCCTTTCCCGGTTCTGGGGGGAGTGCGGCACAAGCCGGAGCCAAAATTCAAGCAGTGTGGGACTATACAAGCAGTCGGTTTGCTCATTTTGCCCTGACACCATGGAACATTCCAGATCAGAAATATATTGACCAAGTCGTGGCAT
>JACPWY010000011.1 GCA_016196825.1 Deltaproteobacteria bacterium | reverse complement strand
TTGTGCAGGAGAAAAAGTAGAAACAAGATGCCAAAACCCATGCTGATGCCACACAAATCACCACACCATGAGACAGACATCAAGCCGTTTCTCGTCGATAAACTAAGAAATTATGCAGGGAGTTTCGCGCCAGCCACTACTTAGGCGCAATGGGGCTAGAGTTGACCGCGCTACAATAAACGCACAACAACACACCGAGGGCCCAATTGGTTTTCCCGTCCATCTTTTTTCTCCCAGTTTTGGTTGATTAAAGAACGTAGACTAAATGCCTGAGAAACCAGCGTGTGACCAGTTAGGAAACCGTTGGGAGATCGTTAAGGAATTGTTGGGAATGAGTCGATGCGGAATCTCTTCAGAAAACGCCAGGGGATGGCGCGGTCGCAAGAATCCTGATGTTTCCTGTTTCGGAGCGCATGGAGATCTTCATCTGTGGGGTAGCCGAGATCGGCAATTCGCTGATCAAGGTCCCAAACTTTTGCCGCCGCACAATTGCAATGGCGCTTCCAGATGGCACCTTCAAATCCACCGAGGCGTCCCCGGTCATGAAGCTCACACGCGAGTTCGGGGAAACACTCTGAAATCCAAACTGCGCTGCCCCCCGCCCCAACCAAAGGTCCAAATCGCCTGAAAGGCCGCTCGCCCGCACCTGGCCCTGGGCCATTCGGATGGAGATCGGCCCCGCGGCCTTTTCGATACTCACCGACCCAAGGTTTTGATTCACCTCAATTCCACCGTCCACGCTCTTCACTCTGAGATCGGATGAATAGCCGCGCGATCGCAAAGAGACAGATCGAGGAACCGTGATCGTGAGAACACCATCGCAAACTGTTCCGTGCGTCGAAGTTGGATAGTAAACTTGAAGACTCGTGCCCACCACCTTCGAGGTCAGCAAACACTTTTCGCTGGTTCCCAGAACTCCGGGCCGGGCCGTGTCACTGCCAACCACCCGCACATCTCCGGAAGCATAGATCTCAACCGAGGAAAACCTCGCCTCTGGGAAAATCGCAGAGTGAGGCGCCGCGAACAACGGAAGCAATACACTCAAAACAACGGCCCACATCTAGTACCCCATCGCGATCAGCGTAGCACGCACCCCCGGATACCCATCGTCAAACCAGCGCCACCAGGCAAGGCTCATGATGATGTGTCCCAGAAAAATAAAGAAGTGGCTCCACATCTCCACCCGATCAGAATGCTTCTGAATATACCGACGCCAGTGGAGCGCCTCGTCGATTGCACTGTAAAAAATAGCCAACGCGATCAGCGTCATCGCCGGGTACCGACAGAAAGACGGGTAGTGATAACCCACAACCAGCGTCACAATGCTCGTGATCCCCGCAAAGATCGTGATGTGATGAACTAGGTTTTCGCCCTTACTGAGCTCTTCCTTATAGACCGTCCGGTGCCCAATTGTGTCGAAGGCGATCGCCACCACAAAGATAAAGACACCCAACGGCACGTTCCAAACATACGCGGGAAACTCCACTCCGTGGAACGCGCCAAACAAAACAAAATAGGTCGTTGAAAAGAAAAGCCCCATCATGAGGCCCACCCACGCCGTATACCGCAGCCAATCCTCGTACTGAAAAAGCCTCACCCGCCCCACATAGGTGGCGACATCTTGAACGAAGCTCGCCTGTGTCACGAAAATCTCCACACAGTCGCGATCGAGATTGGCCGCCACGGACGGGCTAGCCGCCCAGGAACCGATCGCAAAACAAAGAGCACTCCCTTGAGAAGCAGCAGAGCCTTCTTCCGGCTTGGAATCCAAACGCGCACGGCCCAAGCATACTCCTTCCGACGCATGACCTCACTCCCGATTGCGGCATAGACATAGCGCGCCCCCGCCACCGCGCAGGCCGGCCGAAAACGCAACTCCCGCAGACCCTCATCCCCCGAGCGATAAAGCCGGTCCGCCTCAGCCAGAAGTCGCCTCACAACCCCAGCGACTCGCGGCGCCTCGACCGGGCTCAAGATATCCGACGGATCAAGCCCAGCCTCACGGAGCCACTCCATTGGCAAGTAGATCCGACCCATCTCGGCATCGTCGTAGACATCCCTGGCAATGTTAGTGAGCTGCATCGCCGAGCCCAAATCGGCGGCATTTCGCAAAGCGCCTTCACTTCGCACACCCATGATGTGCGACATCATCAACCCCACCACGCCTGCCACCCGATAACAATACAGATGGAGATCATTCAAAGTCTCATACCGCTCACGGCGAATGTCCATCGCCATCCCTTCAAGTAGCTCCATCGCGTAATGACGGGGAATTTGGTAGCGAACAACAATGTGCCTCATCGCCTCAAACACAGCGTTTTCCTGAGGAACATTGGCAAAGGCCTTCTCAGTAGCCTCTTGCAAACCCCGCAACGCTTCACCGAGAACAGCCTCATCCCGAGTCCCAGCAGCATCGATCGTGTCATCACAATACCGACACCAACCATAAAGCAGCGAAGCCGCCGCCCGATCCTCAGCATTAAAGATCAACGAGGCCGCCGCAAAACTCTTCGAGCCCAAACGAATGATCTTCTGACACCGCTCAATCAATTCCGTCGGAATCACACACCCTCCCCAAAAGGTACGGACTTCCTTTCAAGGACATTCCTCAAAAGGTAGTCCGTACCTTCTGCGGAAGGGAGCATGAGGGAGCAGGTGGCTTTAGCGGAATTGATCACGCCAGGGACACCGGCGCCGGGGTGAGTACCAGCTCCGACAAAATAGAGTCCCTGAATCTTGGGATCAACGTTGGGCATTCGGAAATAGGCGCTCTGGAGCAGCGTTGGCTCGAGCGAAAAAGCCGAGCCCATGTGGGCATTGAGCTCAGTCTGAAAGTCCATCGGCGTAAAGATTCGTTTGGAGACGATGGAGCGAGTGAGATCGGGCATCAGCCGTTTCTCGAGAAACTTGAGAATCCGGTCCGCATACTCAGGGCCAATCTTGGACCAATCCCCCGCAAACTTCCCGAGGTGGGGCACGGGCGAAAGGACATAAAAAGAGGAGCACCCCGGGGGAGCCAACGAAGAATCCGTGGCAGAAGGATTGTGCAGATACAAAGAAAAGTCATCCGCCAGAACCCCTCGCTCAAAAATATCACCCAGAAGCTCACGGTAACGAGGCCCAAAGATCACATTGTGGTGAGGCAGTGGGAATGTGCGATTCACCCCAAAGTAGATAAGAAAGAGCGACATACTGTAGCGCTTGCGATCGAGTTTGGCCGCCCTTTTTTTAGCCACATCACAATCCTTCAAAAGATCTCGGTAGGTGTGAAGGCCCTCACCATTGCTCACCACCCAGGAATACCGCTCAAATCCCAATCGCTCCGTCGCAACCCCAAGCACTTTATTGTTATCGGTCACAATTCGTTTGACCGGTGTCGAGAGGTGAATTCTCCCACCCAGGTCCGTGAAGAGCTTCACCAGCGCCTGGACCAAAGCCCCGGTCCCTCCCCGCGGAAACCACACGCCTCCATTGCGCTCCAGATAATGAATCAAGGTATAGATCGACGACGCGGAAAACGGATTCCCCCCGATCAAAAGCGAGTGAAAGCTAAAGGCCTGTCGCAAGTTCTCATCTGTAATAAAGCAACTCACCGTCGAATAAACCGATCGATAGGCCTTGAGTCGCAAGAGCTGAGGCGAAACGCGGATCATGTCCCAAAACGATTGAAAGGGCACATGAACCAGCCGCGAGTACCCCTCATCATATACAGCCTTCGAGTACTTCAAGAATTCCTGGTACCCTTTCACATCCCGAGGGTTGCGGAAATCGATCTGCTGGAGCATTGACGGCTCATCATTGCCGTAATCGAAGTGGCCCCCATCATGAAAATGCAGTCGATAAAAGGGATCCACCGGCACAAGCTCGACATAGTCTGAGAGCTTCCGCCCCGCGAGATCGAAGAGTTCATACAGAGCCTCCGGCGCCGTGATCACGGTGGGCCCAGCGTCGAATCGATAACCCTGATCCTCGTAGACGTAGGCGCGCCCACCCGGCCGCTCGCGCTTCTCATAGATCGTGGTGTCCACTCCACTCGCCTGAAGCCGAATGGCGGCAGCAAGCCCCCCAAAACCCGAGCCAACGATTGCCGCTGTCTTATCCATACGCCTCCGCCAGCCGCACCGAGAGGTCGCGCAAAGAATGCACTGTCGCTTGGGGGACTGGCCCCTTTTCCAGATCTGAAAGAGCGTCATTTAGAAACACGACGGCCCTCTCTTTGGCGTACCGAGGAACCGACTCATTCACCTTCGCCCACTCATCAACGGCGCCTCGATCGGGCAAGAGAGCGACCGCTTCACAAAACCCAGCGAATCGATCGGGAAAATCACGCGCCACGATGGCCCAGATCCACGAGGGCCGCCGCAAACGAAGATCCTCGTACTGCTTCGACGGCTCCTTCGAGCCCCGAAAATTCCCCAGGTCGTCAAACATTTGAAGCGCCACTCCAAAGCGCGTCCCGAAATCTTCAAGCGCCTTCACGCGATCGACACCGGCCCCCGACAAGACCGCGCCGATCACAACACCCAGAGCGGTCAATGCCCCACTCTTCAACTCGAGTGACGCCAGACAAAGATCCGCCACAAGATCTCTTTTCACTTCGTCAATTCTCACACCCACATCCAACGCCTGTCCGATATGGGCCGAAAGAAGTGTGCGGTGATAACGCCGATAGACCTCAAGCTCAAGCATCGGCGTCAGCCCCATCTGAGACCCTTCAAAGAGGGGCCAAAAGTAGAGCCAATTGCCCGTATTGAGCGCAATGGGGGTTCCAAATCTCTTATGAAGACATGGCAACCCGCGCCGCAGTTCGCTGTTGTCCTCAATGTCATCGACGATCAGAGACCCGGCGTGGAGGCGCTCCATCAGATTCTCCCCCCAGTGGAGGAGGCGCCGTTCCCCCCGATCCCCACAGGCAAAACCGATCCTCACCAGCTGCCCGCGCAGATTCTTGCTCCCCCGACTGAGCAGATCGTTCGCCGGATCCAGCAATACCGGACGCAGGAACGGGGCCACAACTTTGCCCAGACGAGCTCCTAAAAACTCGGAGATCTCAACGCCACTGAAGGTCATTCTGACCACGTTCCCATAGGTGTCTCAAAAGAGTCAAAATCGAGATAGGGGGGCGCCCCGCAACCACCCGCATTCGCCCCAAGAGGCTTATATCCCCTCGGTAAAAATCAAGAATTAGCTTTTCCGGAAGTCGATAAAAGCGCTGCAATACCCGAAACCGCTCATGGGGTTCGGCCCCCCAAAAAAGGAGCTTGTTAAGCCACCGAAAAAAGTGCCCCCGCCGCCACTCGACCGCCGCACTGGCTCGCAGGGCCTGGGCCATGCGACCGGGTTCGGGCACTCCAGCGATCAGCTCCGCAGTTCGCACAGCGTTGGGCAAAGAAAATCCTGTCGTCGGGTGAAATCGGCGGGCTGCCATCCCGATCTGAGCGACTCCGTCCTTCCGGTGGGATAGCTTGTCTCGCAACGGAATTGGCAGCACACCGCGCTCCTCATGAACAACAACGCTCTCTCCCCAATCATTTTGGCGGGCGTAAGCTTCGATCCTCTGCTGAACTCCATTATCATCCAGAGCGGGCGACTCGCTATAGCAAGTGTCTTCGACAAGAAGAGTGGTCTCATCCCACGGAAGGACATAGACAAAGCGATAGCCATCGATCTGTTCCACCGTCGCATCCATCAGGACGGGGTGCTTCATCCGATGCGGCTCTCTCACCTTCAAGAAACAGCCGACAAATTTTTGGTAGCCAAGCGGCCCCGTCGCCTCAAACTGCCCCCGGGCATCGATCACACACCGGGCTTGGAATCGTGTGCCATCCTCCAACTCAACGTGCTCCCGAGAAAAATGGCGAACCGATGCGTTCACCTGGATCGCGTCCCCAAATCGGCGCCGAAGATAAGAGTCGAACGCCTCCGATCGAATCGAACAATACCCAGAGGCGATCTCGCGGCGGTACTCGGGAAATCTCACCTCATGCCTCGCCCACCGCCTCGAAATGAGTGGTCCAAGCCACACGTCGCTCGCCTGATCCACGTCGCTCGGGTGAAACGACCAGGTGTGATTGCCTCCCAGATGAGGATCCTTTTCGAGGACAAGCAGCTGAAGCTCCGGCCGTCGGTGCTTCAGACACGCCAAAGCGAGTCCCGCCGAAAGGCCCCCTCCCACAAAGATTACATCGTAAATCATTTGGCCTCAGGCCCCAATTTTTCCAGGAGGGCACTGGCCATCTTCACCCACTGATATCGCTCCAAGCCGCTCGTCAAGAGCTTGGGATTCACAAGGACCTTTCGCGCCCACTGGCGCGCTTCGCTCTTCTCTCCCTGGTCCGCCAAAAACTCAGCCCAATAGATCTGGTTCGCCGGGCTGTCCGGATCGCCATCGACAGCCGCCCTGAGATGCAACCGAGCCTTCTTATTCGAACCGATTGAGATGAAGGACGGAGCCACCTGATAGAGCCTTCCTAACGCCCGATCGGCGAGATAACTCTCAAATGCCGGCGCAATCTCCTTGAGCTCGAGAAACTTCTGTTCGATTGGAGCGATATACCCCAGCGCAATGAACGGACTTCGCATTTGCGCGAGCGCCCCTTTGGCCGAACACCATTGCACGATGGCCGCCGGATTCTTGGGCTCACGCGCTAGCACCTGAGCCGCAAGGTCCACCGCGATCTCGAAGTGCTTTTCGGCGTCATCTGAGTTTTTTTCATACTTTCCCAGATAATAATGAGCGTCAGCTTCTTTGAGGACATCAGCGGAGGTCGCCTTTTCCGTCAGAGCGACAGTGACAATCTTCTTGAGGGGCTCCAGATCCGGAGCGGGCAATTCAATGGGGCGCCAATCAATAGATTCCGGCGCGCGCACCTCTCCCCAAGAGGGAGCAACAGCCAACAGTCCCCACAACATGAACCAAAAAACCTTCATCTTCCCCTATGCAGATTTCGTGCAAATCATGGTCGGCCGTTCGCAACAAACGCTTAGAATGCCTGCTTGATTAGACGCCGAGTGTCCTTGAGGAGCTTCTTCATGTCTGCGTCCTCATTCGCATCGTAATAGCCCCGAACCCGTCCCCAAGGATCCACAAGTGCCAGCTTCGAGGTATGGAGCACCGCTTCGGTGTCGGCATTCCCATCTTCAATGACCGTCTTAAAGCCGTCGTGCACCACTTGATAGATGGCCCGCTTCTCTCCGGTCACAAAAAACCACTTGAGCGGATTGGCATCAAATTTCTTGGCGTACTCAAAGAGCACCGCCTCAGTGTCATTTTCAGGATCCACAGAGAATGACAAGAACCGCACCTCGGTCCGATGTCTCAAGTCATGCTCTAGCCTTTTCACGCGCTGAGCGATCAAAGGGCACTGCCCGCTGCACCGAGTGAAGATAAAGCTGCCAATCCACACTTTGCCGGCCAGATCACGGAGTGCCAATGAGCGGCCGCTCCTCTCTTGGAGCTGGAAATCGGGAATCTGGCTGATCACCGGCAGATCGTGAATCTGAAAGGAGTTCCAGCTCCCCAAAAGACCGATAGCCACTATAGGCATCACAAAAAGCCCCACCGACACAGCGATAAACCAACGGTGTTTCATACAGCACTCTCCCGCCCACGTATTTGAATCACCTTGAGACTCAGTGGTAGCAAGGCTAATCCGAAACCAATCAAGACCAAGGCGCACCGCGGTGTCGTAGGGGCGGTCCAAACCAAAGCACCGTTCACCGCGCCTCGAAAAAGCTCTAGCCCATAATGGAGAGGGTTGAGGAGCATTAGAAGTCGGAGCACACCCGATCCGGGTAACGGAAAGAGAGCCCCCGAGAGGATCCACATCGGCATCAGCACAAGGTTCATCACGCCATGAAAGCCCTGAACCGAATCGAGCCGCCAAGCAAATACAAACCCAAGCGCTGTGAGCACCAACGAGATGAGCATGAGGCTCGCAACTGAAGCCAAAACTTGATCCCAAGCTGGAAAGCCCGCAGTCACCCACAGAAAAAGCGTCAAAAGAATACCCTGGATGAGACCCAACAACGTTCCGCCGAAGACCTTCCCCAACACAATCGCCGATCGAGGAGCGGGCGAGACAAGTACGCCTTGAAGAAAGCCCGAGTGGCGATCCTCAATCACGCTGATCGTCGAAAAGATGGAGGTGAAGAGCACCACCATCAAGATCGAGCCGGGAAAGAAGTAGGTCATCGTATTCTCGCCGCCGATCGCAAACTGTCCACCAAACCCAAGCCCCATCACCGCCCAAAACATCAGCGGCAATCCAAAGACTCCGATCACGCGGCTCGGCTGTCGATAGAAACGCGTCACCTCACGGCCGAGTAAACTCAATGTCCCACTCATGGAGTCACATCCATTTCGCTCGCGCCGGTCTTGATGAAATAGATATCAGAGAGTTCCGGACGCCCAATCGTCACCCGCTCGGCCCGCGCCATGACATCGCCGTAGATCTCAGGGAGTCGGCCCTTCTGCGAAGACACATCGGCATACACCCGCCCGGACAGAGTGAGCGGCCTCAGCCCATACGCCAAGGAGAGATGAATCGCAAGCGGCTCTGGCGTCTTCACATCCACCCGCATGAGATCCTCCCCCAGATCCTTCGCCAACTCAGCACGAGACCCCTCCGCTACGGCCTTTCCCCGCGCGAGCATCAGCACCCGCGTCGCCAGCATCGCCTCATCAAAATGGTGCGTCGAAAAGACAAGCGTTAACCGACGAGAATCCTGAAGCCGCCTCAAAAGGGCCCAGAACTCCTCACGTGCCAAAGGATCGAGCCCTGTCGTCGGCTCGTCGAGAATTAGGAGCCTCGGATCGGTGATCAACACCTTCGCCAGCTCGGCGCGCCGTTGATAACCGCCTGACAAATTCTCCACACGCCGATCCAGCACCTCGGTCAGATCCAGATCCTGTTCGAGTGGAGAGAGCCGTCGATCGATCTCGCGCGGAATGATCCCATACAAACGAGCGTAACACCGGATATTCTCACGCACCGTGAGCTTCTTATCGAGCGCCGGCGACTGAAACACGACCCCAACCTGACGACGGGTTTCAACCAAAGAAACCGGTTGGCCATCGAAAAAGGTGATCTCCCCCTCTTGCGGTCGATTGAGTGTCGAAAGAATCTTGAGCAGCGTGCTCTTGCCACTGCCGTTCGGACCCAGGATCGCGTAACGCTCCGCCTCGTTCACCGAAAACGAAACACCGTCCAGTGCCTTCAGGTTCTTAAAAGAGTAACCCAGCCGTTCAGCTCGGATGATCATAACTACCGAATCAGATCGCAGACCATCAGGATGGCCCAGACGGGGAGATACGCGATCGAAACAAAGAACACGCCACGCGCCGATTTCATCGTCTTATTTCGCGCGAGAAATATCCCTGAAATGAGAAAGGTGATGCTCGCGATAGTTGTCCCCACCAGATAAACCCGCCCAGTGAGACCCCAATGGGTCGGCAGCGCAACCACGATAGTCAGTGCCAAAAGATAAAAGATTACCTGCCGTGCCACCGCCCGGCCACCCGGATCGACAACCGGCAGAACCGGAAGGCCCGCGCGCGAATAGTCAGACTGGTACAACCACGCGATCGCCAGGAAATGTGGCACCTGCCACAAGAAGAGAACCATAAAAAGCACGAACCCTTCCCAGTGGAGTATCCCATAGGAGGATGTCCAACCCATGAGCGGGGGCAACGCACCCGGAATCGCTCCAATGAGAGTTGAATACGGGGAGAGACGCTTAGAAGGTGTGTAGATCCCAAGATAGAAAAGCAGCGTCAAACCACCCAAAACCGCAGTCACCGGGTTGACAAAGATCAGGAGAATCGCCTCTCCCAAGAGCCCCATCGCCCAGCCCACCTTCAAAACGTATAGTGGGGCCACGCGATCCCCGGGCAACGGGCGGTTGAGCGTGCGCCACATTTTTCCATCGACATCTCGTTCCATGTACTGATTCAAAAAGCCGCTCGACACACCCACCAGCGCAATCCCGAGCAGGCTCACCGCAAAATGCCAACCGCGAAACGGGCCCGCGCCCACACCCAGCCAGTAGCCAAGCGTCGCCATCAGGAGCGCCAAGAGGCAGATGCGAAATTTCGCGAGCTCCAGGTGATCCGAAAAATGTTGTCGCCAAGTCATCGCTACGCTCTCCTAAAAATGCGATTGCAGTAAACTGCCATCGTCACCGCGGTCGCCAAGCAGCTGGCCCCAATGGCCAGGTGAAGCATCGTCAAAACCACCGGCTTTCTCATCCAAATCGTGAAGGCCCCGAGCAAAACCTGAAAACTCAAAAGGGCCAACAACGCCCCCACGTAGGCCTGCAGATCGAGCCGTGACGGAAGCTTCCGGTAGATCGTCATCGCAAAGACCGCCACCATCCCGATAACTACAAAGGCCCAGGTTCGATGAGCCAAATGGACGAGGATTGAAAAATTCACAACGGGCGGCCAAAAACCCCCGAACACCAAAGGAAAATCGGGCACCGCCAACCCAGCCCCTCGGTGGCGCATAATCGCCCCCAGCAGCAGCTGAACAAAAAACGCCCCGGCCATCACCTTGGAATAGACCGCAAGCCGTCGCCCAAGCACCGAGTGATCCCTTACCGCCTCAGTCCAAAACCGCGAGGTGACCAAAGCAATCGTGCACACAACACAGAAAAAGAGCTGAGCCAAACACGCGTGCGCCACACTCACCGCGGTCGGCAATTTGAAAAGCACCGTCATCCCACCAAGCAAAGCCTGGGCGAGCACCATCGCGACAGCCCACCGAGAGAGCCGTTTCAACAAACCATCTTCTGAGAGGTGAACAAAAACCGCGTAAAGCGTGATCAAAGTTGCAACGGTCCCCGCCACAAGACGATGGCCATGCTCAAAGAGAACGCCCCCCTCCATCCGAGGAAAAAACTGCCCAAAGGAAAGTGGCCAATCAGGAACGGCGAGCCCCGACCCAGTGCTCGTCACAAGTGCCCCCGCGCACAGAAGCACAACGGTGCAGAAGGAGATAAAAAAAGCTAAGAGGTGCAGCACACGCTCCGAGCGGGCTGCACCTCTTAGGAGTGCGTACCTGATTTCAGTCATTCAATAGTTGCCTTAGTTGAAGGTGAACTCGACCGGGCCAGCGCCAGCCGCCGTCACCTTCACATCCGCCATCTTCGTGCCAAACTTCTCGTGCCAGGCCTCAAGCTTGTAATCGCCTGGCGGGAGATTGTTGATGCTGAAAGCACCGCTGGAATCACTCACCGCGAAAAACGGGTGCTCCATCACGCCAATATAACCAGCCATCCAGCCGTGCACATCGCATTTCACCTTCACGGGAAACTCGGCTTTCTTGAAGTCCTTTTCAATCGTCTGGCCCTTGGTCGGCATCGCGCTGTTAAAGGATGGGTTGGTCTTTGAGAGCGAGTGCACGTTGTGCATCGTCGAATCGGAGTTCACGATCTTGAGCTTCTGCCCCACGCGAACACCCAAGACGTGCGGCGTATACATGCAACCGCTCTGATCAAAGGTCACGGGCGAACCCACATCGGCCGGGATCGCCTCTTTCTTCAAACCTTCCTTCACGTACACAAAGACGTTGGCGAGCGTGCCATTGGCGTTCACCACAACGTCATCCTTGACCACCTTCTTGCCCGCGTTTTCCTTGGCGCAGACAGGATCGGCGTTCATCTTCACAACGTCGGCCTTCGGCGCCGTCCCCTTAAAGGACACCTTGCCGGTCACGTTGCCGGCCAGCGCGAAGCTCGCGCCCAAAAGAGTTGTTACCATCAGTGTTGCTTTCATTAGCGTCTCCTCATTGATTCAAAAAAGCGGAAATTCCGTGAGACTATAGGGCTTTAGCTAGGTCGGGTCAAATCCGAAGCACGCCCCGCACGCCTTCCGGGGCCACAAAAAAAGAGGGCCGCTGCGGAATTTTATGCCCCGCAGCGGCCTTGAGTCTTTGCACTTCTAGAGGATGAGACTATTTCCTCGTGAGCGTGCAGGTTTCGGTCTTGCCTTCGCCAGTGGCGGTAACGACGAGCTTATCGCCGTCCAGCTTGGCTTCGATTGTACCGACACCGGCCTTTGCCTCACCGTCAATGGCCTTCAGCATGCGGGAGCTAAGAGTGACGTGAGTCGTGAGGACCGACTTGTCCTTATTCCAAGAGGGCGCCCACGAAACATGAGTGGTCGAGACACCCAGGTCGCCCAGACCCGACGTGATTCCCATCGATTGCTCCATCCCAATCACCAGGAAAAAGGTGGGCACCTCCTTGATCTGCACCATGGAGCAATTCGCGGTGATGGTAATGGTCTGTTCCTTCTCGCTGTGGCAGGCGCCAGCAGTCGCTACCCAGGTTCCGTTGAAATCAGCACAGGTCTCCCCATTACTCGCACGCGGCGCCTTCGGAAGCACGTTGCCCAGATCGCCCAAATCCCAGGCCATCGCATTCAGCCCCATGGCCACCGCAAAAATCACAGACAGTTTCCACATACATCCCCCAAGAAAATTGACCCCATAATACTGGGCGTCGGTTTCAGTTATGCGGCCTGTCTATTGTATCGCGTTACACTCGTCACGACTCAATGCATTATTTTCACTCTCTTTTACGGAGGCATCGAGCTGCCGGGCTTATTGTGCCGAATAATGTACACCTCTTCGACGGTGCGGTCGGTGGCGCTTTGAATCACGTACTCTACGCCATCAATTGTAATCGATTCCCACTTCTTGGGGATCTTTTGCATGCGCTTGAGTAAGAAGCCAGCGAGCGTCTGGTACTCCTCATCTCGCTCAATGGGAATGCCAAGATTCTCCCGGAGATCATCGATCTCCATGCGAGCGTTCACGATATAAGACCCATCAGCAATCTGCCGGTAGAGCTTGGGCGGCACATCGTACTCATCCTCAATCTCTCCCACAATCTCTTCCATCACATCCTCGACAGTCACAACGCCTTCCGCGCCGCCGTACTCGTTCACGACCATGCCCATGTGGTGGGTCCTGAGCTCGTCCAATAATTCATCGAGCGGCTTACTCTCCGGCATGTAAAACGCCGGCCGCATCGCCGAGCCCACCGTCACCGAGAGATCCTTTGCGAGCAGACAGTCGTACCCGTGTATAAGCCCTACAATATTGTCGATGCGATCGCGATAAACCGGCATCCGCGTGTGGCCTGAGTCGATGAAAAGCTTCAACGCCGCTTGCAAAGTCTCCGTCTCCTCTATGGCCACCACATCGATGAGCGGCTTCAGCATGTCCTTCACAGTGATCCGACTCGACTCGAGAATTCTCGTAATCATCTGCCGCTCGCCCGGCGTCACATCGGTGCCGAGACTCGCCGGCAGCGCCGCCTTGATCTCTTCGCGCGACAAGAAAAACCCCTTCCCAGCGCTCTCGCCGATCATCTTCCGCAGGGTCAGCGCGTAGATCTCAAGCGCCTTGGTCAGCGGATAAAACACAAAGCTCGCCACCCTCAGGGGGTGGCTCAACGTCAACACCGCCGAGTCGGAAAAGGTGCGCCCCAAGATCTTGGGAATAAACTCTCCGAAGATGACCACAAACGGCGCGAGGACAAAAAGATTCAGCCACTCCCAATCGGGCCCCAGACTCTGACTGATGAAGTAGGTGACCACCGACGAAGAACATGCGATGGCGACCGTCGTCCCAACGATAGTCGTCGCAAAGAGTGTCTCGGGCTGGGCCAAGAGGTTCTTAGCCAAGATAGCCTGCGGGTGCTTCTCCTTCGCCCGTTTAAAAATCTTTGGACGATTCGCCGAGATGAAGGCGATCTCGGCCCCTGAGAAAAAGGCCTCGAACATCACAAAGAAAAGAACGCTTACAATGAGAAGGATCAAAGAGATCATGCCGCCGTCGTCCCCGTCTTTTTCCTCGTGTGGAAGAGCGCGTTCAGAACGTCATCGAGGGTCACGATCCCCAACTGCTTCCCATATTCATTCACCACCACGGCGAAGTGGATCTTCTTCTGCTTGAACTCACGAAAGAGCGTCGCAATCTTCTTACTCGCTGAAACAATGTAAGGGGGCAAAACCGCCATCTTGGCCGTCGTGCTCCCCAACGCCGCCTCGGGCGAAAGCATCAGCTTCAGAAGCTCCTTCGTGTACAACACTCCAATCACCGCCCCCGTATCGGAGGCGAGCACCGGGATACGGGAAAAAACACGCGCTCGGATCTGCTGGAGCACCTCGGCCACCGTCATCTTGTCATGAATCGTGAGGATCTGATTCCAGGGCGTCATCACCGACTGCACGGTGCGATCGCTGAACTGAAACACGTTCACAATCAGATCCTTCTCCTCGCGTTCCAGCGAGCCGCTTTCCGCCCCGACCTCCACCAGAGTCAAAAATTCCTGCTCGTTCACCGATGGGGGTGCCGCCGGCTGCACTCCAAACGATCGCAAAATCCGAGACGCAGCGGACAAAAAGACCTTTCGAGAGGGAGTCAAAAGCCAGTGCACCAGGCCGATGGGAAAGACCAGCACCGAGGCCAGCACCACAGGCAAACGAAACGCGAGCACCTTCGGCAGCACCTCCGATATGGTGAGCAAGAGGGCCGAGGTCGCCACCACCGAAACCACAATCCCCCACCTTCCTTCAGGCACCATCAACTGCACCGTTGAAGCCACACAGGTCCCCAGAACAATATTCAACGTCTCGTTGCTGATAATGACCGTGGAAAGAAGAGCATCAGGTGACGCAATAAGTCGTTGTATGCGCCGATAGATCGTCGGACGCGAGACACGCAGCGCCTCGAGTTGGATGCGATTCAGTGAAAGAAGCGCGGCCTCGCCGGCAGCAAAGATAGCGCATAGAAAGAGAAGCGCCGGGATGAGAATCGTCGAGATGTGAATCAACACAGGAAACCAACATCATAAGAGACCAGGCCCCCGGCTGTCGAACGCCGCGCAGCAGGCTAAGACTGCGAGAATCCCTCCATTGGACAGGGGGGAAGCCTGTTTGGTATAAGTCAGGGTTGATGCTCACCGAGGCGAAACCGAGTCCCCTGCAGAGCTTTGTCGAGCGCACCGACCAGCCGCTCTTCCGATTTTGCCAACTCATGACCGTGCCAGAGGTCCACCTCGAAGAGCTCGTCACCGATATCTACCGCACCTTCTCCCGGCGCATTCGCCGAAAAGGGGCGGACTCCACTCCGGCTGAAACTCTTCAGATCGAGCTTTTCCGCGCGGCGATGGATGCGCTCTTCGGCATCGAACGCAGCCGCCCGCGTCTCTCGCTAGCCGGACGCGACACACGCGGTCTGAAGGCACTCGAGTCGGATCTCTTAAGCTGGTGGCGCGCCAACCCAACGGATAAAGCGGGGCTCACACAACAGATTCCGTCGATTGGCGATCGCCTGAGGATGCTCGATTTTGATCTCCGTGCCCCGGTGGTCCTCAATGACCATCTCAAGCTCGATCAGGACGTGATTCTGAAGATTCTCGGGCTGCGCTGGGCGGTCTTCCGCCACCGACTTCACCGCGGCCGCGTTGAACTCCAGAAGTTGCTCCAAGGCGTTGTTTTCTCGGCCCCCATTCGGACAGGGAGGGCGTAACCTATGGTGAGCTGCTTTTTCTGTCAGAACCTCCTTTCCGACTTTATCGAGGAGATTCTTCCGGCGACACGCCACCAAGAGCTCAAGGATCACCTTGAGGGCTGCAAGGACTGCTCCCATCTTCACCAAAATTTGAAAGACACCGTCGGCCTCCTTCACAAACTCCCCGTGAGTGAGATCAATCCGGATCTCCGCGACCAGCTGCTCGAGGCCTCGAAGAGCGCATTGCGCCCCTGGCGGTCCCGCGCCAAGATCTCCCGCTGGGCGATGGGCCTCACGACCCCGGTTCTTGCGGCCGGACTCTTTCTCTACCTCTTCCCGGAATATTTCCCGTGGAAGGACCTCTTGACGAACCAGGATGAGGAATCTCAATACGTCCGGTTCTTCCCGCTGATGCATGACGCCAATGAAATTGTCGATGAACAGACAAGCTGGCTCCACGGCCGAGATCTCCGCGGTGGCAGCCTCTGGGAAGAGGGTGGCCTCTCTTCCGATGAATTCGAGAAGGCGTTCCAGCCCTCTCGCCCTAGAGATGTTGCTCCGTGAATGTAGTCGTTGCGCAAATCAATCCCCAGGTCGGCAACATAGAAAAAAACACAGAGAGGATCTTGAAGGCCGTCAATGAGGCGCAATCGCTGAAGGCGCAGCTCCTCATCTTTCCGGAACTCGCAATGGTTGGCTACCCACCGAGAGACCTGGTCTACTCACCATCGCTTCGCAAGCGACAGGACGCGGGGCTAGCCCAAATCCGAGCCACTCTCGGCGACATGACGGCCATCATCGGCTGCCTCACAGCCAATCCGCACCACTTTGGGCGGCCGCTTCGAAACAGCGCGGCCGTTCTCCATGCGCGCCAAGAGACGCGCTACTACCACAAACAGCTTTTGCCCACCTACGACGTGTTCGACGAGGAGCGTTACTTCGAACCGGGCCTCGAACCGCTGATCTGGAATCTCAATGGCTCCCAAGTCGGGGTGACCATCTGCGAAGACATCTGGAATTTCGACGGCTTCCGAGAACGTCACTACCGTCGACAGCCGCTCGAAGGCTACCGCGACCGAGGGCTGTCGCTACTCGTGAACCTCTCCTCTTCGCCCTATCGCAAGGGCCGGCCACAAGCCCGAATCGACCTCCTCGCCCGAGTGTCTCAAGTGGTGAAATGCCCCGTCGTCTATTGCAACCAGGTCGGCGGCAACGATGAGTTAGTGTTCGATGGCTGTAGCCTCGTGACAGATTCAATCGGTCGCGTCACCACTCAAGGGCCAGCGTTTGAGGAGGCCGTCTTTTCCGCAATGACCACGCCATCCTCGTGGCCCCAGAGACCGATCGAGTGGACGCGAGACGCCCTCTCCTTGGGACTCAAAGATTTTCTCAAAAAGAACGGCGCCTCCCGCGTCGTTTTGGGGATAAGCGGCGGCATCGACAGCAGCGTGGTGGCAGCGCTTGCGACCCGCGCACTTGGCCCCGACGCGGTCCTTGGCGTGATGATGCCGAGCCAATTCACCAGCTCCGCTTCCCGCGAAGACTCGAAGACACTTGCCTCGCAACTCAAGATCCGCACAGTCGAGGTGCCCATCGACGATTCAATAGCCACGCTCTCTAAGAGCCTCAGCGCAGGAGTAGAACAACCGTTGAACGAGCTCGCGCAGGAAAATCTCCAACCCCGCGTGCGCATGGCCATTCTGATGGCCATCGCCAACCAGGAGGGGCGATTCCTCCTCAACACCAGCAACAAGAGCGAGCTCGCCACCGGCTACTCCACCCAATATGGCGACGGAGCCGGGGCCCTCTCGGTGATAGGCGATCTAGTGAAGGAGGAGGTCTACCAACTCGGCGAGGATCTCAATCGCTGGTGCCCCGCGATCCCTCCGCGTGTCTTCACGCGGGCCCCCACGGCGGAGCTCAAGCCTAATCAGACCGATCAGGACCGACTTCCGCCCTACCCTATTTTGGATCAGATGGTGCGCCAGGTACTGGAGGAGGGCATCGACTTCGATTCGCTCACTGGATTCGAAGAAAAATGGATTAGGACCTTTCGCGATCTCTATCGGGAGAGTGAGTTCAAAAGGCGGCAGTTCCCGCCCATCTTACGGGTCACCCGCAATGCCTTTGGAATTGGGCGGCGAATCCCGCTCGCTGCTCAGATCGATTGAACCCGGATTCCCCGCAGGGACCGAGCATAGGCCCACCATTGACGGCAGGCCGCGCGAAATTCAATGCGCGCTAGCTTAATCTCGGTCCGCAGTTCAAGCCGTCGCGCCCGCGAACGTGAGGAGACGCTCTTCTTGAAAGCAAGATACTCAGCATAAACGGTCCGCCACTGCACCTGGGCGGCCAGGGCCTTTTCCCGCATCGTCGACAGCCGATCGGTCGCAATTCCCCGCGCGGCCATCGCCGCCTGCGCCGTTTCGATCTTGGTGGTTTCAATCACAACTTCGGGCACCCGTTTCAGATTCCCAGCCAAACCAATCAAAGACAGTGAGCGGATGAGCCACTTGGTGGGATCCCAATGATACCAACGGAAGCCGTTGCGATAGTCGGACTGAAAACGGTGATGAAAATTGTGATACCCCTCGCCCCAGGCGAGAAAGGCCATCAGCAGATTGTCCCGGGCCGAGTTCTCCAGGCAAAACGGGCGCGACCCCATCGAATGGCTCAACGAATTGATGAGAAATGTCGAATGCTGATTCAGCACCACCCGAAGCATGCCGCCATACAGAAGCCCACCCAACGGATTCCCGAGGAGTGCTCCGATCAGGCAGGGCACACCAAAACCCACGCCGATCGCAATCGGAACGTAATAGCGATGCTGCCACATCACCAAACGGTCACGAACCAGATCGAGCGGAAAATCACTGAGATTCAGCGGCACGAACTGATGGAAAAGCCAGCCCATGTGGGCGTGGAAGAAGCCCTGGTTGATCGAGTAGGGATCGTTTTCGGAGTCCACCTCTCGGTGGTGCACCCGGTGGTCGTTGGACCACTCAAGCGCCGAGCCCTGAAAGGCCGCCGCCCCCACGACAAGGTAATAGAGTCGAAGCGCTGGCCGCGCTTGATAGCTCCGGTGCGAAAAGAGGCGATGATATCCTGCCGTGATACAAAGCGGCGCAGGCAAGAGCGACAACAAGAAGAGAAAGAGCCCTAAAGGCGTCACGCCCCAGACCGCCAGCGCTATGGGCACCCCGACGAGCGAGGCCCCACTGGTGCCGAACAGCCAAAGAATGTTGCGCCAATTGAGCGGATGTTTCGCAGGAGAGATGAACGAGGCAGACTCAGGTGACATGCCCCAGTATCCAATTTTTTTCGCACCCTGACAATGCTAGGCGTGCCATCTGAAGAGATTCTTAGAGCGCGTTGCAAAATTGGCCCCGTGAGCGAGGGAAAGAAGAAATGGCCAGGACCGAGGACGCACAAGTAAGCCCCCGGAGGCATGCCTTCTGGGGCATGTCGAGGAGGCGAACGCGGAGGACGACGGGCCTGGCCATTTCTTCCGACCGAGTAGGGGTTAATTTTGCAATGCGCTCTTACGTTGCCACGCGGTATCTTCGGAGAGACTAGCCCACAGGGGTTCCGTGCCGTTCCCGCCACTTGACCATTTCTCGCGCTGTCGCTCGGTCGGGGCCCTCGGCCCTCCTTTCTAACTCCCGAATCACATTCTCAAACGCCTCAAGCGGCTTCGCCTGGCCGAGATTCCATTTCGTCTTCCACGCCACGGGCTCAAGCTCCGCGCATTCGATGGCCAGGAATTTTTCCCGATAGACCTCGCCCTCCGAATCGAGCGGATCATAGCTTCGCTCTGCCTGAAAGCGATCCAGCATCCGCTGCAACAGAAGTGTCATCTCCTTTCCCTCGGTGATCACCCGCGCCCAGCACTCGCACTCGGCATAACGAAAAAACTGATTGATCGCGCCTCCGTAGCGTCGGTCGATCCAGTAGGAAGGAATGACGGACAACGGCTCATGAAACACCAGCTGCGCCCGCGCCTCTCGCGCTAGATCCCGCGCCTGTTCGTCGGTGCGCCCGATATGGATCACGATTCGCCCACCCACAAAGACCGTGTTGATCACGCCGAAATGATTCTCTCCTTGGGGTCCGCGCGTGACCAAGAGCGCACTCTCTCGGCTCCTCACAAAACCCTCCACCTCGTTCCAGTCCCCCTGCTCATGATGCCGATGAAATCGCATGGCTTCCCTCCTCGAATCTCAAGAGCTCCATAAATCTTTCCGGGTGTGCGGATGGATGAAACCCTATCTGCGCGTAAAACCCATGCGCATCGCTCGTTCTGAGCAGCCACCGATTCACCCCACTCAAAGCTTCAAAGTTGAGAATCGCGCTCAAGAGCGCCTTTCCCACACCGCGGCCCCGAAACAAAGGCTGTGCTCCATCGCCACCGCCAGACGCTCGCGCGAGATTCCCCTGGCCCAATATGATTGGCGCAGAAAAACGTGGATCACGTCGATCTGCATCCTCTTCGGGTCGGTCGAGATCTCGAATTTCATTGACCCAGAATGCGCGGCTGTTGGTACAACGAGAAGTGACAGATCTCATTTTTTATTTAGACCAGAAGAGGAGCCATGGTCAGGGAACTCAACATTGATCTCAATCGCGAATCGGGCCGCTCCACCTATCGGCGCCTGGCCGCCGCCATCCGCCGCGCGATCCACAAGGGCACACTCTTCCCGGGAGACCTTCTCCCCTCCACGCGATCACTGGGGGAGACACTCGGCATTCACCGCCACACAGTGACGGCGGCGCTCCAGGAGCTCGTCGCCGAGGGGTGGCTCGAGCCGATAGCTCGCAAGGGCTACCGAGTCTGCACCGTCCTTCCGACCGTTTTCACGCGAGCCCAACGCACGCCCCTCTTCGCTCCCACCCAACGCCTTTCGATCACTCTCAAGAAGCAACTCACCATCGATGGCACATTCCCCGACAGGGGATTTCGGTTTGCCTTTCAAAGTGGAAAGCCAGACCTGCGAATCTTTCCGATCGATGATTTCCGGCGCCAACTCGCCGAGTGCCTCAAGAAAGGAAAAACGGAGACGCTCGACTACACCGACCCCGCTGGATTTCCTCCCCTCGTCAAAGAGATCGGGGATTATCTCCGGCGCGTCCGCGGCGTGAAGGATCGCGCCATCATCGTGACCCACGGATCACAAGAGGCGATCTTCATCATCGCCCAGTTGCTCCTTTCACCGGGTGACTGTGTCGGCGTCGAGGGGCTCGGCTACCCCCCCGCATGGCAAGCGCTGCGCGCCGCCGGTGCTCAACTCATTCCCCTGGCGATCGATGAAGAAGGCCTCGTCCCAGCGGCACTCGAGGAGGCGGTTCAGCGTCACAATCTTCGTCTCCTCTACACGACGGCGCTCCATCAATACCCGACCACCGCCACAATGCCAGTCACGCGTCGCTCAGAGATTTACTCCATCGCTCATCGCCACAAACTCCCGATCCTGGAAGATGACTACGATCACGAATTCCATTTTCGGTCCCACCCGCTCGCGCCGCTCGCAGCAAGCGATCCGGCCGGGATCGTTCTCTATGTCTCCACCTTCTCAAAAGTGTTGTTCCCCGCCGCCCGCATAGGATTTCTCGCTATTCCGCCAGATCTCAAAGAGCCCTTCCGCCATTTCAAAAGAATCCAGAGCCGCCAGAATGAAACGCTCGTCCAGGCCGCGCTCGCCCGCTGGATGAGATCCGGCGCCTTTGAACGCCACTTGAGAAAAATGCGAAGAGTCTACAAAGATCGGCGTGACACTCTCATCGACTGCATCCATTCCATCGGATCGCCACTCTCTGTCTCCATTCCCGACGGAGGCATGGCGGTGTGGATGGACTGCGAACGCAGCTCCGACAGAATTGCGAAGGCCGCCGCTGAAAAAGATGTGTTCGTTGCACCGGAATCTCGTTTTCACCCAGAGGGTCGCACGGGAACCCATCTTCGCCTCGGTTTTGCCAACCAGACCGAAAGCGAAATCCGAGCCGGCATGAAAATTTTCCAGGAGGTCCTTGGCGCGGAAAGGTGAAGTTTTCCTGAGTTACCGTCTGTAAACTTGCGCAATCCGTCACCGCGTTGCCCCTTAGGTTTGACACTGTTGGCCCCGCAGGGTGCCCGGTGAGTGGCTGAAATCGTGGATCGGTTCTTGCTAAAAACCAGAGTGAGGAGTGTCCATCGCCACCTAAGAGTTGGATGATGGTTCTAACGGTGGCGGCTTATAACACACCGAACAAGGCCTCTACCACTCTCGCTATTCGCGTCCTCGATGCTGCCAAAAGAACCGCTGAAGAGGTAACCATCGGCCCTATCATTGTATGGATGGACGTCTGAAGACCATACCCAATACGAATAGGGCTTATAGTCTGAGTGCCATTTCTTTAACTCCTCTCGCCACGCATCTTCTTCGAGCATAAGATTTGGAAGGATTTGTGGCACATACCCTCTAAGAATCCCGTGATCATCTCCCTCTTTGAGACCATTAAGATTGGGATCGAATTTTAGCGACGAACCTCCCATATATTTAGTGGCTGGCGCGAAAACGCAGTTATCGTCGCAAAAAAGGCTATGCGGCATTCGTAATTTGCCATCTGGAGTTGGTGCCTGCGCGATTTCCTGATGCTAGCTTTTTCAGAGTGGGAAATTCTGGCTCCTGTTTGTTCAT
>JACPWY010000007.1 GCA_016196825.1 Deltaproteobacteria bacterium | reverse complement strand
GTTGAACAAATGCCTTTGACGAAATGAGTTGAGACTCTCTATCTTCTTCATGGTTGGGTTCCTTTCTTTTTTTCTGGTACCGGGAATTATCCCGGGAAGGAACCCAATCCTCAAACCCTAACGGAAGCTGGGTCTAGCTCACCCTAACGGAAGCTGGGTCTAGCTCAACCAATCGTGCTTATGTCGGCCAAAGGGAAATTAATAAGCACAATCGTAGCGTAGATCCTTTACGTCTAAAGGACGAAGATCGCTACTATTTCGTCGAAGCCCAATGGCCAGCTATCATCCCGATTGAACTTTTTAACGACGTTCAGGACCTTTTGGCTGAGAACAAAAAGAAGGCCAGAAAATACACCCATACGTTCCAACTCACTGGACTGGTGAAATGCGGCATATGTGCCGCCCGTCTTGTAGGAAAGTCAGGCCATGGAAGAAATGGTAAGCACTATTACTATGGCCATTTTCGTAAACGAACCACTTTTGATAATAGACATTTGGAAAGGTGCTCAAACGAGAATGTTAACGCCGTTGAACTAGAAGAAGCCGTCATAGCAAGTCTGCGCGAATTGGCAAAGGATAGAAAGCTCGTTGCCAAACTCATCGCGACTTCTCATGAAAATGGCCATCGGCAACTTGCTCATAAGCTGGAACTCATTAACTCCAAAGAGCAAGATAGAAGAAAAAACGAGCAAGAAATTAATAATCTGGTTGCTGCGATTGCCGAAGGAAAAGAAGCAATCACGAGGCAAGTCCTTAGCCAAAAAATCGAGGAGCTAACCATCTCGGGGAAAGCTTTGGAATCTGAGTTGATGCTGCTAAGGGAGGATTTAAAGCAAGCCAAGAGCAATGTCATTGATTGTTCTGAAGCCTTTGAGACCCTTCGCATCTTTAGGGAAGAGTTCGACAGCCTTCCCCCTGGGGAACAGGCTTCTCAGCTAAAAAACATTGTGCATGGCATTGTAATAAAGCCCGATGAGACGGTCGTTGAGGTCTTTGGCTCCGGTCCTGAAAGCAGTTTTGTCTTGAAGGGATCAAAAACATTGGGGAATTCGGCTTGCACTGAACGCACTGGATTTGCACTGGCGGTTTCGGGTTGCACCGGAATTGCACCGTCCCGGTCGGCGGTTCGTACTGGATCTAGATTGGTGGACCGGATGGGGATCGAACCCACGACCCTCAGACTGCCAGCCTGATGCTCTCCCAGCTGAGCTACCGGCCCACAAACAGATGGGAAAATGGTTTTTAGCACTGCCAACCCGTAGGTGGCAACTCACTTAGATTTGCAGTCGAGCCGGGTCGCTGTGGTCCAAAGGAAATCAGGGCCCTTAGCGCCTTCTTCAATGTCGCTATCGGAGTCGTTGGCCTCGTTGGTGGTGATCGAGATTCTGGCCGCTTTCCCAGCCTCCAACGTGTGCTTGACGATCTTGGACGACACGAAGACTCCGGTCTGGCCGTTGTCCGATTTTGTAAAATTGGTATCAGAATCGATGTAGCGGTATCCCGTCTGAAAGCGGTGATCGCGCTCAGCCACCACCTTCTTCGGGGTCATCGTCGAAAAACTGAGGGTGACTTTGTCTAAATTAACCTCGGCCGTCACCACCTCCCCCTT
Source organism: Deltaproteobacteria bacterium (assembly GCA_016196825.1). GTDB lineage: Bacteria > Bdellovibrionota > FAC87 > UBA2466 > UBA2466 > JACPWY01. The sequence continues at coordinate 228,515 of JACPWY010000007.1, read as the reverse complement.
CTTCAGAAACGCCCCTCTATTTTCTACCCACCAGGTGTTTTCCGTGCAGGTGAACTGAAACGCGCCAAACGCCTGAAGCCCAACCGCCATAGAAACAAAAGCCAGGATTCCAAAACGCATAAACCTCTCCTTCATTAGGGCAGACCCGCGCAAACTAGCGAAGAGAGGCCCCTCGGGTCAATGAGGGAACCCCTTTTCCTCTGGCCGCGGACTATAGCCCCATGATCTAGGTGGTTTAGGCGTCAGCCCAAAGACGCGCTAGAACTTCATGCCGAGGCTCGGGTCGCCGAAGAACGTGGCCACCCAGGTCACCCAGCGCACCTCTTGGATCGCCTTGTCGTTCACAAAGGCAACCTTGGAGGCCTGATGGGCCTGAGCGAGCGACGCGCCGGGATTCGCGATCACCGACTGAATGAATTGTCGGTGGAGCATCTGGCTCGCCCCCGGGGTCTTCGTCGATTCGGCGTGGGGATCCTCGGGCGCTAATCCATAGGAGGAATTCCCGACCGCCGCGAAGGCCGCCTTTGGGCTTGAAACCAGCTTGTCGACGAACGACCCGACAGTGAACCGCCCCGCGAGACAACCCTGAGTGTAATAGAAAAACGGCGCCTCGTTCGTCATGGACGCGATGCTGCCTGAGCTCATCCGCATGTTGTACGACTCATTCGAATGGCCGAGATGGTTGACCATCGAGACTCCCGAACTCTTGAGGGCCTTCAGCGCATCGGCCCCGCTCCACTGTTTCGGACGATCGTAGAGCTTTGTCGCCTCCCAATCGCTCGTGTAGCCGTCTGTGAAGAAGCCGTGGTCTTCGCAATGGCCAACCAATTGATCCATATACTCATCGCCGTAAAGGCCCATCTCCGGAAAGAGAAGCTCACCGGAGAGGATGGTCTTTTTCGCGAAGGTGGCTGTTGAGCTCCAATTGACCTTTTTCACAAAGGCCTGAAGCTGCGCGGTCGAACTCAGAACCACGCGCCCCACGGTCACCTCGGGAAGGAAGTCCACATCTTGACCGTCCTCACCATCGGCCGGCTCGCCAAAAACACCGTTCTTGTTGCCATCAAAACTCCCATCGAGCGCGGCGAAGTAGTGATCCGCCGGAATCTTCTCCTCGAGGTCATACCAATGGCCATCATAGGCGCGGATTTTTGACCAGAGCAGACGGGACGGAATCGATGGGGTGGTCGCCGAAACCGTACCACGCCCGGCGAGGAGCACATACCGAATGCCCGAGCTGGCGTATTCATCCGAAACATAAAGACGAAGTTTGTCGGCATCATCAACAGTCGGCACCGAGCTGAGGCCCTCGGTCTTGATGACCTGAGTAATGTCGGCAATTTTCGAGGTCAGACCACGTGAGGTGAGGTTATTCTGGAAATCCTGAAGGTTGTCGGCGCCCGTGTAACCGATCATCTCGGGCGTCGCCACGATCAGGTAATCATAGCCCGCCGCGCGATTTTCCGGCCACGCCGTGACCACCTCTGGGTTTTTCACAAATGCTTCGACCTCGGCACGTTGCCACGCTCTCAGGGAACCGGCCGCTGCCTCTTCCTTGAGATGCAACGTCACCGTGGCCTCGTCGATCGTGTCGGTGAAACCCGAGCGGTGATAGACGACGGGGAAAACGTTCACTAGCGCTATTGAGACACCGTGTAATTTCTGAAGGTTCACATCAAATCGTTTGGCCGGAAAGAGATCACCCGCAAAATCGGGCGCCGGCTGGGCCGGAAGGTTACGACTCATCGAATGCCACGAGAGCGGAAGCTGTCCCGAGGCGCGCTCCACCTTCGCTCGGATCATGCGCCCCTGACCATGCTCCACCGCCGAGCTATCTAATGTATAGCCTCTCGGAATCGCCACGTGGACCGGCTCGTACGGCAGCATCGGCAGACCCGCGCCCATCGTGCGCGGCAGATTCTCCTGCGCATCAAAACGGGCGTGGATCTTGAGGGTACGGCTCGCCGGATCGAAATCGACCCCCGAAACCGACGCCCAAACAAATGAACTGACAACGAGCCCGAGTAGAAGTGCCAACCGCATGGTGTGTCTCCGATCGTATGGATTAAAAACCGGCTTCATCCTACCAAGTGGACACCCCAGGACAAAGCCGCGCGGCGGTACTTCTGTTATCGATAGTTATCAGTGTTTGATTAGGGGGCGGCCGATGCAACGTCGGCCTTCTTTTTCAGGAGCTGCAGACAGAAATCCCGGATCAGGGAATTCGTGAATTCGCACGATCGGTTGATGATCTTCCCGGCTCGACGAGCAAACACCCACGAACGCCCCGTCTCATCGTCCAGAGCCGCCGAGAGCACCTGCCCTCTCAGGTTCGGGGCCAGTTCGTCTTTACCCGACGCGTTGCCACCGCCATCGCTTGCGCCTTCGTCACCGCCCTGTGCCCCTACCCCGAAGTCCGGGCCCTTCGCGGAAAAGTTGTTGCGACTGTCTCCCAGGGGGCCACCTTCCGAGACGCTCGGCTCGCCCAAAGATTCGCCCTTTTGGGGACCGCCTTTCAGATTCGCGCCCTTCTCATCTCCACTACCCGCCATCGGGAATCCCGCCACCCCGCGGTAAGCACCCGCCGTCGCCTCCGGAATTGTTTTGTCACCCTGCAATCGTTGTTGGACTCCTTTGAGCAACGAGCTCGCGGATGTCATCGGCGGGAGGGTAGGGTCCGCCGTCAATTGGGGACGCGCCCCCGGCACCTGGGCCACATCAAAAGGCGTGAGGTTTGTCGACGAGGCCTGATTCATATTTTGGTTGATCGGCGATTCCTCGGGGGGACGAGCGAGATCGAGCGCGTTGCCGCCTCTGTCGCCCATCGAAAAGGAAGAGGCCGCATTGGAGCCAGAGCCGCCGCCCTTGGACCCCCCGCCGCCAGTGCTTCCGCCACCAGATCCGTCGGGCGATCCCATGCCGCCGCCGTTTCCGGCCATCAGGCCCCCAAAGGGGCTTCCGTAATACGGCTGGTTTGGGTCATCCTTAATCTTTTCTTTGTCCTTCAGTTCCGCCACCTCTTTGTTCATCTCCGGGACGAGCGTTTCCTGGAGCTCCGTCGCGGCTGATTTCATGGCCTCAAGACTGCGCTGGGTAATGGAGTAGTCGGCGGCTCCGCCGGCCGGGGCCTCTCCATCTGGGTGACCGGCCGTCGCGGTTCCGGGTTTAGAGATCAGATCCAGCAAAGTATTCGTGGGAAGACCGGAACCGGTCTCAACAGCGTTGATCCCTCCGACCAACTGATTGTAACGCCCCTCATCGAGGGTGTCCTTTGCGTAAGGCTCAACCACCTGCACGAATCGTCCTAAGATTTCGTTGCGGGTCTTAGGAGACACAATTGGCTTAAGCACCACATTCAGCCGCTCCCGCAAATTGGGATCCGCGTGAGCCGCTTCGGCTGTCAAAAAGATCGACAGGACCAAGGCCGAAAGGATCGTGAGGGTGGAAGACGTAAGCTTGTGATTCTTGCCCCCGATTGCCCCATTCATGTGCGCCCCCTAGCCATTAGGAAGTGCAAACTGGGGACCGCAGTTCCCCGCAGGGTTTCCTGCCTGTTGGCGTATACAAAACTCTCAACCAGTCAGCAGGGAGCGGTACGTGCGCCTTAACTTATTGAAATGATTTATTCTATTCGACCACACCACCCCCCAACGGGCTGGACGGCTGAGCAAAGCCCCGCACAACTTAAGAAGCCCTCCGACATCCTTCAGGTGAACGAACTCCGGTGCGGGGCCGAGCGGCCCGCGGCTGTCCGGGCCCCCTTCAAAACTCTGGTTGTGATAGTTCCCAAGAGGAACGCTCATGGCGATCGTCCGAAAGCCGTAGGCATTAGCCGCCGTTCCTTCGCAGGTCCCACCATCCATGATTCGCCTTTGAAATTTTTTCTTCAGAACCCTCTGTGCTAGGCGTGTGAGGTACTCTATGCCGGTCGGATCAAAAACGGTTGCCCGATCGCCGAGCCTAACGATCGGCCCCTTTCCGACGTGAGCGCCGGGGAGCTGGCGGGAGGTTTCAAGGCTCACAACCACCAGATCGCGCGTGGCCTTCTGGAGCCACCCGAGACTCAGGTGTTCAAGGGTGCCGATGTAGCCGACTTCCTCCGCGCGGGTGAGGAGGCCTAGGAAATTTCCGGACGGGCCGAGACGTTTTTTTCTCGCGAGCGCAAGGCTGCTGATAACGAAGGCGCCGACGAGATCATCTGCGGCTTTGGTGTAGATGAGCTGGCCGCTTTTCCAGACTGGTTTGCGAAAGGCGAGACCGCCGAAGAGTTCGGTCGCGGCTGTTTCGGAAAAAGGGGAAGGATGCTGGAACGTCATCACGCCGGATGAGAGCGCCGAACCACGGGGGTTCATCTTGGCTTGAGAAAGAGTGCCGAAGACGGGCGGCGAGCCTTTGTGGCAAAGCCAGAGTTTTGCGCCATTCAGATGCTTCGTCGGAGAGCCACCGTGCCATTTGAGGGCGAGCTTCTTCGGCGAAAGCCACTTCACGCCGTGAAATCCCGGGTGATCGGTGTGCGCGATGAAGGTGAACACGGGCTGACGTTTTCCCGAGATGAGTTTCCGGTAGTCGGCGAGAGATTTTACGCCCACCACTAAATTACCCGCCGGATCAAAGAAATGCGGAACGCCACTTCGGCTGAACAACTTCTCAAGGAACGCCAAAACCTGATGCTCCCGAAACGGCGCTGTCGGGATGGAAAGAATCTGCTCAAGAAGACGAGTGTTCATGGGCAGGACGATACCGCGTCCCGCAGAACCCGCCAAGAAGGTCGAGACATTGGCTTATGTCTCGTTCGTGTCGGCCTACACCTAGACGAGTAAGACTTTTTCATGACACCGCTACCGGCGAAGTTGCGTGACGCCGGTCGGCTTATAGGGTGGAGGGGGGCGTGCACAATGTCCCTTGCTGTCGCGAGAAAGCGGATCCACTCCATTGTTGAGTTCGAGTAAGGCCGAACCGGTTCGAGGGGATTTGGTTTTGTTGGATGACTCCGATCGGTCTGGAGTATTTTGTCAGTAATCGACGATAAGAGTAGTGATCATGCTACCCTCTTCTTGTTGACCTATCACTATCTGTCGTCGATAAATAGAGCATGAAATCGTTGATAGAATATAAAAACAGGAAGTGTTCACGGCCGTTCAATAGAGATCTGGCAGTTCATGTGACTATGCGTTCGGAGAATGCTGTGGGGCGGTGGTCAATCATCACGGTGCGAACTTGGCTGCGGGACTATCTTCCGAAACTGGCGAAGCGTTTGGGCATCACGCTGTACCATTTCAGCAACAATGGATCCCACATTCATGTCGTCCTCAATGCGCCGTCGCGCGCGGCACAGGCTTCCTTTCTTCGTGCTCTTGCCGGAATGATCGCAAGGCGCGTTTTGAAAGCGGAGAAAGGCAACGGGAGCGGTGTCAATTTCTGGACTGAGCGCCCCTACTCGAGGCTGGTCACTTGGGGCCGAGAGTTTTCAAATGTGATGCTCTATGTTCATCGCAACCTCATGGAGGCAGCGGGGCTAATACCCTATTTCGAAAGAGACGGAGAGCTTCCGGAGTTTTGGAGGAGGAGAATTACAATTTCGCTCTCCCGAATGGGGCCGAGGATCCATGGCTGGGCGACCGGACAGGGGCAACTGTTTTGATTCGAGAGCCAGGGTCATTCCCGGCATGGAATCTAAACTCGCCGGCACGTCAGGGCGTCCTGCGCAAACAGGAGGAGACCCGGGAAACTCCCCGTTCAAAGGCCAATTGCCACGCAATCAAGTACTTTTCCCCGGCCAATTGAGCTGTTTCCGGGTCCCGGTTAGAATGAACGTTCCGATGGCCATTAATCTCAAAATCCGACGAATCAACGCGCGGCGGGCGGTGCTCAATGACACGTACGTAAGCCTGATCCAGATGCCGTGGCGGTATCTGATGTTGATTGTCTTCGGAGCCTACCTGATCGTTAATCTCGCCTTTGGGTCGTTTTACTTTTTCGTTCGCGAAGGTCTCCACCCCGACAATTTGAGTTTTCTCGACTGTTTCTTTTTCAGTGTTCACACCTTCTCAACCGTCGGGTACGGGAATGTCTTCCCGCAGTCTTCAATCGTTCATCTGACGATCGTGTTGGAAACCTTCTTTGGCCTGGTCTCCCTGGCCCTCATGACCGGCCTTATCTTCTCCAAATTCTCGCGACCCACTGCCCGATTCATCTTCTCCAACGTTATTCTGATCACCGAGCACCAGGGCAAGCAAGCGATCCTCTTTCGCGTCGCTAACGAGCGCCGCAACTCGGTCATGGACGCTGAGATGTCACTCACGGCTGCCTATGACGATAAAACGCCGGAGGGCGTCTACTACCGATGATTCTATGATCTCAAACTGATGCGGGAGCGCACCCCGCTCTTTGCTTTGAGCATGACCTGCGCTCACCTCGTCGAGCCGGGAAGTTTTTCAGAAAAGCTCATCGAACAACTGCGCGCGGGAGAGGCTGTGGAATTCCTTGCGTCGGTCAAGGGCCTCGACGAAACCCTTGGCCAAACCATCCACTCCGGCCACTTGTATAGAAAAGGCACCGCCATTTTTGGGGGTCAGTTCAAAGACGTCCTGAGCCTCACGGAAGACGGCACGCGTGTTCTCGATTTCTCTCAGTTTCACTTAGTCCGAGTTTAGGGCACGCCCCCTTTGCGCCCTCATTACTCCGTCAATTCTTCAGGCGATGTCGGATTGTCCTGGTCCCCGTTCACTCCGAAGAGGTTATGCGTGTCCATCACTCTCGAGAGAGCCTGGTAGCTCCTGACCTTGCCGCCAAAGGACCAATCGTCCACTGCTTTGATCAGCTCCAGATCGACCGGCGCCATTCCGTCGAACTCCGTCGCAAGACCATTTGTCAGAATGTCGAGCGACTTCGTCCTGAGACGCACGCTCCTCGGAGCCTTCCGGTAGAAATATACCGTGTTGTAATAGCTGTAGGACGTGCAGCTATTGAAAAAGAAGATCTGGTAACGATTCGGATTCTGCTTGAGCGAAAAGCGGTTGAGCGTTTCGATCGCCTTCAGGTCCAAATGCCCACCCAAGCCCGAGTGGCCGTCGTAAAGCATGATCGCGGCCTTTTCATTGGCCTCCTTGTAGAAATAGTGAAACGCCCCGCTCCGCTCATTGATCCCCGTGGGGCCGAAGAAGAGCACGACCTTCAAATTCCCCTTGGGCGTCCACTTCCGCGCCACCTCGACGAATGGACGACGATAATGCTTACCTTGGAGGATCCGATTAATCTCCTCTTTCTCCATCCTTTGAAGCTCATCAAACCCCATCTCGATCAAGCCCTTCCTGAACTTGCGGTACGTGGCCGCATTGATGTCTCGTCCACGGATCGGATCCTTCACATGATTCTCATCATCCATTCCGAAAAAGGCATAGACCAGAATCTCCCGGGCTCCGTCCGCGTTCTTATGAGCGAGCCGCGGGTATTCCGGATAACTCTCTTTTGTGTTGGGCTGCCGCTCAATGGCCCCCTGCACACGATCGAAATCTTCACCTTCCCTGAGCGAGCACCCATCCTGATCGGGGTTCCAAAAGTACCAATAATCCACATATGAATTGTAGTGCTCGTCGGTGCAGAGATTCTCATTTCCACCCTCATTCAGACCGGGATCGTAGATCCCCTCTTCAGAGGGATCTCTCGGTAAGGCAACGGTATAGCGAGTCCGCGGTCCCTTCTTCACCTGGATCAAGCCCGAATAATCGTAGTCGGCCTCCCAAACGCCCTCCTCTTCCCCCTCGTGGATATCGGTCACCTGGATCGTGTGCTCTCCGCGTGGCACTGCATATCTCTTGTCCGCCGCCATCGTTCCATAGAGGTAGTCGAGTTGATCATCGATCACCGCCTTCGCCCGATCCTCATCAGGCTGCTCCTTCTGATGGATTTGAACGAAGTAAGAAAACGTCAGCTTGGCCTCGGTCGAATTCTTGGCCGTGAAACCAAAGGCGGTTTGAACAAAAATCAGAAGAAACAGGACGTTTCTCATAATGCCTCCCTACCCAACGCAGAGCATTGCCTGATGACCCACGCCGATTCAAATGTTATTTCGGACGAAGAATGATCAGGGGCGAACCGCTCTTTTCGATAAGAATGCTGAAGGTGTGCGTGGGCCTAGCGGGACTCCTCTACCTCATCAACTTCGGCCTCCTCGGCTTTCTCCTGGGCCCCTTCGATTACGACCACATCAGTGGATACTACGAGATCGCCTGGCGCTACTGGCGCTATGGTTCCGGCCTCCCCCATTTCAACCCGTTCCTGTGTGGGGGTCGGCCACTCGCCGGGGATCCCCAGCTCCCTCTCTTTCACCCCATCATTGTCTTAGTCCCTCTCCTTGGCGCAGTCTGGACCGTGAAGATCGAGCTCCTCTTCCAGCTCTCACTCGGCTTGTGGGGCCTCAATGGTATTCTCAAGAGCCTGGGGTGCCTTGCTGAGGAACGCTGGTGGGCGGCGTTCTGTTATCTTTGCGGAGGCGCCATCGTCGCACGTTTTTTAGTGGGGCACGTCGCTATCGGGTATTCCCTTTTCACCCCCGCCATCCTCTATATCGCCCATCGACTCGATGACAAACCGCTCGGCCCGGGCCTCATTCTCTCCTACTGGCTCCTCTACTGGTACGGCTTTCTCGGTAAGCCCAATTTTGCGATCATGGCCGTCCCTGCACTCTTTATCGAATCAACGGCCCGTTCCTTCACCAAACGTTCCCCCGTACCTCTTGCTCACGCTCTTCTGGCCTGCGCCGTGGGTACCCTGCTCAATCTCCCGTCGGCACTGCCAGCCTTGGACTACTTCGCACTCTACCCCCGTCTCAATGACGGCATTCCCAACGCCATCCCACTCCACACCTTTTTCCTGAGCCTGCTCCTCCCCCTCAAGACGCTCCCAGAGAAACTATACGGCCCCCACTATTTTGGTCGGCACGAGTACGCCCTCTTTCTCGGCGCGGTCCCCGCAGTACTCGCAGCCATTGGCCTGCGCAGGAATTGGCGTGAGCCCCACCTCATGGCGCTATTGATCTGGGCCCTCGCTTCAGTCACTATCGGGCTCGGCACCGACTCCGCCGCCAACTACCTTCGACCGTACACGTGGTTCTATTCCTACTGGCCCGGTTTTCAGAGCGTCCGCGCGCCCATGCGGCTCTGGTACGCCGCTTTTCTCGCCGTCATTGTCTTTTCGGCGCTCGCCTTCCGCACTCGTTGGCCCGGCTCTCGACGATTCTGGCTGATCATCACCGCCGTTCCGCTTCTCTTAAATGCCGCAATCAACCTCTCAAAAACCACGATACTCGCGCGAAAAACCCAATGGGCGGGTGAGAGCCGTTACACCGACCAGTTCACACTCACCTCGGGTGCGGCGAGCAATTATTTTCCCATTCGCAGGGGCGAGGGAACCCGCCATTGCTTTTTCAATATCGTCATTCCCCAGGCTCCATTGGCCGAGGGGCCGATGCTCCCCGAGATCCCCGGGGTCACGCTCCGCTGGCTCGGCTGGAATCAAATCCGAGTCGAATGGGATCGGCCCCCACCCAAACTCGCGCTTAATCTGAACCACGCCACCTATTGGCGTTTCGAGGGCAGCGGCGCGACGGTTTCCTCTAAGGACGGCGAACCGCTGACGCTCACCTTTTCTCAAGGGCCGGTGCACGGCTCTCTCCTCTACGAGCTCCCTCGTCTTAAGTTGGCTCTCTTCGTGGCTTTGGCCACGGTTGCCGCCTCAGCGATGGTTCTTATCGGGCTCATGGTTTACACTCGTGGGCATGACGTTCCGTCGCATCGGACTCACCGGTAACATCGGTAGTGGCAAGTCTGAAGTAGCCCTGCTGCTCCAACAGGCGGGCCTCGCCGTGGTTGACCTCGATGACATCGGGCGCGCGGTTTCCGAACTGCCCGCCACCCAAAACGCGATCGCGTCCCTCTTTGGCCCGAGTTCTCGAAACTCCGACGGCTCGCTCAACCGCCGATTTGTCCAGCAGACGATCTTTTCCGATCCTACGAAAAAGGAGGCCTTGGAAAAGCTCCTCCACCCTCTTATCTGGACGGCTTTTGAGGCAATGGAAGAGGCTCTCAAGAAAAAGGGGGCCATGCTTGTAGTGTGTGAGGCTGCTTTGATCTATGAAGCCCAGATCGACAAGAGGCTCGACTTTGTCATCGTTGTCACCGCAAACGAAAAGTTGCGGCGCGATCGAGTTACTCTGCGCGACGGCCTTTCCCCGGAAGCCTTCGATCACATCTCCAAAGCTCAGATGAGCGAAGACGAAAAGCTCAAACGCGCAAGCGCCATTATCGATAATTCCGATGGCATCGAGAGTCTTCGCCCGCAGGTCTCAAGCCTCATCAACCGCTGGCGTTCGCTCGGCTACTTAGAGCCTGCCACAGAATTAAACCCGTTATGAGGGAGAGATGAAAGGGCCAGGATCGAGGACGCACAAGTGAGGCCGCGCAGGCGTGCCCTCTGGGCACGTCGAGCAGCCGAACGCGGAGGACGAAGAGCCTGGCTCTTTCATCCGACCGAGTAGGGTTTAATTCTGTGACAGGCTCTTAAGCTGAGCGGCCTGCACGAGATTGCGCATCAGCATCGCAATCGTGAGAGGACCAACGCCGCCAGGCACCGGTGAAATCGCCGACGCCACCTTGGCCACGGAATCAAAATCAACGTCGCCGACGAGACCATCTTCGGTTCGGTGAATGCCCACATCCACCACAACGGTTCCCGGCGCCACCATCTCACCGATCACAAACTTGGGCCTCCCCATTGCCACGATGAGAATCTCAGCGTTCCGAATCTCCTTCTCGAGATTGCGGGTCTTCGAATGGCAGATAGTGACCGTCGCATTGTGCATGAGAAACAGCTGGGCCACCGGCCTCCCGACGATCTCGCTTCTTCCGACAATTACCGCCCGCTTCCCCTCCACACCCACACTGTAAAACCGAAGCAGCTCGATAATCCCTGCGGCCGTGCAGGGCACCAGGCGAGGATTCCCCTCGGCCAAACGCCCGCTGTTTTCGGGATGCAGCCCGTCCACATCCTTGAGCGGCGAAATGGCGTGCATGATCTTGTAGCGATCGATTCCTTTGGGCAACGGCAGCTGCACTAAGATGCCGTGTACATCCTTGTCGTCATTGAGACCCCGAATGGTCTTCACCAGATCCTCTTCACTGAAGCTGCTCGGCAATGTGAGCGTCTCGCTCCTTAAGCCCAGCGTCGCGGCCTTCTTCGTTTTGGCGCGCACGTAGGTTTCCGATGCCGGATCGTTGCCGACCAGTACCACTACCAGCTTCGGAATGCTCGGCAGCAGCGACACGTCGAACAACAGTTTTGTGTAGATCGAATCGGCGACCTTTTTGCCATCAAGAATGGTTGCCATCCTCCTCAGAATCCCGTCCGCGGGGAAATCAGTCAACGAACTTTCCTTAATGAAACGCCCATGTTAAGCCGTCTTTCGTGGAGGTGCCCATGTCCGACGCTGCCCAATTCGCTGAAGCCCATTTTTCTGAATACCTTGAAAAACTGAAAAACCTGGTCCGGATCCCATCCATTAGCTTCGACGGCTTCCCCCCCGAAGAGGTCAAGCGCTCGGCCGAGGCCACAGCGAAACTCTTGCGCGAAGAGGGCTTGGAAAACGTCGAGATTCTTTCGATCGAAGGCAGCCACCCCTACGTCTACGCCGACTGGCTCCATGCCCCCGGTAAGCCAACGCTCCTGCTCTACGCCCACCACGACGTGCAACCCGTGGGACGAGAAGAGGTCTGGAAGACCCCACCCTTTGAACCGACCGAGAAGGAAGGCCGTCTCTACGCGCGCGGCTCGGCCGATGATAAGGCCGGCATCATCGTCCACGTGGCGGCCATCGCGGCCTACCTGCGCGCGCAAAAGAAGCTTCCCCTCAATGTGAAGCTCATGATCGAAGGCGAAGAGGAGATTGGAAGTCTTCACCTAGAGCCCTTCCTCAAGCAGTACCAGAAAAAGTTTCAGGCCGATGTGATCGTCATCACCGACACGGGCAATTTCGACGTCGGCGTCCCCACGATCACCAACTCTCTGCGCGGAATTGTCGCCACCGAGGTCACGGTGAAGGTGATGGACCACCCTCTCCACTCCGGCAGCTGGGGCGGCCCCGGCCCAGACCCGGTCATCGCACTCTCAAAGATTATCGCCTCGCTCGTGGACGACGAAGGGAAGATCGCTATCCCCGGGATCTACGATGAGGTACTCCCGCTCTCACCTGTCGAACAAAAAAGCATCGAATCCCTCAGCTACACAGACGCCATCTATCGTCAGCAGGCATTTCTGCTCGACGGCGTCGAGATCATTGGCGGCGAGGCACCACCGCTCAAGAAGCTTTATCGCTTGCCGTCTCTTTCGGTGAACGCCATCCAGGCGAGCTCGCGGAAAAATATGGCCAATATCGTGAATGACTCGGCCTGGTGCAAGATCGGCATCCGCACAGTGCCCAACATGAACGCCGACCGCTCGCTCAAGCTCCTCTGCGATCACCTGAAAAGGACCGCTCCCTGGGGAGCCCATGTGATCCTTGAGCCAGAGCACACAGCCCCGTGGTGGACGACAAATCCCGAAGGCCCTGTTTTTGACAAGGCGCGTAAAGCTTTGACCGAGGCCTTTGGGCGCGAATGCGTCGTCATGGGCCAGGGCGGAACGATTCCCTTTGTCGGTCCGTTCAGCGAAGCGCTCGGCGGCGTTCCAGCACTTCTAATAGGTGTTGAAGATCCTTATACAAATGCCCACTCAGAAAACGAGAGTCTGCATCTCGGAGATCTGAAAAAGGCGATTCTAGCGGCCGTCTATCTGTATCGCGAGCTCGCAGATTGAGCGCGAATTACGCACAAAATCGCTCGTTATACACAAAAAATATCGCAGTGCAAAATTTCTAGTGACAGCGTTCTGCCCACTTTGCTACGCGTTATTTTATGGGATATGGGGTAATCAAATATCGTTTAGTAGTACTTGGGATCCTAGCCACACAATTTGTTTTCGCCGGGGAGTTTACCGGGGTCCTCGACACCTCATTTGGACGCAATCTCTCGCCGGAACTGCCGGCGACAAGTTTCAGCTTCGAGCCTGAGCTCGCCTACACGTGGAGCAAGGTCAACCACGTCGCGCTATACACCTATGTCGACCGGCCAACTGATGTTTATGAAAAGCTCACCGTGCCGAAGACGATCCTGTCCGCCAGCCGCGAGTTTCCCGTCGGCCTCATCACGCTGATCCCGACGCTCTCAGTGAACTTTGTGAGCCTCGACCGGTGGGGCATCGACGGCTACCAGCTTCGAAATTCGGCCACCCTGATCGGCAAATACACCTCAGGCGGCCTAACGCTCAAGCTCCGAGGGGGCATGTACGGGATGACCACCGAATACAAGTCGCTGGCCGACGGCGCGCGCACAGCACTCTTCGGCTTCATCCAGCGCGCCGACCTTTCCTACGAATACGGGCGCCTATTCATCGAAGCGATGCTCGCCATCGACCAGCGCCACAACGGCGCCGTGTGGATCAACGACTACGCCACCGTAGAGGCTATAGGTTACAAGATCACAGATTCAATTTCGCTCGCTCTCAACCACTCGATTCTTTCGAGCGTCATTGAGGCGAGCACCGGGTTTCGAGCGCCGCTGCGTTTTGGGGATGGCCGCGACAGCCGGGTGGGTGTGACTTTGGAAGTGGGACTTTAAACATGGGTAATATGGGGAGGAGACCAAATGACGAGAACTCAACAGACGGCAGCGGGGTTGCTGACACTGGCGCTGGCCTTGGGGTGCGCTAAAGAACGGCCCATCAAGTTCGCGGCCGAGGATTCTCTACGGGTGAAAAAATCGGAGCTGGCGGGGGTGAAGTCCTATAACCGGGTCATCACCGATTCCAAGTACACGGCAAAATCGAAAGCCTTTTTGCCGACCGGGCTCCATGTCAGTGGGGATAGCCTCGTTCAGTTCGTGATCAAGAAGGACGTGGTCGAGGTTACGGCGATCGATCCTCTCTACAACTCTGCGGCTACGGCGAAACTCAACGCCGTGCTCCTGAGCTTCCCTGTGAAGCACGTCGATGTTCTGCGCAAGCAGAATCCCGACGGCACTGACACTCACGAGGAAGAGGTGACCGAGTCTCGCCGCGCCTGGGATCAGCGTGAGTACATCGTCATTGATACGACGAAAAACCTGAACGAGGATCCCGAGCTCGGTAAGGTCACTTCGGCCACGGCTTTGACAGGGCTCCACCTCGATCGCGAGGCCGGCTACCTGGATTTCAAAGTGGAAAAAACGCTTGAAACAGGAGCGGTCATCCAAGAACGCTTCGCGTTTCTCAACTTCAAGCCGTCCGCGACCTACCAGCAGCGCCTTTACCCGCGTGATCTCCAGCAGCGGTTCGGCTTCTTCAAGACACGCACCTACAAGTTCGATCAATACGGCCGGGCGCTGCAGAGCTTGCTCGTCGAGACAATGAACCGATGGGACACATCGAAGGCGGTGGTGTATTATCTGTCCCCTGGCTTTCCGGAGCATCTGAAGCCAGTCGCTCAAAGTGTCTTCCAGAAATGGAACGAAGCCTTTAAGACCGCCACGGGCCACGATGTGCTCGAGCTCCGCGAAAACACGGGGCAGGAGCTGGGCGACCTTCGCTACAGCTTCATCAACTACGTCGATGGCAACGAGTCCAACGGTCTTCTCGGCTACGGCCCCTCGGTGGCCAACCCGCGCACGGGCGAGATCATCAAGGCGGATGTGAACCTCTACGGCGGATCGCTCAAAAACTCGATCTTCCGTGAGCGCGTCTGGAACGTAATCTCCACGCTCTCCAACAAGGCCCCCCGGCCGAAGGGGCAACCCGCGGCAACGATGCTCGGGCGCATCCAAGACTTTCTGACGGATGCGACGTCTATGGGGCTGGCCAATGCCGGCGCTCAGTTGCTCGCGCCGGAGAAGATGAATCAGATCCTGGCTCCGGCGAAGACTCCGGAGGGAAATCTTGACGCCAACGTGCTGCTCAAGCAGGCGCGTGCGAGCCAAGTGGGCCATGGGAGGGAGTTCACCACTCGCCTCAGTGATTCCACTCTGGGGCTCGTCAACACATTAGCGGCTGAGAACCTCAGCGATGAGACTATCGAAGAGCGAATCTTTGGGCCTCTGTTGGCCCACGAGCTGGGCCATACGTTGGGCCTGCGCCACAACTTCATGGGCTCGGCCGATTACGATCACTTCGAGGGCGAGGCAAAAAGCGCCAGCGTAATGGACTACGGCTTCCTCTCGCTTGAGGAGCCGATGGGGCCAGGTCCCTACGACGTCGCCGCTATCCAGCTCGGCTACGGCAGCGGGGACGCAGCCGCTTTTCAGGAGCAATTGGCGAAGAATTTCCTCTTCTGCACGGATGAGAACGTCTTCGACGCGCGCAACGCTCAGTGCTTGCAATTCGACTCAGGTTCCTCGCTGACGGAGATCGCCAAGAATCAGGTGACCCATTACTTTGTGAGCCACCTGTTCAACAACCTGCGAAACGATCGGCTCGTATTTCCGGGCATGAATGAATACCTCACCAAGGTCATCATGACCCTGCTCCCGATTCGCGTCGTCTACGACAATGCCAATGCGATCGTGACCCGGGGCCAGGCGTATCTTGAGGGCTCAACCGCGAAGCCGAGCGACACCAATGATCGGTATCTCTGGTCGATGCTGAAAAACCGGATCGAGGCCGATGCGAATTCGAAATACACCCATTCTTTAGATGTCTCGGCCACAAGAACGGTCCTGCTCGATCAGGATAAGCTCCGGGCGGCAGTGAAGGACGCCGTCTCGGCACGGGGCATGGCCTTTTCGGGCCTGGCGACGGTGCTCATGGACAACAACCCCAGGCGCCCAGACCACGATGGCGCCGACCTCGAGTTCGAAGAGCTGGCGGTCCGCGGCGTCCTTCCGGATAAGGTGTACGCGTTGCTGTTCCTGTTGATGCCAACGTCAGATCCGGCGAGCGGGAGCGGGGCGGTCAGCGTGTTTGACCAGTACCACAGGCCGATGAGCAAGATCCTAAGTGATCTGATTTCAAACACCTCCATCGGGCCCAACGGCCTTGAGCTCGGCAGCACCGATATCAATCTGCGCTACGCCGCACTCGATCTCATCAAGAGTGTTTCGCGCGTCCAGACGATCTCAAGCGGCGAACTCCTGCAGCTGGTCCAGTTGCAGCCGGTCGAGGGAAAACCGCTGGTGACCGCTGAGAACGAAGCCAAGGCGGCGAGCCTCGTGAAGGAGCTCGAAAAACTGAGGCTCGATCTCAATCAGGCCCAACTTGTCCTCCAGGGAGTGCTCAACACTCCTCCGAGTCCACTCGGGGAAGTTGACACAGAAGTGGTGGCTGAGAATCAGACCGAGACAGTGGAAGAAGCCCGCAAGAAGGTGGAGGATCTGGAAAAGCAGGTCATCGACAAGCACCTTGAGCTGAGCCAAGCGCAGCTGCGCCTCTCGGTGGGAACTCAGGATGAGGATGCCGAGGCGCTGCTCGCCAACTCACTGCTGCATGCCCAGATCGTAGAGTTGATGCTCCAGATGCAGATCACCGGGCCGACCGACGATGGTCAGAAAAAGCTGAGTGAACTCTTCACCGAAATCATCAAGACCAACATCGCGCAGGTTACGGTGACCGATGGACGAGTCCTGAAAACTCCCATTCAGTTCTCAACGTTCGGGAATCTCGAGACGGCCAGCGGACGCCTGCTCACCTTCAACATCAACCTGATCGAGGATCGCGCCTCAGTGATGCAAGGCCTCGTCACCATCCTCAACATGGCCATCGAAGGTTCGAAGGATGACAAGGAAAAGGCTGAGCTCGGTGCCATGAAGGCCCAGCTAGTGGATCAGTCACTGCTGCTCCAGCGCTACCTGGCGTCTGAGCGGCGGTTTGCGGAAAGGCTTTACACGCTCTATCGCTAGAGCCAAAGAGTGAGAACCGGGCCGAGCCCTAACGCCTCGGCCCGGCTCTGAGCCTGCCAAATCAATTCACTTGGTCGACGTAAACTTGGCGGATTCCCATATCATTTGGATAGGAACCCGAGTTGGTGCCACGGTCCACGTCAATATAGGTAACCTCCCCGTTGATCTTCACCTTGTAACGGCCGGCTGGAATGTGGCTTCCCTGACGCAGCCCTAGCTTATTCCAGATATATGTTTTGTAGTTGAAACAAGCGCCACAAAAGTTCGCGATCTGAATAAAGCGGCCTTTGGCTACCTTCCGCCCTCCCACAGAGTCGTCGCTTGAGCCGTCGTTGTTGTTGTTGTGGCTGATGGAAGAACTATTCCCCCCCAGCTTTTTCTTAGGAGCCGGCATCTTCTCGCCGCTCACAAAATACTTGAGCATGCCCTTCATCTCCTCGGGGTTCTGTTTGTAAGCCGTCTTGAACGCCTCCTTCAGCCCCTCCTGGGCCTCGTGATAGAGCTGCCGCCCGTTCCCAACCGGAGTGATCGCGACAACGGTCCCATCTTTCTTTCGGAAAAACTGGAGCTTCTTCGGTTCCTTGTCGTTCTTCTCCTTATACTCCATATGATCCTTGTACCAACGAACCTCCCACGCGCCATTGGGATCGGCGAGGAACCGGTCGCCATCCTTCAACGGCCCAGCCGCCTTTGCCGCTTCCTTTCCGTGCGAAGTGCGAACCCACACCGCCTCGGTGTTATCTTTACTCACCCAGAGGCATTTCTCGGGCTTGCACAAGACTTGGCGCCAATTCGATTCATCCTTAACGTAAGCCTTGGGCTTCTCCGTCGGCTCATAACCGGGCGCCAACTTCTTGGTCCCCGGATCCCAAGCCAGCCCAAACGCCGCCACGGGATTGACCGCTCGTCTTGTTGAAGGCTCGTGCGTCTCGGATTCCCTAGGCACATGAGCCTCGGTGGCGCCCCTGGATGAGGGATTGTGGGGGATGGGAGCAGACTTTTCCCCTGATCGAGGGGATGCAACGATCATTTGGATCGGTTTGCCCATCGACGTGATGGCGTCGGAGCTGAACCAAATGACCTCGGTCCAGCCGTAGACTTCAGCCCCTGATTTCAGGGCGATCCGTTTCATGAGCTCTCGTCCTTCTTGTCCGCCCGATGAGGAGCCAGAGGCCAAGATGACTCTCCGGATCCCCTTCGCTTTTATCACCGCGCAAAATGCATCGATCTTCTTAGGGTCATGTAGATCCAAGAAACTACTTTGTCCGCGGGAACCGTAGGCGCCCAAAACAAATGTTTCGGTTCCTTCAGGGGCTTCCATTACATTTTTGAGTACTTCGCCTGGCGTCGTGTGGCGCCTTACATCGTTAATTCCGAGCTTTCCGAAATTAGCCGCCGCATAGGACATAGCCGGATTGCCCCCCTCGGAATAGGTACTGACTGACGCAGCAGTCGTCTTAGGATCGGTGATAAGAGGGGCCAAAAGTTCGACACCGGGCTCCACTTCGACAGCCCGAAATCCCACCGAGTCGTTTTCCGCATCGCGGAGTTCGTCTTTCCCCGTAGGACCGGCAACTTGGGCCAATGCTGGCATCGTCATCACCAAGAATAGTAGGAAAAGCTGCTTCTTCATCGGACCCCCCGATCCCTGAATTGTTGAACCGTCTACCGGCGAAAATCTGCACAAAAGGTGCCGAGCCCGCGTCGGAGTATTCCACGAGAATGCGGGCTGTATTCTGCCTGTTATTAGGAGGTTAGGAGTGTCGCGAGGTTAGACAGCGTTCACGGGGAGAATCGGCTATCAGAGTTTGAACACCGTTCAGAAGCGAGGAATGCGCCGGCTCTCAAAGCGCGAGGCGGGCGCGAGACCCTGCTTCCGCGTAAGACACCAGATAGAGAGCATCCCCACTACAAAGCCGCCGATGTGGGCGCCGAAGGCAACGCCAGTTTGGGGGCCAAAGAGACCCAAGGCTTGCATGAGAAACCAAAGCCCCAGAAAAAACACGGCTGGGATGCGAACCACGTCGAAGAAGAATCCCAACACAATCAGCGTACGAATACGAATGCGCGGGAAGAGAAGAATGTAGCCACCGAGCACTCCGGAGATCGCGCCGCTGGCGCCAATGACCGGCATCTGGGAACTGGGATCGAGAAAGATCTGCAGGAGCCCAGCCGCCATTCCACAAACCAAGTAAAAGATCAGGAAACGAAAATGGCCAATCGTGTCTTCGATATTGTCACCAAAGAGGTAGAGAAACCAAAGGTTGCCCAGAATGTGGCCAAATCCGCCATGGAGAAACATCGATGTAAAGAGGGTGAGAAACGGTGGAATCGCTGTTCCAATCGCGTGGTGCGAGGCGTTCCAGGGAATGATCGCGTAATCGTGGATGAAGGCCTCAGCCGCCTTCCCCAAAAGAATTTCTCGACCGAAGACCAAAACGTTGATCACGATGATCGTATAAAGAAAAAACGGCCGACTGCGTGTAGGGTTTTCATCGCCAAGGGGAAACATAGAATCCTCTAAAGCAGACTCATCAGGTGTTTGCCCAAAGAGGGCTGCGCACAAAATTGCGCCTCGGTTGCCCGGCAACGTTGGATCGCCCCTTCGAGATCGTCAACATCCATGCACAAGACTGCCAGCCCCAGCTCGCCCCACTTTTTCGCTAGTTCCACTTGTCCGTCATTGGATTCCCCGTAGCGGACCTGCTTGGGGATCACGATGGTCTTCTGCTTCAACCGATAGAGCATTGAGAGCATTCCCGTTCCGGCGTGCGAGACGACCAACTCCGCCTCTCGCATCTTGGCCATTAGATCCTCTTGACTCAGCGTTTTCACATGCGGGAACGCTGGCACAACACGACTGCTCCCAACCTGGCCGAAAAATTCGTAACGACTACTCAGTTCATTGCATTGACTGATCAGCGGATCAAAATGGCCGGTCGAAACCACAACGAGGATCATATAACCCACCCCTCATACACAGCCTTCGGCCCATACTGCTTCAAAAGCTCTGGCCATTGAACAAAGAGCCGATCGCAAATCGGATAAAGGAACCGCCCCGTGATGCTCGGGCTGACTACCTGGTTCATGCACTCAACATGATAGAGCCGCGCCCCAAAAACCTTCGCGAAGCAGCAGAAAAAAACCACATTGGTGGCCCCCAATGAAACTACGGCCTGCGGCCTGAGCCGCAACACCCAAAAGAGAGCCAGAAATAAATTGAAGATGCTCTTCACCGGATTGAGAAACCGCCTCTTCCCCCAAAACGTAAAAAGCGTGGGTAAAACAACAACGCGATCATACGTCTTTCTCAACCCCGCCACCTCAGGGCCGGTTGTCGTGATCACCGTCGCCGGCCGAAAGCCCAATTGATTGATCAGCATCTGCGCATTGTGCCAGTGCCCACCCCGATCGCTGATGACCACGAGGCCGCGCTTTTCACCCATCTTTTCGGAGAACATCCGAGTATTTTATCAAAGGGGGCGTTCGAAGTTGAGGTATTGGTTCGGTTGGAATCCGTTGGACCGGAAGAATTGTTGCGCCGCGGTGTTGTAGGGCTCGGCCTGCGCCCAGACGGTCTTGGCCCCCATCCCGCGCGCCACCTCAAAAACCTTGGCCAGGATCACCTTCCCCACGCCCTTGCGCCGCATCCGATTCTCGACGTAAAGCTCATCGATATAAACGGTCAGCCCACCCTTCTCCACGCTGTGGTATCGGGTCAAAATGACATAGCCGACGCGCTCTTCACCCGATTTGATGAAAAACGGCGTAGCAAGCTGCTCGTTCTTCAAAAGGCTCTTCACGCCCTCCTCGATATTGACCATCGAGTCGTAATCTTCGTCATGCCGGTAGAGCTCCTCAATATACTGCTTGAGCGCCTCCATCTCGGTCGCAAACACCTTCACCAGCTTGAGCTCGTTGTCCATAAGGGACCAGTTCTAGCCTAAAGGCGACAACAATTCACGAGGGAAAATCCGCGAGAGTGGCCCATCTCAAGGCGCACGGAGCTTTTCGAAAGCGAATCGTACTGTCCTGTACGGTGCGTTTTCGAAATAGCGAGTACGCCTTGAGATGGGCCGCGATCGCGGAAGGCCACGGTTTTCCCCGGGAATTATTGTCGCCTTTGGGCTGAGTGGGCTTTCCCAGCTCCCGCAAGGGGAGAGTCAAAGAGGAACCGGATGCATTGGTCCATCGATTCCACCTTCTTGATGGTGAGCCCCTCGAGGATTTCAGCCTCCACCTCTTTGAGATCACGCGCGTTATCCTTGGGGATTAGAACCGTCCTCATCCCCGCGCGCTTGGCGGCCAGGAGCTTTTCCTTAATGCCACCGACCGGCAACACACGACCCGTCAGCGTGAGCTCACCCGTCATGGCCGTTTTCGTCTGCGCCTGCTTTCCCGTCACCAGAGAATAGAGGCTCGCTGCCATCGTGATGCCCGCCGATGGACCATCCTTCGGCGTCGCACCCGCCGGAACATGCAGGTGCAATTGATTCTTCTGAAAGTAATCCTTAACCACATCTCCCTTCACGCGATCGCGAACGTAGGTGTACGCGATGCTCGCCGATTCCTGCATCACCTCGCCCAGCTGCCCGGTCAAAACGTAACCACCCTTACCCGGCACAGAGATCGACTCGATGTGAAGGACACTACCCCCGTAGTGAGTCCACGCAAGACCGGTCACTACGCCTACGAGCCCTTCGCTGAAAGCGTCTTCATGAACAAACGGCGGCACGCCCAAAAACCTCTCCACCACCTTCGGCGAATCGATGGCCACCCTATCGGCCTTCTTCATGGCAACACGCCACGCGGTCTTCCGACAGAGCCTCGCCACATTCTTCTCGAGGGAGCGAACTCCTGCTTCACGCGCGTAGTTGTGAACGATGTACTTGAGAGCCACCGCGTTCACCTTCAGATTCTTCGTCGTCAGAGCGTGCTTCTTCAGCTGCTTCGGAATGAGGTGGCGATTGGCAATGTTGATCTTTTCATTGTCGGTGTAACCGGAGAGATGAATGATCTCCATGCGATCGAGCAAAGCACTCGGAATCGAATCCAAAGAATTGGCCGTAGTGATAAAAAAAACCTCGGAGCAGTTAAACGGCACATCCACGTAATGATCCAGAAACTCAGTGTTCTGTTCAGGGTCCAGAAGCTCTAATAGTGCCGCTGCCGGATCGCTTCCCGTCAGACGCGCGTGTGCAAGCTTGTCTATCTCATCGATCAGAAACACGGGGTTTTGCGTCCCAGTCCTTTTTAAGCCCTGCAACATTTTCCCCGGCATGGCGCCCACGTAGGTGCGCCGATGGCCCTTAATCTCAGCTTCATCGCGCATGCCACCCACAGAGAACCGGAAAAACTTTCGCCCCAATGCCTTGGCGATCGAACGCCCCAGACTTGTCTTACCCGTACCGGGCGGACCAACGAAACACAGAATCGACCCCTCGGAATTCCCCCTGAGCTGCCGAACAGCCAAGAACTCGAGGATTCTCTCCTTCACATCCTTCAACCCATAATGATCGGAGTTGAGCAGGTCACCCGCCCGCTTGAGATCTCCCACCTCTTCGCTCCGGACACCCCACGGAAGCGAGGTGATCCAGTCGAGGTAATTCACGCTCACCGAATATTCAGAGGACTGCTCGTGAAGAACATTCACCTTCTGAACCTCTTCATCTACTCGTTCCTGCGCCTCGGGCGACAGCTTCTTGTCCTTGAGCCGATCCAAAAACTTCTGGATGAGCCGCCCCTTCTCATCGATATTCTTTCCAAGCTCTTTTTGGATGAGCTTCAGCTGCTCCTGCAGAAAATATTCTTTTTGGCCGGCAGCGACCTTTTGGTTGATCTCATCTTGAATCTTGCGCTGAATCGACTGCACGTCCTGCTCGCGCTTCAACATCAGAAGAAGCTTCTGGAGACGCTCCTTCACATCCGCCATCGCAAGAAGTTCCTGGTAATCGGTGACGTCCCGAATGAGCACCGAAGCCATGAGATCGGCGAGCTTCCCCGGCCCGTCGATATTCACGAGAGCCACCTTCATCTCCTCCGAGATTAGCGGGTTGTCCTTGGAGATCGCCTTGAATTGGCTGAGCGCGGTCCGAAGGAGCGCTTCCATCTCGGAGTCGCGCTCCGATTGTTCAAAGATATATTTCACATTGGCCACAAAGTGAGGCTCCCGCGAAACCACCTCGCCAATCTGAAAACGCTGGAGCCCCGTCACGAGCACACTGATCTGGTTGTCAGGCAAATTGATCCGCTTCAGAATCTTCGCCGCCACCCCATACCGATGAAACTGTTCTTTCCGGACGACCTTCCTGTGGGATCGACTCTGAACCGCGATTCCATCCGCCGGAAGACCGGTGATGGAATTGGTCGGCCCCGAGGCAACATCGTCACTCTCAGTGTCCTGATAAAGCACGACGCCCAGATAGCCGCTTCCCTGTCCCACAAACTCGACCGTCTTGGAGAGTTTTCCTTCTGGCAAAATCAAAGGGACGATCATCCCCGGAAAAATGGTGGCCTGGGAGACGGGCAATAAAAGCAAATTGGGGGGCAAGATTTCGGACACGGCGACCAGCTCACCGGTCTTACCTGAGGTCTTGGTGGGGGTCAGAGAAAGGCTCTTTTTGCCACGGGGGTCGTCAGCCATAACTCTAATGTAGGCGCGCGGGGAAAGGAGTCAACTCCCCACCCCAGTGCGTTAAATAATTAATGCTGAAATTTTAAGGATTTACCGCTTCGAAATGCCCTGCTCATTAACACAGGTATTTACGATTTGATCGAGTCGGGTCTGTTCCTCGACGGACAGTGCCTTCTTCTCAACCTTCGGCTCTTTCTGTGTCGTATCAGAGGTTTCCTTCTGGGGCGCGCCATCGTCCTTCGCGTGGCTCTTCACATCTTCGGCGAACGACAAAGCGGCCAGGAGGCTCAACACAACAACAACGTTCAAAGTCTTCATAAAGCTCCTCTACTGCACTCGCGGTGAATCCACGGGAACCACCGCTCAGAGGTCTAGATTTGCAAGCGTCATACCAAGGGGCTCTCCGCAAGGCTCGGCGCCTCCGAGCGTTCTGAGAGTGTGCGATCGTTGGACTCGACAGAATGGGTTATCAACGACAGACGACCGAACCACCTGAAACGACATGCCTTCTCCCGTGTCTGAAAACTCTACAGGCGGCAGGGGGCCTAGCGACAATTCACGTCAGCCGGGCGCCAACACTCTCGGTGAATACGCCCCGCTTCCTTGACACGGCCCGAGCAAGGACTATCTTTAAGCACGCTTTTAGAAAGGACGTAAAATTATGGAACATAAGACAGATTCTGGATTCACTTCCCTCGTTCAGAGGCCCGCCCCCGATTTTAAGGCTGAGGCTTTAGTGGGAGAAGAGTTCAAGCCGGTTTCGCTGGCCGACTACCGCGGCAAATGGGTGTGTTTGTTCTTTTACCCCCTCGATTTCACCTTCGTGTGCCCGACGGAGATCACAGCCTTCAACGACGCCTCGAAGTTGTTCAAGGATTCGAACTGCGAAATCCTCGGTTGCTCCGTAGACAGCAAGTTCTCGCACCTAGCGTGGGCGAAGACCCCCCGCAAGGATGGCGGCCTCGGCAAACTGACGATCCCGCTCATTGCCGACATAAAGAAGGAAATTGGCGAATCGTACGGCGTGCTCCTCGACAGCGGCATCACGCTGCGTGGGCTCTTCCTGATCAACCCACAGGGCACGGTGCAATACCAGCTCGTGCACGATCTCGGCATCGGCCGCAACACCGAAGAGGTACTCCGCGTGCTGAAGGCGCTCCAAGAGGTGGCCAAAACCGGCGAAGTCTGCCCCGCCAACTGGTCGCCCGGCAAAAAGACGATGAAGCCAGATCCCGTGAAATCGAAGGAATACTTCCAGTCGGTCTAACGGACAGACTGAATCTTTGGAAACGGGCCGGCGAAAGCTGGCCCTTTTTTTCACCTCAGTTCTATCAGCCACGATCACAGGTCTTAAGACTCGCATGCCTGCGCCATTCATCACATCAAAGGATCAGTGGCGCGTGAAGAGGAGAACGGACTTCTTGCAAAGATTTTTACTGCGATTTGAAAAATTAGGATCCAAACATGGAACGTTATTTCATAGTTGCACAGGGGCATGCGGCCACGAAGTATCACTTGAAGAATTCGTAAGACGGGGTCTATTTCAGGACGGAAAGCTGATTTGAAATCGAATTCAAAGGAACGACCATATTTATGGAACGACCGTCGTACGGATCCACCGCGCCAATTTTGAGCGTGATATTGGGCGGGCTGCCATTCACATCGATTGTTCGCACCTTACCTATTCGCATTTCGAACAAATCTCCCTCGGATTGCTCGAACCAACCATATATTATCACGTCTTTCTTAAGATCTGTTCGCAGTACCATTTTCCAGTGACGGTTGGTGCTATATTCTTTTAACGTTTGGCGCATTTCTTCCTGCACTTTCAGACGATGCTCTTCGTTGTAATATTGTTTTCTACCAACAGGTGGACATCCCAAAAAATTTTGTCTGTACTCAACTAAGTATCTACCGGATAGCGAGGAAAAGTAGTAGTAGCGTTTCTCTTCGTCTTTTATACGCGATTCTATTCGACTTTCAATCGCTGCGTTCCTTAATAATAAGAGATGCGCGGGGTTGCGACCGCTTAAAACAATTTTTTCTGGTTTGCCTTCTAGAACAGCTGGACCAGTACCGCGCCCAACCAGATCAGTATGCTTCAAGGGAATAATCTCTGCTTCAACTACATCTTGGCCATCTTGTGTATGGCGATTAATGCTCCAGAGTTCTCCTGTTACCAATCTTGTCTCGAACCTTCCGTCATCAACTTCGGTTATGGTCAAGGCAGCCACCACCGAGTTTTCTAGGCGCTCTGGTTTTATCTTGGCAATTCCTATCTGTTCCCATTGAGGGTAGCGAAGGTGCTGGCCAGGTTTTAATGTCTGGGGCCATGTGTCTTCGGGGCCCCAATTCACGCGCAGAAGCTCATCGACAGTCCGACTTACCGTTTTTCTTGCATCCGTAAGAGTTCCTTGTCCGAGCGATTTGGGTTGCCAATGATTCAGATTCCATCCGATCGAATCCCAGTTTTGAAATTCCCAGCCGTGCTGTCCATGCAGCTCGGACACAAAAGCTTCGAGAGATATGGCGCAACTAAAAGCTCCTCGATTGCGTCGTTGAGGGGACGAGAGGGGATCTGGAGGCACAAAAACAGGAGCTGCCAACAAGCATGTTTCCAGCGCCAGCCACCCTAGTAAGATTGAATATCTAGTTTTTCCCTGCTTGAACATTAAACAATGATTGTCGCATAATAGACCTTGTTTCCCAAACCGCGGTTTTTTATGCACGTCATTTTGGGAGCTGCTTTTTGCCAAGTTTATACATGAAGATAATTTTTTACGGGAGATCCGACATTCGGACACATAGTTGTTTTTAGTTTTCAATTTTTCAGGATAGAAACCTCTCGCAACGTGCTTTAAGTTTGTAACAAGATTGGCGATCACTTCGACTGAAAATCGTTCGTTATATTTTTACTGAAGCGAACGTCTGTCGGAGCAACTCATCGCTGACCGGAAACGGTTAAAGCGATCCGCAATCATATTGTTCTATTACCGAGATAGGCGAATCCTATTTTACCCTCATCTCGATTGGAACGATCCTTAATAAAAGAGGGAGACAGTATGAAACGAAATGCATTGTTGATTCTGGCGCTAGCAGCGCTTCCGGTTTTCGGAGCGGCGAGTAATTTCAGATGCAATATTTCTGGGAAAGAGGGACTGATTTCCAACCAGATCATTCCGTTAAACACCGTTAAGCACGTTTCAGTCGAGGGACCACGCAGTCTGGATGTCGAACTCAACAACTATGAAGGGGCGCTCCTCGTGGGAATTAAGGACGTCTCTCAAAACAAGGAGGTAGCTTTCGTTTCGATGACTGGTCAAACATCGCTCTCATTCTTCGAATTGGGACTTGAGGCTCAATGCACTCCCATGCAGGCCGAATCGTCGCATATGGACTCCCTGACATTCAAAGAATTGAGCTGCGGCCCTTGGCATTACGCCGACTGCGGTTGCACGTGCCGGCCTCTTTTTTAGCTGTTCCGATCTCATTCCCCGTTTACCGTAAGCTGTAACGGAACGGAAAGCGAGTTAGGCTAGGACAACAGCTTTCTCGTCATGTGCGCTCCACGGCATACACCCGAAGAAGCCAGTCGATGAGGGAGACGCGGAGATCGCGCTTGCCTGTGAGTTTGCGCGTTCTGAGTTGGCAGCGTTTGTTCCAATTGGTTTCAAAGATCGGGGAGCCGCCATCGCCGCGTGCGCGCTGGAGCGAGTGGGAAACAGGGACCGACTCGCCCGTTGAGAGTCGGTTGAGAAAGGTCTCGATCCGGCGGGAACGCGGAAGTGCAATGGAATGGCCATTGGTAGACACAATGATTTGCCGTCGCTCGCGGTCCACCTTCCAAAGCAGGAGGCTGTGTTTTTTCTTGACCACCGTCACGTTTCCCAGGGACCTTCCCGGCCGCGCGTGATCCATCGGTCCGCCGAGTTCGAAACCAAAACCGGTCACCCAGCGCAAACGGCGACCGGCGTTTTTCTCTGGCATTAAGTCGGTCATGTTCTGCGAGGGGACCGCGGAACCGACCGTGAGCCTTTCCCTGAAGCGCTCCTGCTCCTGGTTAAGCTTCGGGGCGCAATCTTGTCGGATGACTCCGAGGCTGATCATCGCCGAGAAGCTTGCGTCTTGAGCCTCAGCAACGTGCCAATAATCGGAAGGCCAGTAAATTATATCGCCAGGTCGAGCGTCTAATGTCACGGCATCCCTCCGATACTTACGATGGTCTAAGGGAAGCCGCATGTGGAAATAGCGAGCACCTGGGCCAAGCCCTTTCAGCTTTCCCAAAAAATACTCGAATGGCCAGGCCAAGATTCTCTTTTTTCCTCTGACGACGAACGCGAAGATCTCCTGGGTGTCTCTATGAAGGCCCGTGAAATTACTAAGGTAGTTCCCGTAGAAGAGGTCCAGAAACGCGCGTGGCACGGGAAAATCGATCCTTCGACGAGCGTCCGCCAAGAACGCCGTGATCGGGCTCCAAATACTGGGATCGACGGTCTCGAAACGAGTGATCATCAAACCGAATCGCTGTTTTTGAAAAATGCCAGCGCAATTTTGTTCGAGCTCATCGAATGTATGGCTCGGCTGTTGAAAGAGTGTCTTGAGCGGGCGGCGCGGAGGCCTTTCCACGTCACCGACCGATACGAGACAGTGGCTCCGATAGTCGCCCTCCCGAAGCCCCTTCTCAAAGGCTTTCATGGCTCTGAGCAGCACCACCTCGGAGAAGGGAAAAACACGAAAGGGCTGCCGAATGACCGTGGGAACTCGGGGGAGCCAATGGCGGAGGTGGAACTCCTTCCACAATTGAGGGTCACGGTACCTCAAAAACATGGGGTTTGGTGACTATTTGGTGTATTCGCAGACAATCGAGGACGCGGGGGGGCCGATTGCAGCCACCCTTTGCGTGCATACTAATTTCTTGTCCACCATTTTGTAGACAGCCTCTGTGCTTGTCATGAGGGTTCTTGAGATGGGAGCCAGACTCTGGGCTTCCTGGATCATCTCAATGTTTAGCTCGGTTTTAGCATCGTTCCAACGCAGGCTACCGGAAGCACTCTCCAATGCCTTGGCGCCCTCTGCGGACGGCAGAATCTGTTGCCAAAGGAAGTGTCCCCCTATCCGCGCGGACATTCCGTTCATCGCAATCGTTTGGCAACCTTTCTGCTCGATGGCCAAATCCAGAGAAAAACTTGCTCCCGTTGAGAACACACATCGGCCTTTCCAATTCCCCGAAAAATCCATGCACTGTTCACTTTCCTGAACCCCCGCCGGTGGCTGAGCGGCCAATCCGAATACCTCGGCCCGGACTACAGACGTGATCATAAGCAGAAGAAAAAACAACTTCATAAACACCCCTTGGCAACCATCGTGTCCCACCTGGCCCGCAACTTCAATGAGAACATTGCCTACGGCGCGCGATCCTCGCCGGAGATTATCGCTTCTTCCAGTTGCCGCCGGTATTGCCGCCGCGGCTTTCGAGATTCCTGACGTACTCCATGAAGTTCTCGCCGCTTTGGTTGGCGTCAAATCGGCCACGGCCACCGCCTCCGCGGTGTTGTCCACCGCCGCCACGACGACCACCCTGCTGATGGCGACCGCCTCCGCGGTGGTTGTTGTAGTGGTGTCGACGGTTGTCGCTCCTGGGTTCGCTGCGCGCGACATCGGGCCGGCGCTCAAGAGCGCGCACGATGAGTTCACTCACTAGCCGATCGATTTCGATTTTCTCAAATCGCGAAAGGCGATCGAGCTTGCGGTAAAGCGATTGCGTGAGACGGATCTGCATCGTCTCGGGGTACTGCTTGTCGGAAAGCGGCTCAGGAATCGCGCCGCCAGAGGTTCGGAGCGATTCAAGACGCTGGCCCAGCTGGGCCTCGAGATCATTCACCACAACTTCACGACTGGGCCCCATCGCCTTGAGCTCAGGAAATTCCAAGATGCTGCCGGTGAATTGGCCTGCATCGCGATCAAAGTGGGTCTCGATCACATATTCGTCGGATGGCTGGCTTTCGACATCCGACATTTTTCCGAGATAGGCCGGCTGATTTTCAAACGGCTCTTCATATTCGTCGGGCTGACGATCTTCATCCCGATCCTCATCTTCAAAACGGGCTGGCGCTTGTCCTCGCGCCGGAACTTCCTTCTTAATCCGCGGGTCTGGGTTCACAGGACCCTCATCGCGGTCCTCATCAAACCTGCGCTCATCCACCTCATCATCCACGCGATCATCATGTTCGCGGTAATTTGCCGGGTTATCAACGCGGGCTTCGCCTTCATTGTGGGGCCGGCGGGGCCGGTTAATGCTACCGCTGCTGCTGCGGGCGGGTCTTCTGCTGCGGTTTCCTCCGCCAGCGGGCGGTCTACGGTTGTCAGTCATGGTCAGGAGCCTCCGAATTTTCCCTAAGTAAGACGATAGTCTTTGAAAGGAACTTTGTTCACAGTTAACAGAACGCGTTTTAGGCTGCAAGGGGCATTGCGACCTGTCCTTAGCCTAACAATTCCAGGGCGTTACTGAGCTCTGCTCTTATCGGATTAAAATGGTCCGATAAGTTGACCAAAAGGCCAATCGTACCGATAATAAATATAGAAATTGGACTAAAAAGGTCTTATAAGCTTTAGCTGCTCCGATTAACAAGGGAATGGCGATGTTTCGTGTGAACAAAAGGTTGGAATACGGAGTGATTGCGCTATTTTACTTGGCCTCCGAATCTCGAGATGCGGCGTTTAAAGTCGCGAGTGTGCGGAAGATATCCAAGGACTGCCGCATTCCCATTACCCTCCTGAGCAAAGTGATGCAGCTCCTCAAGAATGCCGGCATCGTCTCCGCTGTTCATGGCAATCAAGGAGGCTATACGTTGTCTCGCCCCCTCAGCGAGATCAATATGCTGAAACTTTCGCAGGTTCTGGTGGGACCCATCCAGGTGGCTGAGTGTCTCGCGCCTGGGAAGACGACCTGTCCGGCTCAACCGAGCTGCACGATCATTACGCCAATGACGATGCTCAACCAAAAGATTGTCGCTCTCTTTGAAAACACTTCGGTGGAAACACTTTTGAATCGAAGGGGAGTCGCGTGAAATTGCCGATTTACATGGATAGTCATTCCACTACGCCCGTGGACCCCCAGGTCCTCGAGACAATGCTACCGTATTTTTCCGAGCGCTTCGGAAATGCCGCCAGCCGCAGCCATTCGTTTGGATGGGACGCGGAATCAGCGGTTGAGACCGCTCGGGTCCAGATCGCCAATATTCTCAAAGCCTCTCCTAAGGAGATCATCTTCACGAGTGGCGCCACCGAGAGCATTAACATCGCCTGGAAGGGTACGCAGGAGATGTATGGTGAAAAAGGAAATCATTTCATCACAGTCGCAACCGAGCACAAGGCGACTCTCGACTCCGCTAAGTACCTTGAGAAGAAGGGGTGCAGCGTCACCTATCTGCCCGTTGATAAGTATGGTCTGGTGGATCCCAAGGATGTCGAAAAGGCGATCACCGACAAAACGATCTTAATCTCGGTCATGCATGCGAACAATGAGGTGGGGACCATCCACCGGATTGCCGAGATCGGCGCCGTCGCGCATGCCCGGAATGTGCTTTTTCACGTCGACGCCGCCCAGACCGTCGGGAAGGTGCCAATTGATGTGAACGCCATGAACATCGATACCCTCTCGCTGTCAGGGCACAAGATTTATGGACCGAAAGGCATCGGCGCCCTTTATGTGCGGCGCCAGAATCCGCGAGTTCGGTTGGGGGCTGTTATTCACGGGGGCGGCCACGAGCGCGGCATGCGCTCAGGCACACTCAATGTGCCGGGGATCGTCGGACTCGGGAAAGCGTGCGAGATTGCCCAAGTCACGATGGCAGAAGAGTCGGCTCGGCTCATCGGGCTGCGGGATCGTCTGATGAAGGGGCTCACTTCGCAGCTCGATTCGATCTATCTCAACGGACACCCAGACATGCGGCTACCCAACAACCTCAACATCAGCTTTGCCTACGTCGAAGGGGAAGCCTTGATGATGGGACTCAAGGAGATTGCGGTGTCATCTGGTTCGGCCTGCACCTCGGCGTCGCTTGAACCCTCGTACGTGCTCAGAGCACTCGGCGTGGGCGAGGATCTTGCTCACACCTCCATCCGATTTGGGGTCAGCCGATTCAACACTGAGGAAGAGATCGATTTTGTCATTGAGCGGGTCGTAGCGGTGGTCAACCGTCTCCGGGAAATGTCCCCGCTCTATGAAATGGCGAAAGAAGGTATCGATTTGAAATCGGTTCAGTGGTCGTCCCACTGACAAAATGAATTGGAAGGAGACAACGTATGTCGTACGGACCAAAAGTCATTGATCACTACAGCAACCCGAGAAACGTCGGGTCCATGGATAAGGCCGATCCCCAGGTGGGAACGGGCGTCGTCGGTGCTCCGGAATGCGGCGATGTGATGAAGCTGCAGATCAAGGTCGAGAATGATGTGGTGGTGGATGCCAAGTTCAAGACCTTCGGTTGTGGCAGTGCCATCGCGAGCAGCAGCCTTGCGACCGAATGGGTAAAGGGCAAGACAATCGATGAGGTACTCAAGATCAAGAACACCGACATCGTGAACGAGCTCTCGCTCCCGCCTGTGAAGATTCATTGCTCGGTATTAGCCGAAGACGCAATCCGAGCAGCCATCGCCGATCTTCAGAAGAAGAAGACCGTGAACGGAGACAAGAACTAGAAAGGGAACTGTCATGATCCAGTTGACCGAAAATGCGGTGAAACAGATCAAACGCATCCGCGAGGATGAAAAAGTGGCTGAAGCTGAAGGCGGTCTGCGCATCGCCGTTGTGGGGGGCGGCTGCAGCGGCCTTTCGTATAAGCTCGACTTCACCAAGGATACGCAGCCGATGGACAAGGTGTTTGAGCAAGACGGCGTGAGAATCTTCATCGATCCGAAGAGCTTCCTTTATGTGAGAGGGCTCACGCTCGACTATCAGGGCGGCTTAAACGGAACGGGATTCACTTTCCAAAATCCTAATGCGGCAAAGAGTTGTGGTTGTGGCACCTCCTTCGCCGTCTAATTCAAAATCATCGACACTCCGTGATCTTCCCGAAGGGCTCAATCACTTCGAGGTACTCTCGGTGCCGGTCCATTGGCAGATGGATTCCGCCTCCCTGAAGAAGCGCTTTCTCGAGCTGACTGCGCAAGTTCACCCCGACCGATTTGACGCCAACGGACCGCCTCAGAGCCACTACGCTCTGAGGTGGTCAATCGCGGTCAATCGCGCCTACCAGACCCTGCGAGATCCCGAGGAACGGACTCGCTACTTTCTGAAGCTTCAGGGGCTCGACACCGATCTTGGGCATACCCCGACCGATCTAGCTGAGGAGTATTTTGACGTCCAGGAGGGCCCCCGATCCCAGCTGGTGGAATTCCGGACCCGTCTCGAAAAAGTGCTAGCCGAGTGCGAGTCAACGAGTGAGCAACTCTCGAAATACTGGCCCGGCCCCGAAGGCCAAAAGGTACTGACCGATCTTCACGCCAACTTTGTGCGGTCTCGGTACATCCGATCGATGCTCAATGATCTGGAGAAGAAATTGGAGACCACGCCATCATGATTGTTGGAATCGATTTAGGAACCACCAATAGCCTCATCGGCAATATCGAGGGCGGGCGACCGCGTCTTTACAAGGGAGAAGACGATTCTCCCCTCGTACCGTCCATTGTGCACTTTGGTGAGACCGGTCCACCGGCCGTCGGGGTCACGGCGAAACCTTTCCGGCTCTCCGATCCCATCAACACGGTCTCCTCTGCCAAGCGCCTCGTGGGGAGAGGTGTGGGCGACATCGATCCGAGAGGTTTTCCCTACGACCTTTCTCGGAGCGACGAAAAGACAATCCGCTTGAGTGTCCGGGGAAAGACCTACACTCCCGTTGATATCGGCGCGCTGGTTCTCGCGAAACTGAAGTTGCTGGCGCAGTCTCAGTCGGGACAGAAGATTGAAAAGGCGGTCGTCACTGTGCCGGCCTATTTTAACAACTCTCAGCGCCAGGCCACTCGTCGGGCGGGTGAGCTGGCCGGTCTCGAAGTGGTTCGCATCGTGAACGAGCCGACCGCCGCCTGTCTCGCCTATGGACTGGACAGAAAGGCCAAAGGGACAATTGCCGTTTTCGATCTGGGCGGCGGCACATTTGATATTTCGCTTCTTTCGGTCAAAGACGGAGTTTTTGAGGTCCTCGCGACCAACGGCGACACGGCCCTCGGTGGAGACGATTTCGATCTCGCTATTGCGGGAAAGCTCCGCGCGATGATTCAGACCGAAACAGGGCTAGACGCTTTTTCTTCCATTGAAACCAAGAGCCGCCTGCGCGTGGCGGCCGAAGAGCTTAAGCGCCGCTGCACCGACGAAACGACTGACCTTTTCATTTTCGCGGTTAACGGTAAAACCTTTTCCCGCGAGGTCTCCCGTGCCGAGATAGCCGTGTGGGTCGGCCCTATTCTCGAAAGAGCGCGGACACCGGTCGTGAATTGTTTGAAAGACGCCGGTCTCAAACCACAGCAGATCACTGATGTGATACTTGTCGGCGGCAGTACCCGCTCTCCTTTTGTGAAAGAGTTTGTCACCTCCCTCTTCTTGCGAGAGCCCATCTGCAGTCTCAACCCCGATGAGGTCGTAGCAATGGGGGCCGCGGTGCAGGCCCGTATTTTGGAGGGAAAACTCCAGGGCATGCTTCTTCTCGACGTAACGCCCCTTTCACTTGGAATCGAAACGATGGGGGGGATTACGGAGAAGATCATCCATCGCAATGCCACGATCCCCGTCTCCGCCTCATCCACATTTACAACCTCGATCGATGGCCAGACGAACGTCAGTATTCACGTCGTCCAGGGGGAACGCGAAATGGTCGCTGACAATCGAAGTCTGGCAACATTTAAGCTAAGTGGAATGCCACCCATGCCGGCGGGCATTCCCAAGATCGAGGTCGAATTTATTATCGATGCCAATGGCATCCTCAGCATTCGAGCCCTGGAACTTCGTTCCGCCAAGGCGGCCACCCTTTCGGTGAATCCCACGTACGGGCTTTCAGACGCCGTCGTAGAAGATCAGCTGCTTCAGTCCTTTGAACACGCCGAAGCAGATTACGCGGCGCGGTTTCTCGCCCAAGCGCGAGTCGATGCCGACCAGATTATTCGAGCCACCCGGAAATCGTTGCGCAGCGGGTCTAACCTGCTGAAACCCGGTGAAGCTGACGAAATTGAAAAGGCCATCTCGAACCTTGAATCTTCACTCTCGCAGACGGATCACAAGGTGATTCAAGGACTTATTGAGACACTCAATCAGGCCACGCGGGGCTTTGCCGAAAGGCTCTTAAACCAGTCAGTGAATGACGCCCTGAAAGGAGAATCCCTGTGAAATGGACAGACACCCGTGAAATCGCCTTCGCCCTCTATGAAAAATTCCCAACCATCAACCCGCTCTCGGTTCGCTTCACCGATCTGCACAAGTGGGTGACCGAGCTCGACGCCTTTGAAGACGATCCCAAACGATCGAACGAGAAGATTCTCGAGGCCATTCAGATGGTGTGGCTCGACGAAGCAAGTTAATTAAGGTCCTACACACCGCACTGCCTTTTTCGTCGACAGCGACAATTGTTAATGTTGTTTCGTGTTTAGCTCCAGCCTTTTGGTATTCAACCGATCAAGTTTGTGTTAGCGTTTTCTTAATTGAACGTTCCCACGCAAACTTAATTCTTAAGCAGTTAAACCAGTAGTTATGGCTCGGCGCAGCCGGGTCCTCAAGGAGGCCATTCATGTCTTGGGTATCCAAGCTGTGTCTGTTCGCTCTGGTTCCTTCACTCACTGGCTTTGCGATTCAATATCAACTCAGAGGAAACGAAGAGCGCGCGAGGCTCGAAACTCACCTGCGATCCCAAGAGCGTGGGCCGGCCTCGGTGGAGTTTCAATTCACCCTCCCAAGCGTCTCGGTCAATCCGGATGCCTTTGGCTTCCAGACACTGGCAGCCCCCGGCCTCACGCCGATAGAAAAGCTCGGCGACCCGGAGCTCTTCACAACCGGCCTTCTGGTGGCGGTGCCGACGGGGTTTGAACCGAAACTTAACATTGATTCGGCGGAGACTCGAGACATCCAGGATGTCGTCGTTGCGCCTGTGCAGCACAAACTTCGCTGTTCTGGCGGAGAGGCCGACAGCTTCCACTTCAATTCTAAAGTTTACCGTTCTAACTCTCTTTTCCCGGTTCAGGTGGCAGCGTTGGAAGAGGTCGGAATCATCCAGGGCGTTCGGATCGTACGCGTGGCCTTCTACCCGACCCAAAATCAGATGGGCAGCAAGACTCTGCGAGTGACTTCATCGCTCAAGGGGCGGGTGACCTTTGTCCCAATGGGTGAAGGGGTTCGGCCCTTCAACCTTTCCGCGCCGATAGCAGACCTCGTAAAACGGGTCGCGGTGAATGGAGAAAATGTAGTTGCTCGAGCCGCGGATTCTGGCGATGTGATGCTCATCGTCGTCGCCGACACGCTCAAGTCGTCGCTCACCCCACTCGTCGATTGGAAACAATCGAAGGGGATCAAGGTGGATATTGCGACCACCACCGAGGCGGGCGGAACGAAGGAGAAGATCAAAGAATACGTCCAGAAATATTACGATAATGCCGCAGTGAAGCCGAGCTACCTCCTTTTCGTCGGCAACAAGACCTCAATGCCGACCTACATGGAGTCCACGGCGTCAGGCTCGGCGGCCTCGGACTATCGTTACGCCCTTCTCACGGGTGCCGACAATCTCCCGGATGCGTTCTATGGCCGTCTCGTCGCGGACAATGCGGCCGAAGTGACGACCCAGATCAACCGCTGGATCGCGTATGAGAAAAATCCGGAGCACGATGCGACTTGGTACAAGGATGCCATGACCATCGCCAGCGATGAAGGCTCCGGTCCGTCTGACAAAGAGTACGCCGAGATGGTGCAGACCGAGCTGAAGAAGCACAGCTACACCAGTGCCGACCAGTTCTACGCTGGCACCCACACAGCGACCTACAAGAACATTTCCGAGGCGCTGACGACCGGCCGCAGCTGGATCGCTTACTTCGGCCACGGCAGCGGAGTGTCGTGGGGTTCAACCAACGACATGTTCGGAAACACCGAAGTGGGCAAGTTGAAAAACACCCGCCTACCCGTGATCGTTGACGTTGCGTGCCTCAACGCAAGCTGGGTAAACTTCGGCATGCCGTTCGGCAAGGCGTGGGTAACCGCCGCAAATGACAGCGGCGCGGTGGCCTTCTACGGTGGCAGCGTGAGCATCAGCTGGCATGAACCCGCCTTGATGTCGGTGGGGGTAGCCAAGTACCACTTCGAAAAACCGGTCTATACTCTCGGCGGCAGCGTGATGGCTGGTCAGCTCTACCTCATCGAGAAGATGGGCACGGGCGACAACGTTTGGGACAACGTCAAATGGTACAACCTGCTCGGTGATCCTTCGATGCTGATGCGGACCGACACTCCGGCGGCCTATGAGGTGCAAACCGAGGTCGCGGAATCGCAGGGCCGCACCATGGTGAACGTAAAGGCCACCAACGGACAGGGCCAAGGGGTAGCCAACCTGCTTGTCGCCGTCAGAGGCAATGCCAACAACGCCCTCGCTCTTGGTAAGACTAATGCGTTTGGCGAGGCGGAGCTTCAGGTGGAGGGCTTGAGCCAACTGGAACCCGGAACTCTTCTCACTACGACGGGTTATAACATGGAGACCTACTCAAAAGTTCTCCAATAGGGAAAAGGTACCAAGCTACTTTTCGGCCGAAAAGTAGCTTGGTACCTGCTGTATTTCTATTTTTGGCAATCGTAAACCGTCCAGATCCGTGTTCGATCCATCCAGTTGAGGACGTTGTAACGAGACAGCTCCATCGGCAGAATGCTAAAACGCCGCTCACAAACTGATTGCAGGGGAATCGGCAGATTGAAACGGCTCGTCACTAAATTGAGTCTTTCCCCCTTCCCCATCCTTTCCGGAATTGCACGATATTCGACCGGCGCCGATTGCAGGTCCGGCGGCCGATAAAAATTGAGCGGCATGCGAAACAGTTCGTAAGGGTCATCTTCCACCCACCTTATCGAGGATATTTTCTGCTTTTCGAGATAACGGTAAAGACTCACACGCCCCTCCGCCGGTCGCAGCACCGCAGCCGCCATCAAGATCAGATTCAGCCCCCAAAGAAGGCACCACCACACCCCCTTCGCCCGCCAACCCATCCTCTCCACGACCAGCGCAACTTGAAAAGGCACTGCATAAAGCATTGGAAAAAGAAACCGCAACTCTTTGTGGGGTTCCAATGTGTGAGCAACGACGAACGGGATCGTCACCCAGGTGAATAGGCTCGTCGGAAACCAGATCCACGACAGAATCACACCGCCGACAAGAAAGATCGATATCGGCGGCGCAGCTTTGAGAAGACTCTCCGTGAAATAATACCAAGGTGGCGAGGTCCCCCAGGTCGAGGCCCGCTGATGCCTAAACTGATCGACAAGGTAATTCGCCCACGGCACCGTCCAGACCCCGTACCCCCAACGATCCACGAGAAGGCCACAACCCATCGCCAAAACGGCGCCCGCCAAGACTCTCCCCACCCGCGGCCAGGCGACCCGCCCCTCGCTCCAAAACCACCAGGCGACGGCCCCCGCGATCATGGGCGCAACTTGGAGGCGCATCGCAAAGGCCACACCCCAAAGAAAACCCACGAGAAATCCGCCACCACCCCGACTTAAGACAAGACCCAGAAAGAACAGAGCTCCCGACCAATTCTCAATGCTGGTTCGGACGTGCACATAAGGTAGAAACCAAAGGCCGCAGAGGAGAAACGAAAACAACGGCGCCGCCACACGCTCGCCGCGCCATCGGGTCAGAAGGAGGTAGGTCACCCCCAGATTCAGAAGCCCGCCCAACAACCGGAACGTCGCCGCCCAAGCCAGCGGCCCCCCGAGACCCAACGCCATCTCTAGACGCAGAAAAGGGTACAGAATTCCTGGCAACCACCAAGATCGCACCTGAGCCCCATATTCCCACGGCAGCTGTGCGGGGCCCGTGCGCCCCACCTTGAGCGCGAGATATTCCAGCACATGGAAGTGCTCATCATAATGGTGGAACCCCCCACTCAGGGCCGCCGCAACCAGCGTGGCATATACAGCGATGGCATACGATCGCATGCTGGAATGGTTCCACGACCCGCCTCACCCCGGCAAAGGCAAAGTGACACCAGTCAAATAGGCGACGCAGGACGTCCGCTTTTCAAATATAATTACTGGTAATTCCAAGCTTTATCAGTTTGCGCTATTGCGTTATGATCTCTTCGCTCGGCGTGGCAAGCGAATTGCACACTTTGGTTTCGGCCAATGGCTGCCGGGAAATTCGGAGGATCGATGCGAAACAATACTGGAAAGCTCGCTGCCGTCGTGAGCGTCATCATGGCGGTAGTCGTCGTTGGCTTCTTCCTCATGAAAAATCGCGGGAGCGGCACCAAGATCGGCGCCGATAACTTCATCCACATCGGCAACGGTGCCGAGCCCAAGGATCTCGATCCCCATATCTGCACGGGCGTTCCCGAATTCCACATCATCATGAATATTTTCGAAGGGCTGGTGGGCAAAGATCCCCGAACTCTCGATCCGATCCCCGGTGTTGCCGAAAAGTGGGAGGTCTCTCAGGATGGTCTCCACTACACGTTTCACCTGCGCAAGAATGCCAAATGGAGCAATGGTGACCCCGTCACCGCTCAAGATTTTGTTTACTCCTGGATCCGCCTTCTCAAACCCGAGACAGCTGCCGAGTACGCCTATCAAGGATACTATTTCAAGAATGGAAAACTCTTTAACGAAGGAAAGTTGAAGGACACGTCTCAGCTGGGCTTCAAGGCCGTCGACGACTACACGATCCAAGCCAATCTCGAAAACCCCACACCATTTTTCCTGAGCTTGCTCTACCACCACTCGCTCTACCCCGTTCACCAGAAGACCATTGAGAAATTCGGCCAGCGTTGGACCCGGCCCGAAAACATGGTGACCAATGGTGCCTTCGCCCTGGATCGTTGGGAGATGAACAAGATTATTTCCATCAAGAAAAACCCCAACTATTGGGACAAAGACACGGTGAAGCTCGCAGGCGCTCACTACTATCCGACCGAAAACCTAGACACCGAGGAGAAGATGTTCCGGCGTGGTGAGCTCCACATCACCAACGAAGTCCCCCTAGAGAAGATCCTGACGTGGCAGGCCGACAAGACTGGCGTCTACCAAACAGGCCCTTATCTCGGAAACTATTTCTATTGGATCAACGTCACCAAGCCCCCCTTGGACAATAAGCTGGTTCGCAGGGCCCTGAATCTCGGATTTGACCGAACGAAAATTGTGAAGTTCGTCACGCGCGGAGGCCAGGCCCCGGCGCAGTTCTTCACACCGCCCGGCACTGGCAATTTCATGCCGAAGTCGGCACTGCCCGCCGATCTCTCGCTTGTGGCCGAGGCCAAGAAGCTGCTCGCACAGGCCGGCTACCCCGAAGGCAAGGGCCTCCCGCCCATCGAGATTCTCTACAACTCGCACCCCGGCCATAAGAAGATCGCCGAGGCGCTACAAGAAATGTGGAAGAGCAACCTGGGCGTTGAGATCAAGCTCTTCAACCAGGAATGGAAGGTCTACCTGGATACGATGCGCACGAAGAACTACCAGCTCGGACGCCAGGGTTGGATCGGTGACTACAACGACCCCAACACGTTTCTCGACATGCTGATGAGTGACAACGGAAACAACCGATCGGGTTGGGCAAGTCAAGCCTACGATGCGGTCATGGCGAAGGCGCAGAAGGAGCGCAATCTCAACAAACGTCTCGTGTATTTCCAACAGGCCGAGGAGCTCATCATGGAGGACCTCCCCGTGATCCCCATCTACATCTATACGCGCACATTCTTGAAGCATGCGGCCGTGCAGGGTTGGTACCCCAATATCGAGGATATCCATCCACTCAAAAACGTGAGCCTGGCTGCCACAACTCTCGCGAAAGCAGACTAGGAGGAGCGGTGGGACTGCGCTATCTACTGGGAAGACTCTTGGGGATGATCCCGGTCTTCTTCGCTGTCGTCACCGCCATCTTCTTTCTCATCCGATTCGCTCCCGGTGGCCCGTTTGATTCTGAGAGAAATGTCCCCCCTCAAATTCTGGAGAATCTGAATAAGAAATATCACCTCGATGAGCCTCTGCTGATGCAATACGTTCACTACCTCAACGATCTGGCCCATGGGGATCTCGGGCCGTCCTTTAAGCACGCCAATCGCACTGTTAACGAGATCATCGGCGAGGCCTTTCCGGTGTCGCTGGAATTGGGGCTTATCTCGCTCGTCTGGGCCCTCCTCATTGGCATCACAGCAGGGGGACTTGCTGCCTTAAAGCCCAACACCGCATTCGACTATATCCCAATGTCCATCTCGATCTTGGGAATCTGCCTTCCCACGTTCGTCATCGGCCCTTTTCTCGTATTGGTATTCGGAATGTGGCTGGAGATCGCCCCCGTCTCGGGGTGGGATTCCATCGGCGACCGGATCCTTCCGAGTCTCACGCTCGGCTTCGCCTTTGCGGCCTATATCAGCCGACTCACCAGAGGTGGCCTGATGGAGATCCGAAGCCTCGATTTTGTCCGTACGGCCCGAGCCAAGGGTTTGCCGGAATCATTGATTCTTGTGAAACACACACTCCGTGGCGGGCTCCTCCCGGTCGTATCCTATCTTGGCCCCGCACTCGCCGGGATCATAGCCGGAGCCCTTGTCACGGAGACAATCTTTTCGATCCCCGGCCTCGGACGTTTTTTCATTGAGAGCGCGTTGAACCGAGACTACACGGTGGTGATGGGAACTTCGCTCCTCTATTTCACACTCATTTTCGTCTGTAATTTCCTGGTGGACGTCACCTACACGATTCTGGACCCCAGAGTTCGTCATGAGTAGTATAGCGATTACGATGCCGACCCCCGAGAACCCAGCCCTAGCACTGGCTCAAGAGGCCTCTTCAAGCCTCTGGATGGATGCCTATCGGCGGCTCAGCAAGAA
The DNA here is from genome assembly GCA_016196825.1 of Deltaproteobacteria bacterium. Lineage (GTDB taxonomy): Bacteria > Bdellovibrionota > FAC87 > UBA2466 > UBA2466 > JACPWY01. The sequence continues at coordinate 186,869 of JACPWY010000007.1, read as the reverse complement.
CAAGATGGCTTTGGCCGGAGCCACGTTCATCTTGATTGAAGCTTTCATTTGCCTCATCACTCCGTGGATAGCGCCATATGGATTCGAGCAGCAGAATCTTGAGTTCACTCTGGCCCGCCCGTCCTTCGCCCATTGGCTGGGGACCGACACTCTAGGCCGAGATCTTTTCACCCGTGTCCTATACGGGGGCCGCGTCTCCCTGATGGTGGGGATTCTAGCCTCGCTCGTTTCGGTGGTAGTTGGTGTGATTTACGGCGCCGTCTCCGGCTATGCGGGCGGTAAAATAGACAGCGTCCTCATGAGAGTTGTGGATATTCTCTACGCGCTCCCCTTCATCTTCCTCGTCATCATTTTAATGGTCTACTTCGGTCGAAACATTGTCCTGCTCTTTGTCGCCCTGGGTCTCACCGAGTGGCTCACCATGGCGCGCATCGTGCGTGGTCAGGTGATCTCGTTAAAACAGAAGGAGTTCATTGAGGCGGCTGTTTCCATGGGAATCCCGACGAGATTCATCGTTTTACGGCATCTGGTGCCCAACACGCTGGGCCCAGTGATCGTTTACCTCACCCTGACGATCCCCTCTGCGATTCTCTCCGAGGCTTTCTTGAGTTTCCTGGGCCTCGGTGTCCAGGCTCCGATGGCCTCCTGGGGCACGCTCATCTCGAGTGGGGTTGAGGTGATGGAGGTCGCCCCGTGGGTCCTCATATCGCCTGCGATCATGCTTTCACTCACGCTCTTCTCACTGAATTTCTTGGGGGATGGGCTCCGTGACGCCCTCGACCCCAAGGGGGCCAAGGACTGATGGGCGAGGTCCTCCACGTCCGAGACTACCGGGCCTACTTTCATACGCGCCGGGGTATCGTCAAGGCGGTCGATGGCCTCAATTTCAATCTCTCGGCCGGAGAGACGCTCGGAATCGTCGGCGAAAGTGGCAGTGGAAAATCAGTTTTCCTTCTTTCCCTTCTGGGCTTATTGCCCAAACCCCCTTTGAGGATCGAGTCGGGCTCCGCCCAATTTGGAGGAATGGATCTTGTGACTGCCTCCGAAGACACCATGCGCTCGATCCGTGGGAACAAGATCGCGATGATCTTCCAGGAACCGATGACCTCACTCAATCCGTATTTGAAGATCGGAACGCAGCTCATCGAGCCCCTCATGATCCATCGCAACAAGACGAAGGATGAGGCCTTTAAGATTGTGAAGGGGTCACTCCTTAAGGTCGGAATCGGCGATCCCGACCGCGCTCTCAACGCGTATCCGCACGAGTTCAGCGGGGGAATGCGCCAACGCGTGATGATCGCGATGGCACTGACGACCCACCCCGAGATCCTGATTGCCGATGAACCAACAACCGCCCTTGATGTGACCGTTCAGGCCCAGATTCTGGAACTCTTAAAATCCATCCAGAAGGAAACCGGCATGGCGGTCATTTTGGTGACTCACGATCTCGGTGTCGTGGCGGGCGTTGCGGACAGATGCCTTGTAATGTACGCCGGCAAACTTTTCGAGCAGGGTTCTGTCGACGATATCTTCTACCGTTCCCAACACCCCTACACCCACGCGCTCCTCAAATCGACCCCGCGCCTGGACAAGGCTTTGGCGGCTCTTCCCAGCATTGCAGGGACCGCTCCCGATCTGTCGAAACTTGGCCCCGGTTGCCCGTTCGACGCCCGCTGCGAATATGTGAAGGAGGAATGCCGCAACAGTTTCCCGACGGCAAAGCGCACGGAAGAACACGAATCCTTTTGCCACCTGGAGAAGTTGCCATGAGCGAATTGCAACCCGTTCTCACGGTCAAAGATCTCAAGGTCCACTTCAAGAAAAGCCCAGGCTATTTCAAGCCGGTGGAGAGGGTGAAGGCTGTCGACGGCGTCTCGCTTGAGCTGCGCCCGGGTGAGACCATGGGCCTGGTCGGTGAATCGGGCTGTGGCAAGAGCTCTTTGGGACGAGCGATCATTCGCCTCATCCACCCGACCGAAGGCACTATCGACATCGGCGGCACCAATTTTCTCGCTCTGAAAGGCGGAGCGCTCCGACGAGCGCGTCCGTCAATTCAAATGGTCTTCCAGGATCCTTATGCGAGCCTGGATCCTCGCATGACGATTCAGGAGGTCCTGGCGGAACCGCTCAACGCTCATCTGCGCCTCTCCTCTGAAGAGAAGAATCGGCGCATCCAGAAGATCATCTCCGCCGTCGGCATTCCCAAGACGGCGGTCCACAAGTACCCGCACGAGTTTTCAGGTGGGCAGCGACAGCGCATTGCGATCGCCCGCGCTCTGATCCTGGAGCCTAAAGTATTGATCGCTGATGAACCCGTTTCCTCTCTCGATGTGAGCGTTCAGGCACAGATTTTGAATCTCATGAAAGACCTTCAGAGAGAAATGAACCTCGCGATGCTCTTCATCTCCCACAACCTCGCCGTCGTCCGATATATCTCCCACCGCCTGGCCGTCATGTATCTGGGAAAAATTGTCGAGGCGGGCGAGTCGCGTGAGATCTACAAAAACCCGCTCCACCCCTATACTCGCGCATTGATCTCGGCCGTTCCAATCCCCGACCCCAAACTTGAACGGAGCCGAACACGAATCGTTTTGACCGGCGAGATTCCATCACCCGTGAATCCCCCCTCCGGCTGCACCTTTCACACCCGCTGCCCGTATGCCGTTGAAAAATGTCGTACTACACCGCCCGAGCTTCTCAGCTTCAATGGCAGCCCCCAACTGGTGCGCTGCCCTGAGATCGGACGCATACCCAGGCAATAGCTCAACAAGTTTACTATTTTACCTCGCAACGTTTCCTTCTCATTTCCCGGGCAAATAAGAGGAAATCCTCATTGCCGCGTGCTATGAAGCACTGCATCAATCAGTGCATAGAGGAGAAGAGATGAAGTACTGGTTTTCTTTCGCGTGGATTGTATCAATTTCCGCATTCGCCGACATCGGCCTGGTCTACCCAGATGGCCGCGTAGCGGCCATCTATGCGGATAAGAATCAGGTGATCTACCGAGGGTGTCTTGAAACCGAGATCAACAACCTCACACGTTCATGCCAAACCGGGGCCCTGCGGAGCTATACCTACGAACGGTCGTCCATTCACGTTCGCCTTAAGGCGCTCAGCCGCATCCCCGAACGCTACCAAGGCACCGATGGTCTCGAGAAGATACAAAAGGAGATCGAGTACTACCAGGGTCAGAAATATGAGCCTCTCGGCAATTCAGCCAAGGAGATGATCCTCGTCAAACTGCCCTCCTTGCGAAACATCCAGAACACTCTGATCACGCTCGAGACAGACATCCTCGCGTATTTGGTCGCTGGTCGCAACCGAACTATCGAAAAGGGGCTGGATGAGCAAGATGAATTTCATCGCATCACCTATTCCCTCTATCCCGTATGGTTTGATGGCGAAAAAAGATGGTACATACCCTCCACCAAAGTTCACATAGACGACCTATTTAAGAGCTGCATACCACCCTGGCGATCAGCCACCTCCAGCGATTTCAACGCTTCTCCGACAGGGAGTCCCAATCGGGAGGCTATCCTCAAATCTCCGCTGGCCCCGTCCCTTTCGGAAGGGGGCCTAGTTTGGACTAGCTACTGGAATCAATACGGTGGGGGCGCCGACTATCTCGGCCATCGCTCTCCGGTTGACCGGACAACAACCTCGGGCAGGCGAGGTTCCCTCTATCCGGTGGCATGCATTTGGGAATGAGAATCAATTTGGAGTCGCAAATGAAATTCCTTTTACTCATCGTAGCGAGCCTCTCGAGCCCTCTGTTCGGAGATGTCGGACTAGTTTACCGAGACGGCCGGTTGGCCGTTCTCTACCAAAATGGAAACCGCGTTTTATATCGCCTGTGCGCCAAAGGGGAGATTGGCAATCTCACCCGCCAGTGCCGACCCGCTACGAATCAGGCCGACAACGGGATTGAGCTCTCTCAGTTCCAGACTCGGCTCACAACTCTTTTCTTCCTTCCCGCAAATGACGCCGCCCCCGACGCGCTCTCCGAAACGATGAAGCGAGTGGAATACTACAAAGCACTGGTCGACAACTCCTCCCCTGAGTCCCGAGAGGGCAAGGAAGCTCGGAAAACCCTCGGAGACCTGATCGACGTCCATTCGAAGCTTTTGGTCGTTCAACGCGACTTCATCAACCACTTGTCTCCTTCCGACGACACAGTGGCGGACCAAAAGATCAATCAAGAGGCGTTTCTTCGCTGGACGATGCCCTTCTACCCCAACTGGTTCGATGGTGAGAGGGCGTGGATCTTCGTCAGCCCGGGCATGGACCAGGACTCGGCGATTCAATCATGTCCGAATCCCGCACACCTCGTTACCCAGGACGATCTCAAAGCCCAACGAGATGGCTACCCCAACAACGAACTCCTCCTTGTCTCGCCCCTCAAGGCGTGGTTGCAGCGGGGCCCGAGTCTGTGGTCGAGTGTAAAATTAGGCCCCCCCAAGGATCAATTTGAACGAAGTTACTATCCGGAATACGGACCCGGCGAACGATTCCGTGGGGTAGCCATGAGCCTCGGGCCGGTGCCTGACAAGATTCAGCTGTCGGAGGCCAGGAGCTACGCGGCAGAACGCTGGCTTCCGATCTCCACTCTCAAAGCGGTTCTGTGTGTCTGGAGGAAACCATGAGGCCCAAAATGAAACAAATCAAGTCACTCGTTGGAGCGGTCGCCGTCCTGGGCGCCGCGCACGCACTCGCCGATCTCGGTTTGGTCTATTCGGATGGCCGGCTGGCGTCGGTCTTTCAAGAAGGAGACCGCATTCAATACCGCGTCTGTCACCCCGGGCAGATCGGCTCTCTCACCCGAAGATGCAAAGGAGCCACTCAACCCAATTTCGCGCGCGATCGAAAGACTTTTCAATCTAATCTGAAGGCACTCTTTCGGATTCCGATGGCCTATCAGGTCACGGACGGACTCGAACGCCTGCTCCAGGAAAAGGAATATTACACGCAGCTCCTCGCGAAGGACCCCGATTCTGAAACCACGCACCGCAAGAGCCACGATCGCTTGGCTGCCATCCAACCTCTGGAGAGGGTCCTTCTGACCGCCCACAAAGGGATCTTGGAGAACCTCGCGGATGGGAGAGATCGAACAATTGAACAGGATTATGAGAAGGGGGAGTTTCTGAACCTCATCTACACTTTTTATACGATTTGGTTTGATGGCGAGAGGCCCTGGATACTTGGCTCTCCAGGAGCTGACTTCGACCACGCGGAAAAGAAGGTCTGCTCCCTCCCCTGGCGTCTCATCACGCTCGCCGATCTCGACCGCGCGCCATCGGGGACCCCCAACCGCGAAGCGGTCTTGAACTCCCCACTCGGTGTTCAGCCCGGGTTCAGCGTGTGGCTCAACAACGGCCGAATCCACCCCAGCGTCCACAATGGCAACTCGACGCGGTGGAGCATGCACGACCCGTACTCCGCGTGCGTGGGCAAGCTCGGACCTTTGCCCGTAGGGCCACGCAGGTGGTACAAAGGAATGGATCGGGAAGAGTACCTTGAAATCCCGGTGAGTAGCTCCTACGCCGTTCTTTGCATTTGGGACTAACTATCGAAGCTTGTGGCGACATGGGCGAGTGTTTTCAGCCGCTCCGAGGCCTCTTTTTCAATGGTGAGGCGGTTATTCCGGAAGTAGACAGGGCCGTCCGTCGCGAGATCCAGAAGGTACTGCCGACACAGATGGGTGTGGTAATTGCGGTATTCGGTCTTACGATTGAGCGAGAGCTCATGGTGATACATCTTCCAGAAACTCGAGCGCGTGTCGGGCCCACCCCCCAACAGGATGTGCGTGATTCGATAACTGATCAAACAGATGGGTTCATCGACACCCGGTTTTTTTGTTCTCGGTTTTTCCATTTCGGGCTGATGTAATAGCACATCGGTCTTCGAAATGTCCAAGGGCTCGATCAGCGCCCAAAATTGTCACACAGCTGCTTCGGTATACTTCAGGTCGTTTTTGCGTATACCGCGTATGCTACGCACCGGACAAATAGTGTCACACACTGGTACGAACTTTGCTCCTCAAGAGTGAAGAGTTGAAGCTGACGCTGAGGTGAACGATGAATGTGGCGCGAATACTGATTGTGGACGACGAAGAAAGCATCCGGGAATTTTTCGAGATTATGCTCAAGCGTGAGGGCTATCAGGTTCTCACGGCTGGCAACGGCGTCGAAGCCCTCGAAATTCTGAAGAAACAGTCGGCTGATCTGATCATCAGCGACATCCAAATGCCAGAAATGTCCGGCCTGGAGCTTCTCTCCAAAGTGAAGGAAATGGATCCTGAAGCCGTGCAGATCATGATCACGGCCTTCGGATCGACCGAGACCGCCGTCGAGGCCATGAAACTCGGCGCTTATGACTACGTCTCCAAGCCCTTCAAAATCGATGAGGTGAAGATCATCATCCGTCAGGCTTTGGAGAAGCGGGACCTGAAATTGGAAAACGCCCAGCTCAAGAAGGAACTTGGCACCAAGTACGCTTTTGACAACATCATCGGCGGCGCCCCCCCCATGATGCGCATTTACGAGATGGTGAAACGCGTGGCCAACACCAAGAGCTCGGTCCTCATCACCGGGGAATCGGGCACCGGCAAGGAACTCATCGCACGTGCGATCCACTACAATGGACCTTTGAAAGATCGTCCGTTCGTTACGGTGAACTGCGGCGCTATCCCTGAGAACCTCATGGAGAGCGAGATGTTCGGCCACAAGAAGGGCTCTTTTACCGGCGCCATTGCCGATAAGAAGGGCCTTTTCGAGGTCGCTAACGGCGGAACGATTTTCCTAGATGAGCTCGGCGAGCTCCCCCTCACGATGCAGGTGAAGTTGCTGCGCGTGATTCAGGAGGGCACCTTCAAGCGCGTAGGCAGCACCGAGGACATCACAGTGGATGTGCGTGTCGTCTCCGCGACAAACCGCAACCTGGAGAATGATGTCAAAACGGGCAAGTTCCGAGAAGACCTTTTCTATCGCCTGAATGTGATCCAGATCCATTGCCCCCCTCTTCGCGAGCGCAAAGAGGACATCCAGATGCTGGCCAATCACTTCCTCGAGAAGTTTTCGAAAAGCCTCGGCGTGAATGTGAAAAAGATCAGCGAAACCGCGATGGAGATCCTCAAGGGTTACCACTTTCCTGGAAACGTGCGTGAGCTGGAAAATATCGTGGAGCGAACCGTCGCGCTCGAACCCGGACCGGCCATCCTCCCGGAGAGCTGGCCCAGGCACCTAGCCGATCACAGCCCGCAAACCTCGGATCGGCTCGATGCCCACAACATCGAAATCGATCAGGAAAAGGGGATCAATCTCGAAGCGTTGGTGGCCGATTTTGAGCGAGCTCTCCTCACGAAAGCTCTCGAACGGACAAGCGGAGTGAAGAAGAAGGCGGCTCGGTTACTGAATATTAGCTTCCGCAGCATGCGCTACCGCGTGGACAAGTTTGGCCTGGGTGCCTTAAGCGTCGATGACGATGAAGACGATGTCATCGAATCGGCCGCGATCCGCAATAACTAAATTCAAAAAAATACGGGGCGCCCGGCAAACCGGAGCACCCCGTGAGAAGCTCTGACCCGACCTCTTAGTGGACGCCGTCGTTTTTGTTGCTCAACGCACGAGCCTCGTCGATTGTCCACGTGTCCATGCCGGTGGCGCCAGTGATGGCAGCCAAGCTGGCACTGGGATCAATCGCGCCTGTCGCGGTGGCGAGAAAGGACGTCCCCGCTGCGGTGACCACAGCTGGTTCGCAAGCCGTTGGCACTTTGCCACCGGTCGTTTTCATGAAGGAAAATCCAACAGTCGCTGGATCGGCTCCGCCTGGATAATAACTTGGGTAAGTCAGTAACAAGGTAGCACCCGCCGCATCGGCCAGAAGTGGCATCGCCGCCGTATCGGCGCAGGCACTCGTGGTGAATCCCATCGAATAAACAGTGCCGCCACCGCCTGACATTTCAAATCCGATCTTATCGAGATAATTCCCATACGCGCCGTACTCGGAGAAGAAGGCCGCTTCGGCGGTGTAGAGACCACCCAGCGCTACCTTAGCTTCCGACTTCTTGGATTTCTGAACCATCTTCTTGAAGGTGGGGATACCCACTGTCGACAAGATACCGATGATCGCGACCACGATCAGAAGCTCCACCAGAGTGAAACCTTGTTTGTTCTTAGGAATGAATTTCATGAGCCCCTCCCAATATTTCTCGATTTCGACTTTACCGCAGCAAGATGGAGGAAAATTTTGAAACCTATATGGCTTTCCTCACAATTATCTTTTCGGCATGCAGGGCCAAAACCTTTACTCCACCGTGACACTCTTCGCCAAATTGCGGGGCTTATCGACATCGGTGCCCCGCTGCAACGCCACATAATAGGCGAAGAGCTGTAATGGAATTGTATAAAGAATGGGGCTCATAGCCCAGGTTGCCCGCGGCATTCGCACGACGTGCTGAGAGATGGGATCAAAGTGACTATTCCCCTCGGTGACCAGGGAAATCACCCGCCCACCGCGCGCCCGCACCTCTTGAATGTTGCTCACCACCTTTTCATGTAGAACCGTGGTGTAGGCCGTTCCCAGGTGAGAATAGGGGGTGTCGACCGAAGCCAGGGCAATCGTGACGGTGGATCGATCGATCAGCGCAATCGGCCCGTGCTTGAGCTCACCGGCGGCATAGCCTTCCGCATGGATATAGCTGATCTCTTTGAGCTTAAGCGCCCCTTCCAGGGCCACCGGATAGAGACACCCTCTTCCAATAAAAAAGAAGGAGGGATCGGCCTGGTACTCGATGGCAATCTTTTCGAGCTCGTCCTCCTTCTGAAGGACACTCTCCACAAGCATCGGCAACCGGACAAGGTCGCTCGTCAGCTCCTTCGCCTCTGCCTCGGTCAATGTCTTTCTGGCTAACCCCACCTCCACGCTCAACATGTACAGAACAACAAGCTGGGTCGTGAAGGCCTTGGTCGACGCCACCCCGATCTCAGGCCCCGCGTTAGTGTAAAGAACAACATCCGATTCCCGCGCCAGCGTGCTGTCGCGCACGTTGCAGATGGAAAGGGTCTTGGACCCCAGGCCCTTGGCCTCCCGCAAAGCGGCCAACGTATCGGCCGTTTCTCCCGACTGCGAAATCGTAATCAGTAGGGTGGATGAATCGATGACGGGGTTGCGATAGCGAAATTCCGAGGCGTAATCGACCTCCACGGGAATTCTCGCAAACCGCTCGAAGTAGGATTTTCCAATGAGACCAGCGTGCCGGGCCGTTCCACAAGCCGTGATGGCGATTCTCTTGAAGCTCGCCAAGACGTCCCGAGTGAATGCCAATTCGGAACAGGCAATCACTCCCCGCTTATGATCGATATTTCCGTCGATGGTATTGGTGATCGCATTGGCCTGCTCGTGGATTTCCTTAAGCATGTAGTGACGATAGCCCAGTTTCTCCGCCTGTTCGGGAGACCAATCAATGCGCTTGACCGTGTGATTGAGCGGTTCCCCGCGGTCGTTGAAGACGGAGATCTTTTCGCGAGTCAGCGCCGCAAACTGGTGATCCTCAAGATAAACGATCTGACGAGTGCGGTGGAGCACCGCCTGAGCATCGGACGCAACATAGTTTTCCCCCTCGCCCACACCCAGAAGGAGCGGAGCCCCGTTGCGAACACCAATCAAGAGCTCAGGCTCCTTTTCGCTCATCACGACAAAAGCGTAGGATCCCCGTAACGTCGGCAAGACCGTGTTCATGGCCTGAAGCAAAGTAAGCCCTCGGGTGACCTCGATATCGAAGAGATGGGCGACAATCTCCGAATCCGTATCGCTGGCAATACTCCGCCCCATCTTAAGAAGTTTTTCCTTGTGATCGATGTAATTCTCGATGATCCCGTTGTGCACGAGAGTGATTGCGCCAATCTTGTGGGGGTGGGCGTTGGTCTCGTTGGGCGCTCCGTGGGTGGCCCAGCGCGTGTGGCCAATGCCAATGTGCCCCGCGAACTGAACCTCCTTCAAGCGGCGCTCGAGATTTTCCAGGCGCCCTTCACAGCGATAGACCTGACTCTTTCCGTTCTCGAACACCGCCACACCGGCCGAATCATAGCCGCGGTACTCAAGACGCTTGAGGCCATCCAGAAGAATGTCTTTGGGGTTTTGTGACCCGACATAGCCAATGATCCCACACATGCTATTTCCCCCTTCGGTACTTCGAAGCGTAACCCGGCTTTGTGACCTGCCGCCCACGAGAAATCACCAAGGAATCGGGCGGCACATCTTCCGTCACCGTGCTCCCCGATGCCACATAGCTCCCAGCACCCACCTCAACAGGCGCGACCATTTGCGAGTCACTCCCCACAAAGACGTTTTCACCGATGGTTGTGTGATGCTTTTGGAGCCCGCCATCATAGTTGCAGGTGATGAATCCACACCCAAGATTGGCGTTCGGACCGATCGTCGCGTCACCGATGTAGCTCAGATGCGAAGCCTTCGCATGATCGGCAAAGGTCGCATTCTTGATCTCGACAAAGTTCCCAATCTTAACATGGCTACCCAGGTGGCTCTTCGGCCGGAGGTGGGCATAGGGCCCAACGCTCGTTTCACTCCCCACCGAGCTGTCGGTCAAATAACTCCCCTGTTTGATCGACGACCCGTGGCCCACCGACGAGCGAACAATTCGGCAACCCGACTCGATGTTCACACGTGAGGCGATCTTCGCATCAATAAAACGACAGTTCCCCTCGACTCTGACCTCGGATGAAAACTGAGTTCGGTCATCGATCCAGGTCGATTCGGGATCTTCGAACGAAACGCCCGCCGCCATCCAGGCGTCGTTGATTCGCCTCTGGATCACCTTCTCCACCGCGTGCAGGCCGAGCTGATCGTTAATTCCCAAAACCTCGCTCGAATCTTTCACTTCCAGCGCTTCCACCCGATCACCGGCCTTGTGCATTTCTCGCACTACATCAGTGAGATAGTATTCCTTTTGCGCATTGGCCGAGGTCACCCGATCGAGCGCAGCATACAGCTTCTCCGTGTCGAAAAGATAGACGCCGGAATTGATCTCGTTGATTTTTCTCTCGGCATCATTGCAATCGAGCTCTTCACGAATCGCAACGACGTGATTGCCCGCACCTCGGATAATTCGACCATACCCTTTTGGTTCCGAGAGTCGGGTCGTCACCACAACAGCGGCTGTCGATTCACCCTTCGTCTCCACCAACTGCCGAAGGGTTTCGGCTTTCAGAAGAATCACGTCTCCGCTCAAAACCAAGACCTGGCCCCGGCGTCCACCGAGAAGGGATTGAGCCTGCAAAATGGCGTGACCCGTTCCGAGCTGTTCAGCTTGGTGAATGAATTGCAACATTGGGTATTCGGTGCAGGCCGCGCGCACCTCATCGGCCCCGTGCCCGACAACCACGCCAATGAGACCATGCGGTAGCTCCAGCGCACGCTCCACCACGTAATGAAGCATCGGCCGAAACACAACCGGGTGAAGCACCTTAGGCAGCTGGGACCGCATCCGCTTCCCCTGCCCGGCTGCCATAATCAGTATGTCGATTGAAAGAACCACGGAAAACTAGGGTACCATCTCCGAAGCTATCTGGACATCCTGCCGGATTTGGTTCACGAGCTCATCCTTGGAGGCAAATTTCCTCTCCGGACGCAGCTGCTTCACGAGCTCGAGCCTCAAAGATTCCCCATAGAGCTCCTCTTGGAACCGAAGGAGATGGACCTCGACGATGGGCTTGGGTGAACCTCCAAAGGTGGGTCGCACGCCGATATTGAGCACCGAAGGAAGCACACGCCCCTTCCAATGAACGCGCCCCGCGTAGACCCCGTGCGGTGGAAGAAGTTTCGGCTCAGCCACCGCCAGATTGGCCGTGGGAAAACCGAGCTGTCGCCCCCGCTGATCTCCCTTCACAACAAGGCCGCTCACGAAGAAGGGATACCCTAACAAAGTGTTGGCCTCTGGGATGCGCCCTTGCTTGATGTGATCACGAATCTGGGTGCTGGAAATCCTTTCTCCGTGCAGGGTCACCTCGGACTGAATCTCAACAGTTACGCCATTCTTTTGCCCCAACGTCCGGAGCACCTCCGTGTCACCCTGGCGATCGTGGCCAAATCGAAAATCATTGCCCACATGGATTCGGCGAGCCTTGAGTCCCACGAGATAGCGAGAAAAAAACTCGGACGCCGAGAGCTGAGAGAGCTCAAAGGAGAATCGCTGCACCAACACATTCTCCAGGCCCAAGCGCTCGAGGCGCAGGAGCTTCTCACTGATGGTGGTGAGACACCGAGTGACCGTGCCCGGGCGCAAAATTTCCGCTGGGTGCGGAGAGAAGGTCATCACAAAGGGTGCGTAGCCTACCTCGCGCGACGCTCGAATCGCTCTGAGAACTAAAGCCTGGTGACCCAGGTGAACGCCGTCAAAATTTCCTATGGCGACGCAGGAGTAGGCCTCGGAAAGACGGACCTCAGAAATATCATGGAAGACTCTCATCAATCCCTCAGCAGGGATCTCAAATAGCCCGCTCGAGGATAAACGATTGATCATTAATCCAGGGCGGGCCCGGAAAACTAGGCGGTCGGCTGAGTGTTCAGCTCGGCCTGCACCGGCGCCTGGTCTCGCCTGGGAGCGGAGGCCTTCCGTGCGCGCTTCGCGGAGCTCTTCGCCTTTTGTTTGCCCTTGGCCTTACGGGCCGGCTTTTCCGCTTTTGCGATCGACTGAACATACTCCAAAAACTCGTTAAGCTTCAGGTTGAGCCGCTTCGACTCCTTCTGAAGGAGCGCCGTCGCGCGCTTCTCGAGATCCTGGCGGGTCTTGTTGAGCTGACCCGTGAGCTGCTCGAGGCCCTTCAGGCTCTTCTCACGCGCTCCGCGGCTGCGGAGATCGAGCTCGCGGGCGAGCTGCTTGGCCTTCTTTTCGTACTCAACGAGGTGCCTGTTCAGCTCGGTCACCCAGGGCGATTTTGTGAGGTTTGCGAAGTCAAATTTGAATTCTTGCGACATACGATCTCCTTGAAGGAGGGAGTAACAAATTCTAGCCCGGGGGGCAACCCTCGGGGAGGGTTTTGTGCTCGATTCGGCGGGGGATTTGGGCGGGACTTTCGTCGAAATCCGGTAACGCCGAAAGTCCCGCCCAAAACCCCCCACTGAGATCATGCCCCAAAGCCGCCCCCAGGGCTGCCCCCTGAGCAAGACGTCGCCATTTCCATCCCGGTAAGAGCACTTATGCGCAAGAAACGAAGTTATGTCCCGCGAACCAAAATCGCCCCGGAACCCGAGGGAAGTTGGACCCTCGACCCAACGCCAGTTGGGCCCACAATCGACTGCCGTTGCCCCCCACTTTCCCCAATTACCGGGCGTCATCAATCCCGGCCACCATACCCACTCTCGGGCCCTCCTGATGGGTCTCGTTTCCCAGGAATAGGCGGGGACGTTTCGTGGGCCTGTGGGGGTGGGACTTTTGGCGTTACCGGATTTCGACAAAATCCCACCCCCACAGGCCCACGAAACCTACTCTCCAAATCTTGTGAAGGAGACCCGTCAGGAGGGCCTTAGAATGTGCATTGTTGGTCGGGATTGATGACGCCCGTGAAGGGTACGAACCGGTATTGGAAGCCAGAATTGGTGGCCGTGAGCTCGAATTCGTTGTTGAGGGAGTAGCGAAAATCGAGGGTCTTGGCGGCGGCTGTGGAGCTTGTCGTTTGAGGCGGAGTAGAGGAGCCATCGGCTGGAACCTGGGCTGTGTTCTGTGTAATCTGCATCCTTATGCGCTGGTCCGAAGGGTCGACGTTATACAGAATGTTCGCCACCGGCACGTTGCTGAGAGCGTTGTTCTCCACGCGCTTGATGTCACCGGTGAAATCCCGGTTGAAGGTGAAGATCATGAAATTGGTCGAGCTCAGATTGGAGAAGTTTGGGCCAGGGTCGGTCGTCGAGACAAGGCGCCATTGGGTGCCTACGAAGGTCTGGAAGGGCTGCTCTGGCGGTGCTTGGCACCGGCGGCCCTGGCAGGCTGCCAGAAGAGCTACTGCGAGGATGAGTTGTATCAGCCGGTGAAAACGCATGTTGTATACACTCTGATGTGGCGCGCTATGCGCGCCCGTATTCTGTAAGTCTAAAGTGTGCAATCGGTCGGCCAACACAGCCCCAATGATTACAGAGACTTAGCTCCCGAGGGCTTAGGCACGGCGCGTCTTACGCGATCCCTTCTGGGCGCGGGGGCCCACGATAATGCTATGAATTCAAAGCGTTACTACGTCCAATTGTGCGACACTTTCCACGAATGCCGTCTAAAGAGTTTCTCAGGCTGTGCCGTTTATTCTTGTGTAAGCGGTCAGGTAGGAGCGCTTGATCACAGGGCCCAAGGAATGGGGAGTAGCCAGATGTTTTGGGGCGAAACCTATGCCAGCAGAAAACAAGAAGGAAAAGGCCGGAGACTGGGTGGACCCACTCTACCAAGTCTTCGAGCATTTCCTCTTCACCCGCACTTATGAAGATTCGAACGCCTTTACGAAAGAGGTGGCCACTCAATACCTGGCCTACCTCGATGCGACGGCAGGATTCATTCCCTGTCATGCGCGTAAAATGATTCAGGAGGATCTTGAAACCGAGATCCACGAGATGCTTGTGAAAAAGATTTACGGCTTCAACGAAATGCCAGAAGAAGCACCGCCTCATGGCGTGCCCAAACTGAGCCCCCCGCCCAAATCCAACACAGGCAGCGAAGACTTCTAGAATAGTCCAACTCCATAAACGCAGACGTCGACTTAGACGTGAACGTGAACCTACGCGTGGGCGCCTTCGAGCGCCGATCCAAAAAGCTGGGAGAAATGTCCGTTGTGGCGAAGGAGCTCGTGATGTGTGCCGGTCTCGAGCAACCGACCCTCGCGCAGGACGTAGATGCGTTCCGCGCGAGAAACCACGCTAAACCGGTGAGCCACCATGAGAGTGGTTCGCCCCGTCATCAATACCTCGAGCGCCTCTTGCACCCTCTTTTCAGATTGGGAATCCAGATTGGAGGTGGCTTCATCGAGCACCAAAATCGGCGCGTTCTTGAGGATGGCGCGAGCGATCGCCACGCGTTGCCGTTCCCCGCCGCTCAGGCACACACCGCGCTCCCCTAAGATTGTCCCGTACCCCATCGGCAGGCTCTCGACGAATTCCCCGCAATGCGCGAGTTCAGCGGCCCGCACAACCTCCGCATCACTGGCTCCGGGACTTCCGTAGCGGATGTTCTCCTTCACCGTATCATGAAAGAGGAAAATATCTTGCGATACAAAACCGATCTGAGATCGGAGATCTTCGAGTTGGTAGTCGCGCAGGTCATGTCCATCAAGCAGGATCCGACCGCCGGTCGGATCGTAAAAGCGTGGGAGAAGATTCACGAGTGAGCTCTTTCCACTCCCGGAGAGACCTACAAAGGCCACGCATTCTCCGCGGCGCACCTCAAATGAGACATCCCTGAGGGCAGCCTTGTCACCGTACGAAAGGCTGAGATTTTCGAAAATGATCCGATTCTCAAATGCAAGAAGGGGACGAAAGCCTGTGTCCCTTTCCGCTGAGCGATCGAGCAACGCGAAGATCCTCTCGGCTGCAGCTTCGGCAGTCTTGAGTTTGAGATAGGCGTTGTTGAGATTCTTGATGGGCATTTGGCAAAGACCCAGGGTAAGGATGAAACCGATCAGATCGCCGGCCGTCATCTGGCCCGAGGAGATTCGATACCCTCCGTAATATAAAATAATCGACATGATGGAGGCCCCGAGCAGCTCCACCGACGGCGCCGCTAGTTCCTGGACCCGAATCGATTTCAATGCGGTGTGAAGATAGCGCTTCTGGTTCTCGCGAAATTTTTCCCCTAACGCCCGCTCAAGACCAAATACTTTCACCACTCGAGCGCCGACCAGCACCTCTTGACCGAGCGAGACCAAGTCGGCAAAAAGTTCGAGGTTTCTATACGAGTAGCGTTTGACCGCCGCCCCGGGTTTGGAAAAAAGGAGCACCACCAGTGGAGCAGCCACCGAGGAACAGAGGGCAAGTCGCCAATCGAAATAGAAGGCCATTCCGAGTAAGCCAATGAATGCGAGAGGCTCCTTGAGAATCCCAAAAACTGTGTCGGCGCCTTGATTAATCAACGCGAGGTCATTTTGGATATTGCTCAACATCTCACCGGTCCGCGTACGATCGATGAAGCTCACTGGGAGGGTCAGGTACTTTTGAAAAACCTCGCGTCGGTAATCCAGAAGAAAAAGTTCGACGACCTGCCGTCGAATCGTGTTGTAAAAATACTTCGCCAGGCCTCCCAGCACGAAGAGCATCATGAGAAGAAACGGCAGTACCTGAAAGGTGCGGCGATAGTCTTCGGTCTTGAGTGAATCGATGATGAGCTGCGTGAGTTTGGCGCTGGCCGGCTGGACCGAGGCTACCACAACACCCAAAAGAATGACGCCAAAGAGCTTACGCCGATGGGGCTTGAGATCGCCAAATAATCGCCGGGAAGCCTCGGTCATTCCCGCAGCCTATAGCAATCTCCTGAGGCAGGCAAAATGAGAACACTCTTAAGGCCTGTTTGATAAGTGGTTTCTATTGCACGCGGCGGAGGCGGGTTTTGGCGGATTGGTAGGAAACTTTCACAAATTCGCCCTGATCGACAACGAGGGTGGCGTTGACCTTCTCGCGGAGGAAGACGTTTTCGATTCGAGCCGAGATGCTCTTGAGGGGCTCTGGCAGAGTCTGGAGTGTCACAAAAATACTGTCGGGATGCTGCACGTAGCAAAGGTCGTTCACCCTGATCTCGGCGGCGATGCGCGCCTCCAGGCGGCGGAGCGTCGTACTCGAGAGGACCCGACCATTCACATGGCGGACCTGGTACTTCAGAAAATAGATTGGTTCGCCGCTGTCGAGGCGGCGGAAATAGGTTTCGATTCGGCGCTTCGATGTGCGGTCCAGCATGAGCACAAGCATCGTGCAGATCGAAACGAGTGAGAGCCCCACGAGGATCGGCACCGTGCTCGGGTGGAGCGTGCTGAGACCGGAGAAGGCGAGCGCGAGAGAGAGACCGAGCGATTCGATTACGCCAAAGCAAAACAGAATCGTTCTCAAGGGAAGGCCTGCCTGGATGAGACGGTGATGAAGATGCCCTTTGTCCGCCTGAAATGGAGAACGCAGGGTGGACAGCCTGAGAAGCACGACCATCATTGAATCTGCAATGGGGATGATGAAACAAAGCCCCGAGATGCAGAGTCGAGACAGTGGCCCAGGCGCCGCCACCGGGACCGACAGGTGCATCACAGCGAGAACATAACTTAAGAAATAGCTGCCGATATTCCCAATAAAACACTGGCGCTTAATCACATTGAAATAGAGAAAGACGGCCAGTGCCCCCGAAAGAAGGGCAGCGTAAATCGTATAGCCCACCATAATGCCGCCGTTGTAGGTGAGACAGAGAAAGCCGATCGCGCCGGCTCCCATGACCAGGCCAGCGAGACCGTCGATACCATCGATAAAATTGACCGCGTTCACAAGGCCGATGATAAACACCACTCCACAAACGGCGCCCCACGCCCCGTAAGCGTCTACAAGTGAGCGGTGCAGATCCGGATCCAGGAGCACCATGCTGGTCGCGCAAAAGAACTGGACGAAGAATTTATCGGCGGGGGGCAAGGGCTTGCAATCATCGAAGTAGCCCATGATGGCCATCACAAGAGACGTCGTGACGAGCCACGGGCTGACACCAAAGACTCGGCCGAGAAGAGCAAACGCCAGTGTCGTGATCAGCACCAAGGTCTGACCGACGATCGGAATCTGGTGCTCGGTGAGTCCGCGCGCCTTGGGCCAATCCACCCAACCCAGCCGGGGGGCCAGACGAATGTTCAGTCGCACCAAGGGAATGGCAATCGCCATCCCCAATGCGGCGAACCCTACGTTCTCCAGCCAGTGATTGATTGTCGGGATCATGAAGGTGAGGTTTGTGAGTGGTGCCGACTATTTTATCGGCAGAAAAGGGGGTAAACTTGAAGAACTCATGGCCAAATTGCCTGCTCATATCCTGGGAATAAGCTATTCCCACGGGGACTCTTCAGCGTGCATCATCCGCGATGGTATCCTTATCGCAGCCGCTGAAGAGGAACGTTTCAACAGAATCAAGCACTACGCGCTCTTTCCGCAGCGGGCTATCGCCTACTGCCTGAAAGAGGCCGGACTGACGCCTCAAGACGTTGATGCCGTCGCTATAGCCAAGAAACCTCTCAACCAGTGGTGGAAGAAAGCAACCCTCGCTGCATCGCATTCCGCGTTGGTGACCGGCCGAAAAAAGGACGCTAAATCTGACCCACTCAGCCAAAACCTCGCCAAATGCGGCCTGAATCGAGCGCGACGTTTCACCTGCGAACACCATCAGGCTCATATGGCCAGCAGCCGATGGCTGTGCCCCGATGACAACTTGGCTCTCTTCTCGTTCGACGGTCTCGGCGATTTCGTCTCGGCGGCTTATGGCACTGTGGAGGGAACCGATATTTCGATCGAAGAGCGGGTCACCTTTCCGCACTCCCTCGGATTTTTCTACACAGCTCTCACCCAATACCTCGGCTTTCCGCACTTTGGCGACGAGTTCAAGGTCATGGGACTCTCCAGCTACGGCGCCCCAAAATTTCTCGATGGAATGCGCGAGCTCATCCGCACAAAAGACGGATTCAACTTTGAGCTCAACCTCGAGGCATTTCCGATTCTGAAACGCCCGATGGAATTCTCCATCGTTAAAGGGCAGCCGGTGGTGAAGCCATTCTACAATTCTCAGTTCCTCACCCAGGTTGTGGGCATTCCGCCCCGAAAGGCAAGTGAACCGCTGCTGCGATCGCATTGGGATCTCGCTAAGTCGGTCCAGGCCAGATTCGAAGAGGTGGCCAACCACCTTCTCAGCCATGTCCAGACCAAAACCGGCTTTAAGAAAGTTGGCCTCTCTGGCGGTTGTGCCCACAACAGCGCCTGGGTCGGGAAGATTCCGCAGCAGACAGGTTTTCAGACCGTCTATGTTGCCCCCGCCTCGGGAGACGCGGGGATCGCAGTAGGCGCCGCCATGCTGGCCGCTCGCCGCCCCATTTCCGTGCAGGGAAACCACTGGGGCCTCATCGGCCCCGGAAATGAAACCTTTTCCGCTCCCCCCTCACTCTCCACGAAGGAATTTGGTGATGAAAAAAAGGTCGCCGCCTTTATCGCCCAGGAGTTGGCACAGGAAAAGATCATTGGACTCTTCCAAGGGCGCATGGAGTTTGGCCCCCGAGCACTGGGTTGCCGAAGCATTTTGGCCGATCCCCGAAACAGCACCATGCGAGATCGTCTGAACGCCCGAGTGAAACACCGGGAACTCTTTCGACCGTTCGCCGCCTCGGTGCTTGAGGAGTATCGCGAGGAGTGGTTTGACGACAGCTTTTACGCCCCTACAATGGAGGCCGTTTTCCCCGTAAAAGGATCGAAGAGGGGAAAGATTCCGGCCGTCGTCCATGTGGATGACACCTGTCGCATTCAGTCCGTCGAAAGGCAGACTCAGCCCTTCTACTGGAATGTGATTGAGCAGTTTCGAAAAATCACCAACGTCCCGCTCATCATTAATACCTCGTTCAACGATTCCGAGCCGATCGTCTGCACCGCTGAAGATGCGATTCGCTGCTTCACACACTGCGAAATGGACTACCTCGTGATTGGTACGACCGTCCTCTCGCGTGAAAAGCTCGCGCTCAAATCGGCGTAGGCGCTCTTCTCCTTGAGATAGCCCTCGCGCTTGAAGCTGAAAAACTCTCTCCCTCTTCCGACCACAATGTGATCAACGAGCTCCACCCCGACCGTTTCCGCCGCCTGACTGAGCAATCTTGTGAAGGTGATGTCATCGGCACTCGGCCGAGCCTCCCCGGACGGATGGTTGTGAGCGATCAGCAACCGCACACCGTCATATTTCACACCAAGTCTCACAACCTCGCGAGGGCTCACCGAGCAGGTATTCGATCCCCCCGCACAAACCTGAATTTTCTTCAAACAACGGTTTTGTTGATCCAGTAGCGCCAACCACAGCTCCTCACGATTCAAAAAAGTGAGGTCAGAAAAAAGATTGAAAGCATCGTCGGCATTGCGAATAGCGACGGTCCTCGCTCCCCCGCGAATCCTACGGGCAATCTCCGCAATCGTGACTAGACGAGAGGCCTTCACACTTCCAAGTCCCCTCACCCGCTCGAGAATCTCCGGCGGCGTCGACACAACAGCATCGAGTCCGCCAAAGGTCACGAGCAGCTGTTCTGCAATTTCTCGCGCATCCAACTTCACCTGGGGTGTGCGAAACCCCGTCCCCAATATCAGAGCCAGCAATTCGCCATCTGACAGCGCGCCCACTCCGAACTCCCTCATCCTTTCTCTTGGCAACATGAGTTTTCGTGTTGCATGGCCTGTGCCAAGCCAAGTCGCATGAAGCTCGGAGCTCAGGTCCGGAAATCCTTCCGATCGATTGTAAAATGCACTGGCACCGCTCGGTTGCCCATTGAATCCCTCAGGCGGCGGCCCTAAAGGCGATCCGAACCTCCGCACCCTTTTTTTTTCCGGTTCCGTCGCTCCAATTCGCCACGGTGACACTGGCCCCATGGAGTCGCGCGATGGTTTGAACAATGACGGACCCCAACCCGGTTGAGACTTCCCCAGAAAAAAGAGAGGGAAGGTCGCGCGCCTTGAGCCGATTACCGAAGTTTTCAAGCCCCTCTGCGGTAAAGCCAGATCCATCGTCCCGAACGACCAGCTCAACACCGGAACGCTCGTCACCCGTTAGCCCAATTTCAACGCGATTCCTGGCAAACCGCCGCGCGTTCTGAAGAACGTTTCGAATCATTCGCTGAAGAAGGTTGTTATCCCCCAGCACCTCGGCCCCGCTGCAAGTTTCGTTCATATTCCAAATGAGTTTCTCCCCACCGCCGGAACGCTTGAGCTGATCGATCTCAAGCGCAACAAGCTCTCCCAACTTTACTGGAACTGCATTCGCCTTGTAGCGAGCTTCATTCATCTTAGAGACGAAAAGGAGGTCCTCAAGGAGCTTCTTGATATAGGCAAATTCCGCCAAACAGACGTTGAGGTGTTCTCTCCGTTCAATCGACGACAATCGCTCATCGTGATCATGTAAAACTTCAAGAAGGTTTTGGATACTGGCCAGTGGCGTGCGAAGGTCGTGACCCAATTCAGCCAGGAGATCCTTCTTCAAGTGCTCATTTCTCTTCACGGCTAACACAAGACGTTCAATCTCGCCCGCCATGGAATTAAACTGACTCACTATCCCACCCGGCCCATCCTCGGGATGAAGGGGAAAGCGGGCCGACAGCCTCCCCGACTGGATTTCGGTCAGCACTCTGCGCGCCTCTGAGCCCCTCAAGCGCAGGTAAAACACGATCGAAAAGACCGTAACAGCGATCGTTCCTATCGTCGTGAGAAGCGTGAAAAGAATGAGGGCTCTAATGAAGCTCCGTCCAGGCCCCATCATGCTGCCTTCGCGTTCCACAACAAGAAATGCCCCGGGTGGATTCTCAAGCGGCACCGCCTGGATCCAGTGGTCAAACAGCCGTTCGGTCACGGTTGTCTTGTCGGAGGCGATCGTCGGCCCAACTCCCTGGGGCAGGGGGCGATCTTGTGCCTGAAAAAGGACCGTGCCCTGGCGATCCACCACCCACCAGTGGAATGCGAAGTTTTCGCCCACACGACCCGCGTCCTGAATGAGTCGAAGTGACTCCAGACCGCCCTCGCCACAGACTTTGTTCACCACCCTAGCCACGTACTGGGTCACTGTCCGGTGCATATCGCGCTCAACAGGCCCGTATCTCCAGCGAAACGCGGCCACCGTCAAAACGGCAATCGAGGCGGCAGCGGTCACAATAACAAGACCCAATCTGAAAAGAAGTGACCGCGCCATTAGCTCGCCTGAGTCAGCTTGTAACCCACCCCGTAGATCGCTGCGATAGTCACCTCAGCGCCTGCTTTCTTGAGCTTCGATCGGATGCGGCTCAAATGGGTGTCGATAGCGCGATCGGACACATCTTCATCCGCCCCCACGATTTCGAGAATCGCCTCGCGGCTCACCACGTTCTCAGCCTGCTTCATCAAAAGCGTTAGAATGGCAAACTCACGTTTAGGAAAATCGACGGCCTTGCCATTAATAGTCACCCCATGGCTCTGCGGCTTCACATCGATGGGACCGAACCTCAACACCTTCGCCCCACCCAGGAACCGGTCCACTCGTGCCAAGATTTCACGCGTACCCGACGGCTTTCGAATGTAGTCAACCGCTCCGAGGTTGAGCCCCTTCACGGCCGACTCTTCATCCGTTCTGGCCGTTAACATGATCACGGGAACCCTCGGATAGCTCTGCAATAGTGTTTGGCAGAAATCAAAACCGGAACCATCAGGAAGGTTGATATCAAGGATCACGAGATCGGGCTTGAGCTGCTCAAGCAGCGCATTGGCCTCGCGCAGCTGTTTTGCGTGCATCGGCAAGTAACCCGCGAGTTTCAACGCCAAAATGAGGCCATAGGCGATCCCAGGATCGTCCTCCACCACCAAGATCTGAGAGCTCATGGCACCTCCAAACGAAATGGAATCTCACCGACTTTTCGGTGATATCCTCTGAAAGCGTAAGCCCTGCGGCAAGTCGATGGCATCACAATCTTCATAATCCAGGGCCGAGCGAGGGTGACCGAAAGCGGCGTGAACCTGGGCCGAGAGAGTCCGAGCTTTCCAAAGATCACGCCCAATCCAGACCCACTCCTGAAACGCAATCCGAATGGGGTTGAGAGAGGTGCGAACGCCCGCCAATCCATACCGAATTGAAATGTCCCCCCGTTCGCTTTTGAACGTGCCAAAGATCAGATCATAAATCATGAGCACTCCGCCGTAGTTCCGATCCAGGTACTCGGGATTACTCGCATGGTGAACTCGGTGAAGCGACGGGGTGTTCAAGAGATACTCGAGCCCTCTGAGAGGCGGCACCGTCTCCGTGTGAAGCCAGAATTGATAGGCCAGGTTAATTCCCATCAGGGCAAGAATGGGAAGAGGATGCACTCCCAACCACACCAGAGCGAGCCAAAAAACCCACGCGCCTGAAATGAATGAAGTCCATCCCAGTCGGTAACTGGCACTCAGATTCAAATGGGTGGCCGAGTGGTGAACTGAATGAGTCGCCCACAACCAACGCACCTCGTGACTCAAACGGTGAAACCAATAGTAGACAAACTCCACGACGAGAAAGAGCCCGAAATAGTGGAGCGGTGTCTTCATCTCGATCGTGAAGAGGCGATGGCCATAGACAAAGAGAAGAATGGCTAACGTCAAACCGTGAGTGAGCAATCCGATGAGACGCTGGCCCGCTGCAATCACGAACGAACAGAACAACTCAGGGAAAGGAAAGGTGCCCCGTCGCGCACGGAGGTACAAGACCTCCGCTGTGATGGCGACAATCACGACCGGCAGGACCTTGAGTCCCAAATCTTTCGTGAGGTTATTCACGGGGCACCTTCCATGCCTTGACGTTACTGGCGGTCAAGCCGATTTGATGCGCGGCGAACTGCGCGCTCGCAATCGCGGACTGGCAACTCGAAGAAAATGCGGCGCTGTGATCAAGCATACAGAGAAGGCGCTCGCCTTTCCCACCCTCGACCTGAGCGCAGTGCTCCTGGAAATCGCCGAAGCAGGCGATGATCAGAGGACGAGCCTGGGACTTGACGAGACCGACGACCTGCTGACAGCCTGCACTCAAATTGGAACTCTTCTTTATACACGCCGCCACCTCTCCTAAGGTCGCCGCCTCCGGGCAAAAACGCTGTATATCTTCTTGACACGGATGGCCGGCGGCGAAAAGCAGCGGGCTTGAGATCAGAGCAACGAGCGTAATGATTCTTGTTTTCATGTTCACCTCACTCCCGAGAATAGGATCACTTTGTTGCGAAAGTGTGACTTCCCAACCCGTACGCGTTCAGGCATGATTATTTTTCATTACGAGGGGGCAAATTGATAAAGTCGCTCATGACAATCGGCCTACTGGCCTTCGCCATCACCGTTTTCGCCGAAAACGATGTCGCCCGCCACAAGCGCAAGAAAAAGAAGCGTCGGCGGCACCACTAGAGCCTATCCCAAAAACCCTTCGTTGGGAGGGGCGAGCCAAAATGACCTGGATCGAGGACGCACAAGAGAGGCCCCGGAGGCGTGCCCTCTGGGCACGTCGAGGAGCCGAACGCGGAGGACGAAGAGGCAGGTCATTTTGGCCGCACCGAGTAGAAGGGTTTTTGGGATAGGCTCTAATCCCTCAGCTCGATTTCTTATAAAGGTCGGGATTCATCACCCAGCTGGAGCACCACGCTGTGGATTTAACTGATCCGCCGGTGAGTAGATTGCAGCGACCCACGCCATCGGATTCCATTTTCCCAAGCGGAGTGTACTCCGTGCAGTTCCGGCAGTAGGCCTTTGGGTCGGTGCGCCCCTTTCCTTTTCTTCCATCCTGAACAAAATGGATCTTCACAGCCTCCGGATTTTTTTTCTCATCGATGAGGGGCGGTAACTTGGCGGGTGAGGCGGCTCGGCCGACCAGAGCGACCAAGAGCGCAGAAAAGAACCATCGCAAGAATCCCCGTCGCTCCACATTCACTTCCGGTGTTGAAATTTTCTCTCGTAATCGAGCTGTCCGCCACTCGAGTGCATCCCCAGCACTGCCGTATCAGTGTCGAGATGGAGCGAAGAAAAGCCAATTGATGAGGCGTGGTAGAGACTCAAAAGCCCCCCCTGCACAGCGCGCGTTTCACTCCCCCCGCCAGAAACAACATAGAAGAGCGCCGAATCCTCGGAGTCCTTGAGAATCTGTTTATCGTGATCATGGCCACAGAGGTAGAAGTCGGCCTTCCCCAAAAGAATGGGGCGAAGTTCCCGCACGAGTTCGGGCGTGTGGCCATGTTGGCCGTAGGAGTAGATCGGGTGGTGGCCCGCCACAACCTTCCAACGGGCTTGAGATTGGCCCAGTTCCTTCTTGAGCCACTCGCGCTGAACACCATCCCATTTTGTCGAGTCGATTACAAAAAACTGTGTATTGCCCTGAGAGAACGTATAGTAGCGCGAAGGCATCGACCAGATCGCGCTGATTTTCGTATAGTCGATCTGAGCGTCGATATTTCCGGCGTGGTCGTGGTTCCCTAGCGCCACACGAAAGAGCAACTTGAGCGGTCCGTAGGGCACCTCAAAGGCGGTCTTCCACTGCGAATCGGTCGTCGTCTTCACCCCGCTGGGGTAGAAATTATCGCCCAGAAGAAGGGCAAATTCGCATTTCTTGGCGGCGCAATAGGTTTGCATCCCCTTCGCCACTTCATATTGCGGAGGATCGCCGTGGCCAGCGTCACCCATAAAGACAAACTGCGTCCCCTCGCCCAA
Source organism: Deltaproteobacteria bacterium (assembly GCA_016196825.1). Lineage (GTDB taxonomy): Bacteria > Bdellovibrionota > FAC87 > UBA2466 > UBA2466 > JACPWY01. Next base: position 161,456 of record JACPWY010000007.1, on the reverse strand, counting down.
GAGCGAATGAAGCCCAAGGGCGAAGAGGACAATCAGTCTGCGCATCGAACCTTAGAGTATTCTTAGTTCCTGCCCTTTTTCACGGCCTTGGCTTTAGCGACCGGAGCGGCCTGCGAAGGCGCCGCTGCCACACAATCGTAAGAAATCTGCCACTCCTTCACCTGAACAGTGTGGGTCGTGGTGCGATCGACGGGGCGGTCATTACCAAAGGTTATGGCGCCAATTGTAAAGCCATTCGACTGAGTCGCGTGGCGATCGGTCGTGGCCTCTTGACGCTCACCAACGACAACCTCACCCTCTTCCACAACCTTCACGTCGCTGTTGCCACAGTTCGACTTCATCATAATGTCGGCGCGGGCTCGGTCCTCCTGCCGATGATGCATATTGAGCGCGATCGTTCCGCCCACCGTCGGCTTACGCTTCACCTCACGAGCCTGCGGTTCATACGGAAACGTCACACACCGAACCAACGACAACATCACCACAAAAAAAATCCCATATTTCATAGTCTCTCCTCAAAAGTGGTACGCCCCTAAGGGTATGGCAACGCAACGGGTTATTTCAAGTAGGGATTCTTGAACTGGTAGATCGAAGGACAGTGTTTGCCGGTCACCCAGAGAGCCTTGCCATCCCACGCGGTGCCGTCGATCACGGGGCACTCCTCCGGTTCCGAAAGAAGAAAATATTTCTTCACCGAGCCGTCTTTCGGGTTGATTCGAAAGACCTGCCCACGCCTCTCGGTATAGCTAGAAGACCAGATCCCTTCGCCGTCCCACGCCAGGTCCTCAAGCGCCGTCACCGGCGCGGTGATCGTCCGCTCCACCTTTAGAGTTTTGGGATTTAAGAAATAGAGGATGGGGCTGTAGTTCCCCGTGATGATGAGCGACTTCCCATCGTGAGCGATCCCCCAACCGTGGACCTCCGAGGTGTCGCCCCCGCGTTTAAAAGTTAACTGCTTCTTCACGAACGTCCCAATGCTAATTGAGTTGTCGCTGAAGCTGAGCTCAAAGAGTTTGCCCTGAAACCAAGCCAGGCTCTCGCTGTACTCAGTCGCCGGCTTAAACCGCTCTACAACGGTTCCGTCTTTGGGATCGATCTTGAGAATCGCATCCGGCAACGCATGCCAGAGAAAACCGTCGTGGAAGTCTATGCCCTCCGAGTACCCTGAATGCGGAATCTTTCGGAGGAGCTTCAACTTTTCCGGCGCGGGCTCGGCGGCAAATAGCGCAGATAAGAAGATTAGGAGCACATGAACCATCGTTGAATCTTATCACCGAACTTCGCTCAGCGAGAAGAGGCGAGCTACTAATGAGGTCATAAGTAAGTAGACATACGAGATGGGTGATAAGAATGTGACCGCGAGGAAGACGAAAAAAAGGCCCGGAGGCGGCCCAAAAGGGCCGTTGAGGACCTTTTTTTTGGCTGACGAAGTCGGAGGCGTTCTTAGCGCCCATCGCAGTGTCTACTTACTTATGACCTCATTAGTAATGTGCTGTCCGGCAAGAGAGCTTCGAGGAAGGCCGTCCGCTTAGGCCTTGAGCAAAATGCCTAGGCAACGAATTACGTATTCCTTGTCGTGTGGCTTTTTCTGGAGTTCCTCGAGATGGGCCTTATCTTTGGTTCGGCTTGATAGGGATTTCATGACTATCAAATCCTCAATGGAAATAATTTTCACCGGTTTCCCCAGCATTTTTGACGGTAGCGCGCGGGCAATGACTTGCTGCTCGAACGCTTCGTCTTTAAACCACATGAAATCAATGCCCTCTTCGAATCGCGTGTGCTTCCCTTTAGTGAAGCTTTCGAGCGTAATGCCATTCTCGAGCCGAATGGTTTCCTGAGAGTAACCGAACGCTTTCAGAGACGTGGAGTAGGAAGCGATGTTTTTCAGCCCGATAACATCTAGGTCGGCCGTTTCGGCCGGTCGAGTGTAGTGGGCGACCGCAAACCCTCCGGCGATTACGGGTTCGGTTACAATCGACAAGATCTCATTGAGCGTATCTTTGAGCACGGCCTTATTCCCCCTCATTTCGGAGGTTAGTTCAGAAAGCTGTACTATCCAGTCTACGATGGCGGAAAACATAGCCCTACTATGTTATGGGTTTCAACTTTCAGGATCAATGTGTACACACCGAATACATTTTTTTTTGACGATGCTGGTGTATTCTTCTTGATTCACCCCGGGCGCGAATGGTCGGCCCCTCTCCATTCCTTCCGGAATGGGCGGTAGCCGGTGTTTCCATCGCCGCGCGGACGGCGCGGTCCGTGGCCTGACGCTTGTCCCTCCGTTTTCAGCGCGGCAAGCATGTTCGCTTTCTCGCGACGAGCAATGATCGCCTCCTGAGGAGCGCTCGCGGGGATGAGCGCGTTGCAGTGGTTCCCAATCAGATCGCGCCGATTCGCTCGCTCGAGCGCTTCACGGACCTCAAAATAATTTTCTGGCTTAAAGAATTGCAGAAGTGCGCGCTGAAGCTTTCTTTCACCAAGATGCTTCGCCACCTTCACCTCTTTTTTTGTGAAGGGATCGATCCCCGTATAGTACATGCAGGTCGCCACATCGAAGGGCGCGGGAATAAAATCCTGCACCTGGTCCGGCCGGTAACCATTGCGCTTCAAGAAAAGCGCAAGATCGATCATCGCATTGAGATCGGATCCTGGGTGACTCGCGATAAAATAGGGCACGAGATACTGCTTGGGTTTCCCCGCCTTTTCTGACGCCTTCACGAACTGCTCACCAAACCGCTCGAAGCTCTCGATGCTGGGCTTCTTCATGAGCGAGAGCACCTCGGGATCGCTGTGCTCGGGCGCCACCTTCAAAAGGCCGCCCACATGGTGGGCCGCGAGCTCCTCCACATACTCCGGCGATCGCTCGGCGAGATCCATTCTCACACCACTGGCCACCATCACCCGATTCACGCCTTCCACCGATCGCGCCGCCTTCATCACCTCGACGAGCGGGCCGTGGTCGGTGCCGAGGAGTTTACAGATCGTCGGATCCACGCAGGATTGTCGTCGGCAGACCTTCTCCACCTCGGGCCGCGTGCAGCGCATCTGGTACATGTTGGCCGTTGGGCCGCCGATGTCACTCACGGTGCCGGCAAAGGTCGGGCTCTTTGCGAGGTTCTCCACCTCTTTAATGATCGATTCCTGGGAACGCGACTGAATGATGCGCCCTTGGTGAGTGGTGATGGAACAAAATGTGCACCCGCCAAAACAGCCTCGCATGATCGTGACCGAATCTTTGATCATTTCATAGGCCGGAATAGTCCCCGAGTAGTCCGGATGAGGAAGCCGTGTGTAGGGCAAATCGTAGATAGCGTCCATCTGCGATTGCGAGAGAGGAAACGCAGGCGGTGTCGCCACCACCGTGCGCGCGCCGTCTTTCTGAAGAATGCCGTGGGCATTGAATGGATTTGTATGGGTGTGGATGAGGCGTGTGGCCTCAGCAAACTGAAACTTGTCGCTGGCAACCCCTTCAAATGATGGGATCGAAACGAAGGGCTTCCCTTCGAATTCAACAGGCGGTGTCTCTCTAGCACCAAGCGCATAGGCGACCCCGCGCAGCGAACGAAGAGATGCGACTCCACCACCCGCGCGCAACCGCTCAGCGATGGCCACGGTGTTCTCTTCCCCCATTCCGTACGCGACAAGATCGGCCTTGGAATCAAGCAGGATCGAGCGCTTCACGGTGTCACTCCAATAATCGTAATGAGCCAGCCGCCGCAGCGATGCCTCGACCCCCCCTGCAATTACGGGCACTCCCTTATAGGCCTCGCGCGCCCGCTGGGTGTAGACGAGTGTCGCGCGATCGGGGCGCAGCCCCGTGCGGCCTCCTGGTGAATAAGCGTCATCATTGCGGATCTTCTTGTTGGCGGTTCGATGGTTGATCATCGAATCCATGTTGCCCGCGCTCACCCCAAAAAAGAGATTCGGCCGGCCAAACCGCTTGAAAGGTTCACAACTTTTCCACTCGGGTTGACTGAGAATGGCCACTTTGAAACCCGCCCGGTCGAGAACACGCCCGAGAATCGCCATCGCAAAGCTGGGGTGGTCCACATAGGCATCGCCCGTGACCAGAACAACATCGACCGAGTCCCACCCCCGCTCGCGAACATCCTCGGCCGAAATCGGAATGAAGTTCCGCCGTGATATTGAAGGCTTACCAATTTTCCGGGGATTCGCCACCCCCGACCTTTACCACATTCCATTCGAAAAAGGAGAGGCCAATCCGGTCAGCCAGCGTAGCACTCAAGGCCCGCCGACTCCGAATCGTAGCTGCTGCGGTACCACATCTCAAAGTTGTCGGGATCCACCGATGCACGAGCAAGCGGATTCGCCTGTATGAAAGGGGCCTTGTCCAAGTCCACCTGAATCGCATTCGTCGCACCGATTCCGCCCTGAAACTGATACCCCCCAATCGTCATCTCGAGCGACGTCGCTTCAAAATTGGGGAAATTCTTTTCCAACGTGTAGTACTTCCCCTCGATCGGCCCGACGCGCATCCGACAGAACAAACTTTTCCCAAACCCCGTCCCCGCCATCAAACTCAAAACTACAATCGCTGTTTTCACGGAAGCCCCCTTTTCCTCATTATCGGTCGGCTTATCCGGCTCCACCCCATCAAAAAAAACTTCCCCACGCATCAAAATTTGCTTTGGCACGTCCTCAACAGGCGAAAGCCTATGGCGTCTAGACAGCTATTAGGGGCGTTGCATCCAAAACAGAGTGTGCGCAAAGACGATGCGTCGTCAGTCCATTTTCCACCCCGAAGAACCCGATAAGTGGTCCCTGAAACAATGGATGTCGTCCATTCCGATACGTTTCCATGGACATCGAAAAGACCAAATGGATTTTTCCTTAGCTGAGCAACTCCGTGAGTTCCTAAAGCCGAGTTTGGGTTTTTCTTGTACCAACCATGTTGATCCAGAAAGTCCGGAGAATTCCCGAACGAATAGTCGCTCGTGGTTCCCCCTGCAGCTGCCTCTTTCCACTCCTCATCAGTGGGTAAACGGTAGGTGCAACTATCCCCGACCAGTTTCCGGCTCTCATTGAGCTTGTCCAAAAACCCGCCCACTTCCGTGATGTCGTTGAAGGAAACTCTCTCAACGGGCCTCTCGTCTCCTGGAAAGGCCGAAGGATTATTTCTCATCACCGTTTTCCACAAACCCTGCGTCACCTCAGTCGTCTGCATCTGGAAATTCGTTCCGGGAATGGCGACAAATATAAAATGGGGAAGCGTATTATCAACACTGGGAACCCCACTCTTCCCCGCACTTACAAACTTCAACAGGTCAGCCTGCTCAAATTTTTCAGGCTCAGAACTCCCCAGCGCCCCCTGCACCTTCATCACCAACACCAATTGCTTCTGCAATGAGCTCAATTCACTGACTCTCGCCGCCACCACTTCAGCATCGACGGCTTCGCCCGAGTTCAATCGCTCAATCTCTGAAGTCACGGTATCCAAAGTGACCCCGCTCCCAGAATCGGATTCCGGCACAACGCTAATCAATAAAGCGGCCAACCAGTCCCCGGTCTTCATTCTGGCCACCACATCTCGACTGCAATCCCGCGCCGCCCCCTCCCTCGGCACCACTAGGCAAGACTTCACAACGACTTCAGCGCCTTCAACGTAGGCAACCCAAAACCGCTTCTGCGCCTTGTCCACAACCACAACATCGGCCACAGCCAGCGGGGAGACCAAGAGACCCAATAGAATAATTGCGTGCTTCATAAGCCCAAACTCATATCAACTTGAGCCCGATTTCACATCTCCTTTTTATTTTCTTGGGAAGAAACGATGGGAAGAACCACGGCAAGATCGCCAGTGTAACCACATGCTCCAGCTTTGGAGCTAGCGTTTCTTCACTGGAACGGATCTAAACCCATGGGAACGCGCTTTGGGGCACACGGGATTCGCGTCGGTATTGTTACGAGCGGGTGGCACCGGAGGGTTTTTGGTGGCCCGCCAGGGACAGCCAAAAACCCGCAGGTGACAGGACCCGCCGTAACAATACCGACGCGAATCCCGTGTGCCCCTATGAGCTCTTAAGATCAGTCCAAAGCCGATTCAATTGCAGAAGTGTCTCCCCAATATCCTCAAGAAATGTGAGCCCTCGCTTCACATCGTCCGGCGGATACAAGCCCTTGTTCTTGCGCTCCCCATCGGGAATGCGCGCCACGACCTCTTTGTTGGGGCTCGCGAGCCATTTGTCTTTCACCACGACGAGAGCATTCTCTGGGTCGAGGAAAAACTCGATAAACCGATGAGCATCCGCCACCCGCGCGCTCGCCTTAGGAATGGCGAGATTGTCCGTCCAAACAACGCCGCCTTCCTTCGGAATAAAGTATTTGATCTTCGGATTCTCCGCCGCGGCCGCCAATCCATCCACGGAATAGATGTGGGCGATATTCACCTCGCCGCTTAAGAGCAATGGTTTCGGTTCCGATGTAAACACCAAGATCTGGCTCCTCGCCTGGGCGATCGTAGCGCGCGCCTCCTCAAGGCTCGCGGGATCCGTACTGTTCACACTCTTTCCCTTACGACGAAATGCGGCCGCGAAAACCTCGCGCATATCGTCCAGAAACGAGGTGTGCTTCGGGTCGGGCGACTTGAAAAGAATGTCCCAGCCCACATTCTCCCCGACGTTCACCTTTTCACTATTGATCGCAATCCCCGTTGTCCCCCAGTTAAACGGAATGGAAAACTTGAAACCCTTATCATAGGGCAGATCTCGATAGTACGAATCAATATGGATCAGGTTCTTGAGCAAGGAGTGATCGAGTGGAGCCAGCATGCCGAGCCCCACCATCTGTCTCACCATATAATCGGAAGGCTGAATGACGTCGTATCCTGTCACCCCCGCCTTGAGTTTGGCTAAGAGCTCCTCATTGCTAGAGATGTAACTCAACTCAACGCGAATACCCGTTTCTTGCGTGAACTTCGCCAAAGAGGACTCCGGCAAATAGTTCGACCAGGTGACTACTCTCAAAACATCGGACTGGTGTCGCCCTCTTACAAAGAGAAAGCCACCCACCGCGATAACAACTGCGGCAACGAGAGTTATGAACTTTTGAGAACCCATTCGCGCCCCTGTTCCTTCGAAAGAAGAGTGATCACAAGACTAAATGAGATGCAGATCATCACAAAGGAGAGCGCATTCAGCTCGGGCGAGATCCCGATACGCATCATCGAGTAAATCTTCAACGGCAAAGTGGTGAGTCCGGCACCGCTCGTGAAGAAGGAGATCAGGAAGTCATCGAAAGACAGAGTGAAGGCCAGAAGCCAACCGCCCATGAGGCCTGGAATAATATTCGGAAAAGTTACCTTCCAGAAGATCTGCGATCCACGGGCCCCGAGATCCTGGGCCGCCTCCTCCATCTGGGGATCCAGTTTCCGGAGCTGCTCAACCAAGATGAAATAGACGAAGCTCGCGCTAAAGCTCGCATGCGCAAGCACCACGGTAAAGAACCCGAGTTCCACCCGAATGAGCAGGAAAAAAATGAGAAGGGACAATCCGGTGATCACTTCAGGCAGCAAGATGGGCAAGAGAATCAACGTCTGCACCGCCGGGGGGAGTGTCGAACGCACCCGCGAAAGCCCCACGGCGCCGAAGGTCGCCACCGCCACCGCTGTGGTCGCAGCCAATACTCCAATCTCGATACTCGTCACCAGCGGCCGCCAGAAGGCGTCGCTCGCAAAGAGTTTGCGCAACCAGATGGTCGAGAATCCGCTCCCGATGTTCCGCGGATCCACCAGGAACGCCTGCATAATGAGATTGAGGAGTGGGAGGTACAAAAGCCCGATCACCATCCAGAAGACAATAGCCACCAAGGGATTCCGCACAGGCTTCACGCCAGTACCCCCTGCACCCGCCGCTGCCACCTAGTTTGCATAAACAAAGCCACCAGCAGAATCAGGGAAAGAAGCCCAGCGATGGCCGCTCCGAAAGGCCAATCCTGCATCGTAAAGAACTGGCTCACCATCACATTGCCCAGAAACACCTCTTTGGCGCCGCCCAGAAGATCGGGAATCACGTACTCGCCCAGCATCGGAATAAAGACAAAGAGACTCCCCACCACCACACCCTCTCGCACGTTAGGCAGGGTCACTCGCCAGAAGGTCTGACTGCGGTTCGCCCCCAGATCCATAGCCGCCTCCCGAAAGGAAGGGTCCAGCTTCTCCAACGCCGAGAAGATTGGAATCACGAGAAACGGCAGATAGTTATAGATCAGACCAAAATAGACTCCGGTGCGCGTGTAAAGGATCTGGATTGGCTCCTCAATCAAGCCCAATTCAAGCAACATATGGTTCAGAAGCCCGTGATTGCCGAAGAGGCTCACCATGGCGTGGACCCGCAGAATGAAGTTGGTCCAAAAGGGGATAAAAAGTAGCACCAACCCCACCTGGCGACGCGCCCCTGTTGAGCGGGCCAAATGGTAAGCCACCGGAAAGCCAATCAGCAGGCAGCTGAACGTTGCGGTCGCCGCCACAAGCACAGTCTTCCCGAAGACCTTCGCGTAGAGCCAATGAAAGCACCTCAGATAGTTTTCTAATGTAAAGGTGAAGTGGATGGTCCCCTGAATAGTGCGCTCCATCACACTCATGCCCAGAATTAGAGCAAAGGGGAGCAGGGTTAGGATAACGAGCCAGCCGAAAAAGAACCACGCGGTGCCAGGGTATCTCTTCAATGCTGGAGGCCTCCATGGCTTCCCAACACGATGGCATCCTCGGGGCGCCAGCTGAGATAGACCTTGTCCCCGATATTGAGGCTGCGTTTGCGGCTCCGCTCAAGCTCCGGCTCAAACACCTTGAACAGAAAATCCAAGGTCTTAACTGTGTATTCCGTGCGCGACCCCAAATAGGAGAGCTCGGCCACCTGGCCCTCGACCAAATTCCCCTGCACACCAGCTCTGCTGCGCAGAAGCCTCATCTTCTCGGGGCGCAAGATGAGCGAAATCGACTTAGGATAGGGGTGCCCATTCTTCTTCACCCGAAAGTTCCCCAGAGCCGATTGGAGGGCCACAAAATCGCCCAGGTCCTCGGCGATCTCCCCTACAATCGTATTGGTCGAACCAATAAAGCTCGCCACGAAGGAGTCGGCCGGATCTTCATAGATATCCTTCGGGGTCCCCACCTGCAGGCACCGCCCGTCGCGAAAAACCGCCAACCGGTCCGACAGCTGGAGCGCCTCCTCCTGGTCATGCGTCACGAAAAGGAAGGTCGCCCCTACTTTTCGGCACAGCGCCTTAAGCTCATCTCGCATCCTCACCCGAAGGGCCGGGTCCAGCGCAGACAAGGGCTCGTCCAGGAGCAAAACCTGCGGCTGATTCACCAAAGCTCGCGCGAGCGCCACCCGCTGCATCTGCCCGCCGCTCAGATTCTGGATCCGGCGGGTGCCAAGATCGCCAATCTCGACCAGCTTCAGCGCGTCGTTCACCTTGTCCAAAATCATCGCGCGCGGCAGTTTTTTCAGGCGCAAGCCGAAGGCGACGTTATCGAACACGTTGAGATGGGGAAAGAGGGCGTACCGCTGAAAAACGGTGTGGATACTCCGCTCGTACGACGGCAGCTGAGTGATATCGCGTTCGTTGAGGATGATCTTTCCGGTGCTCGGCGTTGCAAATCCACCCACCAAACGAAGAAGAGTCGTCTTGCCACACCCCGACGGACCCAGGAGAGAGAAAAACTCACCTTTTTCGATGGTGAGACTCACCGGCTCAAGCTGAAACTCACCGAAGTTTTTGGAAAGCCCGTCAAGTCTGAGCGACATGCGAACATAGATAAGGAAAAACGCATCGGTTCACAAGAGGTAAATGCATAGGAGCCTATCCTAAAATCCTTTCTACTCGGAACGGTCAAAATGCCCTGGCCCTTCGTCCTCCGCGGTCGGCATCCTCGGTCCAGGACATTTTGCCTCGCTCCTCCCGACGAAAGGGTTTTAGGATAGGCTCCAAATTCCAAAAGTTTTATGAGGGTCCAATGGTCGGGTGGTATTCTTATGCCAATGCTTTCGGCGCTCGATCGTCTCCGAGTTTTTCTCCGCCCTCCCGGCAAGGGTTTGTTCACACTCTCCACCGGCGGCGGTTACGCGTCAGGACTGCTCAGAACTCTTTATGGGTCAGACGCCGCCCCCCAGGTGGAGAAGGCCTGGGAGGATCAGCTCGCGCGCGTACGTCGCGCGCGGATCATTGTCATCGGCGTGCCGAGCGACACGGGCGCCGGCATCATGCGCGGTGCTAATTTTGGCCCCATCGGCATCCGCGAAGCGCTGCTTCGCTCGGGGCCGTATCCCAAGGAGGTGCTCGACCTTGGCGATGTCCTCTGTATTCCGCAGCTTCTTCACGATGAGATGCTGAGCGACGAGCAGATCAAAACCTGCCGAGCGGTGCTTTACCCGGGGCTCGCCGATGCACTCCCCGTGAGCCCGCTCTCTATCTGTGAAAACGTGCTCTACACGATTGCTGAGCTCAATCCAGGCGCCCGCATGATCCTACTGGGAGGCGACCACAGTGTGGGTTGGCCAGCCGTTCTGGGCTGCCTCAAGCGGTTTGGGAATGATTTCGGCGTTCTTCATTTCGACGCGCACCCCGACCTGATGGAACATAGGCTGGGCATAAAGTATTGCTTTGGAACATGGGCTTTTCATGCCGTGCAACGGATGAGGCCGCAGAGCCTGGTCCAGGTTGGTATCCGAACCACTCTCAAGACAAAGGAGTTTTGGGAATCCAAGTTCCCGGTCCGTCAGTTTTGGGCCCAGGAGGCGCTCGCCCAGCCAACGGCCACCGCCGACGCGATCATCAAGCACTTTCAGTCCAGGGGGCTGAAACGAATCTACATCTCTAATGACATCGATGGCACCGATATCCTCGAGGCACCGGCCACCGGTACCCCCGAGGCGAGCGGCCTCCACGCCGAATTTGTCGAGGGGCTCATCCGGCGGGTGCACGAGACCTTCGAAGTGATCGGAGGCGATGTCGTCGAGGTGGCCCCTCCTCTGTCGGGCTCGCGCGAGTTTGCCCAGGAGAAAACCTGCCAACTCGCCGCCCGTTATGTCAAAGCACTCTTCTAAGCCCTTGACGCAAAAGTCGATGAGATCCATAACGAGGCTGCCTTGAAGATCGCCTTCGTATTCAACCGCAAAACCAACGACTCCCTCGAACAGGCCGAATTCGATACTCCTGAAACCGTTGCGTCAATTCACGTGGCACTTGCAAGCGGCGGCCATGAGGTCCTGGACGTCGAAATGACTCTCGACAGTTCCGCGTTTGGTTGGGCCAAGAAGCTGGCCGAGTTTCGCCCTGACATGATCTTTAACACCGCCGAGGGTTACTATGGCATCGGCCGCGAGAGTCTGGGGCCGACCGTTTTCGAACAGCTCCAGCTTCCGTACGTTGGCTCCGGCCCCTACGGCTGTTTTCTGACGCTCGATAAATTTTTGACCAAGCAGATGGTGACGAGCCGCAAGGTGCCCACGGTCGAAGGTTACTTCATCACAACGCCCGAGGACATCACAAGCATCGCCCCAGAGGTGAGCTACCCGACTTTCGTGAAGCCGAATTATGAAGGCTCGAGTAAGGGCATCACGGCGAAATCGGTTTGCCGAGACCCCGAAGAGCTCACTCAGTATGCCACCGAGCTCCTCAAGACTTTTTCTCAGGGAGTGCTCGTTGAGCGCTACATCCCGGGGCGCGATGTGAGCGTGCCCTTCATTACAGGGCTGGGTGACGGTGGGGTGCTTGAGCCACTCGAATACGTCTTTAACAATGACGGAGCCGATGGGATTTACGATTACGATCTGAAGAATCTGCTCGATGATAAGGTCTCCGTGCGGTGCCCGGCCCAGATCGAGCCGCACATCCGCGCACAGCTGATTGCGATGATGAAGCGAATCATCCCGGCCGTAGGTGTCGTGGATTTCGCGCGCGCTGATTTTCGCATCACGCCGGATGGCGAGGTCTATTTTCTTGAGATCAACGCACTGCCGAGCCTTCAGCCGGGGGCAGGTGTGTTCGAGGCTGCGCGGCTCCTCGGTCTTGATTTCAACCAAACCATTTTGAAGATTCTTGATGCGGCGGTGAGCCGCATCAAACCAGGCTTTAAGTCGTCAAAATCGCCTCGCCGTCTGGCGACTCGGAATCCGCGTGTCGCGCTCGTCTACAACCTCAAGAGAAAAGAATTGTCCGACCCCGAGTACGAAATCGAGGCTGAGTTCGATTCTCAAAATACGGTCGACACCCTCCGAAACGCGCTGGAAAAGATCACTCCGGTTGTGATTCCGGTCGAGGCGACGCGAACGCTTTCGGAGGGGCTTCTCGAGAATCGCATCGACATTGTTTTCAATATTGCTGAAGGATCGCGCAAACGCGCACGTGAAGCGCAGGTACCGGCCATTTGTGATCTTCTCGAAATTGAACACACGGGCAGCGATGCCACCTGTCTTGCGATCACCCTCGACAAGGCGATCACAAAGCGGCTTCTCACCAACGATGGCATTCTCACTCCGAACTTCCGCCTCTATCACGGATCGTCGCGGCTCAGCGATCCGGGGCTGCGGTTTCCAGTGATGGTGAAACCCAATTCCGAGGGAACCTCCAAGGGCATCGGCGACAAGTCGGTGGTGAATAATCAGGATGAGCTCCAGGAGGCGGTCCTCAGTCTCTGGAAAAAATTTCAAACCCCAGTTCTGTGTGAGGAATATATCGAGGGGCGCGAGTTCACGATCGGCATCTTGGGCAACACAGCCCTCAAGCTGCTGGGGCCGATGGAGATCTCTTTCACCGATCAGGCTGGCAAGTACCCGGTCTACTCATTCGAAGCCAAGCAGAACCCGGAGAATCCGTTCTGCAGCTATGTTTGCCCGGTCAGTATCTCGAAGGATATCGACCGCCGCATCGCCAACTTCGCAAAGAAAGTCTTCCGGTCTTTAGGTTGCAGAGATGTCTCTCGTATCGATTTTCGTCTAGACTCCAAAGGGAATATCTACTTTCTCGAGATCAATCCCCTGCCGGGGCTTGCCCCCGGCTTCAGCGATCTCGTGATCATGGCCGAAAAGCAGGGAATGAGCTACGATGCGCTCATTAAGAGGATATTCACGCCCGCCGTACAGAGGTGGCGCAGTCAGACGAAAGTTAAGACCTGGTGAGCAACCTATTCGAGCGATACAGAGAGGACGGCAAGAAGCGTTGCCGCCTCCGAGATCTGGGAATTCATGTCGGCGAGTACGCTCCGGGGCCCAAAAACTCGATCACCGACGTCCCCGGAGTCCGCGTAGGCCACTCCACATTGATTGAGGGTTCCGGACGGCGTAAGCCCGGCAACGGCCCCGTGAGAACCGGCGTCACCGTCATCATCCCCAACGACGATGTCTACCAAAGAAAACTGGTGAGTGGTGGTTTCATCTTGAGCGGCGCTGGCGAGGTGACAGGCCTCACTCAGATCATGGAGTGGGGATTTCTGGAAACTCCTCTCGCTCTCACGAATACGATGTCCGTGGGCCGGGTGGGCGACAGCCTGATCAAGTGGATGTCGCAAAAATATTCTCAGATTCGCGACTTCCAAGAGGTGATCATCCCCGTCGTGGGCGAATGCGACGATAGCTTTCTCAACGACGCCGTCGGCCTTCATATCAAACCGCAAAATGTCTTCTCGGCCCTCGACTCCGCCAGTGAGGCTCCAGTGGAAGAGGGGGCTGTTGGGGCGGGCACCGGCATGGTTTGCTGCGATCTGAAGGGGGGTATTGGCTCTGCTAGCCGCATCGTTCCGATGGGCGACCAGAACTACACTCTCGGCGTCCTGGTGCTTTCGAATTTCGGTGTGATGGAGCACCTCCGCGTGGACGGCTACCCAGTGGGGCGTGTCCTCGCGGCGGCCCAAGGAGCTTACTCCCGGCGCACCTCCAGCTATGGCTCCATCATCTGTGTGGTCGGCACCGACATGCCGCTCACGTCAATGCAGATCAACCGCTTGTGTCGTCGGGCCGCGCTTGGCATTGGCCGCGTCGGAAGCTATGGCGCCCATTCCTCAGGCGAGATTATCGTCGGTTTCTCGACAGCCAACATCGTCCCGCGTCAGTCGCCACAGCCGCAGGTGCAATTCACCATGATCCTCGACATGTTTCTCGACCCAGCCTACAAGGCGGTGATCGAAGCAACCGAAGAGGCGATCCTGAACTCACTCACGCGCGCCGTCGATATGGAAGGCGCCAACAACAACCGCGTCCCCGCCATCAATCTTCAGCTTTTGAAAGGACTCTTTGAGCATTATAATTCCGTGAAAGGCATCATCTCAGCCAAATAGTGGGTGGCGCGAAACCCGCTTTTGAGGAGAAAAATGGATCTTTCGCGCGAAACGAGGAGGATGAGCAAAATGCCCGGAGGCGGCCATGGAATGGCCGTCGAGGACATTTTGGGAATCCGACGAAGGCGTAGCCGAAAGAGGCATTTTTCTCCCAAAATGGGGGTTCGCGCCACCCACTAAATAGTGGGCCAAGAGTGGAAATGTTATGGAGACCTTTCAGGCGATCGTTCTCGGCTGTGTCCAGGGGTTGACCGAGTTTCTGCCCATCAGCAGCTCCGCCCACCTCGTCATTCTCCCCTGGCTCTTCCACTGGGAAGATCCGGGCTTGGCCTTCGATGTTTTTCTACACCTCGGCACCCTTCTCGCCCTCCTCGGGTACTTTTTCAAAGATTGGTTGGGCCTCGCGCAGGCTGGGATTGGCAGCATCATCGATCGACGCATCGGATTTGATCGCGACCGGCAGATCTTTTGGTTTCTCGTGTGCGCGAGCGTACCGGGTGCTCTCGGCGGGTATCTCTTCCATGATCTCGCGGAGGAGGCGTTTCGGTCGCCGCTCCTTATTGCCGTGGCGCTCGCTGGAGTCGGCTTTGTAATGTATTGGGTGGACGCCAGTTTCCCGGGCCTCAAGAAGATCGATGAGCTGAACTTCAAAAACGCCCTGCTCATTGGCGTGGCACAGGCCTTCGCGATCATTCCGGGCGTCTCTCGTTCCGGAAGCACTATCACGATGGGGCGCCTCGTGGGACTATCCCGTGAAGCGGCCGCTCGCTTTTCCTTCCTCATGGCCTTTCCCATTACTTTGGGGGCGTGCCTCTTTGAGTTCCGAAAACTGACTCACGTAATTGGATCAGACTTTCCACTCACCTACTGTTTGGCCGGGCTCATCTCCTCGGCCTTGGTCGGAATCGTTTCCATCCACGGGATGCTCATCTATTTACGCGGATCGGGGCTCAAGGTGTTTGCCTGGTATCGCCTCGCTCTGGCGATTCTCATCATCATTGTGAGCATTGGGACTCGCCCGCATTAGATTGGTCACGACCCCGATCGCCAATATCACAATTCCCCACGTCGGCAGATTCCAATATTCCAAGCGATTATTGAGGGCTTTCCCAACCACGCCCTCCATGGTGAAGGCGACGAGGAGAATGCTCAATGCATAGAGAGTGAGGTCGAGTGGCCTTTGGAAGGAAACCCGTTCGGCCCAGTAGGCAAACGCAGGAATCAGGAAAACAAAGTAGTGCACGCGAGTGCTGGGGTTGAGGAGCGCCATGAGGAGCCAGGCCAATACCCACTGATCGCGCCTCAAGCGAGTCCGGAAGCACCACAGAAAAAAAGTGGCGCTGGCAACAACTGTGATGACCTTCGTAAAGGCTCCCGCGAACAAGGCAAGTGGGGAGCCGTCTAGCAGCCGGGCGATGAGAGAGGGCAGGCACAGAATGTCCGAGACCTGGATCGGGGAATTCTCGGCGCTGTATGTCGTCAGATTAAGGAAGAAGCTCCGGTACAGGTCAGCGCCTTTGTTGGGCCCGAAGAAAAGAAGCGGCAACAGCGCAAAACCAACTAGCCCCGAGAGGAGCCCCACGCGCATCACCTTCCCCGCAGAGATAAAGTAGTAGACCACCAGAAAAAGCGGGTAGACCTTGATATGGGTTGTGAGAGCTACGAGTAACCCAGCCAAAAACGGGCCCCAAAAATCCGGGCGCCGAGAAAGAAGCTCGGCCAGCAGCAAAAGTGCCCCCAACCAGATCTGGATATTGTTGCTTTGAAAATTATTGTGGAGCGGGTTAATCGCGATGATCCACACCCAAAACACGCGTGCCGTGTTCCGAAATAGTTGAGGAAACAGTTTCACGAGACACCACCAAACTACTCCGTAAGAGAGGGTCTGGAGAGCCAGCCAAACATATTTGAAGACTGGAAACGAGAGCCCGGACAGTGGCGAGAAAAAAACAAGGGTAAAGGGCGGATAAAAATACCGCCCGAGCAGACCGCGAATCGGGCTGCCATAAATACCTCCCAGATCCGTAGGGATTCGGGAGATCACATCATAAGCGGTGAGGATATCCACCTCATAAAGCACCCCAATCACCCAACACGGGATCAGGAGTAGCCCCACCAAAAACAGCATCGGCCGAGTCATCCCCGAAAGGTACGGACTTTATTTTGGGAAAGCAATTCCTCAAAAGGAAGTCCGTACCTTTCGGGATTTAGAAGTTGTAGCTAAGGCTGAGGAGAGCGGTGACGTAGTTGCCGGCGCGATCGGCGGCGGGCACGACGACGGTGCCCCCTTCTTTGGTGATGCCTGTGGCCTGATCATCGAACCAGATCACGTGGTACCTCGCATCGATACCGAGATAGACATGGCGGCGGTAGATGTTGAACTCCATTCCGGCACCCGCACAGATCCCGAAGTTGCCGCTGAAGCCATTGGCAACGGTGAATGGGAGGTTTCCTCCGGTCACCTTCTCACTTCGCAGGTAGGCGCCCGCGCCAAAGACCAAGTAGGGGTTCGCAATCGCAAGAGCCCGTGGCGAGTCTTTAGTATCGAAGTAGTATCGAAAGGCTCCCGTAAGAGGCACAACCTGAACATCTAATGTCGCAAAGTCGGTCGATGTGGGGCGAAGCACGTCGGTGTGGAAGGCATAATGGGCTGCCGCTTCGAAGCCGATGTGGGAATCGAAGAAATAGATGAGCTTCACGCCAGACATGAAGCCCGAGCCGGCGCTCTTGCCCAAATTGCCGGTAAAGATGCCCGCCCCGAAATCGAAACCAAACATTAAGAAACGCCCGAGGTGGAAATACTCCTTATCTTCCTTCTCGTCCTCGGCGAACTCATAGTTGGCCGGATCGCCAAAAGGATCGGTGATCCCCTTGTACTCATTCTCCTGACTCTCCGCGAATGCAGAGGACGCAGCCCAGACGGCCGCCAGAAGGCTAAATATGAGTAAGTGCTTGCGATGCATCATAAAATCGGGAGGCGTAGGACGGCTGATATTTATTATAGCTGGGGGCGGCAATTCCCGCGATACGCAAGCTGTAGACAGTGTATTCAGGCAGTGGTCGGCGCGGGGTGGGTGTATAGCTCGCAGATATTCGCCGGGCAAAAATCCTTGAACGTCGATATCGGTGCCATGAGCGAGCTTCTGTTAGTTGAATCCCTTTCGATTCCTCACGCCATTCCGACCCATGGGAGAACTCGAACTTTTGTGGCCAGTGAGGATTCTTGGCTAGTGGGGGCCAGTATGATTGCATTGGCGCCTAAGACTCGTTCCTTGAAGGCAATGGCCGTACGCTGAAGATAGGTTCCAGGGGAGGATTCCTCCGTCAAAATTATTCCGGTTTCTTTCCCGTCCAACGCTGTCACGAATGCTACGTGGGAGCCTTTTTTTGATTGGTAGTAGCGCGGAAAAACATGCCCTTTGCCATGGTATTCGGATTGAGTCAGGAACTCATTCAAGATCCAAATTCGCAATCTGTTGAATCTACTCGCTCCCAGCCTCGCGGCAATTCCGCAGTCGAATAGAAGATAGCGCGTTTTCCCAACACCCTTTGCATGGGGAGCTACCGAGTGGATCACAAACAGACCTTCGAGACCGAGCAGGTAAGTTTTTACCTTCCGCGGATCGACCTTTAATGCAGCGGCAATGGAACTTGCCGTCGGAAAATCCTGACTGGCCACTGTCAAAAGGATATCCCGAGCCAATTGCCCTTCTAGGCGGCTCCCCTGAACCTGCTGCAGATCACGGAAGCACGTGGTTTCCAACCAACTGTCTATAACTGCCGATCGCTCTTCCTGACTTCTCAAAAAGCAAATGCCGGGCATTCCCCCGTTTTGCAAAAACTCTTCGATCTCCCAGGCTGTGGTTCGGATTTCTGGCTTGAATTTAAGCCAAGAGTTTCCCAGCGATCGTCGCGTGATTTCGGCCAGATTCAACGGGTAAAGCCGGGAAATCCCAATTCTTCCGGTGAGCGATTCTCTAATTCCTGTTTTTTGTGAAAACTCGGTGGATCCCGAAAGAAAGAATCGGCCCGGGACCCGTCTTTTATCTATTAATGCCTTCATTTCATCGAAAAGCTCGGGGGCCTTCTGCACTTCATCAATGATGAGGGGAACGCTGAGATCCTGAGATTCGGCGAGAAGAAAGTGGCTTGGAGACGCGAGTGCCCGATTGCGCACGTCGCGCTCATCAAGTGTTTGGTATTGTGCCTTGAGCACGGGAGCCAAGATCTCACGTAGGAGAGTGCTCTTACCGACTTGGCGCGGTCCAAGAATTCCCAAGACTGGCCAGAGTTTACTGCGCTTCAGAATAAGTTCGTACAGGAACCTTTTTCGCCGGTGTGGCACATATTAAGTATAGGTTATTTCTGCATACCAATGCAATAGTACCCCCTACTTAGTAGCCGGCGCGATACCCCATTTTGGGAGAAAATTTCCCGCCAGCCACTGATTACCAATCAACAAGATCAGCTTGGCGAGCCAACGAGCGCTCTACAACGAACTACCGCCAATTCCCTTGAGCGCGTCGGCTTTTTTCACCTGATCAGTGATTTTCTTGTTGAGCCAGTCTCCGATGTTGTTGGCCCAGACTTCGGCGAAGCCCTGGTTGGTGAAGCCCGTCACAACGTCTTCCACATATTCTGGGACCAATGAGCCGAAGTGCATCCGGCCGAATTCAGATTCCGTGATGACGATTTTGTCGATGGGGTTCGTTTCGCTGTCTTCATTGAGATAGATTTTGGCCACCACCGTGCCCCAATCGGCATTCATCCCGATCCAGGGGCGCACCGTGAAGCAGTAGCTCGCCTCTGAGCGATAGGTGCCATTGAGCCGCAGCCAAATATCCCTCGCGTCCGCCATTACTTCGAGATACCCGTCCTTCACCTTGAACTGAATATTTTTCATCGTGCCGCCGGTCTTGCCGCCGTAGGTGAACTCGCCGTTGCACAGAAACCCCTCCCAGGTGTGTACCCGGTGCATATCACCGCTGAAGGTCTCTTTTTCCAGCAGGAACTCCCGCGACCAACCGTCGGTGTTGAGCACCGGCTTAGAAAAGGCGAAGGATGTGACCAGTAATCCCAAGAAAAGGACACGCATTGCTAACCCCCAGAGTGTAACGCAACGTACCATGATTACGCTGCGCAGTTTCTAAAGTTGTGCTGTTCGGCGGCGGCTCCGTCAATCTTCTTCGCGAGGTTCTTAGAGAGAAGGGCGAACTTTCAAAGCTGCGCCAGATTTGAGGCCCTGGAGGAACTCCGTAAGAGAGAGAACCGTCACTCCTCTTGAGAACGCAACCCGATCGCTCTCGGCGGTGACCACGAACCCGGTCTTGGCCTTCAGATCTCTCATGGCCAATTCCAAAGAGCGCACCGAGGAAGGCGGAGAGACCTTAATCTCAACTGGAATCAATTTTCCCCTGAACTTCAAAATGAGATCGACCTCAAGCCCTGCCTGGGTGCGAAAAAAATAGGCTTCACAGGCAGGATCAATTCTTTGGCCAGACGAAATGATCTGCTCCACGCAAAAACTCTCAAAGCTCATGCCGAACTTCGGGTGAGATTCTATGCGTCTGCGCTCAAAACCCATGTCCATGAGGTAGTGCAAGAGCCCGTTGTCCCGAATGTAGAGTTTGGGACTCTTCACCATCCGCTTTTTCATGTTGAGGTAATAAGGCATCAGCCTCCTGACACTGAATGTGCCTTCGAAAATATCGAGAATGTGAGAAATGGAGTTATGGCTGATTCCTAGGGAGGCCCCGAACTCCGACAGGTTACACAAATGGCCTTGTGAGTGAGCAATCATTGTTAAAAGTTTTCGCAGTCGAATCTGGGAAATCCTGAAACCCAGTTGAGGGATATCCTGGGCCAGGTATGTTCTGACATATGAGAAATACCACTCCGCCGGCGGAACCTTGGGAGAGGTCCAATGAAGTCTGGGAAAGGCACCTTTAAACCAGAGAGACTCCTGTTTGTGTTCTAAAACAGAAATCCCAGAAAGCTCGAAGAATGTGGTTCTCCCGGTCAGTGCTTCGGCCGTTTTCCGATAGAGCACAGGGTTGGCACTCCCCAAAAGAATGGCTTTGAATCTCTTGTTTCTATCAATATGACTTCGCAGCGCAGGAAACAGCTCGGGCAGAAACTGCGCTTCATCGATAATGACGCGAGAATTCTGCTTCAAAAAGTAGGGAAGGTCTGCCTGAACGCGGGCGAGATCGAGCGGATCCTCGAGATCAACGTATGAGAATTCCGGAAAGGAAAGCCGAGCTAAGGTTGATTTACCAATCTGGCGAGCTCCTAACAGCGTGAGAGTCGGAAATTTGCTGACGAGATACCGAACCCGCTCTTGGGCGATTCTCCGGTGAAGCATCCTTGTATTTTGTACGATACACTTACAAAATACAAGGTATTGGGGAAGCGTCTTGCGAGGTGCGGTCTCGTCGGCTGGATGGGGCTGAACCTCGCCCCATCCGCCTCCTCGTGAAGAAAAATCAGGGTTACAGTGTAAGAGGGAAAAGTGTTACTCGGGCCTCACCAGGCGCAACCCCAGAAAGACGTTGCGATCCTCCGCCGAGTTCCTGAAACGGAAGGCGGACCGCAAAAACCGCGCAACGTTGCCCCAACTGCCGCCGCGAATGACGCGACCGGAGCCTGAATCATTACGGGGGTCAGTGACCGCTTCGATTCCTAGATTCTCTTGGAAGGCATCCTCCACCCATTCCCAGACGTTTCCATGCATACCGCGAAGCCCCAATGGATTGGCACTCTTCGTGGACTCGGCCACGTCATGTGTCTGCCTTCCCGAGTTATCCGAAAACCACGCAAAACTTCCTAACTGCTTTGGATCATCCCCAAACGAATAGGCCGTTTTCATATTCGCCTTGGGATCGTTTCCGCCTCGAGCCGCGTATTCCCACTCAGCTTCTGTTGGAAGCCGATAACCATTGGCGTTTATATCAATCTTAATTTTGCCATCGCCCACAAGTGTTCCGTCCTTAAGGCTGCCCTTAAACGTCACACCACTAAAATCATAAGCCGGTCTTAAGCCCTGAAGTCTTGAGACCTCATTGGTGAATGCGACGGCCGACCACCAGGTAATGCACTCTACTGGGCGATTAGCCCCCTGAAACCGAGAAGGATTGCCTCCTTTAGTCACCTTCTCCCAATCACTTTGACTCACTTCGGTAGTCTGGATTTTGAAGGCCTTTGAAATCGTAACTTCGTGCGGGGTCTCATCGCTCTCTCGCCCTAGTTCATTGGCCGGGCTTCCCATCAAAAACTTTCCTGCGTTTACGGTCACAAACTTAAATTGATCTACACCTTGTAAATGAACGGTCTCATTTCCGACCACTATCTTGCGCAGCTGTTGATAAACAAGATTCGTATCGGACTCCCATATGACTAGCGCTTCCTCATTCTGAAAGGCCACCTCGACCTGACGAATTGCAATGAGCTTTTGTTGCACCCGTTTCAGCAAGTCCAATTCTGCTTCACTGCTTTTCTGGTCAATAATCCGACCGGAGTCCAGTGCTTCTTTGATGTCATCTATTTCCAGTGAGAGTTCTTCTACCGCTGTCGAGATCTCGCGCTTGAGATCGGGGATTGGCGCACCAGCTACCTTGAGCTCTTTCAACACTTTCTCCCGGTCCAGCGCCCGCACCACTCCACCGCGACACGTTCGCGGAGCCGCCTCGCGTGGGAGGACCAGACAACTTTTTACTTTGACCAACACACCCTCGCTATAGGCCACCAGAAATCGATTGGTTGCTTTATGTTCGACGACGATGTCACCCAACGCCGACAGTCCGCAAAGGAGAAACAAGGGTATAATCGTCAGGTTTTTCATCAATACGCCCTCAAAAATTCCACCATGCGCTTCGCGAGCTCCATGAGGCCAATCGCCGTGGGCGAGGCCTTGAGGCGATCGGTGAGGGGCTTCATGTCGGCGAGTTGGTTCATCACCGGGGTCAGATCGGCCGCTGTCAAGCGAGGCTTGGCGATCGCCGCACTGATGCGGGAGTCGAGCTCCTTGGCCATCTCCACTTCGCCTTTCTCGGAGAGAAGATCGCGAGAGACTCCAAAGCATTCCTTGAGAATGTAGAGGGCCGAGCGGCCGTTCAGGAGGTTTTTGGGCATGTCCATGAGACCGGTCTTCTGGAGTCGTCGATTGTAATAATCCACAACCCTGTCGAATCGAGGCGCTACAAGCTTTTCGAAGTAGTCGTTCTGGATGCCAGAAACAAAACTCTTAATGGCATTGGCCAGGAACAATCGGCCCTGATCGACCCCAGGATCGCCCACCACAGTCCCCAATTTGCGCGCTAGCCCCGCTGCCCTATTGAGAACAGGAGCCTTCCAGATGTAGATGTGACGAGCGAGACGATCAAGCTCGTTTTCAATATTGTAGAGATGGAATCCGAGCACGGCATGTTTCACGGAAAAATTCATCCGCCCACGACAGATAAGATTCTCCGGATCAACCAAACAGCTTGAGATCGCCCTTTGGCTCTGATCCTTGCTCGTCGCAAACATCAACGGAAACTCCGGCCCATCGTTCTCGAGAAAATGGGAGATGGCCGCGTCCTTCTGTCCCTGACACTTCAGCTGACCCGCCACAATGGCGCAGGTTCTCTTCGAGGCGGCGTCAAGACTGTCCACGGCACCAGTGACCTTCCAGGCCCCCATTTCCCCCGCGAGATTCCCTCCCCAGCAGCGCGGGCGCCCCTCATCAATCACGCACGCCTGACTCAAACCAACACTGAGACTGTGTGGACGAACCAAATCTTTTGGCGGGTTCGTGATGGCCGCGTGAATCGCAGCAAGTGCCGGTTTCGCCTGCGCATCGACGAGCGACGCGAACACATCGCGAACTCCACCCCAACAGGAGATCTGTTTATTCACGCCCAACGCGCAGGCGTAGAGCGCCCCCACCGCGAGCTCCTGAACTGGGCCGGTGTTCGGTGTTGATTCAGCGATCTTGGTCCAGCGAACCTCGGGAATCTCACCGCCAACACAACGAACACCCGCCGCGCGGTCGGCCGCGCAGATGTCGTACATGCCCGCCGACAAGAGATGGTATTGAGTCAGCTTGAATGATGCGAACGCGCGGGCCACCTTGGCTCCCTGCTGTTCCGCCCCCACACACGAAATCTTGCCGGAGCCCGCAGTGCAGACATAACCACCATACACGCCACCCACGCGATGGCCGACAGCCACATCCTGCGGATTCTCCCCCATCGGGATCTCTAGGGGCTGCCCCGTCTTGTCGAAGCAGCGCACGACCTTCTGATCCTGAACAGTCGAATCCATGCCTGGAAAACCCACCACGCACGCCGCCTCATTGCCGACGGCCAACCGAAGAAGAGAGTCGGCCGTGGCCAGAGAAGACAATAGAATAGACAGGAATAGCACTGACCTCATTTTTTCCCCCCGCTCTCATTCTCGACTAATTTCATAATCGTCTCCTGAATATGCCAGAGGAGCGTTCGCACCTCGGTCGCGTCGTCAAAATACTCATTGGTGATGGCGCGCCAACCGGCGCGATAATTTGCGCCAAGCTCTTCGAGGTACTTGGGATCGAGCGCCACAATCTCACCCGACTGCGCGATGTGGGCCACTGCCTGAAGATTGGTCATGAGATCCTTTGTGGTCTGGGCCACATCGGGCGAAGTGTCCTTGATCGTCTTTCTCATCTTGAGGATGATCGCCATCATCGCCTCACCGCGTTTCCTCACGCGGCTCAAGAGCTCGCTCTCCTCCTGACCTTTGCGATTCGGGTGACGCAAAGTAAATGGGGTGAGCTCAGGGTCTGAAAGCTTCACAAAGAAGTCGGCCAGCCCAAAGATGCGGACCACGGTGAACCCAGGCTTTTGGGACCTCTTCAGAAAGAAGGGAACCTCAATCTGGTTCCATGATTTCAGCGCGTCCTCTTGGCGTTTCTCCAACCAAGACTTTGTCTTCGGCAAGAACCAACGCGTGTTCTTGGAAACACCATCGCGGTCATATGTAATGGTTATGGACTGAGGAACGGGCCTTCCATCGCCTCCACCGACTCCGCCACCCACTCCGTCGGCTCCACCTACGCCGTCAGCGCCACCGACTCCATCGGCGCCACCCACGCCGTCAGCCCCGCCTACACCGTCTGCGCCACCAACTCCGTCAGCACCCCCGACACCATCGGCACCGCCGACGCCATCGCTGAGGGCCTTCGACGCGGTTGATTCAAATCTCAGCTTCGCGGCATACACGGCATCGCGACCGGCGAGCTGGTCCTTTGCCGCTCTTACGAAATTGGGCCGATAGGGCGTCTTCGGATCCAGCGTCTCAGTGACAAATGAGCCCACAATCGAAGCGGGAATCACAAAGTAGTGGAAGTCCCAATTCTTGCCTGGATCGGCCACGGGCACCACACGTCTTGCGCCGTCCGTGACGTACACAATGGCCAGATGGGAGATCAACCCGACAACCTTCAACGAACCCTTCAAATTCAAATAGACCGGGCCACCGCTTTGCCCCCGCTCAAATTTTGACCCCATCACCTCGATGAGCGTGGTCAGCGCCGGCAGGAGATGGCGAGTGCTTTTGGCCACGGATACATACGCGTGATTGTCCCAAATGAGTTCAAACTCCCTTTTGGAAGCGTGGTAGTACCCGGTCGAGATCAATCCCTCCTCTTTGAGGTCGGGGTAATGCAAGACTTCATCAAGAGCTGAAAGCTTCAGTGTGAGGGGTTCCACGACCTTCAAGAGGGCTAGCCCCAGGCCCCAGTCAGCAGCCACCAATTCCACCTTGTAATTGCGACCAAGGTCCCCGTTCCAGATCGAGTGGCAATACTCGGCGCCGCCATTCACCAGATTATGGTCGGAAGTGACAACATAGGCCTGTCCGCGGCGCGAAAACAAAAGTCCCGATCCGGCATAATTCGTCTTTCCCTCGTCACAAGTCGAGGAGCGAACCTTCACGATCTCAGGGTGTTCGCTGCCGTAGGCCAAAATCGGCAACACAATCCATAACGCCAGTAGCTTCTTCATCTCATGGCTCCCATTGCATCCTGCCGCGCAATATAGGCGTAGCGGGTGCTCTTCGAATTTCCTTCTTTGCGAATCTTTCCTTCATCGATCCACCGGGTGATGAGGCGGTTGGTCGTGCTTCGCGGCCGGCCGATGCGATTCTCGAGCTCAAGACGCGAAATCAGCCCGTTCCAGGCGGGTAGAATGTTACGCCCCTTCATGGGTCTATCTTCGGATGGCCGAACGGCGGACGCCGTCAGAATCTTAGGGGGAGCGCTCCGGTTCATGAAATGAACCCCTCGCCAGGTTCCCTCGGCGTAGATGAAACCCTGCTTCATCCTATAATTGAGATCGGCTCCCGTGAGCGCCTTCAGCCTCGTCAAAAGATTGAAGATCTTCCCGTTGTGAATGGTTGAGTCATAGGTGTGGATGCCAAAGCAGTCATTCACGAATTCATCATTCGAAATGGTCTGCTGCCCCTTAAGAAGCGAGAGCGCACGAGTGAGCGAGGGCGAGATAACCTTGCGCCCAGACTTCGCGAGGATAACCTGGCCAAGCGCCTCATCCACCATAATCCCTCGGTTCTTGAGTGAATGCTTCGGGGCCACAAGATCCCGGATCCGAGCCACCAGACCCGCAAGCTGGGGCGCCAGACTCTTTTTCCCGAGGACTCCCTGAACCAACTGGTTGAAGAGAAGATCCGACGAATCCCAAAGACAATGCGCCTTCAACGAGGTGAGGTAATCACTCTCCAAAATCCGGTTTCCGTCTCGGATGGCCGCTAGGTACTGGGTGACCAGGTATTCCAACGTGAAAAGAGAGTCTTCAGAACCCTTCGACTGACCACACAAGCCCGCAAGAGTGCGCAGTCGCCTCTCGGAGGTCGCGTCGAAAAGGGCCAGCCAACCGAACGCGTTTCGGAGCAGCTGGCCGTCTTCGACGGACATCCGATGGGAGAGATCAGCAAAATCGATCTTCTGAGAGAGCGCTGTGATCTTTTCGGCCGAGAGGGCCTCGGGATCCTGCAACCAACGCCACACCCAGAGGTAAAAACGATCCACATGTTCCGAAGGCTTCGTCACCTCGAAATCCTCGGGGTGCAGAAGCCCCTGAAGCGTTCGCATACGGGAGGAACGGAACAAGAGAAGAGAGGAGGCCACGGAAAAGCTGCGCAGGTCCTCTGGACTCGCAAGGGCGTGCCCCTTGTGGTACGGCAGCATCTTCACCCACATCCCGTAATAGCGCCCCTGATCCAGCACACTCCCCTTATCAGCCAGCTTCAGCAGATTGCGAAACTGCCCCTTGCGAAAAAGCTGGCGCAATTCGACGGTCTTGAGTTGGTCCAGAACGCGCTGGGTGAGATCCCCCGGACCCGCGGTATTGATGAGCTCTTGAACCTCGGAGAGAGTGGGCTCCAGCGGCAGCCCCAAATTTTCGAGGCAAAAAACAACATTCACCGAGGCCCACAACCTCTGAAGCTGCGTGCGCGCGATCATCGAACCCCTCATAAAGGACTCGATCGCCCGCGTGAAATCCCCGGACCGAAACTCGATGCGACCCCGTTCGTAGTAAAGAAAATAGCTGTCGGTGATACCGTGGATCAGCGCTTCCGACTCCAGAAGCTTCATCAAACCCATCGCCTCGTCCGGCTGTCCGATGAGCGCCGTCACACTCACATGGAGAACGAGAACATCGAGGATCTCGCGTGCCTCGGGGCGCTTCAAAAGAGGGACAATGCAATCCCGACTCACAATGCGGGAGGGGATCGAGAGCACATCCTTGAGCTCAATGAGAGGCCGCAATGCCGCTTCGGGTGACGCATTCACCCGAATCTGCCAGGCTTTTTCAATCTGCTGTGAAAGAGTCTCGTGGCTCACAGTTTCTTTTCCTCTTTCAGAATGCACAGGCCACCGTATTCACCTTCGGGTATAAAGGAAAACGGAGTTCCCGAAAAAACAGAGTACAGAAGAATGTCGCGCACCGCCTTCATAGGGCCGGCGCCGACGCTCACCCACCGCCCCGCGCGCCCATTGATCCACAATACGTTCAGTGACTTCTCTTCGCGGGCCTCCAAAAAGCCTTTCAGCTCATTCTCAGCCCTCAATGCGTCATCCAAATCGGCAGCGACAAAAGGCGGGGTACACAGAGTTGGGAAAGACTGTGCCGTCTTGCGAGTGATCCGATAGACGCTCCCCTTCACACGGAGAAGCTTATCGAACGAGGCGCGCACCAGACCGAAATTGTCTCTCCCATCGGGAGTGATCGTCGCCTCCGCATCGATCGCATGCGCCACTCCGGCTTCACGGAGCGGTCGAATGACCAACGCGTTCAATCGGATGAGTTTTCTTTGGATTCGCTTTTTCTCAGTGAGCCTTTTGGACAGAGCAGCTCCGTCCTCATCGTTGCCAACCAACTCGATTTCGGAAGAAAGATCGCTGATCTCAATGTTGAGTCTATCCAAGGCGTCATGCCCCGAATACGTTGCGGGAATCCCGAAGGCCACATTGAGATTTGCGGTGAAATCAACGAAGGGGGTTTGGTTCAGGACCGAGCCAGTGCACGTAGTGCAATTGGCCGGATTGGCCGCGCCAGGGCAGACTTTCAGATAAAAGATTTCGGCCAAATTTAAGGCCGGACAGGCTGCCAACCGTTGACCGTGCTCATCGATGAGAATGAGATCGGCGCGAGCGACCAAGCAAGCGGCAAAGAAAAAGCCCAATAACGTCTTCATTTCTCGACCTCCGTGAGTTTGGCGACCTCTTCTTCGATGCGTGTGAGCTCGATGTACTCTTCGTTGATACCTTGGATGTCCATCAGGACCGCGTACAGGGTGGTTGTGTCGGCGATGGCGTAGAAGGCCGGGTAGAGCGCCCGGATCTTATGGCAGACCGGGATCGCGGCCTTATAGGTCTTGAAACTATCGCCGGTCGCTTCGCTCTTGGGCTTGATCGAGGGGATGTCCACAAGCTTCAACTCTTCGAGTTTGTCGCGAAGATACTTGGGCGGATTCTGCGAAATCGCGTCATTTATCTTGGAAACGAATTCATCGAGAACCGTCGAGGTGTTGTAGGTGTAGATCTCCACCGAGATCTGGAGCGCCGCCGCGAGGTCTTTGTAAATTCTCAGAATTTGATCTATCTCGCCGGCAAGCTTCTCCGATTTCACGCGCCCCAGAAAATTCTCAGCCTTGGCGAAAACGACGGAGTACTTGCGAAGCGCGCGCGTGGTCTCGGGGTTCAACGGGCCCTTCATCTTGAGCTTTTCCACCACCTGCTCGGCCACGTTCCACAACCGTTTGTATCGACCGATCTCAGGCCGCTCGATGAGGGCCGAAGCCTTGGAAAAGGCAGCGAGCTGGTGGCCCAGCTTTTCAATCACCTTATCGGCCTGGGCGTCTTCGTTGGCCTGGGCGCTCATGAGGGTCAAAACACTGAAGACCAGGCACAAAATGGGCGGTTTCGAACGCATGTATCTCCTTTGTAAAGGAAGAGATAACGAAATTAATGCTCCGAGTCAACCCACTTCTCATTTCTCATTTTCTGCATTTATTACTCTTCTTCCCAGCTTTCCGACCCACAAAAGTTTTTCGCCAATGACCCACGCCTGGGAAATCCGTTACTCCCTCAAAACGGAAAAAGATGAAATGAGATTCTTTGGTTACATTATGGCCCTTTCACTCCTGGCCTGGCCGCTCGTCGGTGATTCGCGCACCCAATTAAGCGACGAGGGAGCAGTGTTGCACCGGGAAGACCGCCTAAGCCTTCCCGTTGGAAAGTCGGGCTCGTGGCATTGGGTCGAGTGGATCGAATTTACGGTCCGCCCAAGCGTTGAGGGCTCCAAGCTTGAGGTGCTGGCAGATGGCGAAAGTCGTTGTGTATTCGATCTCCCAAACGAGATATCGATTCTTCGATGCCCCATCCTCAGAACCGCGCAGACCGTATCATTCCGCTCGCTCAGTGACGGGGTGAGGGTGAGGGGTATCGTTTCTCATCAAAGCGCCAAGCCGCCCATCAAGTTTGAACTCAAGGAGACCCCCTCTTTCCGAGACCTCCCCCGGCGCGAGAGCACTGGTGCCGAAGGAAGCCCGTTGGAAGACCTTGAACTACCACAATCCGACCGAGCAACCTACCTAGCCCGGCGAACACAGCAGATCGTATCTCACCTTATCAAGGCGCTCAGCGAGACCTTCTTCAACAAAGATATCGATGTGACGATCCTGAAGAGAGATGTCGATAGCATTAAGGTTCTGGCTGGATTTGCTTTGGCCAAAGCAAAACCCAATCGAGATTTCTCCTTCAATACTGTTTTTGCAATGCTCCGCCTGCAAAAGCAGATCGACGGGTGTGGCGAAACGATCAAGACCTTACTCGCCAACGGCGACACCTATTATTTGGCGCTCGATCTTCTCACGGTTCGTGAGGTCATCGAGGATCGCCTGGATACGCACCAATTGGAACGGGAGCTGGGAAAGAAACTCCTCCCGGAGGCCTCAGAATGATTTTCTTCTCAAGTCACCCATTCAGAAAAGTTTTTTGCGAGTGCGTCACCACGCGCGATTCCCGTATGACGTTTCCAATGTTGGAGATTTTTAAACAAGTAACCCATGGAATAACGATGAAACAAATCACTGTCATGACCCTAGTCACCCTCCTCATCCACCAAGGCGCTCTAGCGGAGCGGGAGGTCGTTCAGGTCTCCGTCTCATCCGCAGGCGGAAATAACTTACTCCTGGTCACGCAAGGCAAACCGTATGCCTTCACCGTGGCCAACGAAGGCTGGCGCTTCGTCGACACAGTCAATTTTTCGGCGCGAGCGAAAACGTCAGCTTCTAAAGTCACGGTGTCGGCCGATGGCGAGGTGAGGTGCAACCTCGATCTGACGGGGACGCTCGCTAATCAGAGCTGCACGGTGAATCGCACATCTCGCGTGATCACGATCGGGCACGTTTCGGGTGACGACGCCTTTGTCTCCCAATTGGTCACTTTGCAATCTAAGACCGCCCCGCAAAAGATGGGCATGAGTGGTTACAGCGATTTTGGTTTGCTCTCAAAAAGTGGGAGGGAGCCTTTGGAATATTCCACCAAGGACCTTCCCGAGGTTGATCCTCCCACGGGGGCACAGGTCGCTCAGTATCTAGCCAAGTATTCCATCGATGTCGTTCGGCTCATGGCCCAACGGCTGAAGACGGGCGAGGATGACAATGGTGATCCGCTTCCCCCTCCGCCGGCGCAGGTCACCACCGATCTCGAATCGGTGAAGATTGTGGCAACTGCAGCCCTGGCTTCGGTTCGCCCCAACAAGGACCTCTCCTTCACGACACTTTTCAAGATGCTGCGTTTGCAGAAGCAGATCGACGGAATTGGCGAC
Organism: Deltaproteobacteria bacterium; assembly: GCA_016196825.1. Classification (GTDB taxonomy): domain Bacteria; phylum Bdellovibrionota; class FAC87; order UBA2466; family UBA2466; genus JACPWY01. The sequence continues at coordinate 130,793 of JACPWY010000007.1, read as the reverse complement.
ACCATCGTCTACCTCCTAAAAAGAGACGACACCTACAATCCGGCCCTCACCTTGATGACGATTCGTGAATACATCGAAGACCGCCTCGACACCCACATCATGGAAAGGATGATGGAGAAAGATCCTGAGACGTTGAAGAAGCTCCTGAGCGAGGAGCCGGGAAAATGAACCGCTTTCAGAAAGAAGACGACTCACCCCGCAATTTTGTCACCCGGGATGGGAAGTTTGATGCGGCCCACAGAGTTCTGCACGAACGGTTCAAATGCTTCAATCTACACGGGCACGAGTACCACTACGAGCTGACCTTTTCCTGGTCGTCGTCGTTGGACCTCGGCTACGCGATCGATTTCAAGGAGATCAAGCGGGTCGTCTGTGAATGGATTGACGAAACGATGGATCACGGATTCATCGCCAATCCGCAAGACCTACAGTTCATCTCGATTTGCAACCAGCTCGGCCTTAAGGTCTATCGCATGAACGGGGCTGGAACCGACAGTTTCTGCAACCCCACGGCGGAGAATATCGCAAAAGAACTCTTTTACGCGGCCGATGTCCTTCTCAGCAATACCGGTCTCAACACCCATTCGGTAAAGCTGTGGGAGACGATGAATTGCCATGTGGAATGTACGGGCCTCAGTGCCGCCGAGCAGACCCTCTTTGAAACCTCCGATCTCACGACCCAGCTTTTGGATTGGAAATCTGCGCAGGGCACCGTGGAATATGACGCAAGACGAGTGCTCTCGTGAAGATCAATGAAATCTTCTACACCGTGCAGGGCGAAGGGTTGAACATGGGCCGGGCGGCTCTCTTTATTCGGCTCCCGTTTTGTAATCTGAGCTGTCCATGGTGCGACACCCAATTTGACACCTTTTTTGAAATGCCAACGGTGGACTTGAAAAAGCTTCTCGCTGAGTGCGGTTGCCGTTTTGCCGTGATCACGGGCGGCGAGCCCTCGATGAACAAGGACTGCCCTGAGCTGATCGGCCTTCTCAAGCAAGCGGGTTTTGAGATCGCGATGGAAACCAATGGACAGTTTCCGGTCCCCGCGGGAATCGATCACCTGACCGTTTCTCCGAAACGATGGATGACCAAGAGTGGAAAGCCCGGCGCTCATGAGGCGTTCTGGTTCGACCCAAACAACAGTCCGTCGGAGATCAAGGTGGTCTACGACTCGGAGATGAGCGATTCCGTTCTCGACAGTATCTACGCTCGCTATGAGCGAAATGAGTTTCAATTCAAAGACAAGAACCCACGATTTTATCTCTCGCCGGAATGGAACGTTCGCGGGTCAACAGCCCCCAAGGTGGTGAGCTACGTCCAGAAGAATCCGGCGTGGAGAGTCAGCATTCAAAGCCACAAGGTGTTGGAGGTACGGTGAGAACCATTGAAAACAATGCGCAGGGGATAAAAAAACTGTCCTGGTCCGAGTTTGGGGAGATGGCCGAGAGTCTTTCGTCCCAGATCCACAAGCGCCTGAAACGTTCTGACAACCCGGCGAGTGTATTCGGCATTCGAACGGGGGGACTCTTCGTCGCTCAAGAGTTAGGCAAACGACTCAGTCTCCCGCTCACCGACGCGCCTGTCGATAACTCCCTGATCGTGACGGACGCCGTCGGCGAGGGCCAGGAACTTCCTACAAACGACTCGGTTCTGACCGCCGCCCTCCATGTGAAGGCCAACGCCGCAGCAAAGCCGAAGTTCTTCATCGAAGAGACGAATAAGACGATTGTCTACCCTTGGGAAAGACAGGGCCGCGCCGACATGGAGGCGCTGGTCGCCCGCAGCCTGCGGTATCTCGGCGAGGATCCCGATCGCCAGGGGCTGCTCGACACTCCCAAGCGGGTCATTAAATCTTGGGACAGCCTTTTCTCGGGCTATCGCCAGGACCCGATGATGGTCTTGGGCACACAGTTCGACGAGTTTGGGAGCCGGGGAATCGTTCTTTGCAAAGATATTGAAATGTACTCGACCTGCGAGCATCACATGCTCCCCTTCTTCGGAAAGGCCTCCGTGGGGTACATCCCTCGCAACGGCCGCATCGTGGGTCTCTCAAAACTCGCCCGATTGGTGGAGGTCTTCTCCCGTCGCCTCCAGAATCAGGAGCGGCTGACGCGGCAGGTAGCAGAGGCGCTTCACCAGGCGATCGACCCACTCGCCGTGGGGGTGATCATCGAAGCTGAACATTTCTGCATGCGGGCCCGAGGAGTGCAAAAACAATCTAGCAGAATGGTAACCAATCACATGCTCGGCAATTTCGACACCGATCTCACAGCACGCGCCGAGTTTTACAAATTGTTGGGGCAGTAGGAGAAAACAATGAAAATCACAAACGGTCTCATTTTAGTCGCACTTGCAGTCGCCGGTTTCGCATCGGCGGAAGAGATCGATGGGCGTCCGATCGATCTCAAAAAACTTCCTCGCCACCTCGAGAAGAGCGCCCTCTTCGAATTCATGAAATCCCGTGGGATGACCGAGCTCCCGAGCAAGGTTGAGACAATAGTGCAGGAGATGATCTACGCAGACGCCTCTCCCGCCCGCGCGTACATTCCGCGCGGTCGCTCCGCCCAGCTCGCCGCCGCCGATGAGAGAATGCCGCGAATCGTTTTCACTCCCCACGGCGCCAACAAGATTGCCACACGGCCAGCTCCTGGATTTGAAAACTACTCTACGTCTCCAGGACCCGATCTCGAGGGGCGCCTGTATTTCGGTTTTGCCAAGCGCAGCCGCAAAGGCGAGGGCCTGAGCTGGAATCGTGGAACCGGCCGCTTCGACTATTTTGTCTTCACCAACATGGGCGGGCAGGGCCCGGCCAGCATTCTCGAGGTGACCCACCGCGAGGATTGCAACAAGTGCCATCAACAGGAGGCCCCGATTTGGGTCGTTCCACCCTGGTCTGAGATCATCAACCACGATCCCATGCAGTGGAGCTCCCAACCCGCTGCCCCGAAATACACACGAGATCCGATCCTTTTCCAAAAAGACGGCGTCGTTCTCACCGAGGAAATGACACCGATCGAGAATAACGGAGCGCTCGCGATCGACACTGCCGTTTCGGTCGGAAATCGGCTTCTTCAGTCCACGCGCATCATTCGCCAGCTCTGCGGCCACGATCTCAACTGCCGACGATTCATCCTCGTTGCGGCGATGGCCAACATCAACCAGTCCAGCTACATGAGAAAGCCGGTCGTCCAGACGGGCACAACCGGTAATGACCTGGCCGATCTTGATTTCATCAACACCCCCTTGAATCCCATCCGCGCGTTGCTTCAGCCGGGTGCCAACGGTGCGTCGCTCCTGCCGAGGAATCTCGACGGATTCGACAAGTACATCAAGGCCTATTGGCCCAAAGACAGCTTCGGCCAAATGACCCAGATTCTGCCCGACCCCGGGTCGATCCGAACGGGAGGGGCCACCCAACAAACGGCCGACCCGCAGACAGCGCGCCCCTATTTCGCCGGTCCACCGCCGCAAATTGCGATCCCGCTGATTTACGACGTCGCTTTCGATGCGATGGGCTTCACGTTCCAGGACTCGCTCAGACTCCAGACGATTCCCCTCAACGAAAGGCTGGAGGCTCTGGAGCTAGTGGATGGTCGATACGTCCCCAGCAAGCTTCTCCCTCTCCTCGAAAACTGGCCGCCCAGCCGCGAGGAAGTGATGGCATTTTACGGATTTCGCGCGGACCCCGAAATCCTCGCCAAGCCGGTGCCCGACTCAGGCCAGCCGGCCGTGAGTGGCCTGCCAGGCGCCTTTGGCGCTCGCTGCGTCGGTTGCCATAGCAACCAAAATGGCGATGTCCCCTTCATTCCATTCAACGATCCGGCCGGACTGAAAAAATACAACCTCGACAACCAAAAAGTGATCGAACAGCGGCTCGCCCAGCGCAATATGCCCCCGCCGCGAGTCACCGCGCGTCCGTCGGAAACTGAATACCAAGCGATGATGGCATTCTTCACGGAGAGCACCCGCACCAGACAGGCTCCGCCGCAAAGCCGCGGCCCGGTTATCACAAACCATCTCGGCGTGCGCTATCAACGAGTGGCCGGCCTGAAGCGCAGCTATATCGTCCCCAGCGGTGTCTCCATCGTCACCGAAGGGAGATCGACCACGTGCGGAAAGGGCAATGCAATCGCCACCATGGGTAACGAACCCGCGCTTTTGGTGGGTGATGGGACCGACGGCCGAAGCTACCTCGCCCTCGAAAATTTCCCGCACTTCACTTTGGGCAATATCGTCCAGGTGACGAGCTTCCGAGATGACGCTGGAGACTGCAAGGTTGTGGCTATTAGCCGTAACGGCCGACTCCTCACCCTCGGATTCAGCGAGCGACGAAATGCCTTCGGCACCATCCCGTACGAGGCAGACACAACCGCCACCAGCATCGGCGGTCTCGTGCACATAGCCGGATCAGCGGACACGCTGGTCGCCGTTGGGAAGGACGGCGAGGCCTACGAGGTGCGCTGGACCGATCCCTACGATCGGCGCTACACGCTCAAGAAGATCACCCTCGACGGAGTGACCGGCGGCCAATGGCTCAAGGTCGGCATCTCCAAATTCGAAGGCATGGAGAGATTTGTTCTTGAGTCGATGGGTGGTTACCGCCTGTTCTTGGAGCCGATCGGGAATGGCCAGACCGGCCCCGTGCTCCAAAAACAGATAGGCCACAACGCGAACAACTACAGAATGACGGCCAATCTCCTCGACAAAACCTGTCTCATGCTCGTTCCAGGGCATGTGAAATAAAGGGCAACCAGATCATGCCTGCCAATGGTCGCAAACGGCTCGGGATCCTGATGAGCGGGGGGCTGGATAGCTACCTGGCCTATCACTACGCCACCCTCGCATGCGGGCACCGGCCCGAGGAGATCCTCCCCATGTGGTTCGATCTCGGTCAGCCGTACGCCGGGAAGGAACGCCGAGCAATCGAGTCGTATGAGTTTGAAACCCGCGTCATCCGACTCGACCTCATCCGCGCTGAGTTCAATAACGTCCCCACCATTCACGATCAGATCATCCCGGGGAGAAACATGATTCTCGCCACCGTCGCGGCGAGCTTCGCCGACACCATCTGGATGTGCGCCCTCAGAGGAGAGATGCACGACTTCATGGTCGACAAGAACGACAAATTCTTCACTCTGGCGAGTGAGGCCCTCTCCTACACCTTCGGGACTCCGGTGAAGGTGGATTCCCCCTTTCGCCACCTCACGAAGACCGACCTGATCGCCTGGGCCCTCGAGCATGGCATTTCGCCCAAACGCCTCGCTCGCACCAGCACCTGCTACCACGAGGAGCTCCACAACTGCGGATCCTGTTCCACCTGCTTCAAGCGCAAGATCGCGATGCTCCTGAATGGAATCGAGGAGCCTTTCATCACCGAGCCATTTCTCACGCCGTATGCTCAGTCCATGCGCCAGAAAATGCGATCCGCGCTGGAGACGCAAGATTTTTCCCACTACAACCTTGCCCGAATCGAAGAGACGCACAGAGCATTTCTGAAGGCCGGTGTCGAGGGGATCACCACAAATTGAACATGACTCAACGCTGGCCAAAACACGGAATCTGGCTCATCGTCTCCACACTCGTCCTCGATTCGATCGGGATGGGGCTTCTTCTCCCCGTTCTCCCCGAGCTCATCAACTCTCTCAGCGGTGACCCCAGCGCGGTCTCAAGCCACATGGGCTATTTCATTGGCTGCTACTCACTCGCTCAGTTTCTCTTCCTGCCTCTCCTCGGTTCAGTGTCCGACGTCGTGGGGAGAAAACCGATTCTGGTCCTCTCCCTCCTCGGCGCCGCCGTTGACTATCTTTGCATGGCTCTCACGTCTGACCTCACTGTCCTTTACATAGGTCGTGTGATCTCCGGAATCACAGCCGCGAGCCTCTCGGTGGCCGCCTCCTCCATCTTTGACATCAGTTCACACTCCGACCGAGCCAAAAACTTCGGCAAGATTGGCGCGGCCACCGGGTTGGGGCTCATCATCGGCCCAGCGCTTGGGGGCCTCCTCTCTTTTTCGGGACTCAGAGCCCCCTTTTTTGCTGCAGCACTCCTCAATCTTCTCAATCTCATCTTCATCGTCTGCTTTCTGCCCGAAACTCTGGCTCCCAAGAAGCGTCAGCCGCGTTGGACCATTCGCAATCCGTTTGAATCCATCGGCCGCATTCTCCTTGAGCCCCGGCTTCTTATTCCGGTTGCCGTCTATTTTCTGCTCTTTTTCGCCAATCAGGTCCACCCCACCAATTGGACTCTCTACACTCAAACCAAATTCGGATGGACGCAATGGGAGGTCGGCCTCTCCCTCACGCTCGTGGGTATCACGGTCGCGATCTCGCAGGGTTGGGCCACCGGCCCCCTGGTAACACGTCTGGGCGAGTCGACCGCACTTCGGATCGGCGTACTCTTTCAGATCTTCACCTTCACCCTTTTTGCCTTCATCACAAAAGGCTGGATGGCCTATCTAGTGATGCTCACCTGCTCCACCTCCGGCATCGCCATCCCCACGCTTCAATCCATCATCTCCCGCTCGGTCCCCGAATCGGTCCAGGGCGAGCTCCAAGGGAGTCTCTTCTCGCTGGCGAGTCTCACGGCCGTTGTTGGGCCATTTCTCTTTTCGCATGTTTTTGAATTCTTCACGGCTCCGCAAACGGCCCACCTATTTCCGGGGGCCGCGTATCTTTCGGCCGGGTTAGTCGCGTCCCTAGCTCTGATTCTTTGCTTTTTCGAACCCACAAATAGGAGACCCAAATGCACACGATAGCCGCCCTGATGATGGTGTTTTCAACCTTCGCCCTTGCGGACGATGTGATCGAAAAGCCGAAGGAGACCAAACAACGCCCCCGTTACTACTATTACGAGGAAGAGCTCTACTCTATTCCGACGGAACCCTCCCGTGACAGAACACCGCGCGAGGCCTCAAGACATGAGAGCCCGCCGCGCCCCGAGCCGATGGAGCGCGGCGAACGGTACCGTCACCCCTCTGAGAGGGACTGGCGGCTCAGCATTTCGCGCCGCTACGACCGCATCGAGCCGCGCGAGCCATCGAAGGCCGACCTGCAATACGAAGAACGTCACCGACTCATCAAGATCGCCGAGCGACTGCAGGTCCTTCTCGCGGATATCCGCGGAGGCCTCGTCGATCTCGTTGGGCTTAAGGACAGCGAAGACAAGCCCCGCTTTCCGGAACTGACCGCGATTCGCGCGGCGGCCGATCACACCATTCGTTATTGCAGCACGAAGAATCCGGATCAGGCGGCCGTCCAGTTTGCGGCCGTGAGATTGCAGACGCAGATCGATGCAGCCTGGGATCTTTTGAATAAGCTCGCTCGCCGGGAAGATTTTGGAAAGGCCGCGCGGGAAGTGCTCGGTCTCTACGATCGACTTGGTGATGACATCGACACACGCGCCGTGCGAGAGGCAGTTGAACAGGACGAAGCCGCTTTCCAGAAGCATCTCGAAAGCGTGGGGTTTATCAAACGCGTTACTCAGTGATTACTGGGAGAGAAGACTCGAAAGGGTGGGGCCGCTGCCGGTGAGCCGGGGTCCAGCGCCCCAGGCGCGAGAGGCGTTGCATTGGAAGCGGGCGGGGCAGCAGCAGGCTCTCTGGGTGCGGCGGCACCTGTGAGCTCGTTGAGGCCAGCATGAAAAGAATCGGTTGAGGCCGCGGCGGCGCTGGAGCCCGAATTGCCGAGGTCGGGCCCAATCATTCCTGAGGTCGAAGAACTGGCCCCAGAACCAGGGACCGTCGTGTTAGAAATTTGGCTCGCAGGGGCAGTCGACTGAGCCGCAGCTGAAGAACTTGATCCTCCGCCACCGCCTTCTTCGCCCTTAGGCGGCGGCGATTGAGGTGGCATCATCGGCGGAGGCCCTCCCCCTTTTTCGCCGGAAAGCCCGTTCTGCGCGGTTTGCATGTTCTGGTTGGAGGCGTTGTAGAGCTTTGCCGCATTACCCATCTGTTGCTGCGCAATATCGAGTTGCTCCTTCGCCTTATCTCGCTCGTCCTTAGCTTGCTTCTTGGGGCCGGGGGGTTTGTCAGGGGCTTTTTGGTATTTTTCTTCTGCCTCGTCGTATGTTGTTTGGGCGTGTTTTAGCTCCTCGCCAGTGCGAATGAGATTCTGAGTAGCCGCCTTCTGATTTGCGGCCGCCAGCTCCTGTCCGCCGACCTCTCCGTTCAACGGAGCGGGCGAAAGGAGAATCAGAGCTAGAATAAATGTAAACGGATTGGATTTCACAAGCTTAAGAGGTGCAATTCGTATTCCGCAGGAAACCGCTGCAAATACAGGGAGGCCGGCGAAGGTGATTGTCAAAAGTTTGGTCAGGACAGAGGATTTTTGGGTTTGGGTGGAGCGCGACCGAGTTAGAAGTAGTAATGCACGGCCCCAGCGCCAAAGCCTGTGCCGAGACTGCTGAATGTGACGGCGCGGACGCTTCTCAGAGCTAGCCCCGTCTCTACGGAGATCCCCAGATTAGGAAGCCCCGAGAAGAAGAACTCCATTCCGATCAAACCATCAAGCTCAATGCCGGTGCTCAAGGTCGCAGTTTTCCCCTGGTCTGCGATCACAAAGAGGCCCGCACCCAAAAAGAAATTTGCGTTCTCCTCCATCGAGACATTTCTCAGGATCTTCGCCCCGATGCGGGTCGCGTTCACCGCGCTGTCGGTGTTGAACCCAACCTGAATGGCAGTGCTCAGGAAGTGATCGATATGGTAGCGCAGAGAAAGCATCCCCAGGTTGTCGAAGTCGGTCGTGGCCACCCCAAACCCGAACCGCGAGTCGAGGTTTTTCGCAGGGAGTGCGAAGCTCACGAAACCCACCACCACGAGCACCAGTTTTTTCATAGGTTTCCCCTTGATTCATTATTGTATCCTCAAAAAGGTCCTGCAAGTTCAATTGTTTAATCACCCTCCAGCTTTTGACTTGCCTCCGTTTTCGAGTATTCTCTGGAGCTACCTATGCAAAAGACGCCCCATATTAATCGGAAAGAGCTCAAAGCCCCTGACACGTTTGTGCAAAAGGGGAATCGTTTTATCGAGTTTTTTGTCCAACGCCGTTCGCCCTTCATCCTGGTCTCCTCGTTAGGGGCCGCCACGATCATCCTCTTTTATGGCTTCGACTATTGGACTTCGAAAAGACTGAACGATGCATGGAATGCTCTTCACAAGGCCGAGAAGGTCGAGGAGACCAAGCGCTGGGACGAGTATAAGAAGGTGCACGAAGGATTCAGTGGCGCCCGCCCCGGCTTCATCGCGGCGACCCGGCTCGGCGACCACCATTTCGAGCTCGCGCGTAAGGAATTTTTCCGGGACAAGGCCAAAGCCAAGGTGTCCTCTGGAGAAGCTGTGGATTGGTATGGCAAAGCTCGAAAGTTTTCCGACCTTCTCCCGACCGAAAAACAGCTTCTGGGAATCGATTATGGAGAGGCCCTCGAGCTAGGCGATCAGCTCGACAACGCCATCAATGAATACCGGGTGGCCTCCGAGCTTCCGGGCGACGCAAAGCCCTACGCGCTTTTGAAATTGGCTGGAGCGCTGGAGACGAAGGGGGATGCGGCCAAGGCCCAAGAGACCTACCAAAAGCTCACAGTGGACTTCCCGAGCACCGAGTTTGCAAAGATGGCTAAGAACGGATTGCGACGCATGAAGAGTCCGAACTTCGCCTCAAAATCATGAAATTGATCCCCTTCCTCTTTCTCTTTTCTTTTCACCTCAACGCAGCGGCCCCCGTTTCTGTCCAGGGTGACTGGGTGATCAACACTCATCGGGAGAATCGTTTCGAAATGGTGGCTCAAGAGCGCACACATCCGCTGCTCGTCGGCGATATCCTTTACTACGCCACGAGCCAAGGAGAGGTCGTCGCGCTTCAACGGCAAGGTGGATACCCTGCTTGGAAAACATCGGTCGCCGGGTCTGTGAACGGCGCACTCGCTTACGGACGCTCCAAACTCTACGTGGGTGATAACGTTGGTCGGCTCACCGCCCTGAATACCCGGGACGGCAGCGTCGCCTGGACCATCAAGATCACGTCCGAATGGCTCTCGCCGGCCGTGATCCAACGCGACAAGGTCTGCGCTTCGACGAGTGCGGAAGAGATCTACTGCTTCAGCGAAAAAGACGGCCACGAGATTTGGCATTACGCCCACCGAGGAGATGAAAAGCTCACCGTCCGGGGCTCAGCCACTCCCTCAATTTACGGTGACATGATTCTGCAGGGCTTTGCCGACGGCCACATCGCGGCGCTCTCGCTCGAAAACGGCTCTGTCCTTTGGACCAAAAAGCTCCGCACTCGCTCTCGATTCTATGACGTCGATATGCCGGCCTATGTCGATGACAAAGGCGTGCTCGTTGCAACGTTTGATGGCAATCTTTACGCGCTTGACCGCACCAATGGCTCCACACAATGGATCTTCGCGGTGGGAAGCCACAGTGGATTCTTAGTCGAAGGTGATCGTTTCTACTTCGCGGGCCTCAACGGCTTTTTCTACGCGATGGACCGCTCAACCGGCAGCCCCCTCTGGAAAACCTCGATTGAGTCGGGCGTGGGACTAACGCCCGTGCGAGCCGGCGATCTCATTATTTTCGCCACAACCGGCGATCCCCTTTATGCCTTGAATGACAAGACAGGTGAGGTGGTCTGGACCCGTCGATTGGGTGCAGGCACCTATTCCGCTCCAGCCTCCAATCCGACCGAAGGGAGCTTCTACGTCCTGAGTAACTACGGGAATCTTTTCTCATTCCAGGTGGTGCCCAAACCGCTTTGTCTTGAGACGCATGATTTTGTCCCTCTGCTCTCGGCCTTTTGGCCCCATTCCCCGGGCAGCCAGTGTCATCTCTAACGCATCTGAGATACATTCTGGAAGATTCGCGGTCCAAATACTGCTACTCCGGCTACCAACTCTTTTGCGAAAACCCCCTGGGAAAAATACATTTTTTCGGAGGTACGACGAGCTATTGGCCCGACGCCCAGCCGGTCACGGCCTCCACGCTCTTTGACATCGGCAGCCTCACCAAGGCGGTGTGCACTACTTCGATTCTGGCACGTTGGTTCGACAAGAAAAGTATTCAGCTCGCCGATACGCTGGGTAAGTTCCTGCCCGGCTTTCAAGGCACCGGGTTTGAAAACCTGACGATAGGAAGTCTCCTCTCTCATTCGGCCGGCCTTCTTTGGTGGACTCCGTACTATCAAAAGCCCGAGAAAGATCTTTTGAGTTGGTTTAAGTCCCACGAAAAGGAATTCTTAGTCGAAAAACAGGGAGTCGCGGCCACGTACAGTGATCTTGGCTTTCTTCTCTTAGGGCTTCTGATTGAGTCGCGTGGCCCTCTCGATGAGATCTTTGAAACCGAGGTCCGGAGGCCGCTCGATCTGAACGCTCGGTTTCGGCCGAGCGTGAAGACTGTCGCCGCCACTGAGTATTGCCTTTGGCGCAGCCGTCTCCTTGTCGGCGAAGTCTTCGACGAGAATTGTTCAGCGCTCGGGGGTATCGCTGCCCACGCTGGCCTCTTCGCAACAGTCGAAGGCCTTGCGCCTCTCGCGCGAGAATGGATGAAGGCGCGAGAGGGAAAATCCCGCTGGCTCAGCCAGGCGACCGCGATACTCTTCACAACCCGGGCGGGCCTCATCGAGGGATCGGATTGGGGCTACGGCTGGGACACGCGATCGATGAAGGGCTCATCGGCCGGGGAATATTTCTCCCAGGAAAGCTTCGGCCATCTGGGTTACCCCGGCTGCTCGCTCTGGGTGGACCCCAAAATGGAGGGCTACGTAGTGTGGTTTACTAACCGCATCCATCCCTCCCGATTCGACGAGCGCATCCGGACTCTTCGACCAATACTCCACAATGAGATAGCTTTACTCTGGAGGGCCCACTATGGAGGCTAAATCTATTCATTTCGTTGGTATCGGCGGCGTGGGCACCGGTACTCTCGCGGTCAACCTCGCGCAGCGAGGATTCAAAGTGACCGGCAGTGATGGCGCCCTCTACGAACCAATGAAATCGGTTCTCACCAACGCCCGCATCGAGCTCATTCAGGGTTACGACGCCGCGACGGCTTCGCGGATTGCCGCTGACGCCGTCATCATTGGAAACGTGATCACAAAAGCCAATTCGGAGGCGCGCGCCTGGATTCAGAAGGGAACGCCTTTCTACTCGTTTCCCGAGGCGGTTCGCCGCTTCGTCATCGAAAGCCGAAAAAATGTTGTCGTGGCCGGGACTCACGGCAAGACAACCACTTCAACCTGGATCGCTTATCTTCTTTCGGAGCTCGGTCTCAACCCGTCTTATCTGATCGGGGGAGTGCCAAATGATCTCCCCTCCGGATCAGCGATCACCGACGGTCTCTATGCGGTCTGCGAAGGGGATGAGTACGACTCGGCCTTCTTCGACAAAGGGCCCAAGTTCCTGCACTACCATCCCCACTTCCTTGTACTCACAAGCATTGAGTTTGATCACGCCGACATCTATCGCGATCTCGATCACGTGAAACAATCTTTTGAAAAACTCGTGGCGCTTCTCCCGGGCGATGGCCTCTGCGTGGCTCGCTATGACGACCCCGTGGTCGTCGAGGTAGCCGCGGAATCGCTCTGCCCCGTACAAAGCTTTGGAAATAACCCGAGCGCGATGTGGCGGCTGAATGATGTGAAGGAGACGCCGGAAGGTTTCGACTTCGAGGTGCTCTACAAGAAACGTTCGATTGGGCGCTTCCAAACACCACTCTACGGTGAACACAATCTTTTCAATCTCATCTCGGGGATCATCTGCGCAGTGAATCTCGGGGCTCCGGTCCAAAAGATCGCCCCCATCGTCTCGCGCTTCACTGGCGTGAGGCGGCGCCAGCAGGTCCTTCAAGCGAGCCCTTTCTATCTCATCGATGATTTTGCTCACCACCCCACAGAAGTGCTGGCGACCTTATCGGCCGTCAGGCGACGCCATCCCACTGGTAAACTCTTCGCTCTCTTCGAACCGCGATCAGCCACCGCTCGTCGCAGTGTCCACCAGGAGGTCTACCCAAAGGCCTTTGCACCGGCCGATGAGATCTGCGTCTCGATCCCCATTCGACAATCTGAGCTGGGCTCAGATTCACGCTTCTCGGCCGACACCCTCGCGGACGACCTGAAAAAAGCCGGTAAGTCAGCCCGTGCGTTCGAAAACGCCGACGCCATCGCCACGTTCGTCCGCGCCGAGGTCAAGCCCGGCGATGTCGTCGTCGTCATGTCGAACGGCGAATTCGGGAAGATCCAACGGAGGCTGGTGAGCTAGAGCTCAAAGATGGGTCAAAGACGGGCGAAAGGTTGCCGATAAGCCGAGCGAAGTGTCACGTCGTGGAAATTCAGTCATTGATTACTTGATGCTCACCCTCGTTGTGGCGGCAGTCGGTGTTCCGATTGTGATGAATGTGTTTGGGGATCCGATTCGGCGTTCGCTTTTTGCCAATCGCCAAAACCTCGTCGCGTTTCTTTCCCAGGAGCCCAAGCGCAAGGTGCCCAACACTTGGTTTGCCAGCGAACGAGCGGCAAGGCCCGAGAGCCCCAATGCCGGTCCCAACGTTGGTGCTGGACCTAATGTGGGGGCGGGGCCGAACGTCGGTGCCGGGCCCAATGTCGGTGCAGGACCCAACGTGGGTGCCGGCCCCAATGTGGGCGCTGGCCCCACCGTCGGCGCGGGGCCCAACATCGGAGTGGGACCGAATGTCGGGGCGGGGCCCAACGTAGGGGCGGGAGCCGGGGGTGCGGGCGGAGGAGGCGGTGACTTCTTTGCCAAGAAAGATGGCGCCGGAAAAAATGGAGCGGAGGACGGGCCTGGGGCCAACTTGGATAAGGCCGGCAACGGTGGAGCCATCGGTGCCGACGGAGGTGATGAAGGAGATGGAGGCGGCCGGGGCGGCGGGCTCGGAAAAAAGGGCTCGTCCAAAGGTGGTCCCGATGACGGCAAGGGCAGCTCTAACAGCCAATCGCGCAAGTATCAGAACGAGCAGCTTCAAAAGATCGCAGAAGAGGAACGCGCAAAGGAGCATGCAATCGACTGGTGGCTTCTGATCAAGATCCTCATCATTCTCGCGATTTTTTTCCTGATCATTCTCATTATTCTCGGGTCACGCAGACGGTAAGTATTCAAATTTCAAGGCTAATATCGGGGCCATCGGGCTTTCATTTTTTTCCGATACATTTCTCTAAAGTCCCTGGAACGCCGTGTCGATAATCAAGGCAAGATGGGTAAACTTACACTTTTCGCGTTCTTGGCAGGTTCCACGGCCCTCATGGCGGCAGGGCCGACTAATTCAACCGTCATTCAGGTTCTGGCGGACCAGGTCTTTGCCCTCGCCAGCATGGAGAAGGCCGGGGATTGGAACCCCGATGATCGCGTCTGCATCCACCGCGAAAAGGAGAAGGTCGCGTGCGGCATCATCGTACAGGCGACGGCCAAAGCCGCGAAGGTGAAGGTCAATTTTCAGTACAAGACGATCAAAATTGGCGACGCTGTCGTGACCGATGAAGATCGCGCCCCATCGAGCCTGGATCCCGCCGTGGCCACCTCAGCCGTGACGGTCGAAGGCCCCTCTCCGCGATTCAACGTGCTCATGGGCGTGAAGCAGAACATGACGACGACGATTCCCTTTGTTCACATTCAGCAGGTTTCGAACAACCACCTTTCACTCGGAATCCAGGTCGACAAGGCAACGATGAAGGTGGGCGAAACCACTAACGTGGTCAATGCTCTCGGCGCCACCTTCAACGCCAACTACTATGGTGAATCGCCCTACAAGGGTTTTTGGTTTCAGGGCGGAACAGGCTTTGCCATTCTCGGCCCCGAATCGACGGGCCTATCACAAACGGCCTACGCCCCCACCCTCGTGGGTCTGCTCGGCTGGCGAAACAAGTGGGCGCTCGGCATGAACATCGGCATCGGCATGGGTGTGCAATACTACCTGCTCCCCGCGGGCATGACGTCCGACTTCACGGTGAGCCCGCTCCAAGCGGTGGTCTCCTTCGACATTGGGTTTAATCTTTTTTAATCGCAAAGAGACGCGGCCAGAAGCTCGCGGTTGAGCTTGGCAATATTTTCTAAGCTGATCTCTTTTGGACAGGCCGCTTCACAGGCCCCGGTGTTGGAGCAGCTGCCAAATCCCTCTTCGTCCATCTGCGCTACCATCGCGCGCACTCGACGACGCCGTTCAGGCTGCCCCTGCGGTAGCAGCGCGAGATGAGTCACCTTCGCGCCGACAAAAAGCATCGCCGACGCATTCTTGCAGGCTGCTACACACGCCCCGCAGCCGATGCAGGCCGCCGAATCCATGGAGCTCTCGCAAATGTCTTTGGGAATCGCGACTGCATTTCCGTCAGGCGCTGTTCCGGTGTTCACGCTGACAAATCCACCCGCGGCGATAATCCGATCAAAGGCCGAGCGATCCACCATCAGATCACGCAGCACCGGGAACGCCTTTGCGCGCCAAGGCTCAACAACGATCGTTTGGCCATCCTCAAATCGTCGCATGTGCAGCTGGCACGTGGCTGTGCCGGTGTCCGGCCCGTGCGGTTGACCATTGATGGTCAAGGAGCAGGATCCGCAGATGCCCTCCCGACAATCGTGATCAAATTCGATCGCGGTCTCACCCTTGGCCACGAGGCGAATGTTCACCACATCCAACATTTCGAGAAAGGACATGTCGGGGTTCACGTCATCGATGGGATAGTCGACAAATTTCCCATCGCTGTCCTTGGCACCTTGACGCCAAATTTTCAAATTCAGTTTCATTTGTAATTTCGGCTTCCCGGTTTGAGATACTCAAATTGCAGCCCCTCTTTGTGAAGCTTCGGCCCCTGAGCCGTCCCCTCCCAAGCTGCCACATGAGAAAAATTCGCGTCGTCACGGAGAGTCTCACCCTCTTCGGTCTGGTACTCCTCGCGCAGATGGCCGCCGCAGGATTCCTTGCGCTCCAGCGCATCGAGACACATCAGCTCTCCGAGTTCCAAGAAATCGGCCATACGCCCGGCCTTCTCAAGTTCCGAGTTCAACTGGGCCCCTTCGCCAGGCACGCTCAGAGTGGACCAGAACTCCTCGCGCAGTTTCCGAATCTCGCCCATCGCCTTCTTGAGGCCCGCTTCGTTGCGGGCCATGCCGCAATACTCCCACATGATCTTACCTAGACGTCTGTGAAGAACATCGGCGCTCTGATTCCCCTTGATCGACAAAAGCTGCTTCACCTGCCCTTGAACATTGGCGAGAGCCTCCTGAAACGCAGGATCACTGTCTTTCGCCGGCTCCATCTTCGTGGAACCCAAATAATTGCCGAGGCTATAGGGAGCGATGAAATAGCCATCCGCCAACCCCTGCATGAGCGCCGAGGCACCCAAACGATTCGCGCCATGATCCGAAAAATTGGCTTCGCCGAGTACGAATAGCCCCGGCACGTTGCTCATCAAGTTGTAGTCCACCCATAATCCGCCCATCACGTAGTGAACGGCGGGGTAGATTCGCATCGGCACTTTATAGGGATTCTCATCGGTGATCTTCTCGTACATCTGGAAAAGGTTGCCGTACTTCTCGGCGACCTCTTGCTCGCCGAGCCGCGTAATGGCATCCCGAAAATCGAGATAAACGGAGAGCTTTGTCTGCCCAACTCCACGGCCTTCATCACACATGCGCTTGGCCGCCCGTGAAGCCACATCGCGAGGCACGAGATTGCCGAAGGCCGGGTACATCCGCTCGAGGAAGTAATCGCGATCCTCGTCACCAATCTCAGCCGGATTGCGGGTGTCGCCCGCTTTTTTCGGCACCCAGACGCGCCCATCGTTTCGCAAAGACTCGCTCATGAGCGTCAGTTTCGATTGATAGTCCCCGGAAACTGGAATGCAGGTCGGGTGGATCTGCGTGTAGCAGGGGTTCGCCATGTAGGCGCCCCGCTTGTACGCGCGCCAACTTGCCGTGCAGTTGGAATACTTCGCATTCGTCGACAAAAAGAAGACATTGGCGTAACCGCCCGTCGCCAGAACCACCGCGTCCGCGCTGTGGGACTCGATCTCACCGGTCACCAGATCCCGTACCACCACCCCACGCGCCCGCCCATTCACCAAAACGAGATCCAGCATCTCGCTTCTCACATGGAGATCGATGGTCCTCTCGCCCACCTGCCGCATCAACGCACTATAGGCCCCCAACAGGAGCTGCTGGCCCGTTTGCCCCCGGGCATAAAACGTGCGCGACACCTGCGCACCTCCGAAGGATCGGTTCGTGAGCATCCCGCCATATTCGCGCGCAAAGGGAACGCCTTGGGCCACACACTGATCGATGATGTTCACCGACACCTGAGCCAGGCGATACACATTGGCCTCGCGAGCGCGGAAATCGCCGCCTTTGAGAGTGTCGTAGAAAAGTCGATACGCCGAGTCGCCGTCATTCTGGTAATTTTTCGCCGCGTTGATACCGCCCTGAGCCGCGATCGAATGGGCTCTGCGGGGACTCTCGTGATAGGTGAACACCTTCACCCGATAGCCCTGCTCTGCAATAGTCGCAGCCACTGACGCGCCGGCGAGCCCCGTCCCCACCACAATCACGCTGTGTTTGCGACGATTGGCCGGGTTGACGAGCTTATTTTCAAACTTTCTGAGATCCCACTTCTTCTCGAGCGGGCCGGAGGGTAAATGAGACTCCAACATCACTGCCCTCCTCTCATATAGACCCAGAGGAGAACCCCCGAGTAGCCCAAACAAACCACGGTGGAAAAACCCAGCGCCAAGGCTCGCAATCTTTTCGCCCGCGAACTCATCAACCCCAAAGATTGAAAGACCGCCGAAACCCCATGAGAGAGATGAGCCCACAACACTGCAAAAGCTACGAGATAGATCGCTAGCTCCTCACCTTCCGACAATTCCTCGAGAACCAATTTGTGGAGGTCACGCATTACCACACCGTCGTAGGTCGCGTCATAATGCGGGCCGAAGCGAAAACTCTTGAGGTGCCACACCAGAAAAACCAAAACCAAAAGTCCCGTGAGGATCATGGAACGCGCGGCAAAGGTGGCCGCCTTCTCGCCAGACGCCGGCCGCGGCGCAACCGGACGCGCCTTCCGGCCGTCAAAGTAGAGCTTCACAGCGGTCGTGATATGAACAAGGAAAATGGAGGCAAGAATGGTCTCCAACGTGTAGAGCACGAGAAGATTTTGGCCCAACATGTGAGTGTACTTGTTGTAGGTCTCGGCCCCAACAAGGATCAGCGTGTTCTCAAGAAGATGCAGGAGGACGAAGCCGGAAAGAAGGACGCCGGTGATGCCGACGATGAACTTACTCCCGACAGTGGAGCGACAAAACTGACGACAACGCGAGATGGACTCCATCGAAAACTTACGATAGCGATTCTTTCTCCACCTGTCACGTTCCGACCCATTTATCAGATGGGTCCGCCGGTTGAATTTTCAAGGGTTTGTGTCTATCGTCGAGTCTTAACTTTATTCACGAGAACTCTATGGGATTCTTTGGATCGACTCAAGCGGCAAACTTCGGCGTAACCAACGGCTATATCCCGGGCCAGATTGGAGTCTGGGGAACGTGGGGCGATTCGAACGAGGTGCTACGAGTGACTTTGCAGGTGAACCACCCGACAGTCGGCCCCCTACCACCGTTCTCTTTCAGTTTCTTGCCGTCTCACAACACTTCTTTCTGCCGTTCGCTCGCCGTGCCACAGTCGGTCATCGAAACACTGCGCGGTCGCCAGGGGACAATCGGCCACCGATTCGATTTTCAGTTTTACTTATCGGGTGGGGACAACGAGAGGATCGCGCTCGATCAGGACGCCTTCGAGAAAGCGCTCCACGGAAAGGCGAAGAAGGCGCCGAGTAGCGCGGGGCGAATTCACAAAACATTAGAGGCTGACACGGCCGAAGTCGCCAAGATGAGTCTCGAGGCCTTGAAAGCGAAGAGCGATGAGCTGCGCGCCGCCGAGGCCGAAAGGCAACGGCTCGAGGCCGAGAAGAGAGCAAAAGAGGCGGCAGAGGCCGAGGCCAAGAGAAAGGCCGACGCTGCCGCCAAGGCCGCCCCAGCTGCGGCCGCTCCACGAGCCGCGCCGTCGGGCGATCCGAAAACGCCCACACTCCCCGCTTGCAAGACGGTCATCATCTACGGTTCCAGCACGGGCAACACCAAGAACGTCGCCGAGATGCTCAAAGACGCCCTGGGCAATGTCGACTACCTGAAGAATGTGACCGAGATCACGCCAGCCGATTTCTCAGTCCCCGAAAACATCATCCTCGGCATCCCCACCTGGCACATTGGTGAGCTTCAAGACGACTGGGCGGCGATGCTCCCGATGATCGAACAGGTGAACCCAAACGTTACGGGCAAGAAGCTCGCCATCTTCGGCCTCGGCGATGCGAAGGGCTACCCCGACACCTATGTCGACGCCATCCAGATGCTCTGGGAGCCATTTGAAAAACGTGGCGCCAAACTCTTCGGCTACTGGCCCACCAAAGGCTACGAGTTCCAAAAATCAAAAGCGCTCAAAGGCGACAAATTCATGGGCCTCGTCATCGATATCGAAAACCAAGACAACCTGAGCGATAGCCGCGTAAAGGCCTGGGCGACCCAGATAAAAGGCGAGATGGGGCTGTAGACCACGCTCCCGAATTCCGGTATAATTACCGGCTACGGCATTTTCAGGTCTTTGCAAAAGGTCGGGAATGGACAGACGCGGATCCGGAAGTCGGGTTGGTAGTCGCGCGTTCTTCCGTGAACCTGATAGAAAAAGGGGACCGGCGTGCGTTCCTTGAAATAATGGAGTGCTGGAGCCATGTTTTCTTCGTTCAACTTGGCCTCAACCGCGAAGAGTGGCTTTCCTTCTTGAAGAACAACAAAATCCACCTCCCGCTTGTCGGTGTCCCGCAAATAGCGAAGCTCCATCCGGAAGCCTTCCGTGTCCTCTTTGAAGTGAACGTACTTAAGAAGCTGGCAGGCAACCAGATTTTCAAATCGTATCCCAGGATCCTCGATCTCCGTCCATTCCCAAAGGTAAAGCTTTTGCTCCTTTTTTACGGCTCGCACCTTCGGACTACCGTAGGGCGGAATGCGAAAACAAAAATAGAGGTTCTCCAAGATCTTGATCCACCGTTCCACGCTGTGATGGGACGTGTCCAAATCCTCACGAATTCCCTTAATGGAGATCGGAGAACCCACCCGGGGAGGCAACAACTCGAGCAAGGCCTCAATTTGGCTCAACTCATGAACACGCTCCAGATCTCTTAGGTCATCACCGATGATCAGGGAGTTACGGGCACGTCGCCACAACCTGAGCCTGGTTGAGTCCTGCCGAAAGAATGGTTCAGGGAAGCCACTGAATCGAAGAAGACTCTCGAGGTCCTTTTGAGTTCCATTGAGCTCTCCCAGGGAAAAGGGGTGAAGGCGAAACGACGTGTGTCTCCCGAAAAGGGATTCTCCGCCCCTCTTGTAATGATCCAAACGAGCAGAGCCGGTCACCAAGAATTTGAGATCTGGAACCCGCTTGTCGAAAAGCCCCTTGAGCAGGCCGCGCCATTTCGCATACTTGTGGATTTCATCCAAGACGATCAGCTCCACCCCCGGCGGGAACTCTGCCTTCCTGATGAGAGGCCTGTCAGCAGAGGCATCCCAGTTCAGATAGGCCGGGTTCTTTTTTGACGACGGATTTAGAAACGTAAGCGCCAGAGTGGTCTTACCGACTTGCCGAGGCCCTCCCACCAACACAATTTTTTCCTCCAAGTCCTTCTGGACGAATGGGCGCAGATAACGTGTGTGTGACATGAGTAAAGTGATCCTATTATCACTTTACTCATGAGTAAAGCGCCGCTGATAAATGCGAAGGACTAGGCGCCACCCGGATTCGAACCGGGGAATAAAGGTTTTGCAGACCTCCGCCTTACCACTTGGCTATGGCGCCCCATGGAGGAACTTGTTTTATATCGAGAGTCGTGCCGCGTGGCAAAAACAATCCAGGGTGATTGCGCTGCGTTATCTACAGTAGCCCGCACCCAGCTTCCGCCTCCCGGCCGCAGCGCCTCCTATGCTAAAATAAGCCAGCAATCCTTTCACAGAAAACTGAGAAATTTTGGGGGCCTATGTCTGCAAAGATGGTCCGACTCCACCGCGTGGGCAAACAGTACTCCGAGACCCGATACGCACTCCGAGATGTGAGTTTCGATCTCGAACGGGGCGAGTTTGCGTATGTCACCGGCATCAACGGGGCTGGTAAGACCACGCTCCTCAAGCTCCTCTTTGCCATGGAGCGCGCATCGTCCGGCTCGATCGTGGTGAATAGCCGCGACATCAGTGATATTTCGCGATCCCGCATCCCGCAATACCGGCGCGAGGTGGGGTTTGTTTTCCAGGACTTTAAGCTGCTCCCCGACCTAAACGTCTTCGACAACGTAGCGCTGCCGCTGGAAGTGCGCAAGATGACTCAAGGAGAGATCGAGCACCGGGTGCGCGGCGTGCTCTCCTTAGTCGGGCTCGAGGATCGCCGAAAGGATTTTCCGCTCACGCTCTCGGGCGGCGAGCAACAACGCGTGGCCATCGCCCGCTCGATAGTCGGCAAGCCAGCCCTTCTGCTCGGCGATGAGCCGACCGGCAATCTCGACAACCGCACCGCTCGGGAGATCATGGCGCTTTTCCGCGAAATCCACACGATGGGGACGACGGTTCTCATCGCCACCCATGACGAAAACCTCATGGATGAATTCCCCTCGCGCGTCATAGAGCTGGAACACGGGGTGATGATCGCCGATCGCCAACAGGGGTGGACATGAGAAACCTCCGCGGGCTCAGGCGCATTCTTCTCGACTTCAAGCGACACCCCTGGCTTCACCTCATCAGCTTATCGACGATATCCGTGGCCCTTGTGATCCTCGGCATCTTTCTCATCTGCTATCGCAATTTTGAACGAATCGCAGAAACCACGAACCCCAATACCACCGGCACCATCTATCTCCAAGAAAACCTCACGGCCGGACAGGTGCAGTTCCTAAAAGAACGGATCCTCGCGCTCGAAAACGTCCAACGGGTGACCTTCAAAACCAAGGACACGGTTCTTCGTGAGCTTTCGGCGTTCCTCGGCTCGGCCGACAATGAACCGATCACACCGGGCGAGCTGTTCCCCGACGTCCTTGAGATCGAGCTCAAGCGGGATGCCCCCTCGAGCGCCGTCACGATCTTGAAAGCAACGCTCACCCAGTACCCGGAGGTCACAGAGAGCGATTTCTCCGAGGACTGGCTCGCTCAGTATAAGAAGCTACGCAATCTTTTCCGTTGGGTCGGAATCATCCTCATCGCGGGGACGGTCCTTGGCTGCGCGTTCCTCATCGCCAACTTCATGGGGATGCGCCACCAGCAACGAAAAAGCGAGATCGACATTGTGCGACTCATTGGCGCCAACCAACAATTCGTGATGAGCCCGTTTCTCTGGGAGGGAGTCATCGAAGGATGCCTGGGAACGCTTTCCGCCCTCATCGCCCTTGTCGTCATCCGGCGCATGATCACCGCCCTTGGCCCGACAGAGTGGTCAAGCGTCCTCGGAGTCCAGAATTGGCTCTTCCTTTCACCGCTCCAGCTTCTCTTTTTCGTCGTCTTAGGAATTTCGATGGCCTTCTTGGGGAGCATCGGCGTCTTTCTGAGGTTTCGAGAAAACGTAAAATGATTCGATTGATTCTCATTCTCCCAATAGCCTCCGCGGTGCTTTGGGCCACCCCCAACAATCGGGCGGCCGAGCTCAGGGAGCTGATCCAGAACGAACGCCCTAGATTCGAGCAACGAGAAATCGCCAAGCACGATCTGCTCGAAGAGCTCGACACCATCAACTCCGATCAGAACAAGGTGCGTGAAAAGATCGCCGAAATCCGCTCGAGCCACCGCGAGCTCACGATGGCCCGCGACAACCTCACGATGGAGTTTCAAAAGCAGGCCTCGGCCCAAAACACGGAGCGCGCCCGTCTCGGCGCCCTGGCCCGCTTCATTTATAAGATCAAAAAAGACGGCTTCCTGCGCTTTGTCGCCAACGGGGAAAACCTCGGGCAGCTCGCCGGCCGCATCCGAATTCTTTATCGAACATTTCGTTCTCATGCCCAGCTCACCCAGAAGTTGGATGAACGCGCTGCACGGCTGAAAAAGAGTGAGGCCCAGATCACAACCGTTCAGGAGGAGCTCGGAAAGTTGCTCAACGAGCTCAGCAATCAGGAGCAGCTCCTCCAGGGCTATCTCGAGAGAAAACGCCAAACGGTTGCCCTCATCAATCGCAAGCAAAACATCTATCAAAAGGCCGTGAGGGAGTACCGACAGGTCTCTAGCGATCTCTCGCAGATGTTTTCCACCTTTCCAGTGACACCCAAGAATGCGACGCACCCCGTGAGGCATTCCCTGCCGCTTCCGGTGCCCATGGGCCACATTACAAAGGGATTCGGCAAGAGCGTCCACGAACAATTTGGCACCGTGATTTTCCACAAAGGGCTTGAGATCGAGGCCGAACACAACACGCCGGTTTCAGCCGTCTTCAAAGGCACCGTCGAGTTCGCGGGGTGGCTCAAAGGCCTCGGTAAGGTGCTCATCATCAGCCACGGGGCTGGCATCTATTCCCTCTGTGCCCACCTCTTCAAGACTGTGAAGGAAAAAGGGGCCACCGTGGAACAGGGCGAAACGATCGGCTACGTCGGCGACACCGGCTCCGCCGAACGAGCAAGCCTTTATTTCGAAATCCGCGAAAACAACCGCGCCGTCGATCCGATGGCCTACTTCTCCAGCGCAACCCTCCGCAGCCTGCTCTAGCGCAGTACCCATCGACTGGCCCTCGTGGTAACAATTACCCCATGAAGAAAATTCTCCATTTACTTTTAACTTCCGGAGTTGCCCTGGCCAACGGCGTTGCTTCCGGAAAGCTCGTCCTCCCGAAATCTCTCACAGCGAAGTCGGCCGGCATCCGCACGGTTTTCATCACGGTGTTTGACCCCAAGGCGACCCGACCAATGCCATGCGCGGCACAAAAGTTTGAACTCACGAAGAACGCGGAGGGAGAGTTTCTCAGATTCTCCCTCGACACGGCTTCACTGACGATGATGGGCTGCCCAGAGATTCCGACTGTTATGAATCTTAAAGCACGGCTCGATCAGGATGGCTCGGCAGGGCCCGATGCCCCGGGCGATATTGTGGGTAAGCTCGCGGATGTAAAGACAGGGGCCAAAAACCTGAAAATCGAGATGAGCCAGGCGATCGAATAGAAATGGCACGTTATCTCATCGCGGCCGACCCCTTGTCGGTGATTCTCCCAGTCACCGACACCACCATCATGATGGCCGAGGAGCTTCTCCTGAATGGCCATTCGGTGGACTATCTCGATCTTTCGACAATGGACTGGCGGCAAACGGCGGACCGGTACCTGGGTTCACTCAAGGTTGCAAAGGTCGAGGAGATGAACCTCAAACTCATTCCCCCGCTTCGTGTTGGCCCCGCTCGTATCGCTCGAGTCGAAGAGTACGATGTTATCCTTCAGCGCAAGGATCCCCCCGTGGATGACACATTCATCGGCCACTGCCGCATCTTCATGCAGGCGCCAAAGAGCATCTTGCAGATCAATAATCCTGCGGAGACCTGGCGAGTCTCTGAGCATGAGCTCCCCCTTGAATTTTCCGAGTATACCCTGCCAACACTCGTGGCCCATTCCCCTGATGAGTTTCTGTCACAGATGGGGTCGCGTCATGTGGAGACCGTCGTGAAACCCCACAACACCTTCTCCGGTTGGGGCATTGAATTCTTTTCTAAGCATACAGACACTGCCACACTCACCGCCTACTGGAAAAAATGGGCGGTCAATACCAAGAAGGTGGTGATCCAGGACTATTCACGGGAGGTTGAAACGATAGGAGATCTCCGCGTCTTGGCTTTCGATGGTCGGGTGATTGGCTCGGTCCTGCGCCGCCCAAAAGTGGGTTCACGCCTCGCGAACCTCCACCAAGGCGGCAGTGCGCACCCGTGGAAACTCACTCGGATTCAATCGAGGGCAACAGCTGAAGCCGGGGAAAAACTAGCCCAACGGGGACTCCATCTCGTCGGTTTCGATTTCATCGGAGACCGGCTGAGCGAGATTAACATCACGTGTCCATCGGCGCTCAGGCAGATAGACAGTGTCTCGGGTATAAAGGGACAGCAGGCCATGATGGCGGAGATCGAAAAGCTCAGACAGTCGGGTCGAAGACCTTGAAAAACCTTGTCGTTATTCTTTGCCTCTGGTCGACGCTCACGGCTCAGGCTTCTCCCTATGATGGTGACCCCACTTCCGTCGACAATGCGTTCACAGTCATCGGCACCTCTTACCCGTTCTACCGCAATCTCTGGGGCACCTTCTCGATCACCACGGGTCTTTACTGCGGTGTCTGGGGTTTCAAAGAATTCTTTGGAGCGTCGGACCTCCTCGGTCGAGTCATGGGTTTCGCCCTCACCTTCAGCGGTTGGACAACATTTTTCGACGGCTATCGGCTCTCCGGCGATGAGACCGAGATTGAGTTAGTGAATCACCGTTACCAAAGGTACGCGCCCGGTCAGGCCAAGGAATATGGTGGCGTCGTCTCCCGCGAGGAATATGGTCGCCTGAACCTTAGACGACTCGCCGACGAAGCCTACACGGGCCGAATTCTGCGAATGACGAGTTATCTCATTGCGAGCGCATCGCTCTTTTATTTCTATGGAGTGGGGAATAGTAAAGGAAGCCTCCTTCTCCTGATCCCAGGCATTATTATGGGGGGAGCTGGTGTCTACCGACTGATCCAAGATTCGCCTGAAGAGGCGGCGCAGATGTCTTTGGGCAGACGCCAAGCCAGTTGGCGCATCCTGCCAGGCGTGAATTCTATCTGGTTCGCAGCCCGCTTTTAGAGCCTGTTTGATAATTGGTTTCTACTACGCGCGGCTGCGGTTTCCGCTCGCTACGAAACCAATTATCAAACAGGCTCCTAGCGAACGCCATAGGTTGGGTTGTCGAGATGGCAGACCGAACCACTGCCGTTCACATGACTCGCGAAGTCCGTATAGAAAACAAAGCTCGTCGGCACCTCGAGAGTTTTCGTCAACTGAAGCACTTGGCTTGCTGGCGCTTTCACTACACCATTGGTCACCCGCGCAGGAGTGGTGGAGGCATAGAGAAATATGCGATCGGTGATGGGCACAAGCTGGGTCCCTCGCGCCGCAATAGCGTTCCCTGCAGGGTCGGTCCAGGCCAAAGTGTCATCGGATCGATAGAGATCGCTCGTGTACTGCATCGTCACATCCGTGCAGGCAGCCCAAGCATTCACCCCCGATGTGTCGGGCCGAAAATAGACTGTGTCATCCATTTCAATCGCGATGCACTTGTAATCCGCCTCATCGGGCCGGGCGGCAAAAAGGATTGGATTGAATGTCATATCTTTCTGCAATCCCAAAGCGCCATAGTCTGTGGCCACGGTCAACGAAGAGCAATCATCCTTGTCGCTGACATAGAATCGATAGAATTGAGTTAGCACCTGAGTCGGGTTCCCGTAACCACCGGCAGCATTGGCATCGAGACCGAAAAGCAGCTCTTTGGCGAAGTTGAGGAGGCGGGTGTGGCCCAATCCAATGGTGTTCTTAGGGTTCACCGAGCCCGCAAGAACGAGACTGGAAAAAAGGGAAGAGGGCGGCGGCTCGGCGCAGC
The DNA here is from genome assembly GCA_016196825.1 of Deltaproteobacteria bacterium. Taxonomy (GTDB): domain Bacteria; phylum Bdellovibrionota; class FAC87; order UBA2466; family UBA2466; genus JACPWY01. The sequence continues at coordinate 104,144 of JACPWY010000007.1, read as the reverse complement.
CGATGATAAAAAGGACGAAGAGAAGACAGACCCCCTGGAACACAAATCCCCCTAGGCTCAAGGTACACAAAAAGAATGCTGAAATGGTCGAGGCAGCACGGAGAATCGAGTGCAATTCCTTCACAATTGCAGCGCAATCTTAACCTATGGACAGAAGGCTCGCATTGCTGGTGGGGCTTTCTCTCGCTGGGTGCGCAAGCACTCCCAGCGATTGCAGAGATATTTCTGCCTGGAAGCGGCTCGGTCCCACCGACCCTTTCCACCACTATTGCATGGTGCAGACCCTCGGCCTAGACAGCTCCAAGCAAACAGTGATGCAGGTGAAGCCCCAAGTTCAGGCCCCAGTTGTTAACGCTGCCCCCGCCATTTTAGAAGAAGAAGATGATGATGACGATGAAGAAGACTTGCCGATCGCGGCGACACCGCAGCTCGCGAAAAGCATGTCATCTAGCGGCGCGACAACACCTGACGTCGCACCTTAGAGAAAGCCTGCAAACTGTCCTCGGCCCAAGCATTGAAATCCTTCAGGCCCGCCTGTTTATCCACCGCCAAACGCAGCCGATCAGTGCCCGCAATCAGATCAATCGGAAGCTTTTCAAATTCATATTCATATGGCGGCTGCTTCCACTGTAGCTTCTCACCAAATAATTCCCGAATCGTGTACAGAAGTTCGTTTCCAATTCCCACGGGTCGCAGTTTCTGCGGTTGCAGAATGTGAATCTGCACTCCACCGCAGTTCATGTCTTTATGCTTATGGTAAGTGGGCTGAAAAAAGATCGGCCGAAAAAAAACGCCAGGAAGCTTTTTCGAATTCATCGCCTGAGCCAACCGATCGGCGTCAATGAATGGTGCTCCCACCCACTCGAACGGCTTGGTCGTGCCCCGCCCCTCGGAGACATTTGTCCCCTCAAAGAGCACCGTCCCTGGAAAAACGCGGGCCGAGTCGACCGTCGGAATATTGGGCGACGGGATGACCCAGTCCCGGCCCCACTGGTCGGCGTGTTGGTCGCGTTTCCAACCTTGCAAACGAATCACCTCGAGCTCACACCCAATCCCAAAATGGTTATTGAAGAGCTCCGCCAGCTCCCCCAGCGTCAATCCATGCTGCGTGGCCATCGGATATTGACCAACGAATGAGATGAGGTGTGTCTCAAGCACGTTTCCATCCACAAGGGAGCCACCTATCGGATTGGGGCGATCCAGCACTACGATTCGGCACCCCACGGTCTTCGCCACGCGCATGCAATTGGCCAGCGTGTACATGAATGTATAAATCCGACAACCGATGTCTTGCAGGTCCACCACCAAGGTGTCGATGAGTTTGAGCTGATCGGCTCGAGGCTCGCGCGTCTTTGAGTAAAGACTCACAATGGGCACCTTCGTGCGCGGGTCAACGAAATCGTCCGACTCGATCATGTTGTCCTGCTTCTCGCCCCGAATCCCGTGTTGGGGGCCGAAGAAAACTTTGAAATCGAGCTTCAACTTCTTATCGGTGAGGCACTCCGAGGCGTGCACAAGACGACTATTCACCGAGGCCTGATTGCATAGAAGCCCGAGGCGCTGCCCCCGAAAACGCTTGTGTTCGGTTTCCAAAAATCGATCCAGTCCAGACTTAACCATTTTTCTTTTCTCGTTGATAGCGGTGGACGGCCTCGGCGATCTTATCCCGCCAATCGATCATCGATCCGTATTTCATCCTCTTATCATTGAGCAGGATGACGAAAGCGAGCTTCTCCCCATCGGCCGACGTGGTATAACCGGCAAGGCTCGACACCCCATCAAGAGTCCCCGTCTTGGCTCGCAGGAAGGCGTTGTCTGTCTGGGTGGTGGAGGAGAATCGACGCTTCAGAGAACCATCCTCGCCCGCTATAGCCAGAGAAGAAATGAATTCCGCGGAGATGGAAAAGTCCTTATACGCCGCGCGCAAGACTGTGAGAAGTTGGCGCGCCGAAATGTGCGTTTCACGTGTAAGACCACTTCCGTCGACGAGCCGGTACACGCCCTTCTTGACCCCAATGTCCTCCAGAGCCTCCTCGACAGCCGAGATTCCCTTTTGCAGGGTTCCGGGCGGGCCCCACACCTCTGCACCGATCTTTTTCATCAGCTGGTCGGCCACAAAATTATTGGAGAACTTGTTCATCCCCCACACCACCTGCCAGACCGGTAACGATTCGAACTCAAGGAGCCGACGAGCATTGACGGGCACGGTCCCCTCGACGATCTCACCAGTCACTTTGATTCCGCGCGACTCGAGAAATGTCTTGAACATGTGGCCAGTGTAAAGGGCCGGGTTCACGATGTTTCGGTAAAAGCGAAGTTCTTTACCATCCAGCGGAATCGAACCCCGCAGGAGAACTGTGTCGCCCAGGACCCCTTTCACATAGTCCAGGCGCATCGCCACGATCGAATTGCTCGTACCCGCTTTCCCCGTCTTCGCCTGATTCACAACGTCGATGTAGGGATTCTGGGGGTCAATGAAGATGACCGGCGGTTCCCCGGGTTTTTCACCCGGTCTCAAGTAAACTGTCGTCGTGTTGAAATTGAAAGAGAGTGCCCCGACGGGCGCGTTGTAGGCCTGGTCCTTCAAGTATTTCGGCCGCGTTTCGGGGGTTCGCTCGAGGTCATAGAAGGAGGAGTCCCCAACGATGTTCCCGCTGATGCTACGAATGCCTGAACGGTGCAGATCGTTCACCAACATCCACATTCGTTCGGAAACGAGACTCGGATCGCCTCCTCCCTTGAGAAAGAGATCCCCAAGTAGCATGCCATCCCGGATGGCCCCGGTCACATGGACCGATGTCTTAAAGGTGGCGGTGGGTCTCAACTTCTTCAGAGCCGTGTAGGCGGTCACAACCTTGTTCACGCTGGCCGGAATCAGCTGAATGTCGGGGTTGGCTTCATACAAGACGTCCCCTCGGTCGAGGGACTGCACGATCACCCCGTATTCTAGGTCGCCGTGCTTCTTCGGCTGGAGGATGGCCTCGACCTCCTTTGCCAAATTGCCGGCCTGAGCTCCCAGGCAAAGCATTAGGACCAAGCTGATTGGCGTCAATTTCATAGAGATTAGAAAGGTTTAGATATTATCGATTCTTGGTAGAATATCGTCAATTTGGTGTGCAACCGAGGGAATACGCCGCCAGAATACAGGTTGTGATAAGTGAAGCCGTATTCCCGGAGGATGCTCTGGCTAGGGGATTGGAGAAATCACGGTCTTTATGAATTGGCCAATGAATTGCATATTTAATCCTTCGAAGAGGGAGGGCTCTGAGCAAGTCCAGAACGGCCTTCCTGGACCGGTTATCCCTCTCTCTTCATATCTTAGGGTCTCTTTCCTCACGTGAACTCAATCCTCATCATCGACGACGAGATCGAGAATCTGAAAGCTCTCGAGCGCACGCTTAAGGGGCAATTCAACGTGACGCATTCCACAAGCCCTCGGCAAGGCCTTGACCTCCTGAAGGCAGCCGATTTCTCCGTCGTCATCAGCGACCAGAAAATGCCCGAAGTGTCAGGCACCGACTTCTTGGCCAAAGCCGCGCAGATCGCGCCGCTGTCCACTCGCATCATTTTGACCGCGTTCCCCGACACTCAGAGCGTGATGGAGGCCGTTAACCGAGCCGAAATCTATCGCTACATCACTAAGCCCTGGGACAATCAGGAGCTGATTGGGATTGTGCAGCAGGCCGCAAGACACCACGACCTTCTGAAGGAGAATGAAAAGCTCCTGCGCAGCCTCCAAGATCTCAAATCGAATCTAGAACGGACGGTAGCCGAGCGAACTCTGGAGTTGAAAGAGGCCAACGAACGGCTGTCCGAGCTCGCGATGACCGACCCGCTCACCAAGACCCTCAACCGTCGCCCTTTCTTCGCCAAACTTTCGGAAGAGATCGAACGTTCGAAACGGCACCGCCGCCCAATAGCGATTGCCATGCTAGACCTCGACTTCTTCAAGGTCTTCAACGACATGGAGGGCCACCTGGCCGGTGACGAGGCACTCAAAAAGGTGGTCCAGATCTTGGCGTCGAATCTGAGAAAGTCGGATTCCCTCTGCCGCTACGGAGGCGAGGAATTTCTGATCCTGTTTCCGGAGACTCACCTCGCCTCCGGCGAAGAAATCTGTGAGCGTCTCCGAATTCAGGTCGAGCGAAACAGCTTTCAGGGGGAGCACAAACAGGCCTATCTCACTCTGAGCATAGGACTCGCGAGCTACCCCAACCACGCCGAAGATGCCGAGGCGCTCATCCAGGCGGCCGACAAAGCGCTCTACAAGGCCAAGGACACTGGCCGCAACCGAGTGGTCGTGTACGATGAATCGATTTCTTAGCCCCCAAAGACTGACGGATCAAAGCGAGATCCGTCTCGACGAAACCGAAACCCACCACCTCACGCATGTCCTGCGCACTGAGGCTGGCGAAAAGGTTCTGCTCGTCGATGGGGAGGGGGGTCAAGCCGTCGGGCGAGTGGTGAGCACCGAACGATCAGGCGCTCACATAGTCATTCAGTCGATCGAACGCATGGCCAAGCCCTCGCATTTTGGTCTGGCCTTCGGCATCCCCAAAGCCGCCGCACTTGAATTCATTCTCCGACGCTGCACAGAAATCGGCGTCACCGATTTTCAGCCGCTGGTCACCCAACACAGCCACCCATCCTCGTTTTTCAACGCCGATCGCTGGAAACGCGTAGTGGCCGAAGTGAGCAAGCAGTGCCAGCGCCTCCACTTTCCCGCTCTCCTCCCCCCGCTCCGGCTGGGCGCCTATCTCAGTCGGCGTGATGAAACAACTCCCGTTTACCTTTGTTCGGAAACCGACCGCGAGGAGCGCCCTTCTCCGCCGAAAGGGGACGCTGCCGAAATTCTCATTGGATCGGAGGGCGGCTGGAGCGAAGAGGAGCTCGAAACACTCAAGAAGTCGGGTGTCTTTCTTCTCGGGCTCGGCGAGAACCGCCTCCGCACAGAGACGGCCGCACTAGCCGCAGCTGTCCGCATTCAGGTCCTTCTGGAGACGCAGCTTTAATCCCTCAGCTCGGTTGGGTTTACTCACTGGGCGGGTGCTTTTGGCTGTCCGCTTCGTCCTCCGCGCTCGGCTCCTCGACGTGCCCAGAGGGCACGCCTCCGGGGCCTCTCTTGTGCGTCCTCGCGGACAGCCAAAATCCCCTCGCCGATTGAGCAAACCCAACCGAGCTGAGGGATTGGAGGCTAATCGTCGCTTCACCTCTGATATACTTTTTTGAATGTGGAAGGTTCTGCTTGGCTTCATCGTTCACCGTCTCGTTCTGATCATCATTGCGCTGGGCGCCATCAACTACTCGCTCAACCAAAAAACACCGAGTCAGGGGCGGTTGCCGCGCATTGAGGCCACGTCCGTGTTGGTGGCCGAGCTTGCCAGCCGACTCAGACTTGTGACCGAGGTTGAGACGGCCCAGACCCTCTCTGCACTGCCACTTAAACAGGTTTTTTCAGCCAATCGCCACCCGTTTTATTGGTGCGTGAGGATCTGGGGGGAACTCACCCACATGTCCCCCATCGCCTCCGTCGTGTTACTTTCCAATATCCTCTTTCTGCTCTTTCTTTTTGAGACTTTCATTCTTCTGAGCCGGATGGTCCTCCTCGAAACTGCCACCTGGGGGACACTCCTCATTCTTTTCTTTCCATCGAGCTATGAGATCTCAATGGGCTCAGCGCTTTCGATCACCCTCTGTCTCACTGCGATCGCTTTGCGCCGCGCTCTCGACAATCAGTGGTTTCTCACAGGGCTTGCGGTCGGGGTGATGGCACTCGGGGATTGGATTGTGATCGGGTGGGTGCCGCTTCTCATCTACCTCTTCTGGTATTACCAGCAACACTTTCAGATGGTGCAGGTCGTGAAGCGAGTGTGCTTTTTCTTCATCCCCCTCGTGTTGGCGATTGTCGTTCGTTGGGACTGGTACGCACACGCCTTCACGAGTGTAGCGGGGTCGGCTTTCGTGAGTCTGATCCACTCGCCCAATGAATGGATGGGCGCCATCCTTTCGACACATGCGTGGGCAAACGCCGGCCCCATCCTCTCCGTACTGATATTTCTGGTGGGGGCGATTCTGTGTTTCGCGAGCCACACGACGTGGCTCAATAGACTCGTGCCGCTCTATTCAGTGCTTGTGGTTCTGGCTTACTCGAGCGTAGCCAATGTGACGATGCGGCTCCTCCTCGCCGGAATGGCTCTCGCTGGCATCGCCCACGTTTCCTCGGGCACACTGGCTCGGATCCTCTCGGCGATATTCACCCTACTCACGGGCGCGGAGCTGATCCGAATTTTCAGTGTAGCGTGAACCGCTTCGGGTGCATGGTCACTCCACACCCAGGGCAGCGACTCGTCTCAATCACGACGAAATAACTGATATTCAGGTCGTGACTGAACACGAGCTTGCTATGACAGAACGTGCATCGCTCGTACTTATCCTTCTGAACCGCCTTAAGGCGTTCAGGTTGATCCTCTTCATTGCAGTCGAAGGGACTAAAAGGAGTACTCATCGACTTCTCCTTCTAGAAAACGGGTTGGTTGGGGTAGCTAATAGACTTATCGGCGAACAGATGGGGAACTTGAGACGACAAACGCGACGCAGCGCCGCAAACGCCGCCCCTCCGTTCGACTCCCCTTCAGAATTCGGATATTCTAGTTTCCTATGCAATTTGGAATCGGACTTGTTGGAGCTGGTGTCATTGGCAAAAAACGGAGTGATGCACTTCCGGATGTTTCGGCGACCCTCGTGGCGGTGGCGGACAAGAATCTCGCCAATGCGAAGGCCATTGCCGAAAAGACCGACGCCGAGGTGACAACCGATTGGCGAGAGGTCGTCAAACGCAATGATGTCCAGCTGGTGATTGTGGCCACCTCGAACGACGCGCTCTGCGAAGTGGCTTGTGGTGCGCTCGAGGCCGGCAAACATGTCCTCGTTGAAAAGCCAGGCGCGCGCTCCGTCGCCGAGCTGAAAAAAATTGCAGCCACGGCTGAGAGGGCCAATAAACTCGCCCGCATTGGATTCAATCACCGCTTCCACCCGGCTATCTGGGCGGCCAAGTCGATGGCGACCAATGGCGAGGTGGGCGACATTCTTTATTTCCGCGCCCGTTACGGCCACGGCGGACGAATCGGTTACGAGAAGGAATGGCGCGCGAACCCGGACCTCTCCGGCGGAGGCGAGCTCATCGATCAGGGCGTGCATCTCGTCGATCTCTGCCGCTGGATGGGCGGAGAGTTCGACCTCGAGTTCGGCCGGGCCGACACAATGTTCTGGAAGATGCCGGTCGATGACAACGCCTTTCTCTTCCTGAAGGGCCGCGAACACCACCGGTACGCCTGGCTCCACGCCAGCTGCACCGAATGGAAAAACACCTTCAATTTTGAGATCTACGGCACCACGGGAAAGATCGAGGTTGTGGGGCTCGGCGGTTCGTATGGCGAAGAGATGATCCAGGTCGCCCGAATCGATCGCGAGCGAGGATTTCCCAAGATCGAGACCGAGAGCTTTGCGGGCGAGGACGTCTCCTGGCGACAGGAGCTGAAGGCCTTTCGCGGCGAGATCGCCGGCCGGCAATCCTCAATTGCAACGCTCGAAGATGGCATTCGGGTTCTCGAGCTGGTCGAAGAGACCTATCGCCAGTCGCCCCTAGCCGTCGCTCCCGCGCCGAAAAAGCGTCGCGCAAAATGAGGTCGAAGTACGGGGCCTGTTTCGCCCTCACCTCAGGCCTCATCGATTACGCCGGGATGTTTCCCCCGGCCAAACTCTCCTTCACCGACACGCTAAAACGAGCCGCGAGCTGGCGCCGAGAATCTCCCTACCCATGGCTTTTGAACCGAGTGGTTCTTCCCTATGAGGAGTTCACCTCGATCACCAGTCGCCTGCTCCTTGAGAGTGGAGCCGATGGCGCCCCCTGGCTCTTCACCGTACTCGCCTCAAAGGGCGAGGCATGGACCGGCGCCCAAAAAGATCTCGCCGGCATGGCTCGTTTTCACGAACGGGAGTATGAGGGAGCGATCCGAAAGCGCGCTGTGGCCTATGAATGGAAGGCTCCCGAGGAATCCCAACTCACAACGGCCTGGGAAAAGATCCTAGAAACCGTCGATATAGCTCAGCTCTTACCGCTCACAATTTACGTCGAGATGGCGATGACCGAATCTTCGCTCCAAAGGGTCGATCAACTCCGGGAATTGAATCGAACAACCCCGTTCACCTTTGGTCTCAAGGTCCGCACAGGCGGCGTCACAATTCCCACACCCACACAGCTCGCTCAGGCTATCGAAGGGGCTGCCAAGGCCGGCCTCAAATTCAAGGCCACACAGGGGCTGCACGAAGTCTTCACCCACAGCAACGCCTTCGGCTTTCTCAATCTCTTCGCGGCGCTCAATCTGCGTTTTCACTCCTCTCTGACCACCGCCAATCTCATCGCCTGCCTTCAGGATGATGAGGCGAAAAATTTCACCTTCACGCCCGATCGATTCAGCTGGCGCGGCCACCTTCTCTCGACGACGCAGATAGAAGCCGCCCGTCTCAAACATGCCGGCGCGTTCGGGAGCTGCAGCCTTGACGAACCCTCTGATTCATTGAAGAAATGGTTCGGAGCTCATTTATGAAATTAGCCAGCCTCAAGCCCTCGAATCCACGCCTCAAGAATGGCGAGATGATCATCGTCTCGCGCGACACGCGCACCGCCGCGAAGCCCGAATCCAAGATTTTTGCCTCGATTCTCGACGCGCTGGAAGATTGGGATGAGATCAAACCGAAGCTTGAAAACATCTACCGTCTTCTGAATGAAGGAAAGATGCGCGACGCCTTCCCGTTCAATCCGAAAGATTGCATCGCTCCCTTGGCGCACTCTCCGGGCTTCTACGACGGCAGTGCCTTTCTCAGCCACGTGGTTCGAGCCCGACGCGCTCGCGGTGATCAAATGCCCGAATCGGCCAAGGTGACACCCCTCATGTACCAAGGTGTTTCAGACAACGCCCTTCCCTCCTATGCGCCGCTTGAACTCATGGATACCGCCTACGGTGGGGATTTTGAAGGGGAGTTCGCGGTCATCACAACCAGTGTCAGAAAGGGGACCAAGGCGCCGGAATGCGCGAACGCCATTGCACTCCTCACGATGTTCAACGACATCACCTACCGCGAGATAGTGAAGGTCGAGATCGAAACGAAATTTGGATTCCTTCAGAGCAAGCCCAACTCTTCTTTTGCGCCCATCGTCATTACCCCGGATGAATTGGGGTCGGCATGGAGGAATGGGCGCGTGGAGCTCGAGCTCTCGGTGAAATTGAATGGCGAAGTCTTCGGCCGCCCCAATGGGCGCGAAATGCACTTCTCCTTTATGGATCTCATCGCCCACGCCTGCCGAACCCGTCCGCTCTCGGCGGGCTGCCTCGTCGGCAGCGGAACCGTCTCGAATGAAGATAAGACGCGGGGCTTTGCCTGCCTCACCGAGAAGCGCTTCCAGGAGACTATCGACTCCGGGAAGCCCTCCACTCCATGGCTCAAGGTCGGCGATCGCGTCGAAATGGACGTGATGCATGACGGCGTCTCTCTCTTTGGGAAAATTGAACAACAGGTCGTGCTGTAATAATCTATTTCAATGAACTCCATAGAAATTGCGATCGCTGGCCAGAAATATATCCTCAGTGGTGAAGAGACTCCCGAACACCTCAATGAGGTGTCGGAACTGGTTCGTCGCCGGGTGGAAAGCATTCGAAAGAAGAACCCGGGCCTGAGCCTTCAAAAGGCCACGATGCTGGTCGCATTTGATTTCGCGAGCGAGACCATCAAGCAGAAGCGGCGCCAGCTCGACACGCGAGGGGCCATTCTCAATCAGGCGCAAAAGCTACTCGAGCGGGTCGAGAATGAAATCGAAAGCGTCGGCCGCGTTCCCGCTGGCCGTCAATAGCTATGGCCCCAAGCCCGAAGGCCCAATACCGCAAACTGCCCGACTCGCTGATTCCCAAAGGAGATCTCCGGGACAAGCTCTCGAGTCAGATCGTTACGACCATCGCCGAGCTCCCCATTGTGATTCGAGCCAACCATCTCGCCACCTTTGCTTCGCGCGAACATGAACCCGATTTGCGCGGTCTATGGGAGCGATTCCGTAGCGCCTGCACCTTTCCAAAGATTTTGGGCGATGAAATCCGGTTCTTTCCCATTTCTCGTTGGGAGGATCTCCGACCCGGGCCGCTCGGAATTTTGGAGCCACCTGAGCACACAGCGCCGACGGTTTTTCAAGAACGGGACGTGATTCTTGTGCCCGGAAAATGTTTTGGTCCCCAGGGGGAGAGAATCGGATCCGGCAAGGGATACTACGATCGTTTTCTGGCCTCACTCCCCTCCACCATCACCAAGATCGGCGTAGCGTGGGACTTTCAGTACAGCCGATCGCCGCTCCCACAGGAACCTTTCGATATCAAAATCGACCATCTCTGCACCGAACGCGGAATGCGTCGCGTGGGTTGAGAATTTAATTGGGACGCTGTAGCATCACCCAATGGTAATCCTCGTATTCGGCGATATTTTCGGAAAACCGGGTCGACGTGCGATCCGATCCGCCCTTCCCGGACTCGTCGAAAAGTACAAACCCGACTTCATTTTTGGCAACGCTGAGAACATCGCCGGTGGTAAGGGCACCAATTGGAAAACGATGAACGAGATGCTCTCCCTGGGATTTCATGGACTTACGGGGGGAAACCACTCTTGGGACAATAAAGAGGTCTACCAAATCTTCGAGGTTGAGGAACGGCTTCTTCGCCCCATTAACCTCCCTTCCAGCGACAGATATCCTTGCCCCGGCAAAGGAGCTCGGCTTTTCCGCAACTCCAAGGGGGAGAGCCTCTTTGTGATCAACGCCCTCGGCCGGGTCTTCATGGACAACGTTCAGTGTCCTTTTCACGCCATCGATGAGGTGCTGGAAACCGTGAACGATGGAGTCCCAGTGCTCGTCGATTTTCACGCCGATGCCACCAGTGAGAAAACAGCGATGGGCTGGCACCTCGATGGACGCGTCACCGCTGTCGTGGGGACGCACTCGCACGTCCAGACCGCCGATGAACGCATTCTCCCAAGAAAAACCGCCTTCATCTGTGACATCGGCATGAGTGGTTCATTCGATTCCGTGATCGGAATGGCCCACCAAGAGATTCTTCAGCGCTACCTGACAAAGCGTCCCGTGCCGTTTAAGACCGCGACCGAAAACCCCGGCGTCGGCTGCGTGGTGATCACCACCGGCGAACGGCGAACGGCGACCAAGATCGAGCGCGTGAGGATGACCGTCAATGTCGGACCCGATGGAGACACCACCAATGACTAAGGTGTCTGCGAAGAGGCAGTTCGAGGAGCTCAAACGAGGCACCGATGAGATTCTCGTGGAGGGCGAGCTCCTCAAGAAGCTCGAGGAGTCTGAAAAAACGGGGCGTCCTCTCATAGTGAAGGCGGGCTTCGACCCCACAGCCCCCGATCTGCACCTGGGCCACACCGTAGTCTTACAGAAGATGGCGCAACTCCAGCGCTTTGGGCATAAGGTTCATTTTTTGATTGGCGATTTCACCGGAATGGTGGGCGACCCATCCGGGAAAACGAAAACCCGTCCGCAGCTCACCCGCGAGCAGGTCGATGCCAACGCCGAAACGTATAAGAAACAGGTTTTTAAGATCCTCGATCCCAAGACGACCGTCATACAGTTCAATTCCGAGTGGCTGGAAAAATTCGGTGCGGCCGACTTCATTCGCCTCGCGAGCCACGCCACTGTGGCCAGGATGCTCGAGCGAGAGGATTTCGGCACACGTTATAAAGAAAACCAGAGCATCAGCCTCCACGAATTTCTCTACCCGCTGCTTCAGGCCTACGACTCCTTTGCAATAAAGGCCGACATTGAGCTCGGCGGGCGCGATCAAAAGTTCAATTTACTCCTGGGCCGTGAGCTCATGAAGGATCGTGGGCTTGCTCCTCAGGTCTGCGTGACGATGCCGCTCCTCGAGGGGCTCGATGGCGTTCAGAAGATGAGTAAGAGCCTGGGCAACTACGTCGGCGTCACCGACGCGCCCAATGACATGTTTGGCAAGCTCATGAGCGTTCCGGACTCGCTCCTGCGGCGCTACTACGACCTCTTGAGTGATGCTCCGATCGACGTCATCACCAAGATCTTTTCTGAGCTCGATCAGGGACACCTCCACCCAAAGGATGTGAAGGCGCGCTTCGCTATGGAAATAGTGACGCGATTCCACGGTTCGGATGCAGGCACTCACGCGAAGGAGCACTTTGACTCGGTCTTTTCCCGCAAAGAGATTCCAGACGATATTCCCGAGTTCCGTTATCAGTGGCAGGGCAAGGACATCTGGATCCCCAAGCTCCTCACCGAATTAAAATTCGCGCTGACCACGAGTGAAGGCAAACGCCTCTGCAACCAACGCGCGGTGAAGATCGACTCGGAGGTCCTTGAAGGCGAGTACTTCCACCCTCGGGAAAAGAAGCAGGTCGTTCTCCAGTGCGGCAAACGCAAGTTCGCCAGGGTGAATTTGTAAATCCCCAGTGATTTTGAGGGATCCCGAGCCTTGACCAAAACATAGCGATGTGAGTCAAAAATTATATACGTTTGATTATTACGTTATAACCGTAATAATCCGACATATATAGTGAGGAGCTTGGATGCCACACCTTCGCCAACGCCAAATCAAAAAGTCCCTCCAAAAGGCGCTATCGTATTGGCCGGCTGTGGCCGTTCTAGGGCCCAGACAGTGTGGAAAGAGCACATTTCTACGGGATCTGATTTGGAAACCAAAACAATTTACCTATCTGAGCCTGGACCAGATTGCCCACCGCTCACGTGCACAGTCGAATCCCGAACTATTTCTCAGTGGAATTGAGATTTTCCCCCTTGTTATCGATGAAGCACAAAAAGCTCCTCCGCTCTTTGATGAAATCAAAGCCGTGATCGACAGGAGGCGAATTCCGGGTCGCTTTATTTTGTCTGGCAGCGTGGAATTCTCCAAGAAAACCGCAATTAAGGAATCGTTGACCGGACGGGTGGCCACGCTGCGAATGGACGCAATGACCTTTCGCGAAACGGCCCCAAAGACCCCGGGCCTTGATTCCGTGCTTCACTACCTTGAGTGGGGCGGCATGCCCGGAGTGTGTTTCGCACGGGATCAGCAGGTGCGAGGCACGTACTGGAGACAATGGATTGAGACACTCTGCGAAAGGGATCTCAGAAATTTCTTGGGCGGCGGCCGCCTTTCTTCGGACCTGGCCTACAGAGTTCTAGAATGCACTGCCAAAATTCCCTTCCCCACCCGTTCCAATATTGCCGCCGAACTCCGTGTTGACGGTCGTCGGGTCCAGAGTCATCTCGATGCGCTCGAGTCACTATTCATCCTCAACGGTATTCATCCTTCCCCGAAAGGAATTGGTAAGATGATTTATCTGCCATTTGACTCCGGGCTGGCCCATTCATTGGGCGCTAACCTCAGAAGGAGATGGCAAAGTTGGTTTGCGCTCGAATTCTTGAACCAGGACCGCTTTCGCCAAGGCCCCCGCGCTGCAAGGCTGGCGTACTACATGACAAGTCGAGGTTCGTTCATCGACTTTTGCACGAAAAAAGATTTCTACCTCTATTCCGATCAACCCTCCCCCGATCGCTCGTGCCTGATGACCGTTCACGCGGCTCTGCGGAAAGCAAAGGAAGCCAAATTCTGGGTGTGCCTTGCTACCGAAGCTCCCACCGTCTCACTCGGACCAGGTGTGCGATCCCTCCCCTGGCCTAAGATCGCGACGTCCCTATGAGGAATTGCCTCCGGGAACTTCTCGTGACCCACTTCGTCCAAGCGCGGGTGGGAACGAGATATTCTTTTCCCGAAAGATTTTGAAGATGCGTTTTTTGAGCTCGTGTTGGGTGAAGCCTTGGCTCGTGTATTGCGTGACCGTGTAAGTGACCGTGAATTCGAGTGCGCCCGGGATGAAACCATTGATGAATCGAACCACCGGCTCAGGGTAGGCGGCGATTCCGACGATGTCCTCGCTCCCCTTCTTGAGAATTTCAGTCACTAAAGCCTCCACCTGACTCGGATCGTTCTCAATCGCCACCATAAAGGTGAAACCGGTGCTGAATCTCTGGTCGGGAATGCAATAGTTGGTGACACTCGCCTGAGCGAGCTTGCTGTTGGGGAGAATCACCGTCGTGCTGTTAAACGTCCGGATTCGAGTGGTGCGCCAGCCGATGTCATCGACCACACCATCTTGCCCGGAGTCGAGTTTGACTACGTCACCAACGCGAATAGTGCGATCGGTGAGAAGGTAGATGCCAGCAAAGAGATTCTCCAGTGTGTCTTTGAGTGCGAGAGCAACGGCCAAACCGCCTACGCCCAAAGCGGTGAGGACGGGAGTGATGGAGATCCCCAGAATCGAGAGAATCACCATCGCTCCAATGGCCATTACACTGCCGCGGACCATTCCCATGGCGAGGCCGCTTTGGATGTGGCTGCCATCCGGGGCGCGCACAAAATTCTTGAAAAGACGAGCGGCACCGTTAGCGGCCACGATCGTCATCGAGACGGCGAGCAGCACGTGGATCGTCTCGATAATGGGTGTGACGATCTTAGGAGACAGCTCAGAATACTCGACGCCGATGTACAGGCCGATTGCGATCGTCCAGAAAACAGACGGAGCCCGCAGCGTAGAAACCAGACCGTGGTCAAAACGATCATTCTTCTTGAGAAATCCCTCGAGAAACCGAAGCAGGAAGCTCCTCACGACCAGTAGCAATACAGAGGCTACCGCCGCTATGGCCAGGGGAAGAAGCAACTTATTGGAGTGGAAGAAATCGACGAGAGGCTGCATGGATTTCCAGTCTACTCAACGAGGTTTTCGGGTGTCACCCTTTTTTGGTTTTTCGAGGGGGTTCTCGGGCCAGGGGTGTCGCGGATAACGTCGAGACAATTCGCGCCGCACCTCCGGGTAGGTGCGTTTCCAAAAACCGGCTAGGTCGTTGGTCACCTGCACCGCCCGATGGTTTGGGGCAAGAAGGTGAAGGAGGAGGGGCCGACCCATCACCTGGGGAGTGGCGGCGAGTCCGAAAAAATCCTGGAGCCGAGATTCCATGAAGGGCTCCCGATCAAGACGGTATTGGATGGTCGCCCGACGCCCGGAGGGGAGCTCGATCGCCTCCGGCAATTGAGTACGCCATCGCCCGTCCTCGCCCCCCGCGAGTGCGCCCCACCAGAGTGAGAGCCAGTCGGCCGATTTCAGTTCTGCAGCCGATGAAAACTGGCTGAAGAGCTCGCGGCAGAGGCTCCACAGATCCCACTTCGGCTGCCCAAGGGCGATCTGCGCCCGCGCCACGACGCTCTCCAGTTTCTCAAGGTCGCACAGGCCGCCAAACAGGCGGATGAACTCCGGTAGGCTCAGACGCGCCGCCAATTCCGGCGTGAGTGAGAGGGCCTCCCGCAACACTATCTCGGCTGCCCCCAAGGAAGGTGGGGCAGGCTCCACTCTCTCCTCAAGCGCCAGTTTTCCAAAGAGCAACGCATTTCGCGAAACTACGCGCCGTTTTTCGCGATCCCAGCGGAAGTCGGAAACCGATTGCAATAGGGGGGTGTCGAGCGAGGCCAGATCCTCTTCGCTGACGGGAAGATAGGAATTAACAATGGTCTCCCGCCGCCCCCACCGTTCATTCTCCTGCGCCTCGAGGACAGTCACCCACTGACCAGATATCAGGTGTTGGGGCCGGAGAATCTTGGCCTCACCGCCCTCTGCAAAAACTAGCAAAGCAGCGTGTGGCTCCACCTTCTTGATGCGCGCCACCCGATCGACAAAGCCAGACAGAATCCCGGTCGTCAGACTATCCGACGGCGACACTGACAGCGGGGGGCTCTTCCCGAGCGTCCGCTCCAGCCGCTCACGGGCTTTCCGCAACCGATAGGAATCAGAGGAATTCTCAGGCAGGGTCGAAACATCGCCATCGGGCAGACGCCCTTCAGAGAGAGCGGCCACCAATTGGACCACTTTCTCCTGGTGTGGCCGCCCCTGAGAAGAGAGAAGGATGCGGGAGAGACGCGGATGTAAGGGAAAGTCGGCCATGGCCTTTCCCACCTGTGTGAGGCGCCCCATCGAATCAATCGCTCCCATCTCATTGAGAAGCACCATCGAGGCGCTGATCACCGACGGCTGGGGAGGATCCAGAAAACGAACGGCATCTATGGGAATTCCCGAAGCCAAGAAAGCAAAGACCATTTCGCTCAGATCGGCCCGAAGAATTTCGGGAAGATCAAAGGCAGGGCGCTGACGAAAACTCTCATCGGTGAATAGGCGGATGCAGTGACCAGGGCCCTGGCGCCCAGCGCGCCCCATCCGCTGGATGGCCGAAGCCTGGCTAATCGGCTTGGTCTTGAGGCTCCCGATTCCCGACCAATGTGAGAATCCGGCCTGGCGGTGAAGACCGCTGTCGATGACACTGGAGACTCCGTCTATGGTCACCGAGCTCTCGGCGATATTTGTCGCCAGAATGATCTTCTTTTGGGCGAGGCGTTTCATCGCACGATCTTGCTCAGCCCGATCGAGCTCACCGTGGAGCGGGCACACCGCCCAACCCGTCTCGCGCGCGAGCCGGGCGAGCCCATCTCCACACCGGCGTATGTCGCCGAGACCGGGTAGGAATACGAGGGTATCTCCGCTTCGATTCGCAAGAGATCGCGCTGCCCGCTC
This sequence comes from Deltaproteobacteria bacterium, assembly GCA_016196825.1. Taxonomy (GTDB): domain Bacteria; phylum Bdellovibrionota; class FAC87; order UBA2466; family UBA2466; genus JACPWY01. Next base: position 87,443 of record JACPWY010000007.1, on the reverse strand, counting down.
GACCATCTGTTCCAGAGATCCGCCGCCCGGCTTGTGCTCGAGAGTGACTGGATAAAGGGGCCGGTTGAGCTCGAGTTCCCGAGCCCCTGGGAGAAAGTCGCGAAGACGGGTGGTGTCGAGCGTGGCGGAGAGAATCACCAGCTTCGCCTTCACGCCTCGCTGGCTTCTGAGATATTCGGTCCAGGCGAGCGCGAGGTCGGTTTGGAGATGGCGCTCGTGGAACTCATCGAGAATGACCGCCCCCACGCCGCGAAGCTCCGGGTCCTTTTGCACGATACGGACAAAGGTCCCTTCAGTGAGAAAGAGAATGCGGGTCTTGGGGGAACTCTTGGTCTCCGTTCGAAACTGGTATCCAACGGTCTGCCCGACCGGTTCGCCCAATTCATCGGCCACTCGTAAAGCGGCCCACTTCGCGGCCAGACGCCGCGGCTCAAGAACGAGAATCTTTTCGCTGGCGGGAAGCGCTTTGAGAAGTTCGACCGGAATGCGCGTGGTTTTCCCGGAACCCGGTGAAGCCTTCACCAAAACCGTCGGCGCCTGCCGAAAGGCCTCCACCACGGAGGGAAGAATCTCGTCAATGGGTAAGGAATCCACAATCCAACCTACCACGCCCGAGCCTGGCCGGCGTCGTTCCGCCCAGCGCCAGCGGAGACGGCAGGGATTAGCAGATCTTCACGAGCATTGGTCCTCAAACACCGAGCTCGAGCCACCGGTCCTGGATTCGCAGCGCACCCACCCAATCTCCCCGCCGACCAATTGGCAACTCACGGACACGCCGCTTGCCTGGCAGCCAATCTCTCTCCCCGAAGGGCACCGAATTGCTCCCGTTGAGCAGCCGCCCGAGCCTTCCGTCGTCCAGGAATCTGTGCTGCATGTGAAGTCACCGGTGAGAGCAAAACCCGAGGCCTCACTTCGCACCCCGAGGGATTCGACCGATTCCGCGATCGGAGACGCGTTTGCCACGCCAGCCAAGAACAGTGCTACGAAAAATACATAGATGATATTTGACACCAGATCCCCTCCGCCTTTGGTCCTGCCCAGCTAGTAGAGCAAGCAACGTGCCAGGGATTAGGCTGTAGCCCAGGCATCGCCCGGTGTCTTGATGACACCATCACCAAAAGGTGGCTTGCGGAGCACCCAGTCAAATAGTCCTTGCCCAACGAAAAAAAAATTGGTTTCGTCGAAGAACGACACAGGGGGTTACATGAGTCAAAGGGAGCTGGATTGGCTTAATCTATTGATCTTATTGGTGCTGGTTGGCTCTTCGCCTGTCGTTGCATGGGAAAAGAAGGCTGAGAGCCAGCGGACGGCGCAGGCCCTGGTCAGCATTCAGGCGGGTCAGATCCCAGCCGGTTCAGCGCTCACCCACAAGGAGATCGACGAGATCATTGCCCAGGGGAGACTCTTTGATGTCCCCTACTACCGCCAATCTGGCGACACCTGCGGCCTGTACGCATTGAAAATGGTGGTGGCCTACTACCACCAAAACGATCCCTACAATGCCGACCCACCCGCGGAGATGGGCGGCAAGGGAGAAAGCCGCGAATCGATCCATGACCTCGCTCGCCGCAAGCGCCAGCTCTGGAGTGATAAGGGTTCCACCTTTCCCTGGCATCTGAAGAATCTGGCCCAGGACCTTGGCTACAATTCCTGGCAAACTTATTCAGTTCTGGGCGGCTCAATCGCCGAACTGAAAAAAGATGTGATGGAGCGACGGGTCCCCATGATCGTGGCTGTTGGGAATGTGAACGGATCGTCCGGAAAGCCCGAAGCCGGCGAATTGGTCGGCGGTCACTGGGTAATCGTCGAGGGTTTCACCACGTATAAAGCCGTCGATTACATGATCATCAAGCACGGGTGGAGCGGCGGCTCCGTCGTGTGGAAGGTCTCCGATTTCCAAAAAGCTTGGCGCTACGGCAGCGCCGTCGGCGTCTGGCCCGCTAAGCGTTAGAGAAGAGAGCAAATCACGGCGGAACGGCGAGTCCAAGTTGTTGAAAATGAGAGGTGACAAGCGCTGTCACCTCTTCTGGTGAGAGCGTTATCAAATATCGGGCAGGGTCTTCAGCAATGTGCTTAGCCAGTAAACTGTCTAACTGGCGGCAGGCTCGAGAAGCCTCAACCTTCGAAGCAAACCCCAACCTTTTCCAACCCGCCAACAATTGATCCAGTAGGCACACTGCTGAGGCGTTTATAAGGTTGCGCACAATTCGTCAGGAAAAGCCATTTCGTTTGTCGTAGAATACCTGAGTTGTGAACGATTATCTCGAGAGGTTACAAAGGGCTTTAGATTACACCGAGGAGAATCTCGAAAGTCCGCTCGACATTTATGATATCGCCAAAATGGCAGGGTTTTCACCCTGGCACTTCCAGAGCCTTTTCAGGGCCCTGACTCGAGAGACGGTGCATGGCTACGTATCAGCTCGCAGAATGACGCTGGCGGCAGACAAACTATTGAAGGCAGGAACCCCGATTCTCGAAATTGCTTTAGATCTGCAATTTGAGTCTCAGGAGTCATTCACTCGGGCCTTCAAAAGATACCACGGTCTTCCTCCGAAGAAGTTTCGGTCGGAAGGCGGACAGAGTTCACAGTCCATTCGAAAACTTAAGATGACGGAGGAGTACGTCGCACGTCTCCAGGAGGGAAGGATTATGCATCCAAATTTCAAAGAGGTAGATGACCTAGAGTTAGTCGGCTTATCGGCACCTTTCACTGGGGCTATGGCCGATGGGGCTGATAATCATGAAGTAATCCCCGGTCTCTGGAAGGATTTCCACCAACGCATTCTCGAGATTCAGGGACGCTTAGATCAAAGAACCTACGGCGTGATTAGGATCGATCCGAAAGAGAAAAAGGCGTCAGGCAAAGACCGGTTGCATGAGCATCTAATTTACTATGCTTGTGTACGAACGAATCGAGGTGGAAAAACACCCAAGGGAATGGTGACTATTAGGGTAGCGAAGGCCACGTACGCCTGTTTCACCCATACAGGTCCTATTCGTGAGATCGATCATACGATTAACTATGCATTTGGCAGCTGGCTCCCACAATCCTCCTATTCATTGGAGGAAGGGCCAAGTCTCGAGATTTTTCCCGCAAACTATAGCCAAACAAAGTATTTTGAAACTTGCACACATGACTCCGCCCCCCGCGTTGGCCATTCGCGAAATGGAAGACGCTGCGGAGGAGAATCCGTCCGGTAGTCACCAACCAAAGAAACCCACACCCCCTTTGAGGAAGCGAAACTAGTTGACGCAACTCACGTCATGCAGCCTTGGACTTTAATGGCGCAACAACAAGACGCAACCCGAATGGCTTAAGTAGGCGGTTCAGTGTTTCAAGAGTTGGATTATGTTTTGAACTAAGCGCTCTTGAAATATTCGAACTCGGAATTTTTGCTTTCTTTGAGTATTCCTTTAGACCATAAGTCAAAATGACTTTGCGAAGGGCCTCTTGGGCCGAAAGGCCCTCTTCGAGAGCGCCCATAATGAATTCCCGAGCAAATTCCTGATCCTTCAGATCCTTAGCTAACCCTTCATTCCAGTCTTTACTTCTTCTTGGCATGATCTACTCCCTTTCTACTCTTATAGTTGTCCCAATAGTGTTTCGCCTTTTCGATATCGCTGGCTTGCGACGACTTGTCTCCGCCACAAAGCAGAACAACAACGACAAGACCATCTCGACCGAAATAGAGCCGATAGCCTGGACCAATATCAAACTTCGCTTCCCAAATTCCGTCTTTCAAATTTTTCGCATCCCCGAGATTACCAGTTTCAAATCGAAAGACCCTCGCTTGGATCCTAGCTGCGACGCTCTTGTCCAACTCTTCCAGCCATTCCCGAAAGGGATTGTCGCCGTTCTCTTCAACGTATTCCTGGATGCGAATCTTGTTGCTCTGCATACTCTACCTATATAGTTATCATATATGATAACTACTGTCTAGGCCTTTGGAAGCGGAGGAACATGAGTAGCAATAAAAGCTCCGGAAAGCGTCAGTGGCCAGACTTCTATAGAGGTGGCTGCCGGAGTCTTTCAAGTTCCTTCACTTCATTCTAGAACTCAAAGGTTTTAGGGCTACAGTCTCATCGGGCGCGGGAAAGTTTACATATCATCCCATAATCATCCCATGTACGGCACGCCCCAAACCCTCAACGAAATAACTCCGAATTAACTACAGTTGCCTGACACGGCAGAGTCCCCACCTCGCTCGAAAATACCGACATTAAGTTCGCGAAAAAAGGATCCGATAGAGAAGGTGGGGGGAGTATGCGAAAGTCTGTGTGCTACGTAATTGTTTTGTTTCTTACCGCAGCCTGTCCTGAAACGAACTTGGCTCCGAAGGCTCGCTTAGGAGCGGCCTTAAAAGGTGTAACCCATTCCTATGAATTGCGAAGCCACCTGTCCTTCTGTCGATTCCTCGACGGGATGGTATCTTTCCGCGCGCCTCGCGTGTGCTAACCAGCCTGGGAATACGACTCGGACGGGCCTCTGGGAGGCCACCTGCGGCGGATATAGTGAAGGACTCATGGCCGGCCAAGAATATGGGAGGCCTCACTTCCTAGACTTTACCGTGAAGAAGCCGTCCGAGAGTGATCCGGGTTCTATTTCTCTACGGCTGCAGTTGTTGGGAGACATCTGGGTGATGCCCAACGTAGTCGATCAGGTGAAGGTAGCCGGTGTGTACTATTTTGATCGTCCGCTCCTGACCGCGGGAACTAGCCCGTTTTCCGTCGGTGATGGCATGGAACTCTCCTGCCAATCTGACTCCAAAGTGGAGATCGACCGGGTGAGTTTGGACTGCTCAAAATTCAAAGCTCTCTACTTTGATCCCGTAACCTGTCAGTAACTTTACTGAGAAAACGGGACAACACTTTTTCTTGCGCTCGCCCCTGTCTCGCGGTAGTCGGAAGGCTACTGGAGGTACCCATGAAACACGTTCTCTTTGTCTCGGTCGCGGGCCTTTTCTTTTCGACGACCGGCCACGCTAAACTCAGCGAGTATTCCCATCTCAAGGCGCTGCAGCGTGTGCTGGCCTCCAAGGCTCTTGGGAAGCACCTTTCGCCTACGGGTGAATTGAGTGGTCTGGAATTGCTCAAAGCATCGGTGGATTCCGAAGGTGAGGCCCTTCTGAATAAGGTGTTCACGCTCTCGCTTACTTTCGCCCACCATCCCGTGGGTTTTAGAAGTTGCACTGTGCCGGTGGAATTGAAAGTTGTGAAGGATCCGAAAGCCCCCGCCGGCGTGACCGCCGCTATACTCGGTGAGCCCGAGATTGGACGCATTTTGTGCATTGAATAAAAAGGATAGCGGTTTTAGCCCCATGGTCTTGCCAGAGTGTGAGCAGGTTACATAACACCCCATCCACGACGTAGCCCGAAGAACAGGGCGTCGAACCACTTCGCAGGCCGCCGTGGTGGGGCTGGGGATCTCGTCAGCGGAAGCTCACCTTGTCCAAGCCAAAACCCTGCGTCCGCCAGCCGGGTCTCCCGAACAAATCCTCCCTGTGTGGTTACCATCGCAGTGAGGTGAGTCGGCATGATCCCACGCCACCTTTTTCGTTACTGGGCACTCAATGGATACAGTTACGATTAATGGTTACTATGCGGGCATGCGTTTCCAAGGTCGTCCCCGGCAAAATGGAGCGGGCGACGAGGGTCGAACTCGCGACATTCAGCTTGGGAAGCTGACGCTCTACCAACTGAGCTACGCCCGCACCGTTGGTAAAACTGAATGAACTCAACTCAGTACCACAGGGTCAATCTTTCCGTCCACCCCTTCCGGGTGGGCGTTGGGAAGATTTTGGGAAGCAGTATCCGCGCTTTTGTGTGCTCGGAGTGGACGCCCGAAGAGCCGCACTGCACAAGGAGTTCTGGGCGTTTATCGCCGATAAACTAGAAGGAGGTGGCTATGGCCCACGTCTCTTTCTTGTTCGGTGTGTTAACGGCGATCCTGCCGACCTTTCCCACACACGTCGATTTGCGAAATATCGAGAGCCACTCGTGGGTGAGTACGGTCAAGAGTCAGCAGGGGGGAACGTGCTGGACCCATGCCGCAATGGCCTCTATCGAGAGCAATCTCATGGTGACCGGGGCCTGGACCGAGGCCGCCGAAAGCGGCGAGCCCAATCTCGCCGAGTACCACCTCGATTGGTGGAACGGTTTCAACCAATACAACAACCCCGACATCGCCTCCACTCAAGGCGGCCTTACCGTCCACAATGGTGGCGATTACCGAGTGGCGGCGGCCTATCTTTCGCGCGGCGTGGGCTCCGTTCGCGATGTCGACGGGCAATCCTACAACCCCGCTCCAACCATGACCGCCGCGGGCTTCCACCATTTTCTGGTCAGAGACATCGAATGGCTCACCGACGCGGACCGCACTGCCTCCATCACCCGAATCAAGGCAGCGCTCCTGGATTCTGGCGCCGTGGGAACAGCGCTCGCCTGGGGCGACGCTTTTTACTCGTCGCCATTCAACTCCTTCTACCAACCCGACTCCAGCGCCGCCGCCCCCAATCACGCCGTCACCATCGTCGGTTGGGATGACAATCGCGTGACGCAGGCCCCGACCCCGGGCGCCTGGCTCGTGAAAAACAGTTGGGGAAGCGCGTGGGGCAACCAAGGCTATTTCTGGATCTCCTACGCCGATAAAGTCGCGGGCCACCATCACGACATGGGCGGCGTGGCCTTCAAGAACGTAGTCCCCAATTCTTTTTCCCACATCTACAACTACGACACCCACGGCTGGCGCGACACCCACTCCTCCACCCGTGCCTTCAACGCGTTCAAAGCAGAAGCCCTGGAAGAGCTGAGAGCGGTGAGCTTTTACACAACGGCCACCGACACCAACGCGACCATCACGGTTTACCAAGAGTTCGATGGCCAGAAACTTTTCAATGCGTTCACGACAGTCTCCCGCCATTACGACAACCCGGGTCTCCACACCGCCGACCTCGACCGCCCCATCCTGCTTCAGGCCCAAACCCCGTTTTATGTTGAGATCTCGGTCAACCGCGGAGGCCAGGCCTACGACAAGACCTCGGTTGTCCCCGTCCTACTGGGCGGAAGCGCGCGGCCGCTCGTAGAGTCTCGCGCCCTAGCCGGCCAGAGCTACTTCCACGATGGTCAGCGGTTTCGCGACCTCACCAAGGCGGATGGGACCGCCAACTTCTGCATCAAAGCGCTCACGGTGCGATAAGGACTTGATCCAGGTCCCCGGGTAAAGCTATAGCCGGAGGGATGTCGCAAAAGCTTCTGGTTACACTCGCAGTCGCGTGCCTAGCCTGCCCGCTCTTGGCCTACTGGCCGTGCGGCTACTTACTTGAAGTGCGGGGCTCAGGGTCCCAGATTCAGGCACCATTCACTCGCCTGGATCCCGGCGCAGGGGGCATCATGAATCCGACGCCCCTCTCCCAGATCCCCCTCGGTGCTCAGCCTGACACATCTAAGACGGTGGTCGTCACAACCAGGGGGAATTCGAATACCCCGATTTACCTCTCCCTGACAGGCCAGCTCTATCAAGGATCGACTCCGCAGCCCCACACGCCGGCGACCTACTACGTCATCGGACCTTCCAACGACCCAGACTCGATTCTCTTTCTCGATCACAACTGGATGATCGGTAAGTGGGCGGGCTACGGCTTGACCAACAATATCCCCATTCCCATCACCCCCTTATTCCCCATCACCCCCCCCGCCTCCTCCGCCCCGCGCGCAATCGGGCAACTCTCCTCAGGTGTCGTGGCGGTGCTGTGGGATAAGGGACTTTCGGCCTACTCGCTCTCGCAATCGGTTCCAATCTTCACGATCGATATCACCACACCTGTGCCTTCCTCCGTGAACAACGGCACTCCGATCGCGGTGAAAGAGTTTCACTCCTTCATCTGCCGAGATGATTTTTGTTGGATTCTGGCAGAGACCCAAAACGGCGGATGGGCCTACCTAGTTTTCAATAACGGGCCGCGCGCCATCGAAAAGGCCTACGACCTGCCCCCGGTGTCCCACAACGGTGCGCAGGGCCAGGCTCCCTATGTACCTCTTTATTTCGACACGTCGGGACCGAGCCGACTCTGGACACTCTACTTTCGCAACGGCGCGGATGTTTGGTTGCTCGAGATGGGCAACATCGCACCGTCGCTGTTTCAGCGCGGCCTGTTCTCGCAGTTGAGCGCGTACACCCAGGGCTTCCTCCACGTTCAACAATCCGGAGGGAGCTCAATAACGCTCCCACTAACCTCCTTTATCTCTGGCCCCATCGGCCTCCCAAACAATGGCCAAGCACAGTTCCCTCAGAACCCTATCAATCCGATCTACAATGCTGCGGTCATGCCCCCTCTTAAAATCACTCTCAACCCAGGTGGCGTCTACCCGACGCCGAATTTGGACCCAGCCACCGCTCTCGAGTCGCTGTGGCCCACGTCCGCCGATGCGAAAACCGGCTATGGGATCGAACGCCTGCTCATCGATCACCCAAGGCTGAAAGAGTTTGTTGTTCGATTTCCTAGTTCGACTCTGAGAACTTGGGGCTTCTCGCTTACGGCCGCTCAACTCAGAGGCCCCAACTTTTCCGACAGTGTGAACGTGACGATCAGGGATCTCGAATCGACGCTTTCCCCCGCATTGAGAGCTCGATTCCAATCTGAAATGCTCGCGCTCTACAATGAAACTCGCGTGAAGAAGGAGAAGGCGCTGCCCGATCCGATGGGCTCCTTCCTCTTAATACAGCTTCTCGAAAAGTCGAACGCTCAGGATTTCTACTTCGCCTTCGCCCAATTGCCGCAATCCACCCTGGAAACTTGGGGGCTCAGGGCCACTGCCCCTGACCTCGTGAATGATCAAGGACTATCGAATAACTCCCCTGTGATGCGTGCCAACTTTCTGTCGCTCATGCGAGAAGCGCTCAAAGCCGATCCCACCCTCCAGAAATTCCTGGAGAATTGAGAGGGCGAATCGAGTCCATTAGGCCGCGAGCGACTGGAGGATGGAGCCGATTGTCGTGAGTGTCGGGTTGAAAGGCTTATTCCGGTCCAAAAGATCGTAGAGAGTTTGTCGCCCCAACTTGGTCTCCACCGCCAGCTTGGATTTGGACACAGTTCTCAGGTGCGCCACGAGAACGTCTTGAAATGATTCTGTGTCATTCTCGACCAGACATTCGATAAGAGTCTCAAGTATTAAGCGCCGATCCTTAAGCGTCTTGGTGTAGTCATGTTTCGTCAACTTCTGCCGCGATCCGGATGGCTTGGAAGATGTCCTTTTCTTGCCCATTCTTGTTACCTCCAAAAAGCAAAATGACACGCGAACCCTGTTCCAACGCATAGACTCGGAGTCCCCGTCGCCACTTGATTTCCGTCATCCCGCTGAAACGCCTGACCCAACCAAAGTGGTCCTCGTTCAAAATCCTCTCGATACGAGCATCCACCCGACTCCGGTCACCCCGATCCAACTGGAAATACCACTCGATGAAAGCTTTCGTTCGAAAGACCTCCATCCTTACATCTCAGTGTACGGCATACCGTACAATTTGTCAACCGTGTTCATGCAGCCTCAGGGAGCAAGCCCTGGGCCAACTCTTTCTGCACGAAATACCCTCCGCTCAGGTCGGTTTTTCGAGTAGGAGTTCGGCTTTTGGCCGTACTGACGCTACTGGGGGGCTCGATCCTCGATCACTCTAGGCATTCTCGGACTCCTGCTGTACGGTGGGGCCAATCGCGAGGGGAAATATGATCGACCACACAGGCCTTAAGGTGAGTGACCCAAAAAAGAGCCGAACGTTTTACGACAAAGCGTTGGCCCCCCTCGGCTATCGAATGTTGATGGAGATCCCCCCCGAGTACACCGGGGGGAAAGTGGTTCTGGGATACGGTGCCGGACGCGCCGACTTCTGGGTGAGCGAGGGGAAACCCAATGATCCTCGAGTTCACGTGGCGTTTGTCGCCGAAACTCGTCAGCAGGTCGACGCATTTCACGACGCCGCCATGGAGGCTGGGGGAACAGACAACGGAAAAGCTGGTCTTCGCCCCCACTACCACAAGGATTTCTACGGAGCGTTTGTCCTCGATCCCGACGGTCACAATATCGAGGTTGTTTGCCGAAAACCGGTGTAGTCCTGTTTTAGGAGATTATCTGTATCAGCTTTCACCCTGGTATCTCGGGGGCGCCTTTGATACACACTCCGGATGCCGCTCCGCAGCGTATTTGATGTCCGTGCCAATGAACGACGAACCGTTGCCCTTCTCTTCTTGAATTTCTTTTTGATTATCGTCACTTATTACATCGCAAAGCCGGTGCGCTCGGCGATGGTGGTCACCGAGCTCGGCTCCGAGGTCCTGCCCTACATCTGGGTGGCGGCCGCGATCTTTTTGATGATCTTTGTCTCAATTTACAGCGCGCTCGTGGACCGCATTCCTCGCGACAAATTGATCACGCTAACGACTGGCTTCTTCATCGCATGGGTGCTCGCAATCCGAATGTTTGTTAGCTATGAGGCGACCTGGCTCCCCCCCGGAATTGCCCACTGGGTGGCGCATTGGATGCCGGCGTTTTTCTATCTCTGGAGCGATGTCTTTTCTGTCGTTATGGTAGAGCAGTTTTGGAGCTTCTGTAACGACATCTTTGAGACCGAGCAGGCCAAGCGCCTTTACGGAATTGTCGGTGCCGGTGGAATTCTGGGCGGCCTCTTCGGAAGCGCTCTCACCACCAAGCTCGTCCCAGTGCTAGGCACAGCAAACCTTCTTTTTGTGAGCGCCGGGATTCTCACTAGTGTCATATTCATCACCTTTGCCATTTCCAAATTCGCGCACTTTAAGGCTCTGCCCAAGAAGGACAAGCCCAAGAAGGCCGAGATCGGATTCTTGAAGGGCTTCATCGAGGTCGGCGCCAACCCTTATATTCGCTACATTCTGATCCTCGTCCTCGTCACTCAGGCCATGAGCAATCTCATCGATTTCCAATTCAACGTTCTCCTGGAAGAGAACTACAGCACGATGGACGCCAAAACCACCTTCGTAGGCCAACTCTACTTCTGGACCAACCTCATCAGCTTTCTTCTCATGAGCTTTGTGACCGCCCCTTCGCAACGCCTGTTCGGAGTTATGGGGAGCCTCATGATTCTTCCCATCGTGGACCTTTTCGGCATGATCACCCACCTCCTCGTGCCAACGGCCGGCATGGCGGTTCCCCGCATGAAATGGCTCGGCTTCCAGCCGATGCGCGTATCGATGATCGACAGCATTAAGACTTTCGACAAAGGTCTCAACTACTCAATCGCTCGCGCCTCGAAAGAGCTGCTCTATATTCCGACCACGACCGAGGTAAAGTATAAAGCCAAGGCTGTTATCGACATGTTTGCCTTTCGCTTCAGCAAGATCATCAGCTCCACACTGATCCTCCCATTCACGACCGCGCTTCCACTTTTTCTCGCGGAGAATTTCCACCTGAAACTCGCGTGGCTACCATTTCCCATCTACTACCTGAACACGCTCGGGATCACCTTGGCTTTCATCGTACTCGCGGTCACCTGGCGCTTGGGTCGTCTTTACCGCACCCTCGCAATTCTCGCCCCGGAGAAACTCTCTTAAAAAAATATCGAGTGACGCCATCGTTGTGTTCCAGGCGCAACACCGTTCCATTTCGCTCGAACCGGTACACTCCGGGAAGAGTCTGCACGGAGCAGGTTCTGGCCGCCTTGGTAGTTTGCGCCGTCCTGGCCTCAAGAATACGCAACTCACTCTTGTCAAAAAGGATTTCCGAGCGAGAAGAGACCGAGGCTTTGAGCACACCAGCATCGGTCCCTTCAAACTCACAAATGGCGCCAAAAAATACCTCACCCTTTTTGATGTCGAGAGTCCAGTGGATCACCTCGACCCACGAAGAACCATAAAATGTGTTCGTGAGGGTATTGACGAAAGTACCGAACGCAAAAGGCTGTTCGGATGCTGGGGTTGGCACCGGAAGACTCTCTGGCGTGGCAATTCGAACGGGTACAGCGGTCTTCTTCGTGACATTGCAGCCTAACCCCAGGAATGTGACCCCTATCAGAACAATCCATTGCAGTCTCAAAGGGTGGCTCCTATTCCGGCGAACACGAAAGCCAGTTGAAAATCGGCGGAATCCCATTCCGATAATTTCATTAAACCGAGGTGCGCAGCCCACGCACCCCCGGAATCAGAACGCCGCAAGGGAATCTCGAAGCCAGTTTCCCACTGCACTTTGCGGGAAGAGACCTGACCGAGACTCTCGCCGAGAATGGCGACAGAAAACCAGAAACGGTAATCCACGCTCGAAAGTGCCAGCTCCAATGATGGCCCCACAAGGCCCAATGTATCCGGTCGAATCTCTTCATTTCGAAAAACGAAAAGATGTAATCCCGGTCCAATAGTAACCATGAGTGGGGAAACATCGAAGGAAAGGCCAGCCTTGGCATCAAGCTCGTGCAGAAATGATGAATGCGGCGAAAGGAGTGATCCCAAAGAAGATCGCACTCGCGTTTGTGATGAAAACCAAAGCTTCGGAATCGTATAGCTTGCCCTGAGATCGAGGAAAAGATTCAGTTCCCGGAATGTAGCGATTGAGGATTCACCAATGAGTTCGCCCGGCGTCATGTGGCCGCTGAACTTGAGCTCTGGCACTCTTCGAGCGGGCACAGCCACTTCAACGGGGGATCGAGCCTCGAGCACGTAGAGAGAGGAGGCGCCCGCCGACAAAACACCCACTTCCGCCAAAGGGGCACTGGAATCAAAGGGGGGTTTCAACATGATCGTTCGCTCAACCGAAGTTTCGATGGAAATACCCGTTTGTGGATCGCTCCAACTCGCCTCTTCCGAGCGCCTCAGAATGGCTTGAACCCTGCCGCCCGCATTCTCGCAGCGAAGGGCCAGGAAAAGAAACTGACCTGCTCCGCTGCGACGCCGAAGATTGAGGTCCGAGCCGCACGAGCTATGGACCAACAGTGTTGCCTCCGGCTGCTCAACACTCAGAGTAAGAACCCCCTCCTCGGACTCACCACTGGGTAAAACATGATGGAGACGAACGGTGATCAGCGAGCTTCGAACAATCAGATGAAGAGCGGGGGAGTCGGAGAGAAATGAAAGCCTCTCTGGCGCTTGTTCAAATGTCCCCTCGCTGACTTTAGTCGGGTTGAAATCCTTGGGCACCTCTAACCAGACTTGAAGCAAAGGTTGCAATGACCGACCGTGTCCCTCCTCCCATACCCAGTAACTCGCAGTCCGCCAAGACAGGTCGAGGACATGACCACTGGGGTCGAACCATTCCAACTTGATCGCGCCGTCTGCGAAAGAGCATGCGAGGAGATTCAGAATCACTAAGAAAATTGAAAGAAGCTTGGGGTGACTCAACCTTGCCATTCCGATAAAGGATGCCTAAAACGAGAAAAGTCTATAGCGTTGCGTGGGAGAGTCAAATTGGGATCGCTGTTCTCAAAAGACGCGGGCTTTTGGATTCAGAGTCTTACGCGACGCTACCTGTTGGGCTTGGGCTCAATTGCCATTCTCACGGTCGGTGCGCAGATCGTCATTCAGCTCACGTTGCAATATCAATCCCTCGACGCAAATGAGATTCGTGCCGCCGAAACTCTGACCGCGCAGAGCCGTGAGCTCGGAAAAATTGCGTTGCAACTCCAGATGGCCTCGCCTGGCGTTTCCACCATGAAACTGGCAGCCCAACTTCGGGGCTCATTCGCGGAGATGGAAACTGGTCATCGCTTCTTGAGCGTGAACGAACCCGAAAGGCCAGGAAGAAAGGCCCCTTCGACGAAGACGCTGAGCCGCCTCGCCCCGCTGGAGCGAAGTTTTTCAGATTTGAAGGAAGGGGTGAACCGACTCCCAGCTGGCCCTCTCCGCAGCACCCTCCCGTCGTGGGAGAGAGTGCGGCTAGCCCACGAATTGGTGGGGCAAGAAGCGGGCTATCGGAAAGAGCTGGCGAACCTCCTGACATTCTATGCGGCGCGATCGATCAGGAGGGTAACTCAATTGAAGGTCTTGGAATCGATGTTTTTGATTCTGACCCTCTCAGTGCTGATCCTGGAGGGACTTTTCATCTTCCGACCAGCCATCGCGAAGTTGAAGGACGCCTTTCGGGACCTGGAACAGAGCGAAGCCAAGAAGCGTGAGAGTCTGGAGCAATTTGCCTACGTGGCTTCGCACGATCTCCGGGAGCCACTCCGGACTATCTCGCTCCACCTGGGGCTTTTCGAGCGCTACTGTGAAGGCACGATCGACGCGGACGCGGCACAACATGTGAAATTCGCCATGGATGGCGCCAAAAGGCTCGATGGAATGGTGAACGGTCTTCTGGACTATTCCCGCTTAAGGTCGGAACAGATCAATTGGTCGATAATTGAAAGTGGCAACCTGCTCAAGGACGTCCTACAGCTCCTGGGACACGCTATTGCCGAATCGAAAGCAACCATCACGTTTGATACTTTGCCGACGGTGGCTGGCGATGCGGGGCTTTTGAGCCATCTCTTTCAAAATCTCATCTCGAATGCGCTCAAGTTCCGCAGGAAAGAAACGCCCCGCATTCACATTTCAGCCGAAGCCGCTGGCGATTTTTTTGTTTTCTCTATCGCCGACAACGGCATCGGATTCGATATGAGTCAGTCCGAGCGAATTTTCGGTATCTTTCAACGCTCCCACAACCGTTCCGAGTACCCCGGCGCAGGCATAGGACTCGCAGTCTGCAAGCGGATTATCGAATCTCACGGCGGCAAGATCTGGGTCCAATCCACTCCCCAAGTGGGAACTACATTTCGATTTGCCGTCCCCAAGTCCCTTCCCACAGCCTCTCCAGTCATCTACGAAAATATTAGTAGACATCTACTAACTACTTAGTAGACTTAATGTGGTTGGGGGTTCCGTGGGGCGTCCAAAGAAAACCGAAAAACAACTCACCAGCGTTGAGCTGGAACTGATGAATATCATTTGGCGGACACCAAGCTGCACCGTTCGGGACGTGGTGGAGGCTCTGCCGAAAGAACGGGCTTTAGCCTACACATCGGTTGCGACGATGATGAAGATTCTCGAGGACAAGGGGGTCTTGACGATCAAGAAGCAGGAGAAGACCCATCTCTTCTTTCCCAATCTCTCGCGCGAGAGATACGAGATGATGAGCCTTCGCCACATGACGGACAAGGTCTTTCAGGGCAACCCATCCACATTGATTCTGCGCCTTCTCGATGACGCCGAGCTCACGCCAGAAGAATTGAAGCTGATTCGTAAGACCATCGAAGCAAGGGTTCGTCGATGATCGCCTACACGCTCAGCCTCTACCTCAAGCTTAATCTCATTCTGGTCGTTGGTTACATTGTCTTTAGGCTCTCACAACGGTTCCAAGGCTCACAGAATGCGGCTCTTCGGTTGGGCCAGGCACTTCTTTTAATCTCGCTCGGGATTCCCCTGACGATGGAGTGGTTGCCGCAAAAATTCATCCGACCTCTCCCCAGAACCTTTCAAACCGTCATTCCCAGCTTCCCAGAATTCGGGGACGGCCCGCAACTCATACCGAACAACACAAAAACCAAATCTGAGATTGCAACGGCGGTCTTGCTCTCATCTGCACCCATTTCGACCGCAGAGATGGCGCTGTGCCTCCTGCTCCTCGCGATCGCCCTGCAGACGATTCGCCTCGGAATATTGCGGGTCCGCCTGGGCCAGATCATCGCACGGTCCCATCCCATCAAGACCCTGGGACGAGTCACTATCGCCGTAACGTCAGAGTCTTCAGTCCCGTTCTCGGCGCGCCTCAACGGCGTAGCGTGGATTCTTCTTCCCGAGCCGCTCTTGGCGCATTGGCGTGACACGCGGCTCGCCGTTGCCCACGAGGTTCAGCACCACCGCCAGGGAGATCTCCCTTGGGCCATGGGACTTGAATTCTTCACAGCAGCGTTTCTGCCTAACCCCATCGCCCATTTTTGGAAACGAACCCTTTTTCAGCTTCAGGAGTTTTCTTGTGATGAGGCCCTCATCGGCCGTGAGATCTCATCGCACGATTACGGAGGCTGCCTCCTCCGTGTGGCGGAGGCAGCTCTCAGCAACCGAGCCAGGCAGCACCCAGGCCGCTCCGGTCTTCCGAGAGGTGGCGGAGAAGACCCTGCAATATCTCAAGGTCCCAACTCTTTAGACTCTTCATTTCCCGGCTCGGGCCAGGGCGCGGATCATCAGTTCGCTAGCATCGTCGTAGGTTTTGATTCCGCGTTTCTGGCCCTGGGCCTTGAGGTAGTAGTCGTAGATGAGACGGGTGGGACGCTCGATCGCGCTCCGATATTTCATCCAGAAATCCCAGCCGCACTGAATATCGTTTTGAACACCTTGGCTGAGCCCCGCGAACTTCTTATCGGAATCACTGAGTGGCCCCCAGAAGGCCAGCCGTCCGCTGTAGCGCATCTCGGGGTCGTCGCAGTTTTCTAGAGTCAAAAAGGCGATCACACTCGCCTCGGTCTCCGACGCAAATCCAGCCTGGTGCGCGCGCTCATGCACTAGAGTGAACGGCAGTTGGCCCGGTGCCGTCGGCTGAGTGACGTTTGCCTCGCCGGTGAATGGACCATAGATCCCAGAGTTACCCATCTTGAGAAGAAGAGTGCTCACAAAAGAAAACACCCCCGCCGGACTCGACTTCACTGGGTGGTACGCCGGAGCAGGAAAGCGGTAACTCTCGAGCGTTTTCCGAAAGAACGGGTACACCGCACGATCCGTCTCGCCCAGATCAAGCACCCGGGGACAACCCTTGGGCAACTTCTGGCGAAGCTCTTCTGTAGAAACCGCGTACTGCCTCAAAAGAAGCGCGCGATCGACAATATTCACTGGCCCCAGCGCCAAAGTTTCAGCCAGTGGCCGGCGACGATAGTTGAGTCCCCACGCCAACAAGAAAAATCCATAAAGCACCACAGCCACTACCGCCACACTCACAAGCCCGAACCCACGCCGATGCCCAAGAGCAAAGGCTGCAAACAAAGCAAGCGGAATCAAAAACAAACTGAGATAGGTGAGCGAAAACGGCACCCACGAAGACACCCAACTCAAAGCACCGGCGATCGGAACCCCCACCCCGGTCGAATAAAATTTCTCAATGAACGCTTGAATAGCAGACACTCCAGTCTCAACATTATGACATGCGGTTAAAAGCCTATCCTAAAACCCTTTCGTCGGGAGGAGCGAGGCGAAATGTCCTGGACCGAGGACGCACAAGGGAGGCACCGGAGGCGTGCCTTTAGGCACGTCGAGGATGTCGACCGCGGCGGACGAAATGCCAGGGCATTTTGACCGTTCCGAGTAGAAAGGGTTTTAGGATAGGCTCTAACTATTATTGTAAGGGGGAGCCATTGCTTTCGCCGTTCTCGAGATGTTTCGTCGAGGGGGAATGGACGAGGTGGCCGTCACAGACCTTCATGAAAAGATGAAATTCTATTTCATGAAGCCATCCAACCGGGAATGCAATGCGATTTGCCATATGGTGGAAACCCGACTCAAGGAAGACAAGGAGCCCCAATCCAAAGTCTGGTACAGCTAACCTCATATTTTGGCGAGTGGTGTCTTTTTTGATTTGAGAAGCGTGCGGTCCCGTGTCACAAGCGGGACCCGATGCACAACACTTGTTGCCGCTATGATTTCATCCGCGGGATCCGAATCAAAATCGAGGGCACCGATCTCCCGGCAGATCTCCAAAGTGAGAGGCCAAACGTGAATCCGGGAAAGGCTGCGAACAGTTTCAGGACTTTCTAAGCTCATTTCAATTCTTTCCAACTCAATCAATTTGCTGAGTTCCCAAAGCACGATCGCCGATATACTCCATGACTCAACAGAGAGCGCCTTTTCTTCGCGTAAGCTCAGATTCCCCTCAAGGGCGTGAATCAGAATATGGGTGTCAAGGTTGAGCATTCCACTTGACCCCGGTGTTCATCAGATCGCCCTTAACCCTGATTTTGGTTTTGAGAGAGCCGATCAAAAGACCACATTCGCTTTCGATCGGTATGACGCGCGCAATGGGCTTGCCGTGTTTAGTGATGATGAGACCTTCCGGCCCCAACTTCTCTAATAACGCTAGGCATAGCTCCTTGAATTTCGCCGCTCCGATGGTCTTCACGCCACCTCCAATAGTCATATTATATGACTAGTCACTAAATATGTCTATACTAAAAGTTGCACCGCGTCGTCAAGGAAACCGCCTGGAAACCCGATAGAGAGCCAGGAGTGTTTATGGCCGATGATCTGAACCTACTGGCGATCCCGCTCGAGAGCGTCGTCGTTGACACACCAACGCAATTTCCCCTCTACGTGAAGATCGGCAGTGCCTGGGTCCTCTTCCGCCCAGAGGGGGATGTGATCACGAAAGAGCGGATGAATTCACTCAGGGCGAAAGAGGTCTCGCTTATCTATGTTCCCGAAGAGTCGTGGAACAGCTACGTCGCGGGCCTCGAACACACTGTGGGTAGCCCCACCTCCGATGACAACGATGCCAACACCCTCACCCAGATTCGCTCGCTTCTTCTCGCCTATAGCCAAGAGGTGGAGCGCCATAAGCAGTTCGAGAAAAACCATTTCCAAAAGTTTGTAAAGCTCGCAGACCGCCTTGCCACGGCCATCTACAAGAACAGTGAGATGGGAAAACGGATGCTCCGGCGTTATGGCGATCCCTCGATGTATTTTGTGAACCACAGCCTGAACGTCGCGGCCTACTCTGCCGAGCTCGCCAAGCGCCTCGGCGTGCCTCTTTCGGCCGCCAAAAAGCTCACCTGTGGAGCACTCGTCCACAACACGGGCTATCTCTTCTTGCCGAAAAGTGTTCTGTACAAACCTTCGGCCCTCACCAAAGAAGAGTGGAATCTCATCTATAGTCACCCCGAAAAGGGAGCCGAGCTTCTAGGCCGAATGGACGCCCCCACCGAAGTCGTCATTGTGGCGCTCCAGCACCACGAACGGGTCGACGGCAAAGGCTACCCCGCCAAGAAGGGCAGCAAGGACATCCACCTCTTCGCCCGGATCTGCAGCATCGCGGACGTCTTCGACGCCCTCACCAACAACGCCCCTTACCAGGCCGCTCATACCTCAAAAGAGGCCATCGTCAAAATGATTGGGATGAAGGGCAAGTTCGACGGCGACATTCTGCACACCATGGCCGAGGTCGGGTAAAGCTCACTGCCCTAACGCTTGCCATAACGCTGTAAATAGGGATAATTTCTCGATCTTTTTCGCGATACGGGCCGCTAGCTCAGTTGGTAGAGCACATCCCTTTTAAGGATGGGGTCGTTGGTTCGAATCCAACGCGGCTCACATCTTCGCCTCTGTATCCCGTTGCAACTGTTAACAACTGTGCTGCAAAATACATCGCAATGTATCGTCCCAATTACCTGGCCCGATAAAATAGACGATAAGAGGGGTAAGTTCCATTTCCTAACCCTTCGGAGGTCATGATGATTAGACTCTTCGCATTAGCTGCGGCCGGTCTGATGTTCCACCTCTCAACGCCCGCCCAAGCGGCGGGAATTGATGCTCGGGCCTTCTTCAAAGGACACGCCGGGCTCTACACGATCAAGCTTCACAATGGAGTGAAACCCGACGGCAACTCGCCCGGCCGAGTCGAAGACCAGGGAGAGGAGGGCTTCATGGAAATGCCCTTCTGCGTCCACGGGGGCGGAGCCTGCGATGTGGGTTACATCGATTTCCCATACAGTTCGACCCAGGTGGAGGAGACCGAGCTGGCCCCGAACCACCACCTCTTTCGCATTTCCTCCACAGCCGACGGCGTGACCAACGATTTCGAATGGGAGAGCGAAGGCCCGGCGGTCCGTTTTCGACGGCTCAATTACAAATTCCCATCGGGCTCAGTCGCCACCCTCGAATTTATCCTCGATGCGCCCAATGACGCCCCCAATGAGACCACCGAGATAGTTGTCGACACAGCTCAGTTTTTTAAAACACGACTGGGCTCCTACAAGATCGATCTCAACAATGGCGAGAAACCCCACGCGAACTCAATTGCAACGGTCGAGGATCTGGGTAGCGATGGAGAGGCCCTCATCACGATGGGGTACTGCGACGATAAACTCGGCTTCTGCGACATCGGCTATCGCGACTGCCCCTACAAATCGACGGTCATCACCGACACGACCCTCACGGCCTCCCGCCACGTCTTCAAAATCACAGCCACGAACGACGATGCCAGCACCCGCGTATATGAGTGGGAAGAGGATGGGGACCATGTCTGGTTCCGCAGCCTCAATTACCCGCTCCCCAACGGCACGGTGCTGCCTTCGCTCGAGCACGTGCTCACCAAATTGCCGTAGACAGGTTCTAGTTTTTAAAATTGAACCCAGCGTGAAGACCATCTTCCTTCTTCATGAAGAAGATGCGCTGGCAGACATCCACCTTGCGGTAGTCGATCGGTTTCAGAAGCTCCCCGGTCTCAATATTGCCAACGTATTTATCAGGCTTCCGGCCCGAAAGACGCAGCCGAAACTCATAGGGTAACTCTTTCAGGGGATCCTTTGCGTTCCACTGACCTTGGCCCGAATCACGGGCCTGCTGGCAGGCCTTCACATACTCTTCCACGTGATTACTCTCCATGAACGAGGAGTTGCATCGGTCGCCCTCGCAGATGATGTAGGTCACCGCCAAGCCCAATCGCACCATCTCCAGGTTGATGTCGACGCCCTTCTTAAGAACGCGTCCGAGCGTTCGGCC
Organism: Deltaproteobacteria bacterium; assembly: GCA_016196825.1. Classification (GTDB taxonomy): domain Bacteria; phylum Bdellovibrionota; class FAC87; order UBA2466; family UBA2466; genus JACPWY01. The sequence continues at coordinate 66,756 of JACPWY010000007.1, read as the reverse complement.
GTACTTGTCTAGACCGTGCTCATCAACCGCCACTTCGGTCTCAAGCGGTAGCAACGCCGCGAGCTTTTTCTTGGAGTCGGTTCCAAAGTGTCCCTGCCCCACGCAACCCTTCTCCACCGGAAAACAGGACTCAGGCGCATCGATCCCAATCATTCGGATTTTCAAAACAGAAGCCTTCCCGAAGGCATCCGCCCGCCCGACCTGCTCCACCCACACCGTGTCGCCGTCCACGTTGCGAGAGATCGTTCCATCGAGAACATCCGCCCGCGCCCCGGCCCCTACGAGCCCGAACGCAACCATGAGGATAGAGTACACCCTTGTCGAAGTGGTATGGTTTTTCATGCCGCCCCTTTTGTCCTTGTTTCAGAGTCTGGTTTTTGAAAGTGTGTTGTCCCCCAACACGCGGCCAGAATGGTGAAGCGGTCGAGAAGAGTCATGGCACGGCGCGATTGCGTTCCTGTCGACGCCCGAATTGCCCCGCCAACGCTGATGACTCAACGCGAAACGAGCGAACGAAGTGTCTTCAGATCCTTCTTATGTTTGCGATCATCTTCGCCTGGATCGGTTTCGAGGCACATCGGCACACCTCGAAATCGCTTGTCATTGAGCAGAAATTGAAATGGCTCTTTTCCCAGAAAACCTTCGCCGATGTTCGCATGGCGATCCACTCGACTGCCAAATTCCTTGACCGCGTCGTTGAGATGAAAGGCCCCAATTTTCTTTATACCCAGTAAGCGCTCGAATTGGTCGAATGTCGCCTCATAGTCGGCCTGAGTTCGGAGATCATACCCGGCGGCAAAGGCGTGTTGCGTGTCAAAACAAAACCCGATCCGATCGGGATCACTTGTCGCGGAAACGATCGATCGCAACTCCTCGAATCGGTGGCCAATGCAATCGCCCTGGCCAGCCGTGTTTTCCATCAATATCCGGGTCTCAAATCCAGCACAGGCCTTCATCACTTCATTCAGACTCTGCACCGTCGCCCGAATCCCCGCTGCCAACCCCTCACCTTTGTGGCTCCCTGGATGGGTGATCAATGATTCAATCCCCAGCGACTCGCACTGGTTCATGATGTCGATGAAGAAACGCACCGATTGTTTCCTGTGCACGCTGTCGGTCGTGCTGAGATTGAGGAGGTACGAATTGTGGGCCACCACCCGCTTCACCCGTTTGGCCGTTTTCAAAGCCGTCCGAAACGCTGCCTGGGTCTGTACCGCAATCGGAAAACATTTCCAGGTGCGGCTCGACTGCGTGAAGATCTGAATGGCATCGCACCCCAGCTTCTCACCTCGCTCGATGGCCTTATCGACGCCACCAGCAATGGATATATGGGCACCCAACAAAAGCATATTACCAACGATGGTAGGCCGGGTGGCCCGGCTTAACCGCCACAAAGGTCCCCACACACGTCGCACACACCTTGCCGCCCGCTATCAACTCTGCCTCGATCGTCGCGCGATCGCCCTTCACCTCTTTGGCCCGCGCCTTGAGCGAAATCACCCCGTCAGTGGGCGTGGGGCGCGTGAGCTTCACATGGTATTCGGCGGTCACCGTGCACGGTGGAGTCTGCTCTTGATTCGACTTCATGATCAAATAAGCGGCTGTCCAATTGGAATGGCAATCGAGAAGACTTCCGATGATTCCGCCATTTAAGACACCCGGAAAGGCCTCATGAAATTTTTCCGCCCGCCACTCAGCCACCACCTCATCACCCTGGGGGACACTGCGAATTCTCAGCCCCTTCGAGTTAGAGGGGCCACACCCGAAGCATTCGCTGTGAGGCGCGTAGGTCTCCTGCAATCCTTTTTTTTCCATGCGTGGGACTATAGACAGGAATTATTTTGATGGGAAGTCTGGCCCCGCCCCCTCAGGGGCGGGGCCAGCGGCTTTCACTTCTTAGAGCTTACAATCGCTGAAGGTCTTTCCACCCACCTCTTCAACGACCCAAAGGCTGCTCTGGGTCGTCTGACACCCGAAACATGGGTAGGCTGAACGCACAAAGATGCGACCTGCGGGATCGATCGAGATCGTCCCCGGTTTCTTGAGCCGATCATCCGCCCCCGAGAGTGACCACTCATTCACCTGGGCCCCGGTGTTCTTATCCCAGAAAGAGATGCGCCGACTCTCCTCGCTCGCCACAACCAGACAATGCCCAACCTCCCCCACTCCGCGGGGGCCTCCAGAGACAGGGAGTGTCTTGGCCACCTGGCCAGCCTGCGTATCGATGAGAACGACCTGATCGCTCCAGATCTGGCTCGCCGCCAAAGTCTTTCCATCGGAAAGCAATTTCAATCCCGAAAAGCGCGAAGGGAGGGCGCTCTTATCAAAAAAGCGCTTCACAGCCCCCGACTGAAGGTCCACCTGAACCAGATTCGAATGGCTGGAGGAGAGCAGACCATCCTCCACCGCAAAGAGCGACTTTCCAATCACTGCGAGAAAGGTAGGCACCCCAATGTCCAACTTCAGCTTCTGGGCCCGGCCCCCCAGCCGATAGTGCATGATCCCGCGCTCAGGAATATCCGACGCAAAGATCTCACCATTGGCGAGAGCGACAAACCGATCGGGGAAGAGATCATAGTCGGCCCGAATTTCATGACCTGTCGCCTGAAGGGTACGAGCATCGACCACGGTGTAGTAAAAACGCCAGGGCTCCTGGAGCTTTCCATACACCACAAATTGGTGATCACCCATCGGCGCGATCCGTGCCATGGAGTGCGCGATTTTCACAGCCCCAAGATACTTCGCCTGCTCTCCGTAAATTTGGACGGCACCAGCCGCCGAGTTCACGCTGAAAAGCTTTCCATCCACAAAGACCTGCTCTGTGCTCGCCTCGAGCACGTGCAGTTCAGACACCAGATCGATCTTCAGGTCAGCTCCCCAGCTGAGGGCTGCCATCAAGGCCGCTATGAGTACCATCAAATCTCCTTTCGAGTTGCGGCCTCACCGTGTCAGGCCCGCAGTCACGCAGCAAGGAATTGGGGGCCAGGGTGTGCCCAAGCATTAACAAATGAGATCAGAGAGAGTAGCCTGCGGAAATTCCTCAAGGAGCCCTTTGCCGACGATTGAGCTCAGCAGCAGCGCCCATCTTTTTTTCAGCGTCCTTGGGCGCGCGTTCCGCATGGTTCTTGTGGTGGGCGGGAGCGGGTGGCTCCTCTTGGCACCCCCTGCGTTTCTCGTTGAGCGATTGTTCGGAGGCGCTCCGCACAAGGACCGCCCCGCACTCGTCACGCTCGGTGTGGCTCTCGGAGGCTACGCGGTCTTTTGGCTCTTCTTTCTCAACCGATGGCTCGGCATGGGAGCGTCCGGTCTATGGGCCGTGGCAGCACTCTCGGGAAGCCCCGCACTTTTTCGCGCCCGCCGAGTCTACGCTCCGCTGGCACTCGCGGTCGGGGTAGCTCTCCTCTCTCTAGGACTGCAGAATCTTCGCGAGCCCTTAGAGGGCTCATTCACTCTCTCCTTTCAACTCCCCGGCTGGGCGCTGCCCGGCGACCCGCACCTTCCCGATGATCTGGCGCACCATCTCCTGCACGGCGAGGACCCGCGTGACGCCGGCAGCACCTGGCGTAGCAGCGATCGGCCGCCGCTGCAGGCGGGGCTATCATTGCTTCTGCGCCCCCTTGGAAGCGTTCTCGGTGCCGAGCGTTTCGAAACCTACCATCTCATGGCGGTGCTGTTCCAATCACTCTGGGCGGTCGCGGCGCTCTTTTTTCTTGATGCAGTCGGCGTGGCCGGCCCCGCCCGACGGCTGAGCTTTCTTTTCTGCCTCTTCTCTTTCTTCTTTTTTGTAAACACGCTGTTTGTGTGGCCAAAGTTTCTTTCGGCCTCGCTCGCACTCTTTGGGGTTGTGTTTCTCTTTTATCGCGAGCCCACGCGCCTCAATACAATCGTGGGCGCCGCGTTCACCACACTCGGCGCCCTCGCCCACGGTGGCGTGCTTTTCTCTTTGGCGCTCTTAGTGCCGGCCTGGATCGTCCGGGTAGTGCGCGCCCATCACCGCAGACTCGTGCCGCAATTTTTTGGGGCAGCCTTTCTGCTCTATCTCCCCTGGACTCTGTACCAACGTTTCTACGACCCTCCCGGCAATCGCCTTCTCAAGATGCATTTCGCGGGCGTTGAGGCCGTCGATTCCCGCACCGTCTGGCAGGCGCTCCGCAACGCCTACGCCACCCAAACCTGGTCCCAGATTCTTCACACCCGCTGGGCCAACGCCGTCTCATTTCCCTTCCAGTCCGAAATCCCCCGACTCGAATTCTCATTCCCTTCGCTCATTCGCGGCGACCGAGTCGACAGTTTTTTCTACTTCGGACCCATGATCGGAATCCTTTGGCTCGGCGCTCTCGCGATCGGGGTTCAGGCGATCCACAAACGCTCCACTGGCGTCGCCGACGGCATCCGCTGGCTCGCCTTTCTCACCCTCTCCTACTTTTTCTGGACCCTCAGCATCTTCAACGCCAACTGGTCCTCCCTCCACCAGGGCTCCTACCTCCTCCCGCTCCTCGCAACGCTCATTTTCTCAGCAGCATTCGCTCGGACCTTCGGCCGACTCGCCACCACACTTGCCCTCGGCCACCGACTACTTTGGTTCCTCGCGGCGGTCCTCATCTGGCCCTCTCTCTGGAGCCCTTTGAGTCTTCCGTTTGTCCTCGTGGCGCTCACTGGGGCCGGAATCATTTCTTCGAAAATATACGATCCCGTGATTTCGGGGTAAGATTCTCCCAACATGGGGAGGAAACATGAAATTTCTATTGGCTCTGATCACTTTGACCTCAATGGCTCAAGCCTCGGTCTGTGTCCGCAACTACGACAGCAAAAACTCAGTCTGCAAACTCTTTCCGCAGCTCTATTCCTACGTGAAGAGCCAAGAGGGAAAAACCCTTTGCGTGCGCGAGTACGTGGAACCGTACTGCCAGCATTACGCTAACGAGTACCGCCACGTGCAATCGACAGAAGGCAAACAGCTTTGCACGGTTCAATACGATCAACCACAGCTTGTGAATTTGTGCGCGAAGTACCCTGAAGCCTATTTTTACGTGGATGAAGCGCGGTAAAGTTTCTGGCGCCACCGCCGAGCCCTCTTTCCGTCGCTGACAAACGAATGGCTCGATAAACTCTCGCTCCCTCGGCTGGCCCTACCCCGCTCCATGAGGACTTCTTCAAAAATCGAATGGGCCGAAGGCCACTCAGCCTCCAAACACCCCACCCGCATAGAGCTCCTTGAGAAACTTTTGCACAGGAAAGATCCAAGTTTGCCCGACCTTCATCTCTTTGCTTCCCAAGTAAACAACAAAGGAACGCTTCAGTTTTTTGCCTTGAGAAAACGATGTAATTCCCTTAAGGAACTCCGAACGAAATTCCTTGCCGGCCTTAACTTCGATCGCAACGAATGCTTCCCCGTACCACCACAAGAAATCGATTTTACTTTCCGAGGGAGTCGACCAATAGCCAAGTGACCCCTTGACTCTACCGTAGTGCATATAGCTCAGCATCTCGTGATTTATCCAATGCTCGAGTAGGACACCTCGATAATCGGATGGCAGAGGCTGGCGAAATCCGTCGAACGCCGCCCGCAGGACTCCGGCGTCAAACCAATAAAACTTGGGCAGACCGATTTCCTTAATTTTAGCCCTGGGCCGATAGGCCGGTAACCAACTTCCGAGGAGAGTGTCCTCCAAGACCTCAAAGTAACCTCTCACGGTCTCACGACCCACTCCTGCATCGCGCGCTACTCCCGACACATTGGTGGTCTGGGCGGCTACCAAGGCCCCAACCTGGACGAAACGGGCAAATGACCCAACATCCTTCACCAACGCCTCGGCCTTGATCTCCTCCTGAAGATAGGTCTCAACGTAGGCATTCAAGTAATCCTCCCGAGCCTCATCCGACTGAGCGTTGACACTTTCCGGCAGAAGTCCAAAGTTTAGGACCTGCTCCGGAGGCAATGAAAAATTCGTTTCAAAACTGTTGAGCGGAAAAAGTGACTTTTGCGTCGCGCGCCCGGCCAACAGGTTGGCGGCGCCCCGCCTCAGTTTGCGGGCCGATGAACCAGTAAGAACAAAGTGGTTGTAGCCATCGTTTTCCATGAGGGAATGGATTTCATCCAGGAGAGCCGGCACTTTTTGGATCTCATCCACAATGACCCAACGATCCTTGGGAAAGGCCCTGACCTCCGCAGAAAACTCGGACGGTGCCTTCTGAAATCGCAAAGACTCCGAGGCGCGCAAAAGATCGAAGCGCGAAGCCCCAGGAAAGGCCTGTTTTGACCAGGTACTTTTGCCTGTTCCTCGCGGGCCAAAAAGAAAGAAGGCCTTACTCGCCGGCCTGAGCATACGTGTATACATCAACACCAATTTTACCGTAAAAATGGTGTTGATGTATACATAAATTTGGGTGTGGGCGGTAAGGGATTCGAACCCCTGGCCCCGTGGTTCGAAGCCACGTGCTCTATCCAGCTGAGCTAACCGCCCTCCTTTGAGTCCTCATCAGGTATCAGGATCCCCGCGGCCCGTCAAAAATCGGGGAGGTTTCTTGCTACAATGAAGTATCCCCCATGAACTCGCAGGCTCCGTTTCAACCCGCTGTGGTGGTGTTTGATGTCGATGGCGTTTTGACGCCGGGCAATTTTTTCTATTCGGCAGAAGGCAAGGTGATGAAGGAATTTGGCGCCGATGACAACGACGCACTCTGTCTTCTGCGCCCGCATGTGTCCATTCACTTTGTCACGGGTGATCGCAAGGGTTTCCCCATTACCCAGCGTCGGGTCGCTGAAGACATGAAATTTCCGCTGGAGCTTGTGAGCACCCTGCGGCGTTCCGAATGGATGGCGACGCGGTGGCCGCTCGAAAAAGTTATCTACATGGGCGATGGGATCTTCGACAACTGGGTCTTCAATAGCGTCGGCTACGGAATCTGCGTCGCCGATGGCTGCGTGATCGCCAAACAGGCCGCGCACTACACCACTCAAAACCCTGGTGGCCGCCGCGCCGTCTCCGAGGCGGTGCTCCACATTTTAGAAAAGTTTTATGAGCCCTATGATCCACACCATCTCCCGAAATCCCTGAGCGGATCGGGCGAGTGGACACTGTAATCCTTCTGATCGGGCAACGGAGCTGACGGATCCATCACCCATGAACCACAAAGCACCCGTCATCATCCTCGCCGCCGGCCGTGGTTCGCGATTTGGGGCCCAGGCCGACACTCTTCACAAGGGCCTTCTGCCCATCCACGGGCGGCCGGTGCTCAATCACATTCTGGAAAAATTCGCGGGCCATCGGTGCATCTTCGCAATAGGCCACCTCAAAGATCAACTGAAGGAATACCTTGAGATCTTAGGGCCCGAACAATCATGCGAATTCATCACAGTCGATAACTACTCTGGCCCGGGTTCAGGCCCTGGCACCTCTCTCCTGGCCTGCCGAGAAGCCGTCACCGGCCCCTTCTACACCATCTCTTGCGACACCCTCGTTACCGATCCCATTCCTTCCATCGACACCAACTGGATTGGCGTTGCCCCCGTCGACAATCCGGCCCGCTTCTGCACCGCCGCCCTCGACCCAAGGGGAAATGTCCTCGATCTCTCCGACAAATCGGCCACAACCAAGAACCACCTCGCCTACATCGGACTCGCCGGCATTCGAAGCGCCGAAAAATTCTGGGAAGCTCTCGAGCGCCGCACGACCCTCATCCAAAACGAACGCCAGGTCTCCAACGGACTCACCGCTCTCATCCCCGGCCTCGTCGGAAAACGCTTTCACTGGCTCGACACAGGTACCCCAGAGGCACTCGCCGCAGCCCGTCGCCAACTCGGAGAAACAGGCGCAGACTGGTCCAAGACCAGCGAGCAGACCTACGTCGTTCCACCCACGGTCATCAAATGGTCCGCAAGTGAAAAGAGTGTGAAGCAGAAGGTGGCCCGGGCCCACCTGCTCCAGGGCCGCGTACCCAAGGTTCTGAAATTGGGTCGCCATTTCTTCGCGTACGATTATTCTCGTGGGAAGACCCTCTACCAAGCTGAAAACCATTTCTCGTTTGATGCTCTGATGAACTGGCTGACCGATCAGCTTTGGACCACTCCGCTCCCCAAATCGTTCAACGAAACTCAGTTCCGGAAAAGTTGCGATGAGTTCTATCGCCAAAAAACCTCGGATCGCCTCAAATGCCTCGGGACCCGAAAGCTCGGCGGGATAGCGGGCGACCGTTGGGCAAAAGCGATCAAACGCGCGCAGATCGAATGGCAAGGGTTTCCCTGGACCCAATTTGTCGATAAAGCGATTCCATGTGTCTTTCATGGAGACCTGAATTTTGGAAATATGATCCGCACCCACGATGGCTTTTCCTTGATCGACTGGCGTGAGGAGTTCGCCGGCCTGGCATACGGAGACCTGTACTACGATCTCGGAAAGCTTTACGCCGGCCTCTGCGTGAATTTCGAGCTCATTCGAAACCGCGGCTGCCCCCGGCTTTCGATCGATCGAGATGGGGTTCCTTCGGCGGAAACCCACGACTCGGACTTTCTCGTGGCCTGTCGGCAAAAGTTTGAAAGCCATTGCCTCAAACGGAATTGGGATCTGGACCACGTCAAACTCGTGGCCGCCTCGACCTTCTTCAACATGGCGCCCCTCCACGTCCCACCCCTCGACGCCTATTTCCTCGCCGTGGGCCTTGAGAAGCTCGCCACGTGGCGAATGGCTCTCCTGGAACCGGCCGAATTCTCGAATAAAACCGTGACTTTGTAACCTGGTGACAAATTTTTCACCAATAGTTTCCTAGAGATATTGCGCAGCAATGCTGAGCGTCATTATAGTGCGCTCCATGACGACGGTGCTGCCACTCAAAGGCCCCCAGGGGGCTCGGGAGATTCTCGACGGTGTTTTGCGCCGTCGGGTGCGTAAGAATCCGGGCTACTCCCTCCGCTCACTCGCCCGTTCCCTCGGCGTGAGCCACTCGCTCCTTTCACTAGTCCTGGCCGGAAAAAGACCCGTCTCTCGAAAGTTGGCCCGGAGGCTCGTCTCTGAGATGACCTTGAGCCCAGAGGAAAACCGAACAATCCTAGAAGACTTGCACAACGGATCGGCTCGGGGTCAGCACACCCCTTCCGTCTATCGCGACCTGAGCCTCGATCAATTCAGCGTCGTTTCCGAGTGGTACCATTTCGCCATCTTGAGTCTCTTGGAATTGCCCGGGGCGCGCTTCAACCCCCTTTGGATCGCGCGCCAGCTGAAGATCACGCCCGATCAGGCGCGCACGGCCATGCGCCGCCTCACCCGAATGGGTTTCGTGGCAAAGGTCAACGGTCAATGGCGTCAATGCACACCACCGCTCAAACTCGACAACAAGATATCGACCCTTGCCACCCGACGATACCACCGTCAGATTTTGGAAAAGGCCATCACCTCACTCGAAACGGATTCCCTAGAGGTCCGAGATGTCTCCGGATTCGTCTTCGCGATGAACCCCGAGGCGATTCCCTACGCCGTGGAGCGCATTCGGCAATTTCGGCGAGACCTTGGAGAAGAGCTCGAAAAGATGGGGACGGCCACCGCCGTCTACCACCTAGCCGTCCAACTTTTTCCTCTCACTTTACCTAAGGAGCGCACATGAAAACCACGACTCTAGCCGCAAGCCTATTCGCATTCATAGCCGGGTCGATCCTATTCGGCGAAAGCGGACCGATTCCCGGCAATGATCCCGGTCGGGGAGGCGACAAAGTTATTAGAACTTTCGAGCAGGGTTGGCGTCAGTCGATGAAGATGGTGAGCGATGCCAAGGTTGCGGCCTTCCCAGCGGAAACCGGGTATGATGCCCTCGTTCTCAAATTTTTTGACGATAACCGCGGCGAACTCCTTTCCGAGATCGAAAACTGCCCACAACTTTGGGACCAGTACAAGAAGTTCGAAGAATTTAAGTTGGTCCCAACTCTCTGCGGATATACGTCCGAAACAAAGGGGACTCCGTTTTACCTTTTCAAGGACAACTGCAAGGCGCACACCGAGGCCGATGCCACTCGCCACTTCATTGGCGAAGCCGTGCACCACTTCGGCAAGGATGATCTTTTCGCGGCCTCGGTGGCTAACGCCGTGTGGGCCGCCTATTACAAGCCTTCCGGTGAAGTGAAACAATCGCAACGCATTCTTGAGCTCAAACTCCTTCAAGAAGCAAAACTCGGAAATATTCATGAGGTTGAGGAGCTTCTGGCGAAACCCAATCTCGTGAACCCGAACTGTCGCGACGGCGCTGGGCGAACGCCGATCTATTTGGCCGCGTATGATGAGCGATTCGAGGTTGTGAAGATTCTGATTCGCAATGGGGCTCGTGTCGATACTCACGCTCACGATGGCATGACCCTCTTCCAGACTCTCTATAGATACAAACTCTCCCAACCTCAACTGGACTCGCTCGTTGAGATGACCAAGGTGAGCCACGAGCACGACTCTGTCGTGAACCTGGGACTTGGCTGGGCGGCCGTCCACGGGAACCAGGCGTTTCTCAAAATCATGCTGGCCCTCGGGCCCACTCAGTCCGGCCTGGATCTGGCGGCAGAGACAGCGTTCAGAGAAGGCAATCTGGTTTCATTCCTTCTTCTGGCCGACGCCAAGCTCAGCGAGGCAGTCCTGACTCAAGCTCTCAAAAAATCTATTCGAGCCATTTTAGAGGGAGATAGTTGGTCGGAGGCTTACTTTGATTTCATCAAGTCACTCACTCAGGAGTATGGTGCCTCGGTCGATTTCCATTTTGAAACCGGGTTTGGGCCACTCGGAGAATCTCTAATCACCCATTGGAGGGAGGCAGTCCGATACCACGGCCATATGGGAGGCATGTCGAACAATCCCGTCATGAGCCAGAATGAACAAACCTCTTCGCTCCCCTCGGGAAAGACACCGGACTACCGACTGGCCCAACTGCTGCTCGATGCCAAGGCCGATGTGAATGAACTGAGCGGATGGAAAAAGAACAAGACCACTCCGCTGATCTTGGCTGTCCGAGCGACACTGAATTTGAACCCAGACTTCGTGAAAACTCTCGTTGCCAGCGGTGCTGATCTGAAGATCGCCGACTCCGACGGCTACACGCCACTCGACTGGGGTCGATCCCTTCGCGATTTCTACGTCAGAAGTTGTCCCCACTCCTGGAACAAGATCTACCTTGAGAAGATGGATGCGAATTTGAGAGCCCTCATCGCGGCCGGAGCCGCTCCCTCCCAGGTGATTCCGGAAAAGATCCTCCGCGACCACGTTCCGAGCTACATTGACCGCACGCGATACCAGACCTGGGGACTCGTCACGGGCGGTCCCGTCACCGTTCCTCCCACAAAGGAGATCTTTGATTTCAAACTTTGGTGCGAATCAGCTGCGAAAAGCGTCGAGGCGCCCTGAGAGCCGAAATCGGACAAGCATCTTCAGCATGTTCCAGGCGTGGCGGTAGATGTTTGCGGAACTCGTCTCGACCTCGCCCCAGCTGATGGGGATCTCCGTGATCGAGACCTTCCGACGGCTCGCATGGAGGAGCAGTTGTGGCGTGAAGTGAAAGGAATCGGTCAATTGCCGGTATGGGATGTGCCTCTTAATGAAATTGAGAGAGTAAGCCACCTCTCCGCTCCCGGGGTCGGTGATGTTGAGTCCTGACACAATCTTCTGCAACCACACAAAGAACAGATTTCCCCAACGGCGCCCCAACGAATACCTCCCGCTGAGACGGGCAATGTCTTTGAAACGACTGCCAATCACAAAATCCCAGCGATTCTCCTGCGCCATTCGGATGAGCTCCTTCAAGGCCTCTGAGTCGCCCTGGCCATCACCGTGGTAGAGAATGGCGTAGTCCATTCTGCGTGAGAGAAAATAGTCGAAGGCCACCTTGTGAGAGCCTCCATAGCCGTAATTTCTCGGGTTTCTGAGGAGGGCAAACTTCGGGTCACAGCGTTTCTGAATGGCTCTTTCCGCCCAGACGGCCGTGTCGTCATCGCTGCCGTTGTCGATGACGATGATCTCATCGACAGAATTGATGACAGATTCGGGGAGTGTCATCACAACATCTTGAATGCGCCGACCCACTCTGTAGCAGAGAATGAAGAGTCCGATCACGCCTTCCCCTTGTGCTCACGGGCGATGTGACCATCGGGTCGGCCATTATCATCCTGAATCCGGATCACGTCATCCAGCTCAGCCGTTGAGACCTCGGCGTAAAAGGAGTCGTTGATCGCTTCCACGCGGTGAACCGTATTGGGTTTGACGTGGATCGTGTGTCCGGCGTTGAGATCCATTGTTTTCGGTAAGCCGGCCTCATCCTGGTAATGAAGGCGGACCCAACCCGAGAGAAGGAGCATGCACTCCTCCTTTTTTTCGTGGTACTGGAGACTCGTACGAAAGCCGGCTTTGAGAAACAGGAGCTTAAAGGCAAAGGGCGCCCCGGCGTGCACGATCCATTTTTCATAGCCCCAATGCTTAGTCACCAATTTGCAAGTTTTGGTCGAGCCAAGAATGAGCGACGCCTGGCCGGGATCAGCTGGCTTTGGCGCGTTATCCAATTGTTCGGAGAGAGACATCTCCGTGAGCGCAACCGCTAGGCCGCGCCGTTCAAGGTCTGCCATGGTTGTTTTGTTTTCGCCCAGTAGCGTTGGATGCAGCCAACAAGATCTCCGATGAGCAATTGGTCGAGCTCAGCAACGGTCCGCCCCATTCGGTGGGCCAGGGTCTCCTTGATGCGAACACATTCTTCGGTCGCAAAAACGTAATGGCCACCCAAGACGGCGCATTCCACAGAAGTCGCCCGACGCCCATCACTCAACCATTTCTTCCACTTCCCCGAACGTTGGGCGAGCACAACAAAGGCCGCCTTCTCTTCGGTGAGGCCGCGCGCCTCCAATAACCTCAATAGGGATCGGGTCTCAAAGACCCCGAGTTCCGGCGCCACATTGATCCCGCCGACACCCAACCCAGCAAAAGCCTTAAGCTCTTGGTCATTGAGATAATCGCAATTGTGCGCCTTGATGTAGACACCATCCCGGCCGGCGATCTCGACCATGCCGCGAACATTTCGAGCGGTTTGAGACTGCCTTGAGACCTGGGTGAAGACCCCCGTATTGCGATCCTCGACGACTTTCGTTCCGGTTTGCGCCACCTCGAAAAGCGGCAGCGGCAAACCCTTGGCCCGAAGGCTCTGCACTATCTTGTCATGCGTGACGGCGAACGATTTCGGGTCGGCGGCCTCATTGCGCTGGTCCTCGGCTCCGACCTCAATTCCAATCTCCTTTTCGTGGAGAGCAGCGTAACGAATGCACCAGTCATAAAGAATAACCATCCGCTCCACGGCCTTCTCGACCGATGGCTCTCCATGCAGGGAGCTGCCGGTGTCGATGTGGAGAAGATCAAAGCCGTTGTCGATATCCTCTCGGTATGAGTCGATCGCCGAGCGCAACGCCCGGGCCTCATCATAGTTGCGATCAAGTTCAAGCGGGTGCTGCCAGGGGCCACCGTGGTCTCGGCCGAGAAGAATGAGGCCATTCGGATCGCGAGCCCGCACATACTGTGCAAAGGTTCGCGTCGTCCACCCATTCACATACCCACCGCCCAATTCGGCCGATTCCACCTGCCGCCGAGTCGCAATCAGCATCACCGGGCGATTGGCGGCGTAGGCCGCCTCGATCGCCGCATCCACGCTGTTTCGGCTGACCACACCAATGCCGAAATCGCTCTCCGTCTGGCGAGCGAGGCGTTCCCGGATATTTCGGAGTCTGGGGTTGGGTGAGCGCACGGTTCAGGACACTTATCGACACAATCTTCACAAAACTCTATCGCTGAGCGTCGCTCAGTAGCCGTATATTAATGACCTGATTAGTAGGGTGTAGGATAACGATATTCTCAGGAGAAAGAATGACACCTCGACACACTCACCTAGGAATACTAGTCCTGGCACTCATCTCAACGATAACCGCCTCCTTTGCTGCACCGCTTACTCTTCACCAATACCTCGAGAATGTGAAAACAAAGCACGAAGGGTACATCGCATCTAAGAATAGCGCCGAAGGAAGCGAAGCTCGCTCAAAGGATTCTTCTCTCATCTTCGCCCCCAATCTCTTCTTCGCCGCGAACTTCCTCGATGACGCAAAGCCAACAGCGGTGCCAGCCTTCATGGGCACCGAGACCACGAACAGCACCTATACCCTGGGCGTCTCCAAGATGACCAACTTTGGACTCCTGTCGAAGCTCTATTATCTCGTTTCCTACACAACGATTGCCGGGGTGAGCCCCACGCTCCTCGCTGTCCCCACCTTTTACGAAGCTCGGCCCGTTCTGGAGATTTCGCAATCCCTTTGGAAAAACGGTTTTGGCGCGGAGATCACTGCCGGAACCCAGGCCCAGGAGGCGCAGGCGCTCGCAACAAGCTATGGGGAACGCTACAAGAGCAAAATGCTCCTCATGCAGGCCGAGCAATACTACTGGCGGCTCGCGCTCGCACGAGAAACGGTCCGGGTCAAACGAAGCGGCCTGGAACGGGCTCAAAGGCTTAAGGCCTACTCCGACAACCGAGCAAGACTCGAGCTCGCTGACAAAGCGGATGTCTTCCAAGCCGACGCGGCACTGCAGTTAAGAACGATGGAGCTGCAGGCGGCGCTCGACGAAGAACACTCTGCCATTCGCGCGTTTCTTTCGCTCCTGGGAACCGATGGTGACGCCATCACCGATGAGCTCGTCGATTTTTCACCCGAAAAGTTCGTGGCAATGGATGCTCCTCCCCGTAACAAAGACCGCGAAGATGTGATGGCGGCGCGTGAGGGGCTGCGCGCGGCCGAGGCGGCCTACGAGCTCTATCTTCACAAGAATAAGCCGACATTCGATGTCACCGGCAGCGTCGCACTCAACGGTCGGGATGCCGCCTTCGGCACAGCCACGGGCAATTCCTTCCAAACGAGCGCTCCGACCTACTCCATTGGGCTCAAGCTCATCGCCCCTCTGGAATTTGGTCTGATCAATTCCACCCGCGAAGGGGCCTTCAAAGAGAGACAGGCCGCGGAGCTCAATGCCCGACGAAAAACGTTTGAGGTCGAGGTCGAGTGGACCGACCTCAACAACAGATTGTCACAGGCGAAGAAACGCCTTGAACTGGTGACTAACATCGAGCGGATTCAAAAAAATAAACTCGACCACGAACGGGAGCGCCACAAAAAGGGACGCAGCACCACCTATCAGATCCTCGCTTTCGAGCAGGACTATTCCCAATCCGAATTCGGGCGCATCCAAACCCAAGCTGAGATTCTCACGCTCGTGGCGCAGATGAAAACTTTCGGGAGCCCCCAATGAATATCATCGACCTCTCCATTAAGCGTCCCATCTTCATGACATGCCTTGTGATCCTCATGCTCGCCGTGGGTTTCCTGGGGCTCAAACGAATGCCAGTGGACCTCTTCCCCGACGTGACCTTCCCGGTCATCGTGGTTTCGATTCCGTACCCCGGAGCCGGCCCGTCTGAAGTGGAAACGCTCATCGCCAAGCCTATCGAGGATGAACTGAGCACACTCGCCGGCATCAAGACCCTGCGCTCGATCAACAAAGAAAGCCTCGGCATCACGATCGCTGAATTCTATCTCGAGACCGATGTGAAGTACGCTGAACAGCAGGTGCGCGAGCGCGTTTCCTCATTGCGCCGCAAGCTTCCGGCGGACGTGAAGGAGCCCGTGATCCGCCGCCTCGACCCAGCCGATCAGCCCATCTTGATTCTCTCGATCTCGGCTGACCTCGATGAGGGCAAACTCTACGATGTGGCCGATCAGCTGATCCGGCCCAAACTCGAACAGATCCCAAGCGTCGGTCTCGTCGCCGTGATGGGTGGTCGTAAGAGAGAAATCCAAGTGCTCCTGGATCGCAATAAGCTCAAACAATACGAGATGGCGGCGTCCATGGTTTCTGGTCGGCTGGGGGCAGCCGGGCAAAATATTCCTGCGGGGAAGGTGGCCGAAGGCGGCAACGACACTGTAGTCCGCAGCATTGCGGAGTTTAAGTCGGTGGAGGAGATCGGCAATACCATCGTAAGCTTCGCTGGCAACGAAGTCCCGGTTCGCGTGAAGGAACTGGGCCGGGTGGTGGACTCTCTTGAGGATGAGGCGAGCCGCACCTTTAATAACGGCAAGAAGGGTGTCTTTCTGAGCATCTTCCGACAGTCTGGCGCCAACACGATCGCAGTGGCCGATGCTGTCACTTCACGCATCAAGACGATCAATGCTCAACTGAAGACCGTGACCGGCACACCCCAAGTCTCGATCGTTCGCGACGGTGCCAAGGTCATCCGCGATAACGTCGAAGACGTGACCGACGCGATTTACATAGGCATCGTTCTCACCCTGATCGTCGTGCTGTTCTTTCTGGGAAACGTCCGATCGACTCTCATCACCGGCATCGCAATTCCCAACTCTCTCATCGGCGCTTTCTTTCTGATGAGCCTTGCCGGCTTCACCATCAACATGATGACTCTCTTAGCCCTGAGCCTCGCCGTGGGGCTTCTCATCGACGACGCGATCGTGGTCCGCGAAAATATTTTTCGCCACATGGAGCTCGGTAAGAAACCAATGGAGGCAGCTTCTCTAGGGGCGAAGGAGGTTCAGCTCGCCGTCATCGCCACCACGTTGACCGTCATCGCCGTGTTTGGCCCGATTGGCTTTTTGAAAGGCATCGTCGGACAGTTCTTCAAACAGTTCGGCCTTTCGGTTTGCTTCATCATGGCTATTAGCCTCTTCGACGCTCTCACGATGGCCCCGATGCTTTCGGCCTACTTCGGCGGTGGAATGCACAAGGACGGTGGCGCTGTCTGGCGGGTCACCTTGGGGCCTCTTCTCACGGCTTTCGAAAGGTTCCAAAATTGGCTCGTGTCGGTCTATGAGGTGGCGCTCAGGTTTACGCTGCGGCACCCATTCGTCGTAGGAGGTGGAGCGTTCGGGATCTTTGTCTTGAGTATCATCACTGCCAAGTATGTTCCCAAGACTTTTCTGCCCCCGCAGGACAACGGCGAATTTTCCGTCACCCTAGAGCTCCAGCCGGGTTCCAATTTGGATGCGACCGAAGCCATCGCCAGCAAAATCGACGAGCTGATCCGGGACAACAAAGAGGTGGCCGCCTCCACACTCATCCTCGGAAACGCAGAGGGCGAGACGAATGTCGCCACCTTCTTTGTCACGCTGGTTCCCTCCAAACAACGCAAGGGCATCACCACCTCCATGGTGAAAGATCATCTGCGTGAGCAGGTGAAGCCCTTCAATTCGGCCAACCCGATCGTGAAAGACTACGACGGCATGGGCGGAGGACAGCGCCCCTTCAACGTTCTCTTCGTCGGCGATGATCTGAAACAGCTCCAGGACTACACGACCGGAATTTTTGAGAAATTGAAAAAGAACCCTGGTCTCAAGGACGTCGAGCTCAGTTTCAAATCGGGAAAGCCTGAGTTCCAAGTAGTCTGGGACAATGCCCGGGGCCAGGGCCTCGGCGTTTCGAGCGCCGCGATTGGAATGGAGTTGAGAACCCAGGTCGAGGGGATGACTCCGGCGGTGTATCGTGAGAATGGCCGCGAATACAATATCCGGGTCCGCCTCCAGGCCGACCAACGGAACATCCGTAAAGATTTTGCCAATATCTATGTTCCCAACGTCAACATGAGCCTCATTCGCCTGGCGAACGTGGCCCACCCCGTCTCAACGACCGGCCCCTCGACGATTTCGCGCCAAGAGCGCGGCCGGGCGGTTCAGATCGGCGCCGATATGACCCCCGGTGGCGAGGGGATGAACGCTGTGATGAAAGAGATCGATACGCTCGTCTCAAGCGGCGAAAACAAACTCCCGCCAGGCATCAAGTACCAATACGTCGGACAGGCCGAGAGCTTCAAAGAGCTCATCGAAAACATGCTGCTCGCGATCGGACTCGCGATCCTATTCATCTACCTCGTGCTGGCGAGTCTTTATGAATCCTTCGCGACACCTTTGTCGATTATGGTGGTGCTCCCTCTCGCCGTGTGTGGCGCCTTCTTCGCGCTCAAGCTGACCCATCAATCGCTCGACATTTATTCGATGATCGGCGGCGTGATGCTCTTGGGAATTGCGACCAAGAACTCTATCTTACTCGTTGATTACACCAGCCAACTCATCCGCGAGGGCTGGGAAAGAAAAGACGCCATTGTGGAGGCGGGGAAGGTCCGCCTGCGCCCCATCCTCATGACCAGCATCGCCCTCATCGCAGGCATGCTTCCAGTCGCCATTGGCCTCAACGAGGCGTCTAAACAACGAGTCAGCATGGGCATCACCATCATCGGCGGCCTCGTCAGCTCGACTTTTTTGAGCCTGGTCGTGGTCCCGGTTGCATTCTTAGCGGTGGACTGGCTCCGTCGGAAACTCAGCCCAACCCCCAAAGCCGTGGTCGATTAGGCTGCTTAATTTGAACCTAACCAGGCCCCAACACGGCCCTGACATTCGTTGCCGATACTGTTCATGCATGAAGGCGTCGTTCTTAGCCGATTTTCATGTCCACTCAAACTTTAGCGATGGTCGCCATTCCATTCCCGAAGTGATCGACCTTTACGGGTCCCATGGATTTGGCGCCATCGCTATCACGGATCACATCGCCGAAGAGGGCTCGATTATCGGTAAGGCTTCGCAGTGGCTCAACCAGGTCCTCACGCCGGCCACCTTCCCCCTCTATAGGGCCATTCTGCAATCGGAGACGATCCGGGCCTGGGAGCAGTACCAGATGATCGTCATCCCCGGCTTTGAGCTCAGCAAGAATTCTCTTTCTAACCACCGGTCCGCGCATCTCTTGGGCCTCGGGGTAGATGACTATATCTCGGCCGACGGGGATGTCGCCGACCTGTGCAAAAGAATTCGAGCCCAAGGCGGGCTCAGCATCGCTGCCCACCCCGTGCTCTCGGGAAAGTTTGAAAAGCAGACCTTTCACCTCTGGGATCGCAAAGAGGAGCTCAAGACATTGTTTGACGCCTGGGAAGTGGCGAGCGGCTCCATCCTCTTCGAGGCCGTGAAGAACGAGAGCCTCCCCAAGATCGCCTCAAGCGATCTCCACGACCGCCGCCAGATACGGTCTTACAAGACAAAGCTTCATTGTGAAAAAACTCGAGAGGCCATCCTCCAAAGCATCAAGAGTCAGCAGCTGGAGGTCGTCTTCTACGATCGGACAGCGGCATGATTCTGGCGTGGTCAGCTTTTTTCCTCTGGGCCTTCGGCATCGGCACCCAGTTCCTGTCCACTCTCATCACGCTTGTCTGTTATCGGCGTTCCGACTTGATCGATGACACGGAGATCGTCGGCGTCTCCATCATCAAGCCCATCAAAGGAATCGACCCCGGCTTTGAGGAGGGTGTTGAGACCTATTTCCAGCTCGACTACCCACTCTTCGAAATCCTCTTCTGCCTCCAGCCGGGTGATCGCGCCCAGGCGGTGATTGAGAATCTCTGTCGAAAATACCCCTTCGTGGACGCCAACATCATCATCAGCTCCGCTCATATCGGCCCGAACCCGAAGGTGAACAATATGCTCGAGGCGTACGAGAACGCCTCGCACGACACCATCTGGGTGAGCGACAGCAACACCCGCACCTCCCGGGACATGCTTCACAGAATCGTCACGTATCTCAAACCTAATGTCGGCGTCGTGACGTCCGTTGTGTCTGGGCGCGAAGGGCGACTCATCGGCGGCCGACTCGAATGTCTTTTTTTGAATGGCTTCTACGCGCGCTGGATGTATTTCGCCGCCATCATCGGCTGGCCCTTTGTCGTTGGAAAGCTCATGGTTTTTCGCCGATCCACGATGGCGCGCATTGGCGGCCTCTCTACCCTCTCGCGCTACATCGCCGAGGATTATATGGCGGGCGTTGCGATTCGCCGGCTCGGCATGAAGATCGCCGTCATGAATGAGCCGATCGAGCAGTACATCGGACCGCTCACTCTGCAAAAATTCTGGTCGCGCCACATTCGCTGGGGGCGCATCCGAAAGGCTCAGTCTCCGCTCACGTTTCTCATCGAACCGCTTCTCAGTCCATTTTTCGGCCTCGGCTCAGGACTCGTTGCGATCGCCACTCTCTTTTCAGTTTCGCCAGCCATTTTTTTCTCTGCGCATCTGGTCATCTGGTTACTCTGTGACATGGCCGTCTATATAAGGATGGAACACAAGATGGGTTGGACCTTTTTTTTCGATTGGCTTATCCGCGAACCAGTCTCCCTCGGCATCTGGATGCAGTCTCTCCTTGGCTCGCGCATCAATTGGCGCGGCAATGATCTCAAGATTCTCCCGGGCGGGTTGGTCACTCCGCGATGACAGCTTTTCTTTGGGGAGCGGCCACGAGTAGCCACCAGATCGAAGGCAACAACATCCACAATGATTGGTGGGATTGGGAATCCCAGGGAAATATCGAGGGGGGCGAGGGCTCGGGCCTGACCTGCGATCACTGGAATCGCTTCGCCGAAGACCTCGATCTCGCCCGAGATTTGGGGCTCAACAGCTATCGGTTCAGTGTGGAGTGGTCTCGCATAGAGCCCGAGTGTGGTCGTTGGAACAAAGAGGCCCTCGATTGGTATGAGAATCTGATCGGGGAGTGCGAAAAACGAAACCTGATCCCGATGCTCACGCTCCACCATTTCACAACCCCTCTGTGGTTTGCCCGAGAGGGTGGATTCACAACGGAAAAGAGCGCCAATTGGTTTGCTGGTTATGTGAAGCGCGTGGTTGAGCGCGTCGGCAAACGAGTGCCGCTTTGGTGCACCCTCAACGAACCTAATACGCTTGTGGTCGGGCAATACATCGCGAGCTACATGCCGCCGGCAACCTACTCTCCTCGCTCGGTCTCGAAAGCCTCACGCAATCTGTTGCGCGCGCACGTGCAGGCCTACGACATCATCCATTCCAAGATCCAAAAACGCGAAGGCCCCTTCCGCGATCACCCTATCGCGGTCGGAATCGCGCACAACATGATCGATTTCCACCCGCTCCGAACGCTTCATCCCATTGACCGCATGGTTACCAGTCTTTTTCGCCGCTTCTACAACCGCAGCTGGCCCGACGCCGTCACAGGCAACGAACAGCACTTCGGCGTGCTCGGCATCATCCCCATGGCCGCTCAGGTCCCGCAGGCCCGCGGCCGTAAAACGGTCGATTTTCTCGGCGTCAACTACTACACACGCGTCTTTGTGGCCTGTCGCCCATTCAACCACGGCGACAGCCCCGACCTTTTCCCCACGGCCTCAAGCTCCCCGGTGGGAATTGTCTTTTCCAAAAAGGGCGACCGTCTATCCGATCTCGGTTGGGCCATTCATCCTACTGGCCTCGGTGACATGTGCCACTTCCTCAAAGGTTATGGTGTGCCGCTTTACATCACCGAAAACGGAATCGCCGATCATGATGATGATCTCCGACCCGACTATCTCTTCTCCCACCTCACTCAGGTGGCCCAGGCGATCACGGAAGGCATCGACCTCCGCGGATATTTTCATTGGTCACTGCTCGACAACTTCGAGTGGGTCAAGGGCTTCGGCCCCCGCTTCGGCCTTTGCGCCGTCGACTACAAAACACAAAAACGTTCCATCCGCCGATCGGGCCAGCTCTACCGCGAAATCATTGCGGCGCATGGATACAGCGCTCCTTCTGTTTCAACCCTAGAAACACTCTGTAACCAAGAATCTCTTTAAATGCCCCTGAGAAAAGACTGCTTAAATTCCTCAAAGGGTTTTTCGTCGACCGGAGCTTCGATGTGTACCTTGAAACTCTTCCAGTAGGCCTTGTATTCCTCGAAATCTTCGGTCGGAGTTGGGGTCGGAGAAGGGTTCGCCCACCCCAAAATCGCCGCCAAAGCTAACACGAGAATCATGATCCTCTTTCGGACGTTCTCGCGCTCAGCAGGAGCGAACCCGATGACACACCTCATCAACCCTGTCAAAAAATGATAACGCGTTCAGTTAACCCAATGCGACTACATGTTACGACTAGCCTCAGAATTCGCACCGACGACAAGAAGGCCTAAATAGTTCGCATTTCCACCGAAAGCAGAAGCAGAGAATGTGATGTTTACTCGCGGAATAACATGCTGCGTTGTCTTGCTGCTCGCGGCGCTCGTTGGCCGTGGTGTGGGCGGTGAGAACGGCCCCGCTGACAGCGTACTCATGAGGCTGTGGAGCGCTCGTAAAGCTGAGGACGATGCGGGCGCTCAGATCATCAAGGCGATGGAGAACAACAACGTGAGCAGCTTCGCGTTGGTCAAGGAGACCTTCGACCAGGCCGCCAGGCCGCAGTTGAGGAGCCACGCGAGAGAGACCGTCTACACTGGTTGGTGCTGGAACTCGGTCGAGCTCGAGTCACCGGAACGCTCATCTCTCAACACCTATGTAGTGGATAAGAAACTCAGGGTCGTGCCCGTTTGGGATGTGAATGATCTGGAAATTGGAACGGCCCACATGCGGGCGCGCCATCATGAGCTGTTGCGCGGTCTCGCCTCCGATTACAATGTCATCATGAAGCGGGTGAGCAACTCGAGCAAACTCTCGCAGTTCAAAAGCTTCCATGACAGTTGGGTTGAATCCAATAGTGTCGATGCCTTCCAGCTAAGAGATCACGACTCATTCTCAGGAGCCGGCTTTGCTGTGGAAAGACTCTGCACCCAAGACAACGGCTGCGGACTCTTCGGTCGCATTATTCCCCGTGGAGAAACACTCAATTACTGCGTCTATACGCGAACAATACCTGGCGCGGAATGATAACAAAAAGCCTTACTTCCACTATCGATCAAAAGTTGACTCCTCACGGCGGCTCGGAATCTGGCCTGAGCCTCGCCCCCAAGACTTTGGATTTCGATTCGCCCCCTTTTTTTTGCTAAGATAGACACATGTTACTCGCAGTGGCCGGCGTTTTCGGTGTCCTCTCCCGCTGGGCGTTGGCCAAGTTCATCAGCTGGCCGGACGGTTTCCCTTACGCCACGTTACTCATCAATCTTCTCGGTTCATTGGCGATTGGTATTGTCTGGGCCTTAGCTCTCTCCCGCCGGATTCCTAGAGAATGGGTCTCGATTCTTTGCGTGGGTTTTTTGGGTGGCTTCACAACCTTCTCGGCCTTTTCCCTTGAGAGCGTGCTGTTGTGGGAGAATCGCCAATTCACGGCCGCCGCAGCGTATGTCGTCCTCGCACCCATTTTCGGCGTGCTCCTGGCCTTCGCCGGCATGCGACTGGGTCAGTGGGTTTGGCCCTAACACAAATTTTCAATAGGCCCAAGTGACTCGGGCCCAAAGTTTCCCGCGGCATCGTTCGAGTTGCCACCAGAAAGATAGCGCGAGTCAAACGAGAAGGAATGGTACGCGCCACTGGCGCCAGCCGCGGCGAAAAGGAGGACAAAAGCAACTCTCAAAAACACCCAACCTACCTTTCCCCAAAGGTAGTCCGTACCTTTCGAAGACTAGCCGGCGAGTTCATCGAAGGGGTAGGCGATGCCGAGAACGGCTTCGTGCTCGCTGTTGACGAGGCCCACTCCGATTTCAGTCCAGAATCTCACGCCCTTCATCTCGGCGAAATTGAACTCCGTGCCCATCGAGGCCTTGGTCGAAAAGCCATTTTGCGCCTCTCCGAGCCGGAACGAAGGGGTCAGCGTCAGCGCGGCGTACGGAGTCAACCGCCCCCAATCCATCGTGTAGGCCTTACTGATCATCGGCGCCAGTCTCAGAGCGAACCAATTCTGTTTATCGATGCGGTTGAGGTAGAGCCCACCGAGAACCGCCACCGCTGGCTGATTGCCCGAATCGGGCATTAGGTGCCAGACGCCATTAAATCCAAAATTGAATCCGATCTCTCCGGCGCCAAATCCAAAACCCACCCCCATCTCTTCGTTGGTCTGGTGTCGGAGCTCCGAAGTGAGGTAGGCACCGCCGGGTGATATGGTCATCGCCGGACTCACAACCAATTGATAGGAACCCACCGCGAATCGCTCAGCGGATCGAGTCATCCCACCGGGGATGTCTGTAGCGGGGATGACCGTAGCGGCCATTGCAGCGCGCGATAAACCCAAAAGCAAAAGCCCTAACACTTTGTTGCTCATCATATTCTCCCTGTTCGATTTCCGAAAAAATCGTAACGAAGGTGCCATGGGACGGCAAGCCTAAAGGCGGGAGTTGCTGTAGACTAGCGAGCTGTGTCGACGGAACTCTCATTCAATGTGGAGGGCATGCACTGCGCCTCCTGCGCTCAGAAAATTGAGAATCGCCTGAAGACGATCCCCGGTGTCCAGAGCGCCACCGTGAACCTCGCGACGCGTCGAGCGGCCGTCCTCGGGAGTGTCTCGACTCACCAGGTTTTCCGCGCCGTCGAAGAACTCGGATACCACCCCTCTTTCACCGACCGTTCAGACATCGAATCGAAAACCCTCTGGCGAAGATTCTGGGTCGCTCTAGGTTTCACCACCCCCGTTTTCATCCTATCCATGTCGATGAATAATTCCTGGTGGATCGAATGGCTCCAACTCTTTCTCACGTTGCCAGTCCTCTGGGCCGGCCGCGATTTCTACGCCACCGCCCATCGACTCGCGCGCCACCTCTCCGCCAACATGGACACTCTGGTGGCGCTTGGCACGTCGGCCGCTTTCGCTTTCAGCGTTTACTCTCTCATCACTGGGCTGCACCAACTCTATTTCGAGGGAGCGGCCGTCATCATTACGCTCATTCTTCTGGGGCGCTGCCTCGAGGACCGAGCCAAGGGGCGTGCCGCCGCTGCCATCAAGAGCCTTCTCTCTCTGGCTCCCGCTCGCAGCACGATCTTAAAAGACGGGCAAGAGATCGAGATTGCTGCCTCCGCGATCAGCTCGGGCGACACCGTCGTGATCCGGCCCGGCGAGGCGATCCCTGTCGATGGCGTGATCACCTCGGGCCGCAGTTCAGTCAATGAATCGATGCTGACCGGGGAGAGTCTCCCCGTGACGAAGGTACCCGGCGACAGCGTATGGGCAGCCACACTCAATGTCGACGGTCGCCTCGCAATGCGGGCGGAAAAGGTTGGCGCGGACACGGTCCTCCAGAAGATTATCCGTCTCGTCGAGTCGGCCCAGTCCTCGAAAGCGCCTATTCAGCGGCTCGCCGATTCGGTGAGCCGGCGCTTTGTTCCGGCCGTTCTCGTTGTTTCCTTTGCCACACTCGCGCTTTGGGTGTCAGGGGGACAGGGCTGGGAGAAGGCGATCCTCTCAGCCGTGGCGGTTCTAGTGATTGCCTGCCCTTGCGCCCTTGGACTGGCCACCCCCACAGCGATCCTAGTTGGCACCGGGCGTGCCGCCGAACTGGGGATAGTGATCCGCAATGCTGAAAGCCTTGAGCTCGCCCAGAAGATCGATGTTCTCGTATTCGACAAGACGGGCACCCTCACGCAAGGCACGGCTGAAATCACTGACGCCTGGGTGAAAGAAGGAGCGGAGGAGTCACTCTCCTTCGCGCTCACGTTGGAATCGGCCTCGGAGCATCCGCTCGCTCGGGCCATCAAGCAATACTGCCGCGCCCACGACGCTCATGAAATGATCCTCAGCGATTTTCAAGTAACACCGGGACTCGGCGTGCAGGGGACGATTTCCGGTCAGATGGTGAGAATGGGGAACGAAAGCTTCACTGAAGTCTCGAATCTCGAACCCGAGCTCAAGGATCGGGTCAACCGCTATCGCGCCCAGGGAAAGACGGTGGTCTTTTTGGCAGTCAGCGGACGCTTGACCGCTCTCTTTGGAATCGCCGACACCATTCGACCTAAGGCCTGGGTCGCCCTTAACCACATCCGCCGCCTGGGTATCCACACCGTGATGGCCAGCGGCGACCATCGAATCACCGCCATCGACGTCGCTCAGGAGCTGGGAATCGACGAGGTGATAGCCCCTTGCCTTCCCTCTGAAAAAGCGGATCTCATCAAGAAGCTCCAAGTCTCCGGCAAGATCATCGGAATGGTGGGTGATGGGATCAACGACGCCCCGGCGCTCGCTCAAGCCGATGTCAGCTTTGCCTTGGGGTCGGGCACCGATGTGGCCCTCGAAACGGCGTCGATTGCGCTGCTGAAGGGCGACATTGCCCGAGTCGGGCTAGCCATCGAGCTTTCGGATCGGACGGTGGGGATTATTAGGCAGAACCTCTTCTGGGCTTTCCTCTACAATGTCGTGGCGATTCCGGTCGCAGCGCTCGGGCTTCTCAACCCCATGGTCGCCGCAGGAGCGATGGCCCTGAGCTCAATTTCCGTCGTCGCCAATTCTCTTCGTCTTAGAAAATTCTCGGGCTAGTGTCCTGAGTCGTATATTTCGTTACAAATCGCGGGTGCTTCATCCCGGCCTGCTTCGTCAGAAAGGCTTGACGTACAGGCAGTACGTCGGCGCCTTTCTTCCTCGCATGCCGGGCGAATCCCCTCGCGAATATGTAACGAAATATACGACTCAGGACACTAGCGCAGCTGCTCCAGCGCCCACTGAGCGTTCGATCGCACGTGTTTGTCGGTGTCGTCGAGCGCCTTCCCGAGCTGGGGCATCGCCGTTTTGGCCCTGAGCCCTATGGTTCCCAGAGCCTTGGCCGCATTGGCACGGACCGTTTCGGTCTCATCGGCGAGCGCCAAGGTGAGCGCGGGCACGGCGTCCGCCGCCTTAGGGCCAAAATTTTGGAGAGCCTTTGAAGCCCAATACCGGACCACATCGTTGTCATCGCTCAACGCCTCGGTCAAAGCAGGAATCGCTCCCGTCGCTAAGCGCCCCATCTTGTGGAGCCCCGCGGCCGCACTCTCGCGCACCTCTTTGGCTTTATCCCGAAGAAGATGCGTGAGCGACGGAATGCTCGCAATGGCCCGCCCTCCCATTTTCCCAAGCGCTTCAGCCGAAGAACGGCGAACCGAACTGGCCTCATTTTCCGCACACTTCATAAGAGCAGGCACGGCAGAACCCGCACGCTCACCCATCAGTCCGAGCGTCATGGCCGAGTATTCTCGCACAGTCTCATTGCGATCGTTCAATGCAGCCACCAAAACAGGGATCACGGTCTCCTTCATCGTGCCCAACGATTCCGCAGCAAGTTTGCGCACCTCCTTTTTCGGATGCGAAAAAACTCCAATCACGGGGCCATAGGCCTCGGGCCCCATCTGAGAGAGTGCCATCGAGGCGCTCGTCGCCACATTCTCATCGGTGTCTTCGAGACCTTTGATCAGGGCCAGAATCGCGATAGACGCCTTCGGGCCAAAGGCCCCCAAAGTGTCGGCCGCCGTGGCCCGCACCAAACCGCTATCGTCTGTCATGGCCTCCGCCACAATTGACGTGGACTCGGCCGCAGCCTGGTCGCCAATTTTTCCCAACGCTCCGATCGCCGAGGCACGGACGGCCGCACTCGCATTGGAAACCTCCTTGATAAGTAACGGCACCGCCTTTCGGCCTAGCTTCACGATACCGGCCGTCAATATCTCACGCATCGTCTCATCTTCACTCGCTAACCCATCAAAGAGAGCCACAGACGATTCGGCTCCGATCAGTCCCAGTGCCTCCGAAGCATTGAGCTTCACGAATTTTTCGGAATCTTTCAATAAAAGAACCAAAGCTGGAACGGCTGAGGTGGCCGCGTTGCCAAATTTTCCAAGCGCCGCCGCCGCACTCGCGCGCACGAGAGGAGTGGAATCGGCTAAAAGTTTTGTGAGCGGCAGCACGAGCTCTTGGGCGTTTCCTCCGATGGCTCCGATCGCCTCTGCCGCATTGGCCTTTACGCCAGCATCGGCATCCGCGAGCGCTTCGGTGAGAGCGGGGATTGCCTTGGCCGCCTTCTTTCCGATTTTTCCCAGAGCCTCTGCCACATTCTGCCGCATCTTGCTCTCAGGATCCTTGATCAAACGGGTCAGTGTGAACACGGAAGGCTCGGCCTTCTCGCCAATCTTCCCCAGGGCATGGGCGGCCCCCAGTCGCACATTGGGATCCAAGTCATTGAGTGCCGCAATCAAGGCCGCCACGACACGCACACCGAAGTTTCCCAAAATATCGGCGGAAAAGGTGCGTGACTCCTCCGATGCGCTCGAAAGCCTCTTCACCAGCGATGGAATCGCCGAATCATTGATCCACGGAGCCACACGCGCGAGGCCCCCCTGGTCGCCATTGGCCGCAAGCTCAGGCAAAAGTCTCATCAAAACCGGCGTCATCGCGTGCGACGGACTGACTGCCTTCAGACCTTTCGAAAGCCGGTGGGGATCGGAGAGGTGCATGACGGTGCAGGCGTGTTCACCGGACGGATCGAGAAGAACCCTTTTTCGAAAGGCGTCCAGATCGGGCCTCGCCATCTTGAGAAGCGTGCGCTGGTAGAGGTCCCTCTGCTCAGAGTTCTCGGACCCGGCCATGGCGAGGAGGCCCGTTTCAATCGGCGCCTTTCCTTTGGCGACGGGAGGCGTAATCGCCTTTTCCGCCAGGTCACACTGGGGGCTCAGCGGATGCTTTAGGCAAAAATTGTCGAGACCGATCTTAAGCTGCTCATCGGAATTGCTGCCGGCATCGGCGGATTTGAGCAGATCGCGCCAATCGTTGATCGCGCTCTCGGCATCCCCCTTTTCAAGCCGTTCCCGCTCGGCTCTTTTGCGCGGATAGACCATGCGGACAACAGCATCCGTACGCACCGCCTGGCCGTCGGGGAGACAGAGCCAACCGGGATTGCGTTGAAGCTCAAGCACCTCGTCAGGCGAGAGGATATGGCTCTTCACACCGGTCGCGACACTCGCCTCAAGCGGAGAGTCTTCAAGAAATGGGATTGGCATGAGCCAGGTTCCCGTGGGGGGCGCGATCAATCCGCCTCCGAAGAGGCTCGCATTCGGGGCCGCTGGTAACGCCTTCTCAAGCGCGGCGAGCGGAGCGGGCAACAACTTCTTGAGTGGCTCCAGGCCCTGCACCTGGCTCTGCTTCACGAGTGTCGCAAGCAAGGCTCTTTGATACTTCGAGTTTTTGGCGACCAGCGCCGCAATTTTCTTGTGATGCTCCACCTTACCCGGGAGAGTGAGCTGGCCAATGTAACCGGCGACTAGGCTACCGATCTCCGACGACTCAACGCCGGGTAGCATCGCGTCGGCCCACAGACACCTGCTTGCCAAAACGAACGTCCACCCCAAGATTTTTTGCATAGTTCCAATTTTAGTGGAAGCGTCTCTTATTGGAAATCGGAAACCGGCCTGGGAGAGGCGACGAGACGCGCTGCTAGATTGTCCCAACGGCGCCCCTGATCCCGCGAATCAACCGCCATCGCCAACGCCTTCCGCTGCCCCACCATGACGACGAGTTTCTTGCCGCGTGTCATTCCGGTGTAGATCAGGTTGCGCTTGAGCATCACGGCGTGCTGGGTGGCCAGCGGGATCACCACAATCGGATACTCCGACCCCTGCGATTTGTGGATCGAAATAGAATAGGCGAGCGCCAGGATATCGAGCTCCGAGAAGGCGAACTCCACCGCTCGATCATCGAGCTCAACCGTCGCGATCTGCTCTTCGGTGTCGAGCTTGGTGATCCATCCGATGTCGCCGTTGAAAACATCTTTATCGTAGTCGTTCTGGATCACCATGACCTTGTCACCGACCCCGAATGTGATTCCAAACTTTTCGACCTTCGCGCTCGGATCGGGATTGAGCGCCTTCTGAAGTTCGGTGTTCAGTGATCGCGTCCCGAGCCCCCCGCGATTCATTGGACAAAGCACCTGAATATCGCGCTTGGGATCGCAGCCATACTTTTGCGGCAATCGGCGCTTCACCAGATCCACGACTAGCCGAAGGATATCGGCGGGGTTCTCGGATTCGAGAAAGAAAAAATCGGACTGGGGATCCGAATTGGTTACTTCGGGCATCTTTCCTTCATTCACCCGATGAGCATTGGTGATGATACGGCTCACGGCAGCCTGACGAAACACCTGCGTCAGACGAACAACCGGCACAGCGCCCGACTTGATGAGCGAACCGAGCACACGGCCCGGACCGACCGAGGGCAACTGATCGGCATCCCCCACGATGAGCAGCGCCGCCTGTGAAGGAATCGCCTGGAGCAGACAGTGCATCAGCGTCACATCCACCATCGAGGCCTCATCCACGATAATGAGATCGGCCTCAAGCGAGTTTCCCCGATCGCGCAAGAATCCACCGTTGGCCCCATCCACCTCGAGGAGCCGATGGATCGTCTTCGCCTGGAGCCCCGTACACTCGCTCAAGCGCTTCGCCGCCCGCCCCGTCGGCGAGCACAGCGCCAGCCTCACTCGCTTCGAAGCGAGAATCGTCACAAGCGACCGGGTGAGCGTGGTTTTACCCGTTCCCGGCCCGCCGGTGATCACCAAGACTTTCGAACTGAGTGCCTTTTCGATCGCCTCCCTCTGAAGGTCAGCGAGCGAAATCCTAAGGCTCTCCTCCACCCACACAATGGCCTTTTTGGTGTCGAGCCCCGCCCAGGGCAAGACCCCCTCTGCGATTCGCATGAACTCCAAAGCCACTCCCTTCTCGTGGAAGAGGAGTCTTTTATTAAAGACACACACTCGCTCATCGATTCGTTCTTCGATCAGGTCCCCCTCACCAATCTCTAAACGAAGCGCCTCAGTCAGCGTGGCGGTGTCGATCTGAAGTAGCTCCCCCGCCTTAGGGATTAATTCATCGACAGGGAAGGCGCAGTGACCGTGCGAAATCTGTTCGGAAAGAACGTGCTGCAAACCCGCTCGCGCGCGCACGATCGAGTTGTCCGGCACACCGAGATCGCGCGCGATCTGATCGGCGCTCTTAAATCCAATTCCGCTCACATCCCGAGCCAGGTGGTAAGGATTCTGCTTCACCCGCTCGATCGCATTTTGGCCATAGGTTTTATAGATCCGAGCCGCTTTAAGGGTCGAGACCCCATGCGATTGGAGAAAGACCATGATGTCACGCACAACTTTCTGCTCGCGCCACGCCTGAGATATTTTTCCAATTCGCGTCGGCCCGATTCCCGGCACCTTCCTCAATCGCCTCGGATCGTTTTCGATCACATCGAGCACATCGTCGCCAAAGGTCTCGACGAGCCGCTTGGCAAACTGAGGCCCAATCCCTTTGATGAGCCCCGATCCCAAATAGCGCTCGATCCCTTCGAGAGTGGTGGGCGGAATGGATCGAAGCGTGGCTGCCCGAAACTGCGATCCATACTCGGGGTGTTGCACCCACTCGCCGGTGGCTTCGATGTGCTCCCCCGCCGAAATCGACGGCAAATGGCCCAGGAGCGTGATGAGTTCCCGGTGCCCCTTGGCCCGGATCTTCACAACGCAATAGCCACTCTCTTCACTGTGAAAGGTAACGCGTTCAACGGCGCCCTGAAGATTTTCCGAGGGCGGCTGCTGCACAGGTCAGTCCTACGCTGGCTCGGGAGCCATCTGGTAGTTCTCCGCGGTGATGACTTTCCGATCCCGAACCGGACGCCTCACCTCGGTCGCAAGGCCCAGAAGCTCAAGACCCCGGATGAGTCCATAGGTAAAATCCAACTCGTACCAATAATGGCCATGGGAGGCACAGGCTGGTTGAGCGTGGTGGTTGTTGTGCCACCCTTCACCCGCACCCACCAGGCCGGTGAGCCAGAAATTCGTGGACAGATCTTTCGTGTCGTAATTCGAGTAGCCAAATCGATGGCACATCGAATTCACCGACCAGGTCACGTGCCACATGAGCACAATGCGAACGAACATGCCCCACATGAGCCAGGGCATTCCGCCGGCCAAATACAGGAAAGGAGCCGGCAGAGCGATGAAGAGCACATAGTACTTATTCAGAAAATGGTAGTACGGGTGGCAGGTCAGATCCGGCACATATTTCAACCACTGACTCTTCTCATCTTCAAAATCCTTGTGAAAGAAAAGATGGGTCATGTGCGCGTGCCAAAAACCCTCGCGCGGGCTGTGCGGATCTCCCGGCTTGTCGGAGAAGCGGTGGTGCAAACGATGCTCGGCCACCCATAACATCATTGGCCCCTGCGACGACATCGCGGCAATGGTGGAAAAAATGTACTCAAGCCACGTCGGCACCTTGAATCCCCGATGCGTGAGAAGCCGGTGATAGGTCATGTTGACGCCAATCGGAGAGATCGTGAACAGCATGATCAGACAAACGGCGAGCGCACTCCAGGTGAAAAACGGAATCGCGGCGAGCGCCAAAATGTGGATCAGACCGATCCAGAAAATGTTCTCATAATGGAGTTTTCGTCTCATGCCGCGAGGTTAGACCCCCACCCCGGAGAACGCAAGTGACCAACTTGTCCCAACATCCCTACCCTAATCACGCGCCCGTCGGATTCTTGAGACGCCTCATCCAGTAGTCGGTGACACTCTCCGACAACATCATCCGCCCCATCGGCACCGCAGCCCCGGGCATCATCTGGAAAAGGCGACGCATGACCTTGCCGTTGAGCGTGGGAAATACCTCGGCGCGGCCCGAACGCACGGCACTCACCACCGACCGACTCACCTGCTGGGGCGTGGAGATCGCCCACTCCAGGTATCTGGGAAACTGAAAACGCTCGTCCTTTCCCAAAAGCGGCGTCTTCACAAAACCGGGCGAGACCAGAATCAGGCGCGTGTTCGATCGCTTCACCTTGAGCTCCGCCTGGAGCGAGCGTGTGAACCCCACAACCCCGTGCTTGGTTGCTCCATAGATCGACATAAAGGGGCTCGGCACATGCCCCGCCACCGAGGCCATGTTCACGATGGTTCCGGCCCCTCGCTTTTCCATCTGATCTAAAGCAATGCGTGTCCCGTGCATGACCCCGAAAAGATTCACCCCAACGACTTGTCGATAGAAAGCCTCTTCACAGATCTCAAAATCGCCATTGCCGTGAATGCCGGCGTTGTTGACCCAGATATCCACCCGCTGTCCGTCGACCGCCCGCTCGAGCTCCGCTTTCTGGCTCACATCGGCTACCGCGGTCGAAACTCTCGCCCCATTCCCCTCCAAACTCACCTTTAAAGCGTCTAGCCCAGCGGGGTCGCAATCGATCGCGAGAATCCTGTGGTGCCCACGCGCAAACTCTTCACACAAAGCCCGGCCGATGCCGCTCGCGGCGCCGGTGATTACGACCGTTTTGATTAGTAGCATCCCTCACCCTCCAGCCAACTCGCCATTCCATTTTCCACGACGAGGATCTCCTCGAACTTCGCCCCAAAACCCTTCGCACCAATATGGGGCTCGATAGCCCAGAGGCCCGTGAGATCGCCCTCGGTCATTCCATTGAAAAGCTGTCCCAAAAGTCCGCGCGAGAGAAGAGACCAGAACGACTGCCATCCAAAATTCAGAAAGTGGGCCGTCACACTCGTCGGCGTGACCCGGTGGACTCGGTGGCCAATCACCCCAAATGGATAACAACGATGGCGATTCTCATAACCGGCCCCCTCGATTCGACTCTCAATTTCGCGACAGATCTCGCCGCCCGTTCGCCCCGACACAAAGAGCGTGGGAATTTCCTGCCGGAGCTCCTTGAGAAACCCGACCGCTTTTTCAAATTCCTTGTTCTCACCGAGACAATCGGAGTACCCGATGTCCGAGATAAACCCTTTTAGAATCGGGGCCACGTCGAGGATAAAAGGCTCGGCCTCGCGAAGCACTCTCGCCGTCGGCATGAACGCCGCATACCCACCGATCCCATCAAAGCGACTGCGATCACCAAACCACACGTAGGGCTTGTGAAAAAACTGGGGCACACCCTGATCGCGCAGATAGGTCTCGATGAGGTCGGCGGTCTGGAGCTCGGTCCAACCGGGGCGAATGCAGGAAGCCACCTCCTTCACCGCCTCCTGCGCGAGACGCTGGCACTCCAGAAACCCAGCCTTGGTGTCATCGGAGGCCACCACATTGGGCGGCGGAACGAGATAATGAAGGCCGGGAATCGCCTGGACCTTCGTCGCCGTACGATAGAGTCGTTCAACTGTGGGGAGCATCATGACCTCCAGTAGGGTCCTGCCAAAAAAAATTCTCGAGTAGCCGATTCACCTGCTCGGGTTCCTCTCTGAATACCCAGTGCCCCTTCGGCAGGCAACGAACGGTGACGTTATCCGCAAACCCCTCGAAGTCCTTCACCGACAGATTGTTAAAAAATGGATCGCGCTCTCCCCACACAACAAGGACTGGCGCCGACAGAGGACGCTGAGGCTGACGAGCTTGCCGAAGCATGTCCCGCAAGAAGGCTCGATACTGTTTCAAGGGGACACTGAGCGAGTCAGCCGCCACCTCCGGGCGCTTCTCGTTGGGCAGCTGCCCCAGATCATAGGCAAATCGGGCCAGCCGCTCTGGAAAGCGACGGGTGATAAACCCCGGCAGCCAAGGAAGTTGCATGCCATAGATGTACCAGGAGCGCAGATGCTGGCGCGGGCTCTTCAGTTTTTGCAACATCTGGAGAAGGCTCAGGCCGTTGAAGATTACGAGACCCTTGAGGCGGGGGCCTATCAGCGGCGCCAGATTCCAGGCGTGAACAGCGCCCAGATCGTGGCCCACAAGGTAGACGGGCCTCTCCCCCGACGGATCAATCTCTTTCAACATCTGCAGAAAATCGAGCGATTGAGAGCGCACACCAAAGCGGCGCAGATCGCGACTCCCCTTCGACGGCCCTTCCCCCCGAACAAAGGGGCAGATCACCTGAAACGATTTTGCAAAATGGCGTGTTTGATATTCCCAGACCAGCGGCGTGTCCGGATAACCATGAATCATCAGGAGAATAGGATGGTGCTCCTCCCCGAGCTCAATCCACCCCGATTCGAGCCCTCTCAACTCGCGTGTTTGCACCCCATCCACGGGGGCAAACTATCACTATTCAGAGCCCATCCTAAAACCCTTTCTACTCGGAACGGTCAAAATGCCCTGGCTCTTCGTCCTCCGCGGTCGGTGTCCTCGACGTGCCCAGAGGGCACGCCTGCGGGACCTCCCTTGTGCGTCCTCGGTCCAGGACATTTTGCCTCGCTCCTCCCGACGAAAGGGTTTTAGGATAGGCTCTTAGCCAAAACGGGGAGATCGTGGGGGCGCGGCATGGGGAGGTGCGGCGTACCGGTCTGGATCGCCTTCGCTAACGTGAGCGGGTGTCGACGGAGATTGAGGAAGAGACTGAGGTACGGGGAGCTCGCATATAAAATGTGGG
Source organism: Deltaproteobacteria bacterium (assembly GCA_016196825.1). Classification (GTDB taxonomy): domain Bacteria; phylum Bdellovibrionota; class FAC87; order UBA2466; family UBA2466; genus JACPWY01. Next base: position 31,670 of record JACPWY010000007.1, on the reverse strand, counting down.
GAAGTTTCAATGGGCTGATTCGCTTAAAATGCGGAACCACCCGCACCAAGCGCGTAAAGAATGGGTGCAGCGACCCCATCTTTTGCACTCGCCACATCTTCTGTAACTCGCCCAGGAGCCAGGTGCTTGAGCTCGTCTGAGCCAGAATCAGATCGGTGCGCGCGTGATAGTGCTGCCGCAAATTCTTGGACCGCTTGTGGATCAGGTCCAAGATTAAGAAGGCATAGTTGCAGTGGCGCATTTCCTCTTCCATATGTCGCCGGTGGACTTCGAAAAAGAGAGGATCGATTCCGGCCTTCTCGCTCGCCATCTGCCGAAACACGCCAATCGAAACCTCTTCCACGCTGGCCACCACCCACCAAAAGGCGTGGCCGCCATCCTTCGCATTGTCGATGATCGTGTCGAGAAACCGCGAGCCAAAGGTCTGCGGCAGGATCTGCTGGAGATACTTTGGATCGATTCCCAACCGATCGCAAAACGCGAGATTGAACCGCTTGAAGAGGCGCGAGTGCTTAAGCTCTTCATCGAAAAAGAGCTCTCCCAAGGTCTCGAGCTCTGGGTTCACCGGGTTGCGTCGCAGACATTCCCGCCACGCGCAATCACGCAACTTGTCGATGACGCCCTCCATCTCGGAGATCGCGGTGTTCACAAAGAGCCCCGCAAACTGCGACAGCGCTAGCCGCAGCTCGTCGTCAAGCCCCGGAAAGACGATGGCGTTCTCATCCAGCGGAAGAAGAAATTTATCGGGATCGACGCCCAGCTCCCAAGGAAGGTCGCGTTCGAGATCCCAGGCATACTTCTTTTGTCGTGAAATCTGATTGGAGAGAAGGTCGAATGCGTGACAATTATTCGTCGCCACTGGGCCTCCGCATCATTCATTGTATCGAACCTTCGGCATTTGCCGCAACGAATGATTACTTTTACGACGCATGATGTTTTAATGAATGCACGATGCAAGAGAAAAAACAGTCAGCCGATCTTTTGCGTGAGCTTCAAAACCTAATTGCTGAGGAGCTCGGACAATCGCCGAGTCAGCACACGTTCGAACCACTCACGGATGGTTTGGGCCTCACGAGTCCTCGCAAAGCAGATGTTTCGACGCCCCTCCCACCGATCACTCAAGACATGCGAGCGCCACTCTTTGATGATCCGGCCGAGCTCACACCGCCACCACCGCCGACTCCACGAGCGCCGATTCCCTCGCGCCCCATCGAAAAAATGTTCACGGTGCCACTGCCCCGCATGGAGGTGAAGCCACCACCCCAACCGATCGCACCTGCGCCCACTCCGAAAATCGAACCCGAGTCTGCACCACAACCGGAGCCGCGCAAACTCACGCTCCCGCTTCCCTCGGAGGCTCCTCCCCAAAAGGTCGCGCGCCGGGAGCCGGCCCCTCCGGGATTCGCTCGCCGTTTCCTCGCCTTCGTAATTGATCAAGTTTTCGTTTGGACCGTCTGGCTCTTTGCCGTCATCGTCACTCTCAAGGCCCTCATGGGACAGGTCGGTCAGAGTCCACTCACGGTCCCCTCCACCGGAAGCTTCCAAGACCCGATCTTCTTGCGCTTCGCCCTTATGGAATTTGCGACGATCTGGCTCGCCTACCTCGCCATCGGAGTCGGCGTGGTCGACATGACCTTTGGAATGTGGGTCTGGGGCCTGAGGCTCCGCTACTTCGGAGACGACGAGGTGCGCTTCGCAAAAAAGGCACTTCGGGTCGTCATGAGCTTCCTCTTCTTCGCACCAATCTTTCCCAGCCTCCTGTTGATTTTCCGGCGAAAGGGACGGAACCTCCTCGACCTGATTTCCGGCACCGGCCTTTGCCGAGATATGGTATAAGCCTCTCGTGCGCCGGCTCGAAGATAAGATCGTTCCCCTCGACAAGGTGTGGGACTTGAGTGTTCGCCTCCGCTCGGGCGGCAAGCGAATTGTCTCCACTAACGGCTGTTTCGATATCCTGCATCTCGGCCATATCCAATATCTCAACGAAGCCCGACGGCTGGGCGACGTCCTTGTGGTGGGACTCAACTCGGACTCGAGCGTAAAGACGCTCAAAGGGCCCAAACGCCCGATTCACGATGAACGCACCAGGACCCTGCAAATTGCGGCCCTTGAGGCCGTCGATTATGTGGTCGTGTTTCCGGAAACGACCCCCGAATCTCTTCTCGAAAAGCTCCGCCCCTTTCTCCATGTCAAAGGAGGCGACTACGATCCCGCGCAGCTCCCAGAGCGCGCGGTCGTCGAGAAATTCGGCGGCAAAGTGAGGTGCCTGCCACTCGTCGAAGGTCATTCCACGACAAGTCTTCTCGAAGCTCTCGCCCGTCCATCATGAAGCTCCCCGATTTTCGGCTCGAGCGGTACATGGCCCAATATGAGTTTACAGCCCGCTACCCGCTCTGCAGCTCCGACTGTGAGTCGGTCCCTTTAGGCTCCCTCCTTTCTCCAGAGTCACGAGAGCAATTCGAAAAAGTCTGGCTCGGCTACACGGAGGCCACCGGTCATCCGGAACTGAGAGCCGAAATCGCAAAACTTTACGCCGGCGTCAACCCGGCCGATATCCTTGTCCATAGCGGAGCCGAGGAGGCCATTTTCAATTTGATGAATGTCCTCCTGTCCTCAGGCGATCATGCCATCATCCACTGGCCCTGCTACCAATCCCTCTTTCAGGTGGCCGAGTCGATCGGGGTCTCCATCGCACGCTGGGAGAGTCGGCCTGAAAAATCGTGGGCGCCGAGCCTTGAGGATCTCAAATCGGCGGTCCAGCCCAATACCAGGCTCGTCGTTCTCAATACCCCCCACAACCCCACTGGCTATCTGATGGAGCGGCCACTTTTCGAAGAAATCGTTTCCTTTCTCGATCAGCGAGGGATCGCGCTCCTCGTTGACGAGGTTTACCGAGGGCTCGAATACGCTCCCAGCGATCGCTTGCCAGCCGCCTGTGATCTTTCCCCCTCCGCGCTCTCACTCGGGGTCATGTCCAAGGCGTTTGGTCTCGCGGGCCTGCGAATCGGTTGGCTCGCCACAAAAAACCAATCACTCCTCCAGAAACTCGCGTCTTTCAAGGACTACACTACGATCTGCAACAGTGCTCCCAGCGAATTTCTGGCGATCCAGGCGCTCAAAAAGAAGGAGACACTTCTTGAGAGAAATCGCGCCATCATTGAGAAAAACCTCGGAGAGCTCGATCGCTTTTTTGATCGGTTTTCCGACCGATTGCAGTGGGTGAGACCCAAGGCCGGCTGTATTGCGTTTCCTCGATTCAAAGATCCGAAAGAATGCGACCTCCGCCTCCGGTCGCTTGTTGAAGAGACCGGTGTCTTTCTTCTCCCCGGCTCTCAGTTCTTCTACCCCGGCCCCCATTTTCGGATCGGGTTCGGCCGCGCCCAGTTTCCTGAAGGCCTAGCGCGGTTTTCGTCGACAATTGGGTAGAGTATATTGTTCCTCCTATGGAACTCAGCGTTGTCCCCTCGTTGAAACGGCCCAGGGTGGTCGTCATCGTCGCGCTCGTCTTCATAGGCTTGGTCCTTATCCGCCAATTCTTCTCGTGCGATTTCACTGATGAGGCCCTGCATCTCGCCATGTCCTATCGTTTTGCACTCGGAGACACGCCATTCAAGGATGAATACATGTCGATCCAATCGGCGGCCCTTCTTACGCTTCCGATCGTGCGGGGCTTCGTGCATTTCAATTCCGGCACCGAAGGAATTGTTCTTTTCTCGCGACTTTGTTTTTTTCTTTTTTCGCTCAGCACCACTCTCGCTATTTATATCTCGTTGAGAAGGCGGGTCGAGGATTCCCTAGCCCTCATGGCTTCATTAGTCTCGCTGGCCTACGTTCACTACAATATCCCCAACTTTTTCTACAACAGCATCAGCATGCATTGCTTGGCAGCCGGCCTTTTCCTCGGAACTGATGAAAGACGATGGCCCCAGTTCGCGGCGGGCAGCTTTCTCGCAACAGCCGCGATCGCCTACCCCACTCTTCCGATCGCGATTGCTGTATATGTTTTTTTGAACCCGACAGTTCGCACGAAGCAGGCGCTTTTCGGGGCTTCTCTCATTGTTTTCGCAATGCTGCCCTCCCTAATCGGAACCAGTACCCAACGCCTCATCGAAATTATTCAATACACTTCAAGCGACCAAGATAAGTTAGGCGGGTGGCACAAGTGGGTCGTGATCGCCCGGCAGATCACCGGAGAGTGGTGGGCGCCCTCGTACACCACCGCCATTCTTTCGATCTTCTGGGCTGGCCTGCGTTGGTCACCCACGGTGTGGGCCCTCATTCCGATTCTTCTCATCTTTAAAACTCCAAGCCACTCCTTCATGCGGTCAGGCCAGGAGATCTTCTGGTTCGCTATCTTGGCGCCTCTTTTTCTCCCCTGGAAAAATCGCTGGTGGATGGCAATTGCCGTGGCATCCCTAGTCGCCGGACTCACGACCGCTTGGACGAGTTCTCAGACACTCTACAGCGCCCCACTGGGGCTCCTTCCGCTCGCGGTTCTCACCGTCGCATATTTGACTCGCTCAACTTGCCGTCTCTCCTGGTTGCCAGCAGCCGCCGCCATCTTCGCGCTTGTCGTTGCGCTTTACCAGAGTTCCTATCGCGATCGACCCTTGCCGCTCCTCACAGCTCGTCTTGACCGAGGACCCTACAAGGGAATTTGGACAACGGCCAAACGCAAGGCCCATTACGACGGTCTCCTCGACGAGATCCGCTCCCTTGAGAACGATCAAGGGCGCATCATTTTTTACGACTGTTTTCCCGGCGGCTATCTCATGACCAAGATGAAACCGGCCACGCATTCGGTCTGGATGCTCCGCAACCCCGGCACCCGATCACTCTTCACCAGGGAATACTCGGCCTCCAAAAGCCCGCACGATATCGCCGTCCGGATCGATTCCTCCTTCGACGGTTCGGAAGGGTTCACCACCGCCGCTCCGGATCCCTTTGATGAAATGATCACTCGGGACCTTGATACGGTGGTTCAGACAGAATCGCACAGAATTTCCGTCGGCCGACTGCCGGAAGAAGATACACAGCTTGCGCAAAACCTTTGATGCCGCAAGGAACCCGGCCGGCCCCGCAGGGCCGACCGAATTACTAATGCGGTCATAAGTAAATGCTCACTCTTCGTCCGCGCCTTCCACGACGATCTGACCGATCATCCCGAATTTCTCGTGCTGGAGGCAAACATACTGGTAATTGCCAGCCACATCGAAAGTCTGAGTGAAGCTTTGCCCCTTCGTGAGATCGCCTGAGTTAAAAGTAGGCGCTCCCATGGGTAGCACGACATTCGCGGGATCCTTCGCGAGCGCCGGATTCGCCGTCACCGTATGGGTGAAGCGGGCATCGCTCAGAAAGTTGACCGTGTCACCCTGCTGGATGGTGATCCGATTGGGACGAAAGCCACCATCAGAGACCATCACCGTCACCGTGGCTGCCTGGGCGACGCCACCCAAAAGCCCCACAATCATCGTGATTTCCAATCCTAGTTTCTTCATTTCGTTTTTCATCATGTCCTCCTGTACTCAAGAATCGGCTAGTCCTTGCCAAAGCGCGACAAACTCCGCTAAACAAAAACTGTTGTGAATTGTTGTGATTCACAGCGGGGTTGTTGGGCGGGGGTTATCGTTGGCTGTTCTGAAAAATCGATTCTTCTCAGGTGACCACCAGGGCATCCTGGCGGTTGTCTATGACGCGGGAAAACGCCCCCCCACCGCGGATCTCCCCTGGATCATCGGCTCATTGAGCTTCGTCGGGCGCATCGAGGAGGCGGCCGCCCTCTACCAAACCGAACGCGACCATCTCTCAGCCCCCCAAAAGAGTGCCTCGCTTTTTTTCCTCGGTGTCGGCTTCTGTCGTCATTCTCAATACGACCAAGGGAAAGGGTATTTCTTCGAAAACGCTCGCATCGCCCGGGCCACCAACGCGCCCGAACAGCTCTTCTTCGCCCACCAGGGGCTCGCCTTTTGGCGGTATTTTCAGTCTCGTTTCGCCCTCGCCCAACGCCAGGCCAATCGAGCACTCATGGACGCCACACAGGCGCGATTTCCCTATGGTCAATGCCTGGCGCTGGAGCTTCTCGGCTATGCCGAGATTCAGAATGGGCAGATTCGCCATGGTCTCAAGCAGCTCGAACGAGCGCTTGCGATCGCGACTCAGCTGGGCCACGGCAGTTGGGAGCAGGCCATGAGAGTGTCTCTCGTCTGCTACGAGGCGCAGTTCGGGTTCAAACCCAAAACGATATTGAACGATCTCAAACATCTTTCCCATAAGATGACGGAGCAGAATTCTTTCAGCCGTTCCGCGGTTCTTCTCGAGCTCGCCCGGCAGCTCACTCTGCGTGGGCGAATTGCCGAGTCGGAGACGGTTCTCAGCGAAGCTTGCCGCATCATCTACGGCCTACGTCACAAGCGGCACGGAGTGCTTCTCAATCTCCGTTATGCCGAAAATCGTTTCCACCGTGGCGAATATTTCGATGCTCTCAATCTCATTCGCGCTAGCCGTTCGGATCTCGACCCCAAGATCGATCACCAACTCATGATCTCATTACTGGGAATGGAGAAGAAGCTCTGCGCGGCCCTCGGCCTTCCCTTTTCTGGCGAGGAGTTGGCGGCCCAAACCCGACGGCACGGCTCATGGCTCTCCAAGCGAATGCTGAGTCGCTTAGCGCCGAAAGGACTCGATCCACTCGGCGATGAGATAGACAACCCTGAGGCGGTCGAAGAGTACCCGGGCCTGTACCTCAAATTGTTGCCGGCCACTCTCACGCCACGCGCCCTCTTCCTGCGGGAAAAGAGTCTCATCGCCCGCTCACACGGCAACACCGTCGTCCTCTCGACCGGTGTCACCGATGCAATCCTTTCACTTCTGCGAACTCTGAAAAAAGAGACCACCAAAGAAACCCTGGTCCGCGAGCTCTGGGGCTATGACTACCACCCCATCCGCCACGACTCTTTGGTCTATCGACTCGTCACTCGCACCCGCCAGCTTCTCGGTTCAGAGGATTGGGTCGTCATGACCCCGAACGGCTACCGACTCGATCCCCGGGTCACATTGTGTGAATGGGGGAACGCGGCGCCGATGGGAGGTACCAATCTACTTTTCGGCCGAAAAGGTAGCGGGTATGAGCGTGGTTTCCAGCCAAGACGGTTACGCTTGTACTGAGTCATCGGCTGAGCGGGTTGCACAGCAGTGGCCACAGGCCGCTCAGGTGACGATGGTTGGGTGTTTTTCTTAGTGGCACTTCGCATCGCCCGGGCGCCCGGGGAATATGCTGCACCTACGCGTCAGCGACTACCGACTGTAAGAGATGTTCGGCCAGAGCCACTCGCTCGGGGAAAGAATTTCTTGCGCTTTATTATCTGACGACTCACTGAACATTATTTCAGCCATGGATCAAGACACTCCCATCGAAAGGAGCGGCAGTGACTAAGATTCTAGCCAGGCCCTTTTTCCAGAACTATTTGTCTTCTTTGTGAGCAGCCTTCTTGGCCTTGCAGGCAACAACATCAACGGCAGCGACCGTGACACCAGCCGGAGTGCGATTGTCCATGGTCGGTTTTATACAGTCTGCCCAAAGCCCTTTGCTGCTACTCTTGTGACCACCCTTCGTGAAACCGGCCGCCTCACAGGCTGCCCGAATCTTCTTGCACGGATGGTTCTGTCCATCACCCTTTCCTTCACCGGCCATCGCCGATGAAGCTACCAAAATCCCCAGACACAGAATGGCTGTTTTCATGCTGTCCCCTATATACAATAGGATACCCCATTACTATCTCTGGCGCCGTAGGTGAAATGGCGCCCCTGCCAGGGTAGAATTTACGCTCTTAGAGGTGATTGTGGGGCAACTCTTCTTTGTGCTTTTTCTCGTGTGTTTCGCTTACGCCGGGGAGATCCCATTTACGTTTCAAGAAAGTCTCAAGCAACTCCGCACGCTTGAGAAGGCGAGTGAACGTGAAAAAGGGAGGCAGAGTTACATTGACCAGCATAACCTTCTCTTGGTGAAGGTCCACGAGGCTCGCCTTGCCGAGGAGACAACGGCTTTGCGCGAGCAGGTGAAAGCGCCAAAAGGGGATGGATGGTGGAACGACCAGCCGAAGCAACTTCTCGCGCTCAAGACCGAGGCTCTTAAGCAGGCAATTGCAGTGAAGGCGATGCTTGAGGCGAAGCCGCCAGTTAGGGCGCCACGCTTTCGTGATTTTAAAGACATTCGGCTCTTTCTGAAAGAAGGACCACTGGAGGTCGGAGCGAGTGAGAGCGAAGCCGATTCAAAGGCCTCTCACGGTGACGAAAAAGCGCGCGCCAAGGGTGGTGCCTTGGATTCCTCGGTTATCAAGGACGCCCAAAAGATGATCTCCGATTTTGATAGGGGCAGGGTGGTGAGCTTTGAGGATTCGATTGGGATGCTCGATAGGATCGAAGATGATATTGACTACGATGCACTGACGCCGCGGGAGAGGGCGGCGTACAAACTGATCAAACGCGGGCTCTTGGCGGTCTGGCATGATTCTCGAACGCGCGATCCTATTCTCAAAGAGATGGAGGCCTTTAGACGAGAGTCTCCTCGCGGCTTTCGCGATTTTATTTCGAGTTTGGGGATTAAAGCCAACGGACAGGTACCCAAAGAAAGGGATCTCAGCTCAATGTTCTCGATCCCTCAGCTTCAGGGCGACACTAAAGCTTGCGCCTCATTTGCCATCACCTCGGACATGGAAGGCCGGGAAAAAATCCCGAAGCTCTCGGCCCCCTACCTCTATGCGATCGTAAGAGCGGCGGAGGAGCTGGGAGAGGTGCCTTTTGAAAACAATCTTTCTGCTCAGCTAATGAAGTTCAACGGGGTTTCGGATCCGAAAAAGCTGGCGGCGAAGATGGATAAGGGCCTATCCGGACGGGGCGAGACCGATGCGCTCAACTTCGCACTTCAAACGCTCAGTCAAAATCCAATTCCACCCCACAATGATTTTAGGCAAGGCTTCGATGATTTCATTCCGAGGGATCTAAGGGCCATAGCGAACCGAAAGTATCGGGTCGGTAAGGTGGAGCGCTTTGATGAGGTGCTTCCGGCGAGCGCGTACCGAGAAATCTTGGCGTCAGGTCAGCCGTTAATGGTGGGGTTAGCGCGGGATGGGCGAAGCGAGCAGGAGGGGTGGGTCAGACCGGAATACTCAGGGACGTTTGCCCATCTTGTTAATGTTGTCGGGTACGGGCGAGAAGTGAATCCGCTCAATCTCGAGGAGGAGGACTATTTTCTCCTACGCGATTCTTTAACCGATGTGCCCATGCACTATAAGATGAGCGCTCGCGAACTCATTCCGTTTTCAGTCACTACAATGCGGGTCAGCAAAGTGATAGTGGACCCATAAGGCGATGAATATGCCGCCGCTTTTCTGGTCGCTGACGAGATTGTTTTTACAACTGCGAGTTCGCCGAGCGGTTAAATTCCAGTGCCGAATTCGTTGAAGACCCCGCTGCATCCAGTTCCGTTAATCGAGTCAATGAAGGAGTCCACCCTTCGCTTTGACTCCTGATTTGGGTTGGAACCAAGACCAAGGCTGATTGCCTGGAGAATCCTCGGCGTTGCGCCAGAGGAAAGTGCTTTGGGGAAACTGAGCAAGGTGCGCATTCGTTTTCTAACCCAGGAAGAGTTGGCGACGTAGGGGGCGTAAAAGAGGACATCTTCCACGTCCCCCGGAACCGACCAATGAACGTTTCCTGCCATGAACGCATCGATAGATGAGTGGCGTGGGTTTTGCAAGTGCGCCGGTAGCAGCTCTTTAAAGTGATTCCAATCGGCCCCCATTTCCGCCAGGTAAAGTCGAAATACCCTAGCCAGCCTGCGAAACGTCATCGGTTGCCTGGGGATGTCGATAAATGCAATGGGGTCTGGGTCCGTCTTGTCGCACTCGATACGGAGTTGGAACAGCTCCGCCTGGAGCGCGGCCTCTCGAGCATTCTTGGGTTGAACGATTCCCCGTAATTCGGCGGGCTGATCGGGGCCTGGCCATTCTGCCGCGACGATGTACTTGAGGCCGATTCCCTGGTAGTGCTCGGGACCATTTTTGACTATAGGGGTGGCGGTGTATACCTCCATTTGAATTCGTGAAGCGACCTCCTGAGGGGTCTTTAGCATTCCAGCGTTGACGTCATCCACTATCTTGGAGAGCGCGAGTCTCTGTTCAGGCTCTAGATGGGAGATCAGTGGAGCATTGCGATGATCGGAACCCAGCGCCCCCGACGAGATTTCGGCGAAGTTGTGGTAGTTGATAAAGAACTTCAAAAAACCACGAGGATCATCTTTGAATGCCGACATGATTCCGAAGTTGAAGTGGGCGAACTCTCCTCGGGTCCTGAGATCGAGATCTTTGGCGACATCGAAAATGAATTTTTGGACACGGGACAGGTTCTTCTCGCTTTGGATCTCGGACAGAGTTTCGGGGCGCGTAATGACTTCAACAACGCCGGGGTCGACGTTGATCATAAACTCCTGACCGTCGTGGAATCGTACCGCATACTGGCGTGCCCCATGCTTGCCCCGACGGATCTTATATTGACACCCGTTTCCACAGCGTTTTTTCACCTCCTCAAAAAAAGCCCTTGCGGCCTCACTTTCGGCCTCGCCCGGTTTGTCGGGTCTCGCCCGTGCGGCATTAGCCATAGCCGCGCTGCCGAAATTGAATTCGCGACCAAAGGTGGGAGGCTAGGCAAACACTTGATATAGCAGAAGAAATAGTGCGAGCGCTGAGGCCAGGCCTTTCGGAACGAATAGAAAACGCCGCATAGGGAGTTTTCGGAATAAAAACCCGTGAAAGTGAGGGGGTAGCCTTTGGCAATGTTGGCCAATGGACTAAATGCCTGGCGGCATGGAACTTAACGCGATTGCCCATGCCTTATCGACGTCAGAATTAAAATTGCGTTCATGAAGCTCTAAACTCCATTTATCCTGAAGTCTGTAGTCCTTCAGTAGTTCACCAATAATCCCAAAATCAAAAACAAGGAGAAAGCATCATGGCTACGCGTCTGCGCGATCGGATGATCGCCGAAATGGAAGTGCGTGGGTTGAAAGAAGGAACGAAGTCTCAATACCTGGACTCGATGGAGAAATTCGTCGAGTTTCACAAAAGACCTCCGGTGAAACTCGCCGTGGAAGATATCAAGGCGTACCAGCTCCATCTGTTAAAGGAGAAGGAGCTGGCCCCCAATTCGATCAATAAGGAGTTATCGGGGATTCGATTCTTTTACCGGTACGTCTTGGGCCGGCACTGGTACACGGATGCTCTTCCTCGAGTCAAAACTTCAAGAAAAATGCCGGCCGTTCTTAGTGAGGAAGAAGTGGCGTCGATGATCGATTCTGTCCACAAGGTTATGTGGAAGGCTGTCATCATGACGCTCTACTCATCGGGGATCAGACACAGGGAGCTTAGAAATTTAAAGATCCAGGATATCGACAGCAAAAGGATGTGCATCCATATCCGAGATGGAAAAGGCGGGAAGGACCGCCAGGCCCTCTTGTCGCCGATCACTTTAAAGTGTCTTAGGACCTATTGGCGGCTGTGCCGGGTGCACAACCCCGTTAAATCAGATTGGCTCTTCATGCCGACGAAAAATAGCCATAGTGGGGAACTCAAGAAAAAATTCTCCCACACGGCGATTGGATATATTTTGCGGAAAGCCGGGCAACTTGCGGGTATTAAAAAAAAATCTATCCGCACCTACTCCGTCACTCGTTTGCCGTCCATTTAATCGAGCGAAAGACACACCTCTTCCACGTCCAATTCCTTCTTGGACATTCGGATATCCGCTCGACGATTCGCTACCTCCAGATCTCAAACATCAAAACCATCCCGGTCAAAAGCCCTCTTGATGAGTATTTCAAGGGAGTCGAGCTGCAGGGGGTGGCGAAATGAAGACCTTCTACAAACCGGAAATCGAAATCGCGGATCTTTTTCACCGTTTCGGACACGAGCTGGGAGAACTTCCTTACTCTCATCAGAAGGTGATTCGTGACATCACAACTTGTCGGACGAGTCAGCTTGGCGGCCACAGCGTCCGGTGCGATGAGTGCGAGTACCAGAAGAACTCCTACAACTCATGCCGAAACAGACACTGCCCAAAGTGCCAATTCTTGAGCCAGCTTCGGTGGATAGATAAGCGGACAAAAGATCTACTGCCCTGCCAATATTTCCACGTCGTCTTTACGATTCCCTCGGAGCTAAATCCGCTCATACTTCGGAATAAGGATGTCGGGTACGACATTCTTTTTCGGGCTGCGTCGGAGAGTCTAAAAGACGTCGCCCAAAACCCGAAACAACTGGGAGCTGAAATAGGATTTATCGGGGTGCTCCATACCTGGGCTCAGAACCTTGTCGATCACCCCCATATCCATTTCATAGTACCAGCCGGCGGACTCAATAAGAAGAAGACAGCGTGGGTGCACTGCAAGAAGGACTTCTTTTTGTCGGTCAGAGTGCTCTCAACGGTCTTTAGGGGGAAGATGCTCGAGGCCCTAGAGCGAGCATTTGACGACGGTAAACTTAAATTCATGGGGAAGATAGAACACCTCAAACACTTTCCCAGTTTCAAGGAGATCCTCGTCACTGCCGCATCGAAGGATTGGGTGGTGTACGCGAAAGAGCCCTTCAACGGTCCCAAGCAGGTCATCAACTATTTGGGGCAATATACCCACCGAATAGCCATCTCAAACTACCGGCTCGTCAAACTGGAAGGGAATCAGATCCATTTCAAGGTGAGAGACCGAGAAAATCCGAAAGAGAAGAAGATCCTAGTGCTCGATGTCCGGGTGTTTTTACGACGATTCCTGCTCCATATCCTTCCCAAAGGCTATGTCCGAATCCGACACTTCGGATTACTCGGAAGTCGTCTCAAAAAGGAGAACATCAGAATCGTAAAGGCGATTCAGGGGATCATAGAAGTCCTCCAAACGACACTCCCGCTCGATTGGAAGGCGCTACTTCGACAATTCACAGGGCTCGATCCAGACCTGTGCCCTCAGTGCAAAATCGGAACACTCTTCACTGGTGGGATCGCCCCACCGTAGCAACCTCGGAAAAACAAAAATATCTCCACACCAACGGACACCTACGCCCAAAAATGCTCGGACACCCAAAAACATGAAACAACGGCTTGAGTCAGAGCCTCATAAACAAAGTCTCGACGTCAAAAACCATCCAACAACGCCCAGAGTCTTCGACGGAAACTCACACGACGCCTTGCAATCAAATCCCATACAACCCTACCGCTCAGGATTTAGTCCATTGGGAATTCATTCACCGGCGATCACTAACCGCTAACTTGCCGAATCAACACCTAACCCAAAGAAAAGGAAGGAGGAAAAACTGCACCCTTACGATGAATGAATTCTATACATCCTTTCGCCGAGAGACATCGCTCCCAGCAAGTCATCGCTGAATGAAACTCTTTAGGCGACGAGCTAAAAAGTAACCACCGACCCAGTTCTGCTCTTCACCCGCCACCGATCCTCCCAGTGGAGGTAACTATGATGATTGGAACAAAGCGTGGTGAGATTCTCTAGGACATTCTGCCCACCCAGGTGCACTGGTATGATGTGGTGAATGTGGAGGAAGCGCCGCTCTTCGCATCGAGTGTCATCCGGTTGAAGGTGCGTGCACTGGTGCTTGTCTCTGAGAACGACTTCATAGCGAAGTCGCCAGTGGATAGGGTTGCGCTTGTACTGCGCCACCCTATGAATCGGTGGCACGATGGTGGCGACTGGCCTCTCGGGCGACGATATCTGGGTCTTTTTCTTTCTGGCGGCACTTCTCATTGCCCGGGAAATGGGATCATGTTTAGTCGTACACTCCTCGGTCATGATCTGAAGCGTTTCGGCCAGCGTTAGACAGCGCTTCCTCTTGGAAGAGTAAATATTTTGCAAATTTTTTAGAGCGGCGAGGAGTTCATTTGGCACAGAAAGTGTGACTTCTGAATGGCTGCTACAGATGGGGCGTGTGATCTCGCGCCCTTTGCTGGGAAAACGCTTCTTGAGTTCAAACTCCAGGCCGCGTTTAGTGAGCTGAGTAGCCACGCCCAGGAGTTCTTCTTGGTTACTCTTACTAATCGCCTTGAGTAGCAAAGTGGCATGAGATACCGACAATGAGCCCTGATCAATGAGCTCAAGCATCTTAGGACATTCTCTGCTTTTTCGCGCAATGCCCACGAGTGAATAGGCCTGAAAGTCGCTGAGGCGCAGGGGGCCCACACAATAGGATCTCATCGAGGAATAACCCATAGCGACAAATCCCCGAGTTCTGTCCATCTCACTTAACAAATCGATGAGCTGTCTTTCAGACCGTTTGAAGGCTTTGGCTACACCGAGGGTCTTCTCATGCAGGGAGAGAATCACAGGAGAAATAATCATTAACCACCTCTCTATCGTCGATAGATTTAGCAAGTAGCGACTCTATGTCAACGTGAAATGTGCTGATATCTCATCGATAAATAGAAAAAAAGCGCCTTAACTGTCCGGTCAAGAAGCTACGCGTCGGCGTCGATGAAGCCAATGACATCGTTGATACGCAAAGCTGTCGGCCTCGAAATGGTTCCCGGCGCCCGCGCCGGGATGCCTTATCCGGCCTGGCAAGAAACCCAGAGCTCGGAGTATTTGAAGAGAGGGCCTCGGCAAAGGCCATTGGCCTTGAGCTCCGCTGGCCCAAATTCCGTCGCGTGCAGTGTCAAACCGCCGCTTGGGACGACGACCAGTGGCTTTTCCTTATCACGGTGGTAAAGCACCTTAACGTTGGCGTACCAGGCCAATCGAGAGGCGTGGAGAAACTCGATGTCTCCGCGAGGCACCATCAGCACGAGCGGCCCGCCGCTTCGGCGTTGAATTTCCTTCACCTCCTCCGGCACCGGAAGGCGGTGCATGTTGAAGGGAATGTATTGCACCCAGAAAATCGCGATCACGGCGAAAGCACCGGTCACCTTTCGCACACGCTCGGGCTCCCACGGAATCCGCGCGAAGAGTCCGTCCGCCAATATCCACGCCACCCATGGCATCACTGCCAACCAATACTGTTCACCCGACAAGTTACTCTTGGCAAAGAGCAGACAGTAAACAACCAAAAGAATCCCCGGCACGATGAGACCCCGACGATTCTTCGAGAGAAAAAAGGCCAAGGGAACTAGCAGGAGCAAGTAGTAGGTGTCCTGCATCAGCTCACCCCACCCTCGCCAAGAGATGAGCTTTGTGATGACCACGAGTTCCAGAAACCGGTGAGTCATTTGGCGCTCCCAGTAGAGCTCCAAAAAGTTCGGCGTGTGGCTCCGTTGCAACACCAGCCAGTAAACAAAATGCGGCGCCGCGAACGCCAAAAGAAATTTAGCCGCCGCCCTGACCCTCTTCTCCTTCACTCGCGTCGCACACACCCACACCAAAACAGGCACAAACCCCATTCCGGCCAAGCCTTTGTAAAGAATCGAAAACGCTAGCGCCAGCCCCGACAGAGCCGGTCTCCGAAAATTCATCATCACCACAGCCAACAAACCAAAAAAGACACAGCCCGGATCCAGATAGACGTTGGAGAAAAAATTGCTGTACCGCGACCAGCTCCAGAGAAGAAGCACCGTCCACACAGCTGCCTTTTCCGAAAACCGTTTGCGGATGAAAAAGAAGAGGAGCCCCTGCGTCAAAACGTAAAACAAGCAACCCGGAATCCGCGCCGACCAATCCTCAGCCGGCAGCACACTGAATACCGCCGCCAACACCCAATACCCCAGATGCGGGTGCTCAACGTAAGGATGGAAATCACCGATCCCACTTTCAAGATCCAACCAGTTGTGACTCTGGACAATATTACGCGCGATGCTCGCATACAGGGGGGCATCGCTGCTCATCCCCCGCTCAAAGTTCCTTAAGCCCACAGCCACCACGGCGAGCAAAAGGATCCAAACCACAACCTGCGATGTCTGAATCCTCGTCGCCATCGGCGCTGACTATACCCGGGCCTCTTTCCCTAGGCGAGCCCGCCAATTAAGACAGTTCGCGTGGGATTTGAGATACAAACTTGAGCGATCTTAAGTTCTGCGGTCGGTCGTGCTTCACCTCCACAGGCTGCCCCCGCAATAGCGCCCACTGAAGACAGTTCGACAAAGGCACTCGGTACACACCCCCTGGGCCATCCAACGTGCGGAAATGGATCCCTCGGACAGGATTTTTCTCCCCTGTCGCCCGCACGATCCAGTGATCGGACACCGCCCCCTCCAAATCTATCTCCAGATAATCACCCTCTGGCGCCGCCCGCCCAAGCCAGGCACTCGGCACCGCCCCCCAATCACATTCCCGAGGTGGCGCGGACTCGGTGAGCCCCACGAAATCTTTCGTTGAAATCCCTCGAGGCATCCAGTCTGCCCGTCGCAAAAGCGCGTACCCATCCAGATTCACCCACGGCAAGTAACCATTCCTCAGAAGCCAGCTCGACACATGGTGAAACCTCACAGGAATCGGCACCGGGTGTGAAACATCAAATCCAAAGGCGCGGTCAAAAATCACGATCTTGGGCTTCACCCGTTCCACGGCGGAGATCAGATCTCGCTGCCCCGCTGGCGAAGCCAGTGTAATTGTCTGAAAAAACCTCCCCACAAACGGACGACCCAAAATGGAGTGAAAAAGCAGGCTCGAATTGGTGAGATCCAGCACGGGCTCATCGGGCGCCAAAACACGCCCAAAGAGGCGCCGAAAATCGTCGATAACAGCCTGCTCCTCTCGCGACGCGACAAGCTCCCGCCCTCCGTGATTTTGAAACCTCTTCCCAAACCGATCGATTCGTTCCGGATGGGCCCAGACAAGAAAGGCAGCCGCCAACCCAACCATTCCCAACCTCAGCGACCGAACTGAAACTCTCACCGGCAATCGCCTGACCACTTCAAAAATTAACCACTCCAGATACGGCAGTGTCACAAAGACTACCGCATAGATGTGGTCGTCGGCCTCACACAAAAACTTCTGAAAATAGAGCACCGAGAAAACCGCCACCAAGGCCAGCCCCCAGGCAACGGGCGTCGGCTCAACCCTTTTTCGCCAGCAGTGAATCAGATGCACCAACGATAAGAAAAAGATCGCGCCCGGCACGACAACCAGAAACCAAAAGAGGGGAATCCCTTTTGGGTGCAGCGGCATTCCGTAGATGAACCGATAACCGGATAGAAAGTAGTGCCAATAGTCCCCAAAAGCGGCCATAGCCCCATGCCTCGCGAGCCACCCCATCACTCCCATCACCAGCAGTAGGAATCCACAGATCCACGGCAATACCTCGCCGCGTTTTCCGAAAAACCACCGCGCGGAGAGAATCACGAGCGAAGCCAACGCCAGAATGGCCATCTCCGGTGTGAGAAACACCATCGATGCCATCAAGACACCCGCCGTACCCATCCAAACCCATCGCCCCTTCACGAATGCCTCCATCACCACCAACAGATAGAGCGGATAGAGGATCATTCTTTCAAAATAGGCCACTCGCCGCCCGAACAGCTGCGGCCAAAGAATCGGCAGAATGAAGGTCGCAAAGACCACGAATCCCGGACTCCCCCGAAAGAGCCTCACCCGCCAGGCATAGGCCAACACCATCGCGAGCGGAATCAGAAACAACCTTTCGCCCGCGACCGCCCCCCAGTAGGATTTTTCGACGAAAAACCAGCCTACAATAGCCCGCAGCGGGCCCGCTAGCAGCCCCTGGTGGAGCATCACATCGCGCCAGGGAACGCCCCCCTGCCACAATGTCAACGCTGGCACCAGCATCTCACCCGGATGGTGAAAGTCGCGATGGATCGAGAGTGGATCGAGCGGCAGCGATGCGTGCACCACTGCAGTGATCACTCCCCCCACCCAGATCCAACCCAGGGACAACCGTCCGCCGCCACTCCCCTGAAAGAGTCGGCCCGCCCCCTCGCACCTTCCCCCGAAACATACGAAGAAAATCGGCGGCAGAAGCATTGCCGCATACGCGGTGAAGAACAGTCGATTAATGTTGAAGCTAGCCCAAAGCGGATAGCCCACCATATCCGAACTCTGGGAAACAAACGGCACTACTGCGCAAATAACAAGCGCGGTGGCCGCCAACCCCCATCCGATCCGGCCCAACGATTCCATGATCATCAATGGTAAGATCCGACTCGAATGCCGTCATCGAGAATCCCCGTCCTGCTTCTACCGCTCGGCGTCTTCACATTTGCCTGCGCACTGCGCCTATTCGGAGGGAGTCACCTATGGAGTCTCACCTTCGACAGCGTCTTCTATGCACAGGCCACCCAGCGCGTCGCAACCGGTGAGATAGCCGCTGCTATCGGGTCGCTCTGGATGCCGCTTATCAGCTGGTTCGCAGCCCTTCCGACCGTTCTCGGATTCAGCCCCACTCAAGCCATTCTCCTCGTCAACATGATGAGCGCCCTCGGCACGATCGCGCTCCTCTTCCATCACATAAAACGAACCTCGTCCGTCACGACCGCCACCGCCGTCGCACTCCTTTTGGCCGTCGACCCTCTCGTCGTTCAGCAGGCCACCACCCTCGGGGCCGACACACTCTATCTATTCATCGCTACCCTCGTCGTCATGCGCAATCTCGAAAAGGGATCTCCTTCCCTCCTTGACGCCTTTCTGCTCCCGCTCCTCATCCTGTGCCGACTCCCAGGGCTCATCGCTGCACTCTACATTCTCTCCCGCTGGCTTCCGTGGATTGCCGCCAGGCCGAAAACCCGCATCGCCACCACCTTTCCCACCCTTCTCACCATCCTCATTCTCAGCCTCTACTTTCGCTCGCGCATCGGCGTTCTCGCCCCCTCGCCGTCCTTCGCGCTCAACCATTTCTACCTCGGCCTCGAATGGCTCCACCAGGCACCCGATCGCTGGTGCCATCTCTACGACGGCCACCACACGGTCCTCGGTGATCTCAACCAACTCGAAGGGCCGCTCCCGCCCGATCCCGCGCTCCCGCAGGCGCTCGTCTTCAAATTCCGGTGGCTCACGCTAGGCCGTTATCTCTTCGGCTGGCTCAAGGCGGTCTCGCCACCCGTTCTGGCGGTGGCCGGCATCGGACTCTTGCGCTGTCGACGAGAAAAGGGGATCTCCACCCTCTTTTCCTGGGCGGTTATCACCACGATGGGAATGGTTCTCTCAACCTATGTCCCCCGCTACTATCTCCCGGCCCTTCCCTTCTATTACGTTTGCCTCGGCCGCGCCCTCGACTCGCCCACCGCTTCTTTCAGAAAAGGAGTCGTCGCGCTCTGCGCGCTCGGCAACATCGCCATTCTTGCGACCACACTTGCAATGGGCCACCTCAAAAGTCCGCGCCCGCTCACGTCAGCCGGAGAAGAGCTCTACCGTCGCCACGGCCCCAACCACCGCGTCGCCACGACTGAAAACTTCGTCAGCGCAGTCCAGGCCCGAGGGCGGTGGAAATATCTTCCGTGTGTGGGCGCCACAGACCTTGTTCGTTACCTCCAGGAACAAAAGATAGAGTTCGTAATTGTTCCCATACCCAGAACCCTGGAGGGCGGTTTTCCGAAGTTGTTAGAAAAGGGCTTTCTCAGGAATGAGGGGCTTTTTGAACGGGAGATGATCTTTCGCGTGCAAGGCGCGCTCGCTCCCATGCATTGAGAATCTGCCGAGCAAAAACACGCGATCCCTCGTCGGTGAGGTGGCAGACATCATTGAAATACTTTCGGCCCCCCGTGAGAAGAGTGGCCAAGTCGATCAGTTTCACGTCCTGGCCCCGCTCCCGCGCCCGGGCGGCCACCCGCCGGATCGCTTCGTTGTGCGCCTCGGCCCCTGCTCGCACCCCTTCGACCGAACCCCAGAGCTCCACCGGCAAGACATGGCTGTTGTAATCGAGTGCCCGCCCTTGAAACCTCTCCAGCGAATAGTCCGGCGGAATAAAAAACGGCTGGGTCACCACCACGACCGCCTCCCCGCGCTGTCGGGCAACCCCCAAGAACGCCTCCAGGTTTTTCTCGAGCGAAAGAGTCGTCTTCACCTTCTCCCCATATCGATGATACTCCGCAACCGGCGCATGCCGAGGCAGATCCCGGTGCCCGCTCAGAAGGTGACGCGCCTCCTCCACAAGGCTGTCCACCACATATGGCAGGGCTATAAACTTCAACTCCGGGTGCCGCTCAAGGACCCGCAATCGTCGATACCAACTGTAGTGGGAATAATCGCTCCGAAAATCCCCATCGGGGCAATTATTCGCCCGCACTTCATTGAACCCTTCCGACCAGATGACGAGATCAAAACGCCGCTCCCCCAACAGTCGATATTTGAACAGCGCATCCACCGATGTGTGAGCTGGGACCCCAGCATTCGCGATGGAAATCTCCACTCCCGCTCGCCGTCCCTCCTCCCGAAGGCGATCAACCACTGAGCCATAGCCCCGGCCACCCGCGATCACAGACGCCCCAACCAAGAGCACCCGCGGCGCGGCCTCTCCAGGAGCCGCCAAGATGCGACGCAATTCCGGATAATAGGAAAACCAAAGTTCCTCGGGGTGGCGCATCAACTTCGTTGACACAGCGCTCCAACCCAGTGAAATCGTCACCCCGATTCTCGCGGCTAACTCAGTGAAAAAACCAGCCATAATGGCAAGAGAGAGGATCGTGACAAGTCGCTTCATCAGCGTTCCTTTCATTTCTTCCGATTTCCATCATTAGTATAATAAGAGTTCATGAAAACCGCGCTCATCTTATTCATTGCGTCGACAAGTCTGCTGGCGCTTAACGTCAACCGACTCAACGGCAGCATGAATTTACTCTATGTGGATTTCAGCATTCCCGGTCCCGTGCTGCCGGTCGAGCTCGCCCGCTCCTACAATTCCATCACCGCTGTCTTTGAAACCAATGGGTGGAACGGCGCCTTCGGCTGGGGCTGGACGAGCCTTATGGAATCGGTCATCACGCTCACCGGCGATCGTAAGATTCTTCTGCGCGACGGATTCTCCGGAAACACACTGACCTTCGCCAGCGCGAAAGAGAGTCCCGCGGTCAAAGCGCGGTTCATGCACGATCTCAAGCGCGCCTTTTTCCAAGACCGCCTCGGCCGAAAACTGTCCGACGCCGAGGTGAACAAGCTTTCGCTTCCACCCTCGATGGAGGTTCGCCTCGCGAATGAGCCAAAATACCGTGCCGACGCAGCCGCTCAGTTTCACATCACAAGCCCGCTTCCCCGCGGTGAGGTCCTGATCTCGTCGGAATTCGGCCTGCAAACCATGGAATACAGAAATAACTATTGGATCCGCAAATACGACGGGCTCTCCCAGGCCTACGACAAAAACGGTCGGATCGCCCGCCAGACCGATAAGAACGGCTTCACGTTGCTGTTCACCTATTCTACTCAGGAGAAGAGCCAAATAGTTCAGCTCCAGAGCGAGGACAGGAGCGTATCGATCCGCTTCACTTGGCGGAAGAACCGTATCATCGAGGCCGTCGACAATCGGAATCTCCGAACGGCCTATACGTACGACCAGCAAGGAAATCTCACCAAGGTCACCGATTCCACGAACCAAGCCTTTTCCTATCGATACGAAAGCCCTCGGCACCCTCACCTCATCACCGGAATCGACTACCTCACCGAATCCACCGACGCAAAGAAGGTCACCCGCGAAATGAAATATGATGAGAACGGTCTCATCACATTCAGCCGCGAAAAGGACGGAGCGGAAACCCAGTATAGTTACGGTCGGAGCGCGACCGATCCTCGTGACCATTTCTGGACTAAGTACGTGACCCAATTCGCTGACGGAAAAACCGACGAGCAGATCGACGACTACACCATCCGCACCGAGCCCAGTGGCACCCGCTATCTCTATCGCCTAGAAACCAAGAAGAATGGCAAGAGCACCGTCACCATCTACGGCCTGAGCGGCGGCAAACCCCTTCAGATCGTCGCCGGCGGCGTAACCACCGATTACAAGTACTTTCCGAACGGAATGCTTATGGAGAAAACAAGCCCCTCCGAAAGCCTCAAATTCGAATACGATCCGCGCTTCAACAAGATCACCCGCCTCAGTCAAAATGGCATCATCTCCACCTTCCGGTACGATAAGCGCGGCAATGTAATCCAGGCCTCGAATTCAAAAAACGAATCGGTCGCCCTCAACTATGACCGCTTTGGCCGCATCACGGAAATGACCTCGCCCAATGGCTCACGCCTGAGCTTTCGCTATGGAAACCAGGGGAAGCCGATTCTTATCGATGAAAAAGGGGTCGGAACGATTCGCATCGCCTACGATCCCACGGGACGTATCGTCTCCACGCAAACTCTCCTGCCGAAGATCGCGGGCCATGCCTCCGCGCAGAAAACGCCACAAGAGATTATTCGCGCCGTCATGTCTGGGTTTCAAAATCTACTCAATATCATTCGACCAGCGGGCGTACCGTTGCCCATGGGGTGATTCATGTCTGAGAAAAAGCTCGATAAACTTCTGAAAGCGGTCTCGGATGTCCGGTCCGCCGTGAGCACATCAATGAAGGTATCCAAAGAGGTGATCAGCCAGTCGTCCAAGTTGGCCAACCGAGTGCTCAACAAGGACACGCTGACCTCGGGCCTGGAAGTGACCTCCAAAGGAGTCGAGACAGCGGCCCAGGCCGCGAAAATGGCCGCGAAGGGGGCGGACAAACTTTCTCAGTCTCTGGAAAAAGCCTCGCACCAATTGAAAAAGTTTGGCTCGAAAATGAACCGGAAAAGTTGAGTTTGAGACAACTTACCGTTATTAAAACAAGAATTGTATGAGCAACGTGAGGGACTTCCCACTCGGCATAGGCCAATTCAAGTTTTCCGATCTCTATGAGCCCTCAAAGCTCAAGGGTCTTCACACCGAGTTCTGGAAGTTTGCCGGGGACCAAAATGCCGGCCTCAGAGCCAAGTACGACAACACCGTTGGCAAGGTCGCTCGCCCCGAAGAGTCCGAAGTCCTCGTCGAGACCGCCAAGGTTCTCGGCGATTTCATCGGGCGACTGTTCAATGTCTCCACCCATGAGGCCAAGCTCAAAAAGGCCACCCTCGACCTCGCCCCCGTCTTCCGCTTCAAGAAAGACTTCCTGAATATCCGCGTCTTCAAGCGTCTAGAGGAGCAACCGATCTCGCCTCAGCAATTCAAGGAGCTCGATAAAACGGTCCGCAAGATCCTCTCGAACGATTCAACCCCGCACCCATCCGATGAAGAGCTCACCGTCGCCCAGACCGTTCTCTTCATTCTGGATTGTGAGACCAAGCTCAAGGCCCAAAAACCTCTCGACACACTCGAAAACCAAAGGCTCCAGAGTCTGTGTCTTCACCTCGCCGGATCCTCTCCCACTGAGAAGGCCAAGAATTCTCTCCAGTCTTTTGAAGACTGGTGTGTCCAGCTCTGGGTCGACCCCGAGCGCCGCGCCTCCCTGAAGAATTGGGCCTCCTTCGTTCGCGCCGCCAAAATCGAGTACGAAAACCTCGTAGAAGTGGTGAAGCCCGATCCCAGGATTCCGGAAAAGATGATTGGTCCCGACCACGCCCTGCGATGCCGCGACGGATTCAAGCTCACCGACAACCGCATGAATTCGAAGCAGGTGCTCAGAGAGATCGACTATTGCATCATCTGTCACCCGCGCCAGAAGGATTCCTGCTCCACCGGCTTCGTCGAAAAGGCCGGTGGCTATAAGAAAAATCCTCTCGGCATTGCTCTCGAGGGTTGCCCGCTCGATGAAAGAATTTCCGAGATGCACCTACTCCGTCGTCAAGGCGATGTGATCGGCTCGCTCGCCATGATCATGCTCGACAATCCGATGTGCCCGGGCACCGGCCATCGCATCTGCAATGATTGCATGAAGGGCTGCATCTTCCAGAAGCAGGAACCGGTCAATATCCCGCAAAATGAAACTGCAGTCCTAACCGATGTCCTCTCGATGCCCTATGGCTTTGAGATCTACTCGTTGCTCACGCGCTTTAATCCGCTCAACCGCGAACGGCCGTATGCGCTCCCATTTAATGGCAAGAATGTCCTCGTCGTCGGACTCGGCCCCGCAGGCTACACGCTGAGCCACTACCTCGCCAACGAAGGCTTTGGCGTCGTTGGGATCGATGGCCTCAAGCTCGAGCCCGTAGACTCGACCCTGACCGGCATTGATCGCGAATACCCAAAGCCCATTCAACATTTCAACGAGCTCAAGAAGGAGCTCGACGAACGCATTCTCACCGGCTTTGGCGGCGTGTCCGAGTACGGCATCACCGTCCGCTGGGACAAGAATTTTCTCTCAGTGATCTACCTTTCGCTTCTCCGGCGAAAACACCTGCGGTTCTTCGGCGGCGTACGATTCGGTGGCACGCTAGAACTGGCTGACGCGTGGGAGCTAGGATTTGATCACATCGCCATTGCAACAGGCGCCGGCAAGCCCAATATCGTTTCCATTAAGAACAACCTCATGCGGGGCATCCGCAAGGCGAGCGATTTTCTCATGGGCCTCCAGTTGACCGGCGCATTCAAGCGCAATTCGCTTACCAATCTTCAGGTCCACCTTCCGGCGGTGGTCATTGGCGGCGGACTCACAGCAATAGACACCGCGACTGAGCTCTTGGCCTATTACCCGGTCCAGGTCGAAAAGATTCTCGAGCGCTTTGAGACCCTCACTAAGGAATACGGTGAAGGCCTCGCCGCACGCCTCTGCGATGTCGAGGAGAAGGAGAACCTCAACCTCTTTCTTGAGCACGGCCGGCGCATTCGGGACGAGCGACGACTCGCCGAGAAAGAGGGCCGCTCGCCTAACTTTATCAAGCTGTGCCGCGAGTGGGGCGGCGTTTCGCTTGTCTACCGCAAGAGAATGATCGACTCCCCGGCCTACCGCCTCAACCACGAAGAGGTGGCTAAGGCACTCGAGGAAGGAATCCAATTTATCGAAAACTGCAACCCAGTGGAGGCCCACGCGGATAAGTACGGCGCTCTCGCCCAGGTCACATTCCAACGCGGAAATGGCGAGAAGCTCCTGCTTAATGCCCGCACACTCTGTGTGGCGGCCGGCACCTCGCCCAACACCATCTATGAAAAGGAACACCCGGGTTCGTTTGAGCTCGACGAGAAAAAGACGTTCTTCAAAAAGTTCAAGATCGAAATCGCCTCTGATGGCACTCGGAAGCTCGCCCTCGCCGCCCGAGATGATCGCGAAGCCTTTTTCCTCTCACACACTCACCAGGGCAAATATGTCTCGTTCTATGGCGACAACCACCCGAACTATGCCGGCAATGTGGTAAAGGCGATGGCCTCCGCCAAACACGGCGCGCGCCACGTCTTCAAACTTTTCACATCCGACATCGCCCACGCTGAAAAGGAAGCCTCTCCCTCAGAGAAGTTCATCAACCTAGCCAACTTCCTCGGCCAGACTCTGGTCCCGAAGGTGGTCAAGGTGATTCGCCTCACGCCCACTATTGTCGAGGTCGTGGTGAAGGCACGTTACGCTGCCCGAAAATTCCAGCCCGGTCAGTTTTATCGTTTTCAAAACTTCGAGAGCGAATCTCACGGCATCGGCAACTCCAAGCTCATGACGGAGGGCATGGCTCTCACCGGCGCTTGGGTGGACAAAGCCAACGATCTCCTAAGCGTCATCGTCCTAGAGATGGGAGCAAGCTCGCGCCTCTGCGCGACGCTGAAGCCCGGCGACCCAGTCGTCGTCATGGGCCCCACGGGCACACCGTCCGATATCCCCCAAAACGAATTGGTCCTTCTGGCCGGCGGCGGCCTCGGCAACGCCGTTCTTCTCTCAATCGCAAAGGCCCTCAAGGAGAAGAACAATCGAGTTGTCTATTTCGCCGGCTATAAGAGAAAGGACGATCTCTTCAAGCAAAACGAGATCGAGGCCCACACCGATCAGGTGATCTGGAGCGTCGACAAGGGGGACCCCATCAGCCCACGCCGCCCCAACGACATCGGATTCATCGGCAACATCGTCCAGGCCATGGAACAGTATGGCCAGGGCAAGCTCCAGAAGAGCCCGCCCTTTTCCCTCAATGAGGTCACCCACATTCTCGCCATCGGCTCAGACCGCATGATGGCGGCGGTGCAAAAGGCGCGGCACGAGGTGCTCAAACCCTATTTCCGGCTCGACCACGTCGCGATCGGTTCAATCAACTCCCCCATGCAATGCATGATGAAGGAGGTCTGTGCCCAGTGCTTGCAAAAACACATTGATCCCAAGACCGGTGAAGAGACGATCATCTTCTCCTGCTACAACCAGGACCAGCCGCTCGACCACGTCGATTTCCAGAACCTAAACGATCGGCTCCGTCAGAACACGGTCCAGGAAAAGCTCACCAACCTTTATCTTGATTTCCTCTTTCAGAAGGGAAAGGTCGAACGCGTATGAAGCCGATCACGGATCGCCCCGAGGCTCATCTTTACGTCTGCACCAATGAGCGCCCCGAAGGAAAATCCTGCTGCAAAAAGGTTGGCGGACACGAGTTTTTCGCCAAAACGAAAGACAAGCTTATCCAGGAGGGGATTCGCTCTCAGTTTTGGATCACCCGCACCGGCTGCCTCGGATTTTGCAATGACGTCGGTTGTGTCGTGGCGCTTTACCGGGACGGAGAAGCCGCCCCGGAAATCTATTCTGAGGTGGAGGCGGACGACTTCGACAAAGTTTGGAAATCGCTCACCGGCCAATGATCATGCGAGCCCTAGACCACATTTCACCAATACCCTTCATTATCGTGTCGCTCGCCATTTCGTTGGCAACCGGGGCTACGCCCCCTAGCAACTCCACCGCCTTCACCGAACTCTTCAACCTCAAGCAGAACGCCTCCCTGGGCGAACTCAGTTTTCGACGAGGAACCACCACCGAAAAGCTGAGCTTTGGCGCAACGACGGGCCTATACGCCATTGGCTTCGAGGTCGATTCAACGCTGCTCCCAGCCCCGTACCAAAACCAATTCAAAGGCCAGCAGGTCTTGCAGATAATCTTGGGCAACGCCAACCCCGGCGACAAACTCTCTCAATTTGGCTCGTTCCTCCTCGTCGCCGATGTCTCAGGCAACCAGTCGCAGCTGCGCGTTCCCACTAAGGACAACCAAAGTTCCCGCAACGCGCTCTATGTTCAATTCCGTTCGCCCCAAACGCCCTCCAACACCGCCGATGAAGAGGCGCTGAAATCCACCTTTTTCGCCAGTTCCGGGGTGGGCCGCGTGGACCCCAAAGGCAAACCCGAGGGCCTAGCCGTGTCCTTCTCTGATCGGCGCCTGCGCTTCAGCAAGCGCCGCGTGCGCGTTGAGTTGAATACGCTGCTGGCCACGCCGTTCAACCCCGAGAGCGCCGATATCAAAGGGGCGATTGAGCTCGCTCTCTTCAGCCCCGGCAGCGATGAGACGACCTCATTCTTAAGAGAGGTACTCGCCGAGACTTTGCGTGCCCCCACCCCCAAGGGCCCACCGATCCTGAATCCCGCCAAAAAAAAATAGTTCCCCCCACCCCCGTCCTGTCGTACAACGATGTTTATGGTTACAGTTGGAATGAATTATAACGTCCTCGCCGGTAAGGAAGAGGTCTTCGAAAGAGCCTTCGCGCAGGTCATCGCGGCTCTCAAAGACGCCCCCGGCCACACAGATTCCCATCTCTATAAGGATGTGGCCGCGCCCACCTCCTATTTGATCGTCTCCGAATGGAATGACAAGGCCGCCTTTGACGCCTTCATCCGTTCCGAGTCCTTCGCCAAGGTCACCAACTGGGGCAAGGAGCAGATCCTCGCCGGCCGCCCGAAGCACCAGATCTACACCGGTTCCGCTCCTCTGCACTAAGAGCTCTAAGGATACCCAAGTGATCTTGAGCCCTTAGGGCTGAAAACCATCCATAAGACGGGCGTCGCGCATGATGACGCAAAGAGTCTTTTTTTCGCTCTCAGGCTCGCACTTTTGTGCTAAGTTCGCGGCCTCTCAAAAAGGAAAATACTATGATGAATATCGGAACCCGTCTCACACTTCTCTTTATCGTTTCGCTCTTGTTCGGCTGCAGCGGCCGCACCGGAAATACGGCGACCGAAACCCTCGGCGGCCAAAAATACATCGTTGTGACGCCAGGTGACCTCGCGAAAAGCGATGCCAACCTGACCGGCACCGGCAGCATTGTCTTTAACACCCCCTTGAGCGAAACTGCCTCCAAGAATAGCTACCGACTATTCTTCACTCTCCAGGACGGAGGAGATTTGAGTCTCATCGCCAATAGCACTAACAAACTTCAAAGCGGCGTGTCGGTGAAGTTCAGCCGAAACGGAGCTGTCTTGAAGGTCGAGCTCCTCGCGGTCGACAAAACGACCGATGTTTCCGCGCAGTTTGCGACTCTCAATGCCGCCGACAAATTGGGCTTTCAGATTGACGTTCACAACGACGAATCACCGGCCCACATCTTGGTCTGGAGCACGAACACAACGTTTGAGGATTCCACAGCCCTTCTCAATTCAGAAGGCGCCGGACTCGAAGCGCCCGGCCAAGGCGCTGGTGCGTTCTGGGGAGTTTCGCTGACCAAGGCGAGCCTCACTGAAGCGGTGCCGAGCGCCGCCAAGTTCTCGGAGAATTGATGCTGAAAAACCGCTCCCTGCTGATTCTCTTCTCGCTTGTCTGTTTCTCGCAGGCGGCGAGGCCCGAGGCAGCCGGAACCGGTCTTCAGATCTCCGTTGCTGGTGATATCGTCGGTAATTTCCTCGGAACGGCCGATAATCGCCTTCTCCCACGTGAAGGTGAGGTAGTCCTGTATGCTCCCATCGACCAGACCTGGGACGGCGCTCTCAACTTGGCAGCGCACAATGAAGACGGGGAATACAAATTTGAAATTCACGAGCTTACTATTGGATCCTCAAGGCTCATCCCTCGCTCACGGTTCAAGGTAGGGCAATACTTTCTCGGCGTGGGGCGCCTCAATCAGACTCACCGCCACGACTGGCCTTTCACCTCGGCACCGAAGGTGCAGACTCAATTTTTGTACGAGGAGGGGGTGAATGATACGGGCGCGGAGTACAGCTATCTCTGGCCAACGCCATTTTATCTCGACCTCACTCTCGGCATCACCAACGGTTGGACGTTCGGGCACACGCACGACGAGGGCAAAGGTCCCGTTCTGCCGACCCACTACTTGAGACTCGTCACTTACAACGATCTTTTCTTGGATGGCGGCCTACAGACCGGCCTCAACTACTTGGGGCGCAAGGATTCGTCCGGAAACAACACATCTTTGTTCGGTCTCGACCTGACCGCCAAGTGGCGTGAAGCCCAGACACTGACCTTTCTGTTTCAAAGTGAACTCTGGTATCGGATCTATTCGCCCGCTGCGGGGGACGTTGAGAACACGATCGGCTTTTACGCCTACCCCCAATATGGCTTCTCGCCATCGTGGTCACTGGGCGTACGGGTCGACGGATACAGCGTTCTCAACAGCAAAGACGCGGGCGGCAATAACGTCGGCAGTTTCGACTACGGTCTGGTCCCCACTTTCAGCTATAAGGCGAGCGAGTTTTCGACCATCCGGGCCTCCTATGGCGTGAAGGGGCGGCTCTCGCAAGGAGCCGTATCGAACACCGAGCACTTTCTCGAGCTGCAGGCGGTCTTTATTCTGGGCTCTCATCCTGCACACGACTTCTAGGGGGAAAGATGAAATTCGCATTCCTGATTCTTCTGACCGCATCGATGGCCTTAGCGGTAGACAAGATCAAATTGGTCTCTACGACAACCGATCTCGCCTGGGCCGCTCAACAGGTCGCGGGAGTTCACGCTGAAGTTCGCTCGCTCCTCAATGGCACGGAGAATCCCCACTTTGTTGACACCGTTCCGGAGTTCATCCGACTCGTCGGCGAGGCTCACATCGTCTGCCTCGTCGGCATGGAGCTTGAGATTGGTTGGATGCCGAAGGTCCTCAGTCGTTCGGGCAACGCTCAGGTCCAGCCAGGGGGCAAAGGCTACTGCGAGGTCGGCAGTGCCGTCACCCCTCTGGAAAAACCGACGGGCGCCATCGATCGCTCCATGGGCGACATTCACCCCGCCGGTAACCCTCATTTTTGGTTAAGCCCAAAGGCCCTGGCTCAGGCCTCAACGGCGATTCGCGACGCTCTCGTGCGAGTGGATCCTCAGCATCTCGCCGACTACACGAAAAATCAGCAGGCGCTCGCCAAGAGCCTCGAGGATCTCCATCAAAAAAATATGGCTCGCCTCGCCCCAGCACTGGCCAAACTGAAAGGGCCCGCTGTCATCGAGTACCACAAAGAGTTCACCTATTTTTTCGATGCCTACGGAATCAAATCGTTTGGCAGCATCGAAGAAAAACCTGGCATTCCACCCTCGGCTGGCCGAATTGCTGAGATCGCAGTTGCCGCTCAATCAGCCGGCGTGAAGCTAACGCTTGCTGGCGAGTACGCCCCCAGTAAGACTTTAGAAAGATTTTCAGAGCTTTCGGGAATCAAGGCCGAGCGTCTTGCCACCTCGATTCAACCGAAGGGGAAAAACAAAGGCTATATCGAGTTTCAGAATTCCCTGGTCGAAACGGTCCTGGCGGCTTTATCTTTAAATTGAACTGACGCGACCGGTAAAGTCTATTTGGATTTCCGCCAAAACTGAGTTAAGCCCTTCGTATGGGCTATTCAGTTAAGGATTAATCTCAAGATTAACCTTAACAATTCAATGGGGGTTTCCAATGTCCAGACTATTCCTGGTCTTCGCTCTTTTCTGTTCTATCCAAGCAACCAAAGTTGAGGGACATGGCTACCGTTACGCGCCTGTCGCTCATCACTACCTGCACAACAATGCGTGGGTCGGCTGGGGCGGTTTCGGCTGGTGGGGCGGCCCCATCGTCAGGGTTCCGGTCTATGGTTATAGCTACACACCGGTTTACTACTACCCACGCTACATCCCGAGCTACGGGGCCCTCGCCTTTTCGATGGAAACTGGAAAGTATGGCTTCTCAAACGGCGCGCCCTATCGTCGGACGGCCGAAGAAACAGCCATCTACCAGTGCGGCGCCAGCGACTGCCGCAGCATCGTCTGGGTGCAAGGCGGCTGCGCGGTCATCGCCTACAGCCAGGAAACCAAGAGCATTGGCTGGGCGTATGCGGACTCCAAATACATGGCTCAACGCTTAGCCGTCCGTGGCTGCGCAGTCGGATCTCGTGACTGCACCCCGGTGGCATTTACGTGCGCTTGGTAGTTTAGGCTTTTCGAAACAAGCATTGTGCCCGGCTGGGGGCCATTAGAGTTTGGGCGGGTCCTGCCTCCTGCGGCCTGCTGGCTGTCCCTTGCGGGCCACCACCAGCCCTCCGGAGTCACCCGCTCCAAACTCTAATGGCCCCCCGCCGGAAGCAGTCCCTGCTCTAAAAACCTAAAATACCGACCGCTGGGAAATGGTGGTTCGTGGAGGTTGGGGCTAGAGTGCGAGGACGGTTAGTTTATTGAAATACTGTCGGTAGAAACCCCGATCGCGTGTGAGAAACCGATCGGCTCGCACTTGCGCGTGGGCTCCGATGATAAAGTCTGAGATGATTCTTTCCTTCGGTCCTCCCTTGGAGCGATAAACCTTCCATGTTTCTCCGGCCAGATTGGCCGCCATTTCATCCAGGGGATCGAAGTCGACCATCATGATTCCCATCACCTTCGCCATTTGCCCAGTGGACTCAAACAGGGGCCTGAGCTCAGCCCAAGCCACCGCAGAGGCGATGATACGTCC